>NZ_JBSJQC010000013.1:0-526 GCF_053663355.1 Bacillus sp. JK106 | reverse complement strand
TGTTCTTTGAAAACTAGATAACAGAAGTAATTCACATTCAATTAGTAATGCAAGATATCACGTAGTGATTCTTTTTAACGGTTAAGTTAGAAAGGGCGCACGGTGGATGCCTTGGCACTAGGAGCCGATGAAGGACGGGACGAACACCGATATGCTTCGGGGAGCTGTAAGCAAGCTTTGATCCGGAGATTTCCGAATGGGGAAACCCACCACTCGTAATGGAGTGGTATCCATATCTGAATACATAGGATATGAGAAGGCAGACCCGGGGAACTGAAACATCTAAGTACCCGGAGGAAGAGAAAGCAAATGCGATTCCCTGAGTAGCGGCGAGCGAAACGGGACCAGCCCAAACCAAGAGGCTTGCCTCTTGGGGTTGTAGGACACTCTGTACGGAGTTACAAAGGAACGAGGTAGATGAAGAGGTCTGGAAAGGCCCGCCATAGGAGGTAACAGCCCTGTAGTCAAAACTTCGTTCTCTCCTGAGTGGATCCTGAGTACGGCGGAACACGTGAAATTCCGTCGG
>NZ_JBSJQC010000011.1:0-1186 GCF_053663355.1 Bacillus sp. JK106 | reverse complement strand
GAGAGAACACTCTCAATGGTTTGGTGGCGATAGCGAAGAGGTCACACCCGTTCCCATGCCGAACACGGAAGTTAAGCTCTTCAGCGCCGATGGTAGTCGGGGGTTTCCCCCTGTGAGAGTAGGACGCCGCCAAGCTATTACACGCAAGTGTAATATACGGAGGATTAGCTCAGCTGGGAGAGCATCTGCCTTACAAGCAGAGGGTCGGCGGTTCGAGCCCGTCATCCTCCACCATATTTGCCGGCCTAGCTCAATTGGTAGAGCAACTGACTTGTAATCAGTAGGTTGGGGGTTCAAGTCCTCTGGCCGGCACCATTTTTGGACAAGACAATAACACAAGTCTTTTAAAAAGAGCCATTAGCTCAGTTGGTAGAGCATCTGACTTTTAATCAGAGGGTCGAAGGTTCGAGTCCTTCATGGCTCACCATGTTACGCGGGTGTGGCGGAATTGGCAGACGCGCTAGACTTAGGATCTAGTGTCTTATGACGTGGGGGTTCAAGTCCCTTCACCCGCATTATACAGGATAGTTATCCTGTATGCGGAAGTAGTTCAGTGGTAGAACACCACCTTGCCAAGGTGGGGGTCGCGGGTTCGAATCCCGTCTTCCGCTCCAACTATACCATCCACGCCGGGGTGGTGGAATTGGCAGACACACAGGACTTAAAATCCTGCGGTAGGTGACTACCGTGCCGGTTCAAGTCCGGCCCTCGGCATTCATTATTATGCGCCCGTAGCTCAATTGGATAGAGCGTTTGACTACGGATCAAAAGGTTAGGGGTTCGACTCCTCTCGGGCGCGCCATAATATTTTTAAAAATCGGGAAGTAGCTCAGCTTGGTAGAGCACATGGTTTGGGACCATGGGGTCGCAGGTTCGAATCCTGTCTTCCCGACCACTTCGGGGCCTTAGCTCAGCTGGGAGAGCGCCTGCTTTGCACGCAGGAGGTCAGCGGTTCGATCCCGCTAGGCTCCACCATTTATAAAAAACATGTTGACTTTAAGAGAAACTTATTATATACTTAAAAAGTTGCTTGAGAAAGTGAACAAAATGATCTTTGAAAACTAAACAAGACAAAACGTACCTGTTAATTCAAAGTTTTAAATAAATCGCACAGCGATGTGCGTAGTCAGTCAAACTACTTTATCGGAGAGTTTGATCCTGGCTCAGGACGAACGCTGGCGGCGTG
>NZ_JBSJQC010000010.1:0-1637 GCF_053663355.1 Bacillus sp. JK106 | reverse complement strand
ACCTTCATCACTCACGCGGCGTTGCTCCGTCAGACTTTCGTCCATTGCGGAAGATTCCCTACTGCTGCCTCCCGTAGGAGTCTGGGCCGTGTCTCAGTCCCAGTGTGGCCGATCACCCTCTCAGGTCGGCTACGCATCGTCGCCTTGGTGAGCCGTTACCTCACCAACTAGCTAATGCGCCGCGGGTCCATCTGTAAGTGATAGCCGAAGCCACCTTTTATGTCTGAACCATGCGGTTCAAACAACCATCCGGTATTAGCCCCGGTTTCCCGGAGTTATCCCAGTCTTACAGGCAGGTTACCCACGTGTTACTCACCCGTCCGCCGCTAACATCAGGGAGCAAGCTCCCATCTGTCCGCTCGACTTGCATGTATTAGGCACGCCGCCAGCGTTCGTCCTGAGCCAGGATCAAACTCTCCGATAAAGTAGTTTGACTGACTACGCACATCGCTGTGCGATTTATTTAAAACTTTGAATTAACAGGTACGTTTTGTCTTGTTTAGTTTTCAAAGATCATTACCGCTTGTTGAAGCAACTTTATTATCTTACCACCCAGCTTCTTTTATGTCAACAACTTTTTTAAGTTGTTTCCGAAGCTTTTTGTTGTTGTCTGCTGTCCATCAGCGACGTTTAATAATATACCACGGTGCTTCTCTATAAATCAAGCATTTTTTTAAAAAAGAGAAAAAAAGAAAACCAGTATATTATCTTTAAAGCTTGAGAATGGTCGGGAAGACAGGATTCGAACCTGCGACCCCATGGTCCCAAACCATGTGCTCTACCAAGCTGAGCTACTTCCCGATTTTTTAAAATATTATGGCGCGCCCGAGAGGAGTCGAACCCCTAACCTTTTGATCCGTAGTCAAACGCTCTATCCAATTGAGCTACGGGCGCAATTAATTTCACAATATCCCGTTGGGATAAAATGGAGCGGAAGACGGGATTCGAACCCGCGACCCCCACCTTGGCAAGGTGGTGTTCTACCACTGAACTACTTCCGCAAGTAAAAATGTAATGCATGGCCAGAATACAGCCTCAGATGGCGGTAAACCGTATTGTTATTTATACTGTTCATTATGACAAAAGTAATTATATCAAGGTTTTGATAAAAGTCAATACCGTTTAACAATTAATTATGTTAATCTCTTTTGCATCATTGAAGAAAGGCTTCATCAGAAGACGCGCTAAATACCTATACCTTAACTGGTACAATCAGCAACAGATTTTTACTGAACTAAACAAAAAATAACAGTTCCATAACATTCGGAAACTGCTTCAGATCAACGTATTTAGATAAGCTTCCAAGCGGGCTCGAACCGCTGACCTCTTCCTTACCATGGAAGTGCTCTACCTGCTGAGCTATGGAAGCAATGGCTCCGCAGGTAGGACTCGAACCTACGACCGATCGGTTAACAGCCGATAGCTCTACCACTGAGCTACTGCGGAATATTATAAGCTTCATAAACAAAAACATGGTAGATAAAATAAAAAGCTTGGCGGCGTCCTACTCTCACAGGGGGAAACCCCCGACTACCATCGGCGCTGAAGAGCTTAACTTCCGTGTTCGGCATGGGAACGGGTGTGACCTCTTCGCTATCGCCACCAAACCATTGAGAGTGTTCTCTCAAAACTAGATA
>NZ_JBSJQC010000009.1:0-10791 GCF_053663355.1 Bacillus sp. JK106 | reverse complement strand
ATGTCCTGTAACGGCACCTGAACACCGAACTCTTTGGCGATGCGGGAGACGAGAGCCGTCGCTTTTAACGAATGGCCGCCCCGCTCAAAAAAGTGATCCCGGATGCCGACGGGTCCGTTTTTCAGCACCTCTTCCCAAAGAGCGCAAAGCTTCATTTCCGTGACGTTCCGCGGGGCTGTGTACGCCCGTCTGTCTGCCGATCCGCCGGGAGCCGGCAGCGCGCGGCGGTCAAGTTTTCCGCTCGGCGTGACCGGCCATTCGCTCATCTCTATAAACTGAGCCGGCATCATGTAGGCCGGAAGGCGTGCCGCGAGCTCCGCCCGCACGTCATCGCTTTTTCGTCCTTCAATATAGGCGTAAAGTGCGGTTTCGCCGTGTTCGGTCCGGGCGGTGACTGCCGCCTCACGAATGCCGTCGATGCGCCGGATCGCCGCTTCGATCTCCCCCGGTTCAATCCGGTAGCCGCGGACTTTCACTTGTCCGTCTGAACGCCCGAGCCATTCAACAAGGCCGTCTTCTGTCCAGCGTGCGATATCGCCCGTCTGATACATGCGTTCTCCCGGGTAAAACGGATCATCGAGAAAGCGCTCCTCCGTCAGCTCAGGCCGGTTCAGGTAGCCCCGGGCCACTCCTGTCCCCGCGATATACAGCTCTCCGATACAGCCCGGCGGCAGAAGCTGTCTCTTTTGATTTAAAATATACAGCCGCATGTTATGTCCGGAAATGCCGATCGGAACATTGTGAAATTCCTTTCCTTGCGGCAAATCAAAGTACGCCGCTTCTACCGTCGCTTCCGTCGGACCGTAGGAATTTGTCAATTCCGTTCCCGGCAGAAGGTCATAAAAACGGGAAACCAAGTGTGGGCCCAATTGTTCGCCGCCGGCAAAAACCCTTTTCAAGCAGGTCTTTTTGATCGGCTGTTTTCTGGAATTTATATATTCCAAGAAAGCATGAAGCATAGATGGCACAAAATGAGCTGCCGTTATGCGGTTTTTCTCTAATGCGTTCAGTATCATTTCAGGGTCTTTCTCGCCGCCTTGCGGAAGGAGAAAAACAGAAGCTCCCGCGATCGGCCACCAAAACAGCTCCCAAATCGAAGCATCGAAAGAGTATGATGTTTTATGCAGAATGGTGTCGGAATCCTTTAATCCATAACGCGTTTGCAGCGAGTATAAAAAGTTTACGGCTGACTGATGTTCAACCTGCACGCCTTTTGGGCGTCCCGTAGAACCGGATGTATAGATGATATAAGCCAATGAATCAGGTTTTACCGGAACATTGGGGTTGGCCGCAGCTTCCGGGTTTCCTGTTTGCCCGCTTTTCAGAGAGATCGTTTCTCCCTCAAAAAGATCTGGTGCGAAAAGTTCTGGTTCTGCCAGTAAGAATTTCACGCCGCTGTCTTTCAGTAAAAAGCGAATCCGCTCTTCCGGATAATCCGGATCAATCGGCAGATATGCACCGCCTGCTTTTAAGACAGCGTAAATGCCGATCAGCATGTCAGGAGAACGCCGGCCCATAATGGCAGTTTTATCCTCCAGCCTTATTCCCCGCTTGATCAGCCGGTGCGCAAGCTCATTCGCTCTTTCGTTCAGCTCCTGATACGTAATCGAAATGTCATCAGTTAAAATCGCCGGACGGTCCGGCGTTTTTTCCGCCTGTTGTTCCAGCAGATCATGAAGAGGCTGATGAAGCGGAAACGCCGTTTTCTGCAAGGGGCTGAAATTTTGAAGCAGAGACACTTCTTCTTTTTCTGACAAAACAGAAATATCGTCTAATTCCAAACTCGGATCAGCTGCGGCGTTTTCGGCAAGTGTCGTGAAAAATTCCGCCCATTTTTGAATCGTTTTTCTCTCAAACAAATCGGTGCTGTATTCAAACTGGCAGTACAATTCACCGGCGTTTTCGGAGATGTACAGCGATAAGTCAAATTTAGAAATCGGCAGGCTGACGTCTGCCGGCTGCAGTTCAAGTCCGGCTGCCCTAAGCTTCTGCTGTTCCATATTTTGCAGCGCAAATGTTGTGTCAAACAGCGGATTTCGGGACATGTCCCGCGGCACACCGAGCTTATCGACGAGCTCTTCTAACGGGTAATCCTGATGTTCGTAAGCCTCAAGCGCTGTTTGGCGAATTTCCTTTAAATATTCTTTGAACGTCATGCTTCCGTCGGGACGCGTCCTGAAAGCGAGCGTATTGACAAACATGCCCAGAACGGCGTCAAGGTCGGCATGAGGCCTTCCTGCAATCGGAGACCCGACAATCATATCTTCCTGTCCGCTTAAACGGGCTAACAGAACCGTGTACACACCGAGCAGCGTCATATAAAGTGTGCATTTGTTTTCTTTCGCCAGCTTTTTCAACTGTGCTGTATGTTTTTCGCTGATGACAAATGACACCCGGTCACCGGAAAAGCTCCGCACCGGGGGACGCGGCTTATCAGCCGGCAATTCAAGCACGGGAATCTCCCCGGCAAGCCGGTTCAGCCAGTATTCCTCTTGTTTCCGATATGCGGCGCCCGCCTTAAATGATTGCTGCCAGACGGCATAATCTTTGTATTGAATCCGTAACGGCGGCAGACTTCTCTCAGCATACAGCTCACTGAATTCACGTATCAAAAGATTGACGGATACGCCGTCTGAAATAATATGATGCATGTCAGCTAAAAGCAGTTGCCGGTCTTTTTCTATTTGGACAAATCCCGCCCGGAAAAGGGGCGCTTTGCCGAGATCGAACGGCCGGATAAACGATTCGGCTGATTGTTCTTTTGTAAATGCAAACGGCACTTCGTCATGAATTCTCTGCACAGGCCGGCCGTTTTTTTCTTCAAAGGACGTTCTGAGCGGTTCATGCCGCCGGATCAGCTCCTTGAACACGGCTTCCATCCTGTCTCGGTCAAACGGCCCCTTCACCTCTAAAACGGCTGGAATGTTATAGCTGACACCGCCATTTTCAAGCTGGTGAAGGACATACATCCGTTTTTGAGCGGATGAGACAGGATAAGTTTCTTTTGTTTCTGTCTTTTCTATGGATGCGAACGGATTCTCTTCTGCTTCACCGATGATTTTGGCGAGTTCTTCTACAGTCGGATAGCTGAAGACATCACTCAGCGGGATTTGCACGCTGCACTCTTTAGCTATTTTTGCAACGAGTGCCGTCGCCTTTAATGAATGGCCGCCAAGCTCGAAAAAGTGATCGTGAACGCCGATCGGGCCGGTTTGAAGCACTTCTTCCCATATGCGGGTAAGCTTCAGCTCGGTCACATTCCGTGGAGCTGTATATCGACGGCCCGCTGCGTACGCCGAAGCTTCCGGAAGGGCCCGCTGATCGACTTTGCCGTTTCCAGTGAGCGGAATCGAGTCAACGAAAGCCCATTTGACCGGAATCATATAATCAGGCAGCTCCTTGGCCAAATCACTTCGCAGCTGAGAAGGATCAGTCGCTTGTGAGACGCTGCAGTAGGCGCATAATTCATTTTCGCCCGACTCATTCGTTTGAATCAGCACGGCAGCTTCTTTCACGGCATGATGATTTGCCAGGACGGTTTCAATTTCCTTTGGTTCAATCCGGTACCCTCTGATCTTCACTTGATCATCTGTCCGGCCGATGTATTCAATTTGGCCGTCCGCACGCAGTCTTGCCAAATCTCCGGTCCGGTACATGACGGCGCCCGTTCTGAACGGATCCGGCAAAAATTTCTCTTCGGTCAGCGCCGGATTGTTCACATAGCCTCTTCCTGTATTCGCTCCGGAAATATACAATTCTCCCGCAATTCCGAGAGGCTGAAGCTGTCTGTTTTTGCTGAGAATATACATTTTGTTATGATGGATCGGTTTCCCGATCGGCGGATGTTCAGGTATGTCATCTCCCGGAGAAATCGTATACGTTGAAACCACATGGGTTTCTGACGGGCCGTAATGATTATGCAAATGCATACCGTGTAAACGGAGCGTCTGCCTGAACAAACGTGAGATAGTCAGCTGCTCCCCGGCCGTAATGACATGCTTCACACAGCGGGGAAAAGACTGTGCATAACCTTCTTCATTGAAAAGCATCTTGACAAACGCAGTCGGGAAAAACACCACCTCTGTTTTGTGCTGATCGATAAACGAATACAGCTGAGAAACATCCCGTTTGATTGATTCGGGCACGATACAAAGGGTGCCGCCGCTTAAGAGTACTGAAAATAACTCCTGATAGCAGACGTCAAACGCCAAAGATGCGTACTGCAGCACATTTGTGCAAAAATCAATGTCTGTGTTCGTCAATTGGTCAGAAAGAAGGTTGGCCATATTTTTATGTTCGAGCAGCACGCCCTTCGGTTTCCCTGTCGTACCGGATGTATAAATCATATAAAGGAGGTCGTCCGCCGTATTAATGGATTGCACATTGCTTCCGTCCGCTTCCGTCCCGGCCTCTTCTATATATGTAACCTGCAGCGTTTGTCCCGCGGGGAGTGACTGATGCCGCTCTGTTACAACATGGATGCAGCCGCTGTTTTCAATAACATATCGGATACGCTCCTTTGGACTGCCGGGATCTATCGGGACAAAGGCGCCGCCTGCTTTTAAAATACCGAGAACGGCCGCCGCTAAAGAAGGGGAACGGCCGAGCATGACGCCTACCGGCTCCTCCCGCTTTAATCCGCGTTTTTGCAGCAGACGGGCCAGCTTATTAGCCGATTCATTCAGCTCTTTGTACGTCACTGACCCGCCTTCATACCGGATCGCGATTTGATCCGGCGTTTGTGCGGCCTGCCGTTCAAACATCGCATGAATCGTGTCATACTCAGGCTTTTCAGTTTCTTCAGAAATCGGAGCAAGCAGCTGCTCTTTTTCCTCAGGAGTGATGATTACAAGCTTATCCGGCGTGATATCAGGTTTGTCGAGAATCTGGGAAACGATATGTGTCAAATGACCTTTGATATTTTCGATAAATTGGCGGTCATACACGCTTGAATCGTATCTCATTTTCAAATGAATCTCGTCACCCGGCGCCACCATAAGATAAAAACTGTAATTGGTTTCGTCTTCCATGCTGAAATCATGGATGTGAAAAAGGTCTTTCGTGTCCCCCTTGCTGTTCAGTACATCAAGCTCCTGTTCAACCGGATAATTCTCAAAGACGAGAATATGGTCAATTAAGCCTTGTTTTACCTGTGAATTCGCCTGTATATCATAAAGCGGATGATAGCTGTATGCCTGTCCTTTCAAAGCGTCCTTTTGCACGTTTTTGATCAGCTTTTGAAACGGGATGTCCGCCCCGCTGATCCGGACAGGCACGGTATTAATGAACAGACCGATCATTCGCTCGATGCCTTCGATTTCAGACGGCCTTCCGGAAATAACAGAACCAAAAACCGCATCTTCTGTCTGGTTATACGCCTGAAGCAAAATGCCCCAGAGCGTGTGGAAAATGGTGCTCAGCGTGACCTCTTCTTTCACGGCCAGATCTTTCAGCTTAGCCGTGTCCTCTTTTGAAAAGGAAAACGTCACTTCCTCTTGGCTGCTTTCGCCGGCTTTTTTCTGCTTCGGCAGAACAGTCTGCTGCTCAAAGCCTTCAAGGTATCGCTCCCAATACGAAGCGGCTTTTTCTTTATCTTGCTCCATCAGCCACTTGATGTAGGTCCCGTACGGCACAGCGGGCTCAAGCGTTAACGGTGTCCGGCGGAGCCGCGAGGCGTATATCTGGAAGAACTCTTTCAGCACGATTCCGAGACACCAGCCATCCATAATAATGTGATGAAAACTCCATATGCACGTATATTCACATTCACCGGTTTGAAGCAGCGTCACCCGCATCAGCATGTCTTTTTGCAGGTGAAATCCTTTCTTTCGGTCTCTTCGTTTGGCTTCTTCAATATGCTTGATTTGATCAGCCTTGTTTAAATTGGTGAGATTTTCCTCAATGATGCTGACGTTCCGCTCTTTTAATACGACCTGCTGCGGCACTGACACGTTCTGGCTGATAAAGATCGTTCTGAAAATATCATGTCTTTCGAAAAGGGCATGAACGCTCTCTTCAAACACGCGGGTGTCAACCTTCCCTGTTATTGAAAAAGAGGCCTGCTCGGCGTAAGCTTGTGATTCCTTTTGCAGGAGGGAATGAAAAAGCATTCCTTCCTGCATATAAGACAGCGGATAAATATCCTGAATTGCATTCTTTTTTGTCATGTTATAATCTCCCCGTCGCCTTTTTCTACAGTTCCTCGACAAAACTCGCTATGCTGTCCAAATCATCAGATGTTAACGTTTTGCTGCTAAAATCACTAACGGTTTTTTCTGCTTCCTCTTTGCCTGTGCAGTGCGCCATAATATCACGCAAATATTGCTGTAAAGTTTGCAGCAGCTGTTCCATCGTTTCTTTGCGGAAGCGGCTCGGCGGATAGCTCAAACTGAAGTGCAGTTTATGTTGTGCAGCCATCGCGCTCATTTCCACCGCTTGTTCCCGCTGCCATGTCGGCGTGATGTCGTGCCCGCTCGCAAGACCGGATAAACTGAATGTGTGCTGATCTTCTGTATCATTGAATTGCCCTAAATAGTTAAAGCTGATTTCAGGGGCTTGTCTGAAGCGGATTGTTTTTTGTTCAGGCGGTGTCATGTATTTTAAAATGCCGTAGCCTATTCCTTTATCCGGTATTCTTCCGAGTGTGTCTTTGACCGTTTTTACAGCCGTTCCAAGCTCAGCGCCTGCTGTGTTCAAGTCAATGAGCACCGGGTACATGGAGGTAAACCAGCCTACGGTGCGGCTGATGTCGAGCTCCGGCATGATGTGCTCTCTCCCGTGCCCTTCCATCGCGATGCGCAGTCTGCCGCCCCCTGTCCAGTCCCGTAAAGCCAAAGCTGCGGCAGTCAGAAGAATATCTTGCGTATCGGTATGGTAGGCCCGGTTGACCTGCTGAAGCAAAACGGACGTTTCTTCTTCTGTAAGCGTAAAGCTTACCGTTTGCCGAATGCTGTCGGCTCCCGTCTGATGCTGCGGTTTTTCATAAGGAAGTTCGGCGGCTGTTTCCTCTTCAATAAAACGCCAATATTCTTCTTCACGCATCAGCTTGCTGCTTTTTGCGTATTCTGAAAGCCTTACGGCGTATTGCTTAAACGAATCGGTCTTTGGCGGAAGCTGGACCGGCTGACCTTTTACGGCATGAGTGTAAGCGGCAGATAAATCCTCCAGCAGAATACGCCATGACACTCCGTCAACCGCCAGGTGATGTACGGTGATGAATAAATAATCCCCTGACCGGGTTTTGAACCATCCGGCTTTTAATAACGGCCCTTTTTCAATATCCATCCGCTGTTGGAGCGCAGCCACTTCATCTTCTATTTCTCTTTCCCAAGTATCTGTCTCAGACAGATCCCAAATGTCCAAGCTGTACAGTTCTTCTTTTTGAATACCGTGATTGATTTGTCTGATACTTTCGTTTTCTGCACTGACGGTGATCCGGAGTGCATCATGATGAATGACAAGATGCTCCAAAGCTTGTTTGAGCGGCTGTTTATGCAATGCGTCAGAGCTGAACATCATGACGGACTGATTGAAATGATTTCTGTTTTCCATCCGCTGTGATAAAAACCAGTGCTGAACGGGTGTCCAAGGTATGTCTCCTTCCACCGGCCGCTGATCGATGACTCTTTCCGCTTTCCGGATAAGAGGCGCGAGTTCCTTAATGGACGGATGCCGGAATAAGTCACTTGCCGTCATTTTCCACCCGTAGCGTCCGAGCCGTGCGGCAACTTGCAGCGCTTTGATTGAATCGCCGCCCAACTCAAAAAATGAATCCTCAATCCCGACTTGTTTTGTGCCGAGCACTTCCTGCCAGATCACGGAAAGCTGTTCTTCAAGCTCATTGCGGGGAGCTGTGTACGCGGTTTGAAGCGCAAGCTCCGGTTCGGGCAGATTTTTCCGATCCAATTTACCGTTCGGCGTAAGCGGCAGCTTCTCAAGTTCCATCATATAGGCCGGAACCATGTAATTCGGCAGTTGCTTAGAAAGTGAAGAACGCACTTTTTCTGTATCCATGTCCGCCTGCAGACTCATATATGCGATCAGTTCTTTATTGCCGGACTGCCCGGTTCTGACTGACACGGCAGCTTCTTTCACGCCGTCCAGGCTCCTCAGTGCGGCTTCAATCTCTCCCAGCTCGACCCGATAACCGCGGATTTTCACTTGATCATCCATCCGTCCGGCATATTCAATCGTTCCGTCCGGCAGCCAGCGGGCTAAATCTCCGGTGCGGTACATCCGTTCTCCGGGAACAAAAGGATTAGGGACAAATTTTTCTTCCGTCAGCTCAGGGCGGCCGAAATATCCTCTTGCCACACCGTCTCCGCCTGTGCATAATTCGCCGATGACGCCTATCGGCTGCGGTGTTCCCCTGCTGTTTATGATATATGCGGTTGAATTTCCGACAGGGCGGCCGATCGGGATTGAATGATCGTATGATTGTTCAATCAAAAAGCAAGTCGAGAACGTCGTGTTTTCAGTCGGTCCGTATCCATTCCATACTGAGAGATGCGGCAGCGCATTCCGAACCCGGTTTACATGGCTCGGGGACAGTGCTTCCCCGCCGATAATCAATCGGGACAATCCTGAAAACACGTATTCATTTTGTTCTGATAGATGATTGAACAAAGACGATGTCAGCCACAGTGTCGTAATGCCGTTTTGCTGTATAAATGTGTCCAGAACATCAGAGTCGAGATAGGTTTCCTGGTCACTTACATATAAAGAAGCGCCGTTTAAAAGCGGGCCGAATATTTCAAATGTCGTTACATCAAATCCTAATGATGAAGTAAACAACAGTCTGTCTTCCGGCGTAAAATCAATATAATTGCTGTTTTTCACAAGGCGGATCACGCTTCGCTGTTCAATCATGACGCCTTTTGGCGCACCTGTTGACCCGGACGTATAAATCATGTAGGCCAATGATTCAGGTCCGCCGAGCGTTTCGGAATTTTCCGAACTCAAGCCGGCCTTTGTTTGAATATCCTCTATGAATAAACGTTTTCCTGAAAGCGGCAGACCGTCAAGTTTATCAGATTGGAGAAGAATATCAGCTTTACAGTCTTTAAGCATCCACTCAGCCCGTTCCCGAGGCACATCGTCACCGATAGGCAAGTAGGCGCCTCCCGCTTTTAATATTCCGAGGATTCCGGAAGCAAGCTCTGTTGTGCGGCCGGTTAATAAGGCGACAACACTTTCCGGACCGACGCCATTTGATCGGAGAGCCGCCGCTATTCTGTTAGCCCGTTCGTTCAGCTCACGGTATGTCAAGATTTGTCCATCATATACAACTGCCCGGGCATCGGGGGTTTCTTCAGCCTGACGCTCAAATAAACGGCTGATGGTTTCGTGTCTTGGGTAATCGCTTTTCGTCTGATTAAACTGATAAATGACGCGATTTGTTTCAGCATCATCCAGTACGTGAATGTCACCAAGCGGTATTGTTTGGTCTTCAATTACTTTTGTAAGAATTCGGGTAAAGTAAGAAAGCCATTTTTCGATTGTCTGTTTTTGATAGATATCTGTATTGAATTCAAAATCAAAGCTGATGGAACCGTCAGACCCTTCCGCCGCGTAAAGCGTGGCATCAAACTTTGCGGTTTTATGACCTGTATCCGCAGCTTGAGTCAAATGCAGCTCATTTAAATTCAGGGATTCACGCTCCATATTTTGGAGCACAAACATCACGTCAAACAGCGGATTACGGCTTGTGTCCCGCTGCACGCCGAGCCGTTCCACCAGCTCTTCAAACGGGTAGTCCTGATGTTCATACGCTTCAAGCGCCGCCTGGCGGACTTCCGCCAAATAATCGGTAAACGGTTTGTCCCCCTTCGGCTCCGTTCTGATGGCGAGTGTATTGACGAACATCCCCAGAATCGGTTCAAGGTCTTTGTGCGGACGCCCGGCAATCGGCGAGCCGACGATGATGTCTTCCTGCCCGCTCAACCGCGCGAGTAACGTATTGTACGCGGCGAGAAGCACCATATACAAAGTGGAGCCGTGATCCCGGGCGATGCGGTGAAGGCCGGATGCCGTTTCAGCGTCAAGCGTGCACGATACGCTGCCGCCCGCAAAGCTTCTGACCGCCGGACGGGACTTGTCAGCCGGAAGCTCAAGCACCGGAAGCTCTCCTTCTAGCCGCTTCAGCCAATAGGCTTCCTGCTTCTGATATCCTTCTTTCTCCTGAAACGACCGCTGCCAGACGGCATAGTCTTTATATTGAAGGCGCATCGGCGCAAGCGAACGGCCTGCGTACAGCTCGCCGAATTCTTTTATCAAGGTGTTGACGGACACACCGTCAGAAATTATATGATGCATATCCGTTAATAAAAGATGGCGTTCGTCCGATTCTTTCACGAGAGCCGCACGGAAGAGCGGCGCTTCCTCCAGACAAAACGGCCGGACGAATGCGTCAGCTGACTCGGCCTCATCGAGCTGAAACGGTACGCTGTCATGGATGCGCTGCACCGGTTCGCCGTCAGGCCCCGTTTCAAAGGACGTTCTGAGCGACTCGTGCCGCTCCACAAGCTGCCGGAACGTCTCCTCCAGCCGGACACGGTCAAGCGGGCCCGTCAGTTCCAGCACAGCCGGCATATTGTAGCCGACACCGCCGTCTTCAAGCTGCTGGAGCACATACATCCGTTTCTGCGCCGAAGACACCGGGTAGGTATCTTGTGTTTGCGCAGGCTGAATCGCTTCATACGGGCTCTCTTCCAATTCCTGAATAACCGAAGCGAGCTCTTCCACCGTCGGCCGGGCGAAGATGTCCTGTAACGGCACCTGAACACCGAACTC
>NZ_JBSJQC010000008.1:0-17016 GCF_053663355.1 Bacillus sp. JK106 | reverse complement strand
CATCTGTCCGCTCGACTTGCATGTATTAGGCACGCCGCCAGCGTTCGTCCTGAGCCAGGATCAAACTCTCCGATAAATGGATCACAGACTAAGTTCACTGCATCCTGCAGTAACGTCTGTGTGATCTGCATCATGCAGACCTTAGTTTGACTGACTACGCACATCGCTGTGCGATTTATTTAAAACTTTGAATTAACAGGTACGTTTTGTCTTGTTTAGTTTTCAAAGAACTTTGTCCATCGCTCTTGAAGCGACTTAATTATTATAACATCTCAGTGTCAGTATCGTCAATAACTTTTTAAAATTTCTTTTTCAAGAATTCGTTTCGTCATCAGCGACGTATATTAGAATACCACCCATGATCCAACATGTCAACAATAATCGACAAATTAAATGATGAAGCGTTTAATGACTATCAAAGCCGCAATGCCGGGAATTCCCAGAATCCCGCTGATGCCCGTTGTAATCAGGTTAACAGGGATATGAATACCGAGACTACCGCCGAACAAGTTCACACCCACCAACAGAATCGCGCCGGCAATAAACTTAATGGCAGTCACACCAATCCACCTTAACGGTTTTGAAGATACTCCCCATAAAAAAAGCAAAGCAACCAGACCGACAATCAAACCGATAATGAAAAAAGGCTCCATGAATCTTCCCCCTCGCTTGTTTAGTACAAGCTTATGAGAAGATTCCGGAGAATAGACCTCTTACTTCCATCTGCTCATTTTCAAATTCCGCTGCTTCGCTTCTTTCAAATAAAAAAAGTACTTAGATTCAGCGACTTTCAGCTCAAACAACACTTCAGCGGAGGGCTCTAGACTTTTCTCGACCAGACTCTTCTGTCTGTTCCATTCTTCTTTTTGTTTAAAGAGCTGTTCTATCAGCTTCTCGTCAAACTCTTTTCTTAATGTATTTCTGCGAAGAAAACCCATGCCTTGCCTTTTCCTCCCTTACAATTCACGTCTTCCTTCAAGAGCTTTTGAAAGAGTGACCTCATCAGCATATTCCAAATCACCGCCGACGGGCAGACCGTGGGCAATACGGGAGAGCTTGATGCCTGAGGGCTTTAACAGCCTTGATATATACATCGCTGTTGCTTCCCCTTCAATATTAGGGTTGGTTGCGAGAATAACTTCTGTCACTTGATCATCCTGAAGACGTTTCAGCAGCTCCGGAATCTTAATATCCTCCGGGCCGATGCCGTCCATTGGTGAAATCGCGCCGTGAAGAACATGATACTGGCCGTTATATTCCTTCATTTTCTCCATTGCGATCACATCCTTAGGGTCCTGCACGACACAAATAACAGACTTATCCCTTCTTGTGTCCTCACATATATAACAAGGGTCCTGATCTGTAATATGTCCGCAAATCGAGCAATATGTCAGATTCCGCTTCGCATTGACAAGCGCCTTAGCAAAATCCAATACTGTGTCTTCTTTCATACCTAGAACAAAAAAAGCCAGACGAACCGCTGTTTTCGGTCCGATCCCTGGCAATTTCATAAAGCTGTCAATCAGCTTTGATATTGGTTCAGGATACTGCATGTTTATTTATCCCCCTAGAATAAACCCGGTATGTTCATTCCTTTTGTAAATTGTCCCATTGTCTCATTCGTCATGTCATCCACTTTTTTGAGGGCGTCGTTTGTCGCAGCAAGAACCAGGTCCTGAAGCATTTCGATATCTTCCGGATCAACAACTTCTTCTTTAATGGCAACGTCTACAACTTCTTTTTGGCCGTTGACTTTTACAGTCACCATACCGCCGCCCGCTGTGCCTTCAAGCACTTTTTCAGCAAGTTCCTCCTGAGCCTTCGCCATATCCTTTTGCATTTTTTGCATTTGTTTCATCATTTTTTGCATGTTTCCCATTCCGCCACGCATATTCAATCACTCTCTTTCATCTTATTAGTCTTTTATTTCGATTAAATCCGCTCCGACAAGTTTTTTCGCCTCTGCAATCAGCGGATCTTCTTCAGCCGGTTCGTTTGATCCTTCACTTTCCTGCTGGTGATCATTTAAAAATTCTTCTCTTATTTTACCCCATTGTGCTTCCGGAACGCCAATCAAATCCATTCTTTTCCCGAGCATTGATTCGAGAATCTGTTCAAGATTCGTACGGACTCCGTTATTGTCTTCTGCAACCATTTTACAATGGATTTCGTATTTAAATTTAAGCACAAATGCCTTTTGAGCAGCGGCCACCGGTTCACTGTCATTCAAAAGAGCCGCATGAGATACCTTATTCTGCTGTTTCAGGTGTGCCAGCAGCTTGCCCCAGCTGCTTTTAAGCTGTTCAAGATCAGGTCTTGTGGCTTCCTTCAATATCTCATGAATTCTTCCGACCGGGGCTTTATAATGGCTTTTTCCGCCTTTTTGAGGACGCGGAGCTTCTTTCGGAGCGCTTTCCATCTGAACCTTCACACCGGAGGTTTTCAGCCTTTCTACTTCCTGCTCAAGCTGCTGGATCTTATTCATCAGCATGCCGACCTCAGGGATGTCTCCGGCGGATTGCTGTGCCGTCTGGCATATTTTCACGACAGCCACTTCAAAAAAGATTCTTGGGTGGTTCGTCCACTTCATTTCCTGATGGCTTTTATTCAGGATATCAATCATCTCATATAAAGCGGGGGCCGGTATGTCACCGCTCAGATTCCGAAACGTTTCATCGACCTTCACCTTCTCCAGGACTCCTTCTAAACCGGGAGCGGCCTGGTACAAGAGCATATCCCTGAAATAGAAAATCATATCTTCAATCAGTTTGGCCGCATCTTTCCCCTGCTGGAGCAATTCATTCAGTGTTTCCAATGCCTCGGAAACCTGTTTGCGGTGAAGAGCAGATGCCAGTTTTCCAATATAGTGCTGAGAAACGGCTCCGGTAATGAGCAAAGCGTCATCCACCGACAGCTCCTCGCCGCTGAATGATACAGCTTGATCGAGCAGGCTCAGCGCGTCCCTCATTCCTCCGTCCGCAGCACTCGCTATGATATCAAGGGCTCCTTCTTCCACCTTCAGCTGCTCTGCATCGACGATTGTCTTCATTCGTCCGACAATTGCTTTGGATGTAATCCGTTTGAAGTCAAAACGCTGACATCTGGAGATAATGGTTAAAGGAATCTTATGAGGCTCAGTCGTAGCTAATATGAAAATGCAATGTGCCGGCGGTTCTTCCAGCGTTTTCAGAAGCGCATTGAATGCGCCGATAGAGAGCATATGCACCTCATCTATAATATATACCTTGTAAGTAACGGCCGACGGGGCAAATTTTACTTTGTCACGGATGTCGCGGATTTCGTCTACGCCGTTATTCGACGCCGCATCTATTTCAATCACATCTGATATAGAGCCATTTGTGATCCCCTTGCATGCCGCGCACTCATTGCACGGTTCTTCTACAGGGGCGTGCTCACAGTTGACTGCTTTCGCAAATATTTTAGCTGCACTGGTTTTTCCCGTTCCCCGCGGTCCAGAAAACAGATATGCATGAGAAAATTTCTTTTGCAAAAGGGCATTTTGCAGCGTTTTCGTAATGTGTTCCTGTCCGACCACATCTCCAAACTGCTGAGGCCTAAATACTCGATATAAAGCTTGGTAACCCACAGGATGCGCCCTCCTCTGTTATTCATCATGTTTATTATACATGAACGTGCTTTTAACGCCAAAACCCGTTTTTCATATACGAAAAAACTCACCTGCCATAAACAGGTGAGTCTGAAATTTGATGATTGATTTACCGTGCACCTTCTGTCGATTCGCTACCCTAAGCGTTACTTAAGCAGTTAGCTCAGCCCAGGCAACCCTGCGGCACATGAGAGGTTTCACTTAATGCTGCTTCCTTCCGGACCTGACATGGTTCATGAATTCCCATTGCGCAGGACCCAGACGTCAACGCCACTTACTTAAGGCAGACCTTACAGTAAACGAACCTCGAGAAGGGATTCGGCCCCGCTAGAGCGGATTGCGGGTACAGGGCACCGCTACCTCCCCGCTTAGCACGGCAAAATAAATATCAAATTTTGATATGCGCACCATTCATGATGCACACATAAGTATATCTGCTTCAGGCAGAAAATGCAACCGTACTACTCAGACAACTTTTTCCTCATGTCTTTCTTTTGCCGGCGCAGCTTTCTGAAAAAAGCGCTGAGCATTTCTCCGCACTCTTCTCCGAGCACGCCGCTCACCACTTCCGCTTGGTGGTTGAACCGCTCTTCCTGCAAGAGGTTCATCAGCGTTCCTGTACAGCCCCCCTTGGGATCAAATGCGCCGAATACGACCTTATCGACTCTCGAAAGCACGACGGCTCCCGCGCACATCGGACACGGCTCCAAAGTGACATAAAGAACGGCATCCTCAAGTCTCCATGTCCCCAGCTTACGGCACGCTTCGTCTATCGCCAGCATTTCGGCGTGGGCAAGCGACCTCTGTTCAGTCTCCCGCAGATTATGCGCCCGCGCCACGATCTCATCATGCAGAACAAGAACTGCTCCGATCGGCACTTCACCTTTCGCTTCGGCTTTCTTCGCTTCTTTTATGGCTTCTCTCATATAATATTCATCATTCATAGGTTCGAGCTCTCTTCTTAAGTTTTTTCATGTCTCATAAAGGTTAAAATAGGAATACCCCAGCAGAAAGGAGTTGCCGGTATTGTCTGAACCTAACAACACAGCCCTTCTGATTGTCGATATGATCAACAATTTTCAATTTGATATGGGCGAACGTCTTGCTGAAAAAACCAAACAAATTGTCCCCCGTATTTTATCATTAAAGAAGCATGCAAAACAAAGCAACTGGCCGATTATTTATATTAATGATCATTACGGGCTCTGGAAGGCTGATATTGATGCTATCAGGGAGGAATGCAGCAACGACAGAAGCGCCTCCATTATAAAAGATATTTCGCCTCAGCCGGATGATTATTTTCTCATTAAACCGAAGCATTCCGCTTTTTACGAAACGGCGCTTCACACCCTTCTGACCGAATTACAAGTGAACCGATTAATCATCACGGGGATTGCCGGGAACATTTGTGTGCTGTTCACGGCCAACGACGCTTATATGAGAGAATACAGCATTGCCATTCCGAAAGACTGCACCGCTTCCAATAACGACGAAGACAATGATTTCGCTTTGACCATGATGGAGAATGTTCTCTTCGCAGAAATAACCACGGAAAAACAAATTACCGCCGAAAAATAAACATGATCAGCCTCCTTTTTTCATATATTTGATAGCGGATATGAAAGGAGGCGTTTTTCATTCAGATCTATATAGTGAAACGGGGCGACACGCTTTCCGCTATTGCGGCGCGCTACCGGACAGCCGCAAATGTCATTGCGGAAGCAAATAAACTGCCTAATCCCAATACATTGGTTGTCGGACAAACCCTTGTCATCCCGATTGAGGGTCAATATTACGAAGTAAAACAAGGTGATACTCTCGCGTCAATCGCCGGCCGTTTTCATATATCGGCCGCGGAGCTTGCGAGGGTGAACGGAATTCAGCCCGGCACCACATTGAGAGTCGGAACCCGCCTTTACATTCCGCAGCAGGCGAATAAGCCCGATATCGAATCAAACGCATATATAGAACCGCGGGGAACGAGCGTAAGCGCTAATCTGCAGCAGGCGGCAAGGGAGGCCTCTCCTTATTTAACATACCTCGGCGCATTCAGTTTTCAAGTGCAGCGGAACGGAACTTTAAAGGAACCGCCTCTGACCAATTTAAAAAGCATCAGTGACAGGCACAACACCACACTGATGATGATCATCACCAACCTTGAAAATGACGCATTCAGCGATGAACTCGGGCGGCTCATCTTGAATGACAATACAGTGAAAACAAAACTCTTTCAGGAAATCGTCTCCACGGCTAAAAAGTACGGCTTTCGCGATATTCACTTTGATTTCGAATATTTACGTCCACAGGACAGGGAAGCTTACAATCGCTTTTTACGTGAAGCGAGAACGATTTTTCATCGGGAAGGCTGGAAGATTTCAACGGCGCTTGCTCCGAAAACGAGCGCGACTCAGGCCGGCAAATGGTACGAAGCTCATGACTATAGGGCACATGGAGAAATCGTCGATTTTGTCGTGATTATGACATATGAGTGGGGGTACAGCGGAGGCCCGGCTCAGGCCGTATCACCTATCGGCCCTGTAAGAAATGTCATCGAGTACGCGCTGACGGAAATGCCTTCTTCAAAAATCGTCATGGGCCAGAATATGTACGGCTATGATTGGACACTGCCTTTCAAACAGGGAACGACAGCGAAAGCCGTCAGTCCTCAGCAGGCAATCGCTCTGGCCGCACGCTATAAAGTCGACATTCAATATGACGAAACCGCCCAGGCTCCCTTCTTCCGATACACGGATGCAAATCAGAAACGGCATGAAGTATGGTTTGAAGACGCACGATCCATTCAAGCGAAATTCAATTTAATTAAAGAACTTCATTTAAGAGGAATCAGCTATTGGAAACTCGGCCTTTCTTTCCCGCAAAACTGGCTTTTGCTCGGCGATCAATTTCATATTGTAAAAGAGACGTTTCGTTAATTGGAAGCGTCTTTTTTCATGGGCTTTTCTGTGAGTGTGATACAATATAAAGGCCGGCAGCTGACGGATGTTTGCAGAATTAAGGAGGATTTTCAATGAACAGAGCCCCTTTTATCGCGGTAGAAGGTCCTATCGGGGCAGGAAAAACGACACTCGCTACGATGCTTTCTGAAGAGCTCGGTTTTCCTATGATTAATGAGATTGTGGAAGACAACCCTTATCTCGATAAGTTTTATGACAATATCGAGGAGTGGAGTTTCCAGCTTGAAATGTTTTTTCTATGTCACAGGTATAAACAGCTTGAAGACACCGATCGAGATTATTTAAAACAAGGACAGCCCGTTTTGTCCGATTATCATATTTATAAAAATGTTATTTTCGCAGAGCGTACATTGCACGGCCAAAAGCTTGAGAAGTATAAGCAGATCTATCATCTGCTCACTCACGACCTGCCGAAGCCCAATATCATTGTATACATAAAGGCAAGCCTGCCGACATTGCTTCAACGCATTGAAAAACGCGGGCGCCCGTTTGAGAAAAATATCGAACATCAATATCTGGAACATCTCATTGCAGATTACGACACAGCCATCAGACAGCTTCAGGAAGAAGATCCGGATATATCTGTACTGACCATTGACGGTGATACTGAAGACTTTGTTTTGAATAAGACAGACTATGAAAGAATTGCCCGTCAGGTAAAGGAGCTTATTAAATGAAAGACATTCATATTCCAAACAATGCCATTATAACAGTAGCAGGAACGGTAGGAGTCGGAAAATCGACTTTGACCAAAGCTTTAGCAAAACGGCTCGGGTTTCATACCTCACTTGAGGAAGTGGATGAAAACCCTTATTTAGAGAAGTTTTATCACGATTTTGAACGCTGGAGCTTCCATTTGCAAATTTATTTTCTGGCTGAGCGGTTCAAAGAGCAGAAAAACATGTTTGAATCAGGCGGCGGATTCGTACAGGACCGTTCGATTTATGAAGATACAGGCATATTCGCAAAAATGCATGCGGATAAAGGAACCATGTCGCTGACAGATTACACAACATACACAAGCCTATTTGAGGCGATGGTCATGACGCCGTATTTCCCGCATCCTGATGTTTTGATCTACTTAGAAGGCGACCTTGAATACATTATAAGCCGGATTGAAAAGCGGGGCCGCGAGATGGAGCTGCAGACAAACCGCTCTTATTGGGAAGAGATGTATACACGGTACGAAGACTGGATCAGCGGTTTTAACGCCTGCCCTGTGCTGAAAGTACGCATTGAAGATTATGACCTTGAAGCTGATGAACAGTCACTGGAACCTTTGATCGAAAAAATCAGTCACGTGATCAACGAAAACAGAAACAAATAAAAATAGCAAAGCGATTTTCCCCGAACAGAGAAAATCGCTTTTTTTGCATATAAAAAATCCGCTGCATCACATGCAGCGGACAAAACAATCTCCAATATATGCTCGAGTTTCATTAGGTTTAAAATCAATATGGCGGAGGAAGAGGGATTCGAACCCCCGCGGGCTTTGACACCCCTGTCGGTTTTCAAGACCGATCCCTTCAGCCAGACTTGGGTATTCCTCCGTATCGACATTTAATAATATACCACATGACCCAAATTTCAGTCAAGCGCTTTTTCATATTTTTTATTTCATTTCTTAAACAGCTTTTCCGTCAGCTTTACTATCATACAAAAGTCTTGCGTCCAATTCAACCTCAGTATGCCATACGGGCAGGAAAACACAGTATAAATCAAGAATAGATTCAAACAGATAACCTGCTCATAAAGGTGGAGAACATAATGAAAATCATCATTGCACCCGATTCTTTCAAAGAAAGCATGACATCAAAAGAAGCAGCTGACAGCATAAAAAAAGGATTCAAAGCGGTCTTCCCTGACGCGGAATATACCAAGATACCCGCGGCTGATGGCGGAGAAGGAACCGTTCAGGCTTTGACGGATGCCACTGGCGGAAGCATCATCAAAAAAACTGTGACCGGTCCGCTGGGAACACCGGTAAACGCCGCATATGGACTTCTGGGAGACGGACGCACGGCAGTCATTGAAATGGCGGAAGCATCGGGACTCCATCTCGTTCCCCGCCACCTCAGAGATCCGTTGAACACAACGACAAGAGGAACGGGTGAACTGATAGCGGATGCAGCCTCCCGCGGGGCGAGTGAGATCATCATCGGGCTTGGCGGGAGTGCAACCAATGACGGCGGAACAGGAATGGCGAGCGCGCTCGGTGTGCGTTTCTTAAATGAGGAAGGTCAGGAGATACCTGACGGCGGAGGCGCTCTGCACACCCTAGCTTCTATTGATATAAGCGGGCTCTCCCCTGATCTGAAACATATCCGTTTTCGTGCCGCATGTGATGTCGAAAATCCCCTGACCGGTGAAAACGGCGCGTCATATGTCTTCGGCCCGCAAAAAGGGGCGTCCGAGAAGACTAAAGTTGTATTGGATTGCAATTTACGCCATTTCGCTGACGTATTGAGACGTCAGCACGATATCGAAGCGGATACCGTAAAAGGCGCGGGCGCCGCAGGGGGGCTGGGCGCTGGACTGATCGCTTTCTTACAGGCAGAACTTCAAAGCGGGATTGACGTTGTATTAGATACACTGTCCTTCTCAGATCAGATAAGAGATGCTGACCTTGTCATTACCGGAGAGGGCCAGATTGACGGACAAACGATATTCGGTAAAACCCCCGCCGGGATCGCCTCACGCGCAGCCGCTCAAGAAATTCCCGTTATCGCATTGGCGGGCTCCTTAGGCAAAAATTTCGAGCATGTTTACAGCGCAGGAATAACAGCTGTATTTTCTATCGTGCCCGGCGCTGTAAGTCTTGAAGACGCCTTAGCATCCGGCCGTTTTAACCTTGAAAGCACAGCTCGGAATGCCGCCGCTCTATACCGGGCAGCAAAAAAGGCGCGCCTCTAGGGCGCACCTTTTTATGGTTTGATGACTTCTTTATTTCCCATATAAGGACGAAGCACTTTAGGAATGATGACACTTCCGTCTTCCTGCTGGTAGTTTTCCAAGATGGCAGCTACTGTTCGGCCGACTGCAAGACCTGAACCGTTTAATGTATGCACATGCTCCGGCTTGCCTTTCGCTTCGCGTCTGAAACGAATGTTCGCACGCCTTGCCTGGAAGGCTTCAAAGTTGCTGCAAGAAGAAATTTCACGATATGTGTCTTGGCTTGGAATCCAAACCTCAATATCGTACTTTTTCGCAGCTGTAAAGCCGAGATCACCGGTACACATGCTCATGACGCGATACGGCAGTTCAAGCAGCTGAAGCACCCGCTCAGCTTGATTTGTCAGTTTTTCAAGCTCCTCATAAGAATCTTCCGGCTTCACGAACTTTACAAGCTCAACCTTGTTGAACTGATGCTGACGGATCAAACCGCGTGTATCACGGCCGGCGGATCCCGCTTCTGAACGGAAGCAGGCGCTGAACGCGGCATAATTGATCGGCAGGTTCTCACCTGATAAGATTTCATCGCGGTGCATATTTGTAATCGGCACTTCCGCCGTCGGAATTAAGAAATAATCCTCTTCTCTGATTTTAAAAGCATCCTCTTCAAATTTAGGAAGCTGTCCCGTACCTGTCATGCTCGTACGGTTTACCATATAAGGAGGAATGACTTCCGTGTAATCATATTCATCAACGTGAAGATCCAGCATAAAGTTGTAGAGCGCGCGTTCGAGGCGGGCGCCTAATCCTTTATAAAACACAAACCGGCTGCCTGTTACTTTTGAAGCGCGTTCGAAATCAAGAATGTTTAAGCGGTCTGCGATATCCCAATGAGGTTTCGGCTCATATGAAAATGCCGGCGCCTCTCCCCACTTGCGAATTTCAATGTTATCATCTTCCGTTTCTCCGACGGGCACTGAATCGTGCGGGATGTTCGGAATAGACAGAAGGATGGTTTCGAGCGTCGTTTCGACAGTACGAAGCTCTTCATCAAGCTTCTTAATTTCTTCGCCTACTTCACGCATCTCTTTAATAATATGATCAGCGTCTTTTTTCTCCCGTTTCAAAACGGCGACCTGCTGAGACACTTCATTGCGTTTTCCCTTCAGTTCTTCTACTTTACCGATAAGCTCTCTTCTCTTTTCATCCAGCTCTTCAAACTTGTCAAAGTCAGATAAGTCTTCGCCTTTTGGAATGAGCTTCGCTTTTACCTCTTGAAAATTGGCTCTCAGCACCTTCGTATCAATCATGCCTAACAACTCCTATCTGTTTTTATCGAAAATAAAAAAGAGCCCTCATCCCCTAAAAGGGACGAGAGCTCTCGCGTTGCCACCCTGATTGAAAACAAGCTCACACTTGCTTCCCGCTTTAACACATAACGGTTTTCCCGTAAATGCCTACTTGTTTTCAGCATTTCGCTCAAGGACGGATTCGGACAGCATCTTTCACCGATTCACACCACCCATCGGCTCTCTTTGAAAGAGGGGCTCCCTACTGCTTCCTGTCAACGCTTTTCGATCTTTATTTGTGATTATAATGTACTATAAGTATCAGCGGTTTTCAACTGTTTTATACAGCTGTTTCCTGCTTATGCTTTTCTGCCATCTTCACAAACAGCTCTGTCACCCGGTGATCATCCGTCAGTTCAGGATGGAACGAGCAGCCGAGGAAATTTCCCTGCTTTGCAGCCACGATGCGTCCGTTATGCTCACAAAGCACTTCAACATCTTCTCCGGCTTCTAAAATATGCGGTGCGCGAATAAATACACCCGTAAACGGCTCATCAAGGCCTTTAATCGTCAGATCAGCTTCAAAGCTGTCGACCTGACGGCCAAAGGAATTACGCTCGACAACAACGTTCAACAGCCCTAAATGAGCATTATCCGTTCCCGCTATCTCTTTGGCTAAGATAATCAGACCGGCGCATGTGCCGAACATCGGCTTGCCTTGGGCGGCAAACTCGCGAAGCGGCTCCATAAAATGATACGTATCCATTAAACGCCGCATTGTCGTGCTTTCCCCTCCCGGCAGGATTAAGCCGTCGATGTCATTCAGCTGTTCAGGACGCTTAATGACGACACCTTTTGAACCACATGCTTCAATTGAACGAATATGTTCTCTTACTGCTCCTTGAAGTCCAAGTACACCAATTGTTAACATGCTTCCAGCTCTCCTATGGTTTTACCATCCGCGTTCTTGCATACGCTGTTCCGGCAATAGATTTGAGATTTCGATTCCTTTCATTGCTGTGCCTAATTCTTTAGAAAGCTCAGCGATCAGTTTGTAGTCTGTGTAATGAGTCGTTGCTTCAACAATTGCTTTGGCGAATTTAGCAGGGTTGTCTGATTTGAAAATACCTGAACCGACAAATACGCCGTCAGCGCCAAGCTGCATCATCAATGCCGCGTCAGCAGGCGTCGCTACTCCGCCGGCAGCAAAGTTCACTACAGGCAGTTTGCCGTCACGTTTGATTTGAAGAAGCAGTTCATAAGGAGCGCCGAGGTTTTTAGCTTCAGTCATCAGCTCATCATCGCTCATCGCAACAACTTTGCGCACTTGCGCGTTTACTTTTCTCATATGGCG
Source organism: Bacillus sp. JK106 (assembly GCF_053663355.1). NCBI lineage: Bacteria > Bacillati > Bacillota > Bacilli > Caryophanales > Bacillaceae > Bacillus > Bacillus sp. JK106. The sequence continues at coordinate 4,878 of NZ_JBSJQC010000008.1, read as the reverse complement.
GACAGCTTCCACAATGTTTCCTGTTCCCGGTTCGCCTTTTGTACGAAGCATGGAAGCTCCTTCGGCGATACGGCGAGTTGCTTCGCCGAGATCACGGCAGCCGCATACGAACGGGACTGTATATTCATTTTTATTTAAATGAAATTCTTCGTCAGCCGGAGTCAGAACTTCACTTTCATCGATGTAATCTACCCCCATTGCTTCAAGGACACGCGCTTCAACGATATGTCCGATACGCGCTTTTGCCATTACGGGAATGGATACAGCATTCATTACTTCTTCAACGATTGTCGGATCAGCCATGCGGGCAACACCGCCGGCAGCGCGAATATCAGCCGGAACGCGTTCTAACGCCATTACGGCAACAGCTCCCGCCTCTTCCGCAATCTTCGCTTGTTCAGCATTTACAACGTCCATGATGACGCCGCCTTTTTGCATTTCCGCCATGCCGCGTTTTACACGATCAGTACCTGTTTGAGCCATTATTTGGTCCCCCTAGTCAATGTATAGTTAGATAATGTCTATCTCTTATTGTATCCCAGAAATACAATATTTCATATGGGTATTCTTATTTTACAGCGAGATGAATAAGATAGATATCATTTTTTACTAATAATTTGTTTTTTTCAGTATATTAAGCAAAAGAGCCCTAACTTTCATCAGAGCTCTTTCTTATTTCTTAAAACCAGCCTGTTACCGTGTCAACGGCGCTGTTCCAGATACCGGAGAAAAATCCGCCGATGCCGCGCATCATCTGAACAAACCAGTTTGCTTTATCTACATCATTTTTCGTTACAAGATTCACGCTGAACTCTTTGGATTTGAGGAATCCATAGTCTTTGTCACTGCCTTTGTATGTAACTGTCAGCGTTCCGACTTTCGTTCCCTTTTTCACAGGAGCCGTGATTTCTTTTTTATCTATAGTCACTTCGGCTTTATAGTTCTTTTCATCCCCGCTTTTCACAGGAATAGAAAGCGCCTTGTCAGTAACAATATCAACTTGCTTGTCTTTCCCTTTTTCAACGTCAACCGTTTTGTGCCCTTTTACTTGAGAGCCTTCAGGGTAAAGATCTTTCATTGAGAAATTGCTGTTAAATGCGTAATCGAGCATTTTTTTCGTTTCATCAAAACGTCCGGTATGCAGGTTGCCTTTTGCGTTTAATACAACGGTGATGACCCGCATTCCGTTCCGCTGTGCTGTGCTTGTAAAACAAGATCCCGCAGAATCAGTAGAACCCGTTTTTAAGCCGTCAACGCCAGGGTATTCAGAAACAAGACCTTTTAACATGAAGTTCCAGTTCGGCATGTCCATTTCATCATCAGTGCCGGCTCTGAATTTCGTTTTAGCGATGCTTGTTGTTTTGAGAACTTCCGGATAATCAGTGATCAGGCGGTCTGCAAGAAGCGCCATGTCTTTAGCAGAAACTTCACTCTCTTCTTTAACGCCTTCTCCTTGCGGCTGCTTGCCGTGAAGGTCTTCATTCACAAGCCCTGTGGCATTTTTAAAATCATAGTTTGTCATGCCTAATTCTTTGGCTTTCGCATTCATTTCAGCGACAAATTTCGTTTCAGTTCCGGCAAGAATTTCGGCAACTGCAATCGCGGCTCCGTTAGCAGAGTAAATCGCCATAGCCTGATACAGTTCTTTAACCGTGTATTTGCCGTCTTTTCGAAGGGGGACGTTTGATAAACTGTTGTCTTGAGAAATTTCATAGACATAATCATCAGGAGTATACGTTTGGTCCCATTTCACTTTTCCTTCTTTAATGGCTTCCAGAAGCAGATATTCAGTCATCATTTTTGTCATGCTGGCAATCGGCAGTCTTTTGTCTGCATTTTTACTGTATAAAATTTTTCCCGATGAAGCCTCAATCATTATCGCAGCTGATGCGTTGACATCAATCGGGTCATTGCCGGCTGCCTCCGCTTTAGACATCGGAACAAAGCAAGTTGCGGCCAGTGCCAGTACCACTAATAACACCAACAGCTGTTTCCATTTCGTGATGTTCAATCTTACGACCTCCGTCATTCATTTTAAATCTATAATTAAGCCGTTAAGGACATATTCAAATTCAAAACACAACAGTATAAATTTTATCACACTCGATATAAAAAAAATAGACAGAGTCAGCGACCCTGTCAAATGTTTTTTATTTGTAACAATTATGAGATTGTGTAGTTTGGTGATTCTTTCGTAATTTGGACATCATGCGGATGACTTTCACGAAGACCGGCACCTGTCATACGGATGAATTGAGCCTCTTCTCTTAAAGCGCGCAAGTCTTTTGAACCGCAATATCCCATACCTGAACGAAGACCGCCGACAAGCTGATACACTGTTTCTTCTACAGGACCTTTGTACGGAGTCCGTCCTTCGATACCTTCAGGGACGAATTTCTTATTTTCTTCTTGGAAATATCGGTCTTTACTGCCTTTTTCCATAGCAGCGACAGAACCCATACCGCGATATACTTTAAATCTTCTGCCCTGATAGATTTCAGTCTCTCCCGGGCTTTCTGAAGTACCGGCAAGCAGGCTTCCGAGCATTACGGCATGTCCGCCTGAAGCCAACGCTTTCGTAATATCTCCGGAGAATTTAATACCGCCGTCTGCGATGATTGTCGCGCCGTGTTTTCTCGCTTCAGTGGCACAATCATAAATGGCAGTGATCTGCGGTACGCCTACACCTGCAACGACGCGTGTCGTACAGATAGAACCAGGCCCGATTCCCACTTTGACAATATTTGCTCCGGCTTCAATCAGAGCTTTTGTCGCTTCAGCCGTTGCAACATTTCCTGCGATAATGTTCAGTTCAGGATATGTTTCACGGATTTTCGCAACTGTGTTCAGTACGCCTCTGGAATGTCCGTGAGCCGTATCAACCACGATAACGTCGACATTCGCTTCAACAAGCTTGCTGACGCGTGTCATTGTATCGCCTGTCACGCCTACCGCAGCGCCGACAATAAGGCGTCCGTGTTCATCTTTAGATGAATTCGGGAATTCGATAACCTTTTCAATATCTTTGATCGTGATAAGACCTTTTAATTTGTTTTGGTCATCCACTAAAGGAAGTTTTTCAATTTTATGTTTCTGTAAGATTTTTTCTGCTTCGTCTAATGTGGTTCCCACAGGAGCCGTAACCAGCTCTTCTTTTGTCATGACATCACTGATTTTCATTGAATAATCAGAGATAAAGCGAAGATCACGGTTTGTAATGATACCGACAAGCTTTTGATCGTCTTTATTATCTACGATCGGAACACCGGAAATTCTGTATTTCCCCATCAAATGCTCCGCATCGAATACTTGATGATCAGGTGTTAAAAAGAAGGGATTTGTAATAACGCCCCGTTCAGAACGTTTGACTTTGTCAACATGTTCAGCCTGCTGTTCGATGGACATGTTCTTATGGATAATGCCTAAGCCGCCCTGTCTGGCCATCGCAATCGCCATAGCTGATTCTGTTACTGTATCCATTCCCGCACTGATGACAGGAATATTAAGCTTTAACGTTTTTGTCAGTTCAACAGATAAATCCACATCACGCGGAAGTACGTCTGATTGAGCCGGTACGAGCAGTACATCATCGAACGTTAAGCCTTCTTTTGAAAATTTACTTTCCCACATTAGTAAATCCCCCTCTTTTCGGCAAAATATTATATGTAGATTATCAACTAGAAAACAGCATGTCAAGGAAGCGAAAAAGAGTTGAAATATTTAGATAAAGGAAAGGGTTTAAAAATACATATGAGAGATCATGAGTGGAAAGAGTTATCATTATTTTATTCCGTAGAATCTTCCCAGAAATTTCTAAATAAAGTCTATACAGAAAGCGGCATGGAAGAACCAAAACGATATGCGTTTAAGAACAGTGAGCGCTTCATATTCTTTATCAAACACGCCGAGTCCTTCTATAAGCAGGCATCTCTTTCACCTTTAGAAATTAAGCCTATTCTGTTGTTTTACGGGATGTCACAATTGCTGAAAGCCTGCCTTCTGACCACAGATCCAAGCTATCCAAGCCACGCTTCAGTACTCGCACATGGCGTGACTGCCCGGAAACGCAAAAAGCAAAATTACTCCTTTAGGGATGATGAAGTGAAGGTGCAGCGCAATGGCTTATGTATTCATGTAATGAAGCACTTATTCGGAATAGCTGGTCTTGAGGAAGAACGGTACACAATGAAGAAATTGCTGACAGCCATACCTGAATTGCATACTGTCTTTTACTTCCAAGAGAAAAAGAATTGGCTGACCCAAGTAGAGCTGAAAGATGACCTTATTTCAGTGCCTGAGCATGCGGTCATTCATTACAATATGTCTGATTCCCGCTTTGCTGAATATATCAACCATCATTTGAAATGGTCTTTTCTGAGGAAAGACCATAACCACTTGGTTTTTGAGGCTGACCCGATAGACAGAGAACCTTGGTCTTCTCCAAATTTATTGTTTCACTTGGAGAAAAATCAATATTACATTCCCTCTCAGCGTGATCACTTCCTGCATCTTCCGGAAATGATTATTCATTATTTGGTCCTCTACAATATCGGGATGATTGCAAGATATGAAACGGAGTGGTGGTATGAACTGCTGACACAGCATGTCAGTGATGATTATGTGATGATCCGCCGGTTCTTAGAGGTAACGGAACGCAAATTTCCGTATTACGTTTCTAATTTCCTGAAGCAATACTTATAAATAAAAAAGGCAGCTCATGATGAGCTGCCTTTACCGAAATAATAGCTTGGCGGCGTCCTACTCTCACAGGGGGAAACCCCCGACTACCATCGGCGCTGAAGAGCTTAACTTCCGTGTTCGGCATGGGAACGGGTGTGACCTCTTCGCTATCGCCACCAAACCATTGAGAGTGTTCTC
>NZ_JBSJQC010000007.1:0-55641 GCF_053663355.1 Bacillus sp. JK106 | reverse complement strand
GAGCTGGGTTCAGAACGTCGTGAGACAGTTCGGTCCCTATCCGTCGCGGGCGCAGGAAATTTGAGAGGAGCTGTCCTTAGTACGAGAGGACCGGGATGGACGCACCGCTGGTGTACCAGTTGTTCTGCCAAGGGCATCGCTGGGTAGCTATGTGCGGACGGGATAAGTGCTGAAAGCATCTAAGCATGAAGCCCCCCTCAAGATGAGATTTCCCATTCCGCAAGGAAGTAAGATCCCTGAAAGATGATCAGGTTGATAGGTCTGAGGTGGAAGTGTGGCGACACATGGAGCTGACAGATACTAATCGATCGAGGACTTAACCAATTTGAATGTATGCTTACTGTTATCTAGTTTTGAGAGAACACTCTCAATGGTTTGGTGGCGATAGCGAAGAGGTCACACCCGTTCCCATGCCGAACACGGAAGTTAAGCTCTTCAGCGCCGATGGTAGTCGGGGGTTTCCCCCTGTGAGAGTAGGACGCCGCCAAGCTATCATTTCGGTAAAGGCAGCTCATGATGAGCTGCCTTTTTTGTTTTTGAATAAAAACAAAACAAACACCGAAATACGGGAACGCCCATATACTAATTGCAAACTTCAAAAAGATCCAAATTGTGTATACAATCAACAGCTTAAGGGAAGGCTATTCATACGGAGGTGGGCAAAATGAATGAAACGTCCGGCCATGAAGAAACATGTATTGTGTGTGAAACCAAGAAAAGCAGGGGAATCCATATTTATACGAAATTTATATGTTTAGAGTGTGAGAAGAAAGTAGTTTCCACTCCGACCTCTGATCCGAATTATGAATTTTTCGTTCGTAAACTGAAAAGCCTTCATACACCGACGTTATATTCTTAACCCTGAAAAGGGTCTTTTTTTTGCCTGAAATCAGAGGAGTTTTTTCACTTTTTATAAAAGAACTGATACGATAAGAAGAGGAACTTGTTTAGACATGGAATGTAATAGATAATACTGATAAAAGTGAATAAATAGGAGTCGATCACGTATGAAACCGTTTATTCAATATATGAAATGGACGTTTTGCGGCAGCGCAGTTTTTGTATTAGCGGGGATAACCTTCTTTACGATAGGGCATCAGCCTTTTCTGTATTCGCTTTTATACGGGGCAGCCGGCGGAGCCGCAGTCAGTGCGTCCGGCTTGTGGAATGCGAAGCGTCTCTTTTTAAAAAAACACCGGCTGACAAGAAAAGAATATGCTTATATCAAGGAAAATCTTGAGGAAGCAAAGGGTAAAATCATCCGATTACGCAGGGCGCTTTTTCGCTCTAAAAGTATACAAATGCTGAAGCAGAATGCAGAGATACTGCGGATAACCCGACGAATATATCTGCTCACCAAGCAGGAGCCGAAGCGTTTTTATCAGGCAGAGCGTTTCTATTATCAAACGCTTGATTCTGTTGTGGAACTGACGGAAAAGTATGCTTTGCTCTCATCACAGCCGCGAAAAAATAAAGATTTATCAATGTCCTTGAGTGAGACGAGGATGACTCTGGAAGAGCTTTCCAGAAGGCTGGGAGAGGATCTTCATGAACTGATGAAGGAGGACATCGACGACCTGCACTTTGAATTAGATATGGCAAAGCATTCACTGAGAAAATAAGAAAGGAAGAAGGAAATGGCCAAAGACCGTTCCGACGACAGTATGGGCGCCCAAAATGACCAGACTCATCTAAAGCTTGCAGATACGCTGCCGGAAGAAAAAAGAGAAGCGGCACTTCAGCTCGCTGAAAAACTGGACCCTGGGAACATGCAAAGCATTGTTCTGTTTGGTTCACAGGCGCAGGCGAATCTTCTGGAATTTTCCCACACGATGATAGAGCACGTGCAAAGAAAAGATGCAGGAGAGATGGGACAGATATTGGCTGATCTGATGCTGAAGCTTGACCAGGTAAACCCCGATGATCTGCAGGTAAAGAACAAAGGATTTTTCGCCCGGCTGTTTAAAAGGGTATCCGGATCTGTGCAGGAAGTGCTTTCGAAATATCAAAAGACAAGTGTGCAGATTGACCGTATCAGCAGAAGGCTGGAACATTCTAAAAATGTGCTGTTGAGTGACAATAAATGGTTAGATCAGCTGTACGCCCAAAATAAACAATACTTTTCTGATTTAACTATGTATATAGCAGCGGGTGAATTAAAATTAGATGAGCTGAAAACAAAGCTTATTCCCGAAGCGGCAAGAAAAGCCGAATTACGAGAACACAATCAAATGGACGCGCAGGAAGTGAATGATCTTCGCCAGTTTGCCGACCGTCTGGATAAGAGGGTGCATGATCTGCTGCTGAGCAGGCAGATTACGCTTCAGAGTGCGCCGCAAATCCGTCTGATTCAAAACACGAATCAGGCACTGGCAGAGAAAATTCAGTCCTCCATTGTTACGGCTATTCCTTTATGGAAGAATCAAGTCGCCATCGCGCTGACGCTTATGAGGCAGCGGAGTGCGGCAGATGTGCAGCAGAAGGCGGCGGATACGACAAATCAATTGCTGCTGAAAAACGCCGAACTTCTGAAAACAAGCACAGTCGAGACCGCCAAAGCCAATGAGCGCGGACTTGTTGAGGCAGACACCCTCAAAAAAGTGCAGGAAAGCTTAGTCAGCACACTTGAAGAAATCATGTCTATTCAAGAAGAAGGCAGGATGAAACGCAGGCGTGCCGAGGAGGAGCTTGTTATCATGGAAGGCGATTTAAAAAAGAAGCTGCTTGATATGAGGTCCGGCCGGGATAACGGCTAGATGGCAAAAAGTCTTAGCTTTAAGTTGGCTCGCAGGCACGATATAATAAGAAAGACAGGCAAAGGATTTGTTTAAAAATGGACACACCTTTATATACAGCGCTGATGAAGCATGCGCACCGAAATACGTATTCTTTTCATGTTCCGGGACATCACAATGGAGATGTCTTTTTTGATGAAGCCAAATCTGTATATCAATCTCTTTTATCTATTGATATGACTGAGATCACGGGTCTTGATGACTTGCATCACCCGACGGGGGTCATTAAGGAAGCGCAGGATTTGGTGAGCAGATTGTACGGCTCTCAGGAAAGCTTCTTTCTCGTCAATGGAACGACCGCCGGCAATCTGGCGATGATTTTAGCTGTTTGTGAACCGGGTGAACCCATTCTGATCCAGCGTAATTGTCACAAGTCTGTTTTCCATGCGGTGGCATTGGCCGGAGCCAAGCCGGTTTATTTGGCGCCGGAAATCGATGAAAACATGCATGTGCCGGCACATGTATCCCTTTCAGTCATCGAAAAAGCGCTGGCGTCATATCCGAACGCGAAAGGACTTGTTTTGACCAATCCGACTTACTACGGACACGCCGCCGATTTGACTGCGGCAGTTAAAAAAGCCCATTCATACGGTGTTCCTGTACTGGTGGATGAGGCTCATGGGGCTCACTTTGTGTTAGGCCAGCCTTTCCCGCCTTCATCATTGGCTATGGGGGCGGACGCCGTTGTTCAATCGGCTCACAAAACGCTTCCGGCTATGACGATGGGATCTTACTTTCATTTAAACAGCACCCGAATTGACAGAGATCGATTAACTTATTATGTAAGCAGTTTGCAAAGCAGCAGCCCGTCATATCCGATTATGGCATCTTTAGATACGGCGCGTGCTTATGTGCAGGATATTGCTGAAAAAGGGACACTTCCCGTCCATATGGAGCACATTGAGAAAATCAAACGAAGGTTCGCATCAATTTCTTCTATTGAAATAATCGAGCCTTCCGGATATGGGCTGTGGGCGGACCCGTTAAAATTAATACTTCGGTCAAAGCTCGGACATTCCGGCTATTCATTACAACGCATTTTGGAGAGTGAAGGCATTGTTGCCGAGCTGGCTGACGAGTACCAAGTATTGCTCGTACTGCCGATAGGCGGCCGGCGGATGATAGAACAGGCAGCCGTAAGAAACATACAGCAGAAACTGGAGAATACACCGCCCGATAAATTGCCGGATGCCGTGAATTGGACATTTCCGTCCATTTCGACACTTGAATATCCGCAAAATGAGATGCGGAAGTTTACAAAAGAGCCTGCAGATATAAATAAGGCGGCCGGGCGCTTGCATGCGGGGAACATTATTCCTTATCCGCCGGGAATTCCGCTGATCATGGACGGCGAACGGATAACAGAAGAGATCGTACAGAAGCTTTCCCGTTTAATCGGCATGGACGCGCATATTCAAGGCTTGTTAAACGGGGAACAATTACTTGTCTATATAGAAGAGGAGAAATCATGAGCGGTTTATTTATAACATTTGAAGGTCCTGAAGGTGCAGGGAAAACGACTGTGCTTCAGGAACTGAAAGAGATTCTGTCGGCAGAGGGGCTCCCGGTGACAGCGACAAGAGAACCGGGCGGCATCGACATTGCGGAACAGATCAGAGAAGTGATCTTAAATAAAAACAATACACTGATGGATGCAAAAACGGAGGCACTGCTTTACGCCGCGGCGAGAAGACAGCATTTAACCGAAAAGGTGCAGCCTGCATTGAAAGAAGGGCGCATTGTGCTGTGTGATCGTTTCATCGACAGTTCGCTGGCTTATCAAGGCTATGCGAGAGGGCTCGGCATTGATGAAGTTCTTTCTATCAACCAGTTTGCAATCGGCGATACGATGCCTGATGTCACCATCTATTTTTCTATTGAGCCTGAAGAAGGGTTGAAACGGATTACGTCGAATGATTCAAGAGAAAAGAATCGTCTCGATCTTGAGGCCCTGCACTTTCACACGAAAGTACGGGAAGGATACCAAAAGGTTATGCAGCGTTTTCCGGAAAGATTCCATACAATCGACGCATCGAAAAAGAAGGAACTCGTCATTCAGGACGCGCTTCAAGTGATAAATGAAGCATTGAAAAAAATTCAGTTGTGACCTGTTTCTCATAAGTTGCTATAATGAATGTAACGACAATGTTCTTTCCAACCTAAAGGGGGCCTAGAGAATGAAATTAATAGTGGCAGTGGTGCAGGATCAGGACAGCAACAGGCTTTTGAAAGTATTAACCGACCACAACTTCAGGGTGACGAAGCTTGCGACAACAGGCGGATTCCTTAAATCAGGCAATACGACGTTTATGATCGGGGTGGAAGATATCCGTGTCGATAAAGCGCTCAGCCTCATTAAAGAGAATGGCTGTAAACGTGATCAGATGATTGCCCCGGTATCCCCGATGGGCGGGAATGCGGATTCCTACGTTCCATATCCCGTCGAAGTGGAAGTCGGCGGAGCGACGGTCTTTGTCCTCCCGGTCGATGAATTTCATCAATTTTAAGGATTTGACGACGTGAAAATAAATTCTGACTTACGTACATTTATTGAGAAAAAGCAGCAGCCTGCTTATAAAGCGGCAGAGCTTTCCGGAACGTTTAAAAGTTCAATGGACAGCCAAAGCAGCAAGCTGAAATTTGATCAGCTGAGCAGGTTCTTAACGGATATAGAAACGTTCGGGAAAAGGCTGACGAAGTCGAGAAACTTCAAAGACTTAGCGAAATTCAAAGGATTGGTAAAACGTTTTGTAAAAGAGGCCGTAGACAGCGGATTATCGCATGAGACGGAGAAAAGCTTTGACTTGTACGGCAGCAGCCGGACCCTGGGGCTTGTGAAAGAAATAGATGAAAAACTGCTTCAGCTGACGGAAGAAATGTTAGATCAGGAAAAACCGGCAATTGATTTGCTGGATCGAATCGGAGAAATAAAAGGTTTATTGATTAACCTTTACACATAGAGAGTGATACAATGGCAATATCATGGAAGGAAATGACCGGGCAGCAGCCCAGAGTGATGCGGCTTTTGCATAACAGCATTGAAAAGAAAAGGCTTTCTCACGCATATCTGTTTGAAGGCAAAAAAGGTACGGGCAAATTGGATGCCGCACTGCTTCTCGCAAAAAGCTTTTTTTGCCTTGAAGGCGGGACTGAGCCTTGCGGGGAGTGCCGGAACTGTAAGCGTATCGAATCCGGAAACCATCCCGACCTGCATGTGGTTCAGCCCGACGGATTATCCATTAAAAAGGCTCAGATCCAATCGCTTCAGGAAGAGTTTTCTAAAACAGGACTGGAATCGCATAAAAAGCTGTACATTATATCCCATGCGGATCAAATGACGAAAAATGCGGCAAACAGTCTGCTGAAGTTTTTAGAGGAGCCGAGTCAAGACACCATCGCAATTCTGCTTACTGAGCAGCTCCACCGAATACTGGATACCATCGTTTCGAGATGTCAGGTTCTTCCGTTCCAGCCGCTTCAGCCGAAAGCCATAGAAGAAAGACTGATTGAACAGGAAGTGAGCCCTCACATGGCCCGGCTCTTAGCAAATATGACAAATAATATTGCGGAAGCAGTCGAATTAAGTCGAAATGATGAGTTTGCAGAGTCCAGAGCGAAAGTGATAAAATTGTATGAAGTCTTACATCAGCGGAAAGGACATGCCTTTTTCTTCATTCAGGATCAGTGGGTGCCCTTTTTCAAAGAAAAAACCCATCAAGAAATGGGTCTTGATATGCTCTTATTGATATACCGTGATGTATTATCCATCCAAATTGGAAATGAAGATAAACTGATTTATCAAGACTTATTCCAATCAATAAAACAGCATGCGCTGCAATTTACACAACAAAGCGTTACGAACCAAATTCTCGCTGTTTTAGAAGCAAAAAAACGGCTTCATTCCAATGTGAATGTGCAGGGATTAATGGAGCACTTGGTGTTAACGTTGCAGGAGGGATAAGCTTGTACAACGTAATAGGCGTCCGCTTTAAAAAAGCGGGGAAAATTTATTATTTTGATCCGAACGGATTTGATATAGAACAAGACAGCTGCGTCATTGTTGAAACCGTAAGAGGTGTCGAATACGGGCAGGTTGTCATCGCAAATAAACAAGTGGACGAGCATGATGTTGTGCTTCCGCTTCGAAAGGTCATTCGCGTTGCTGATGAACGCGATCTTCTCATTGTAGAAGAAAACAAACAGGAGGCCCTGTCCGCTTTTGAAGTCTGTCAGAAAAAAGTGGCTGACCACGGCTTAGATATGAAGCTGGTTGATGTTGAATTTACGTTTGACCGCAATAAAGTCATTTTTTACTTTACGGCAGACGGACGGGTTGATTTCAGGGAATTGGTCAAAGACTTGGCTTCTATCTTTAAAACGAGAATCGAATTGCGCCAAATCGGGGTAAGGGACGAGGCGAAAATGCTCGGCGGTATCGGACCATGCGGGAGAATGCTTTGCTGCTCCACGTTCCTCGGTGATTTTGAACCGGTGTCCATCAAAATGGCGAAGGATCAAAATTTATCGTTGAACCCAACGAAGATTTCCGGTCTGTGCGGCCGTTTGATGTGCTGTTTGAAGTACGAAAATGATGAGTATGAGACGGCAAAAGAACAGCTGCCGGATTTAGGCGAAATGATTACGACGGCAAACGGCCCCGCAAAGGTTGTCGGTCTTAATATTCTGGAACGGGTGCTTCAGGTGGAACTGAAGAATCGTGAAAAAGTGATAGAATATACTTGGGAAGAGCTCTTGGAAGAGGGCGTCGTATCCGCACAAACCACAGATTAACGAGGTGTGGAACCTTGGATAAAAAAGAGTTATTTGATACTGTCATAAACCTGGAGGAACAAATCGGTTCGCTGTACCGTCAGCTGGGTGACTTAAAGCAGCATATCGGCGAAATGATTGAAGAGAATCACCATCTTCAGCTTGAAAATAAGCATTTGCGTAAGCGGCTTGATGACACGACGGAGCAAATTGAGAAATTCAAAGCCGATCAGAAAGAAACAAAAACACAGAAGGCAGAGCAGAGTGATATAGGAGAAGGGTACGACAATCTGGCCCGGCTGTATCAAGAAGGCTTTCATATTTGCAACGTCCATTATGGGAGCGTCCGCAAGGGAGATTGCCTTTTTTGTCTGTCCTTCTTAAATAAAAAATAAGGAAAAGGCTTCCGCTGATGTCGGAAGCCTTTTTCAAAGAGTGCCGAAAGGAATAAGATTATGGTTTCATTACGTGATGATGAAAGATTGGATTACTTATTAGCAGAGGATATGAAAATAGTACAGAGTCCGACGGTTTTCGCTTTTTCATTAGATGCCGTGCTGCTGTCTAAGTTTGCATACGTTCCGATTCAAAAGGGGAACATCGTTGATTTATGCACGGGGAACGGCATTGTGCCGCTTTTGCTCAGCACAAGGTCAAAAGCCGATATCACCGGGGTTGAAATTCAGGAACGCTTGTATGATATGGCGCTCCGAAGCGTGGAATACAACGGGCTGGGCGGTCAGATCAGTCTCATTCATGATGATCTGAAAAATATGCCGGAAAGACTCGGACATAATAAATATGATGTTGTCACCTGCAATCCGCCTTATTTTAAAACACCGAAAGAGGCGGAGCAGAACCTGAACGAGCATCTCAGAATCGCAAGGCACGAAATCCTTTGCACGCTTGAAGATGTGATTTCCGTCAGCAGCAAACTGCTGAAGCAAGGCGGAAAAGCGGCTCTCGTTCATCGGCCGGGGAGGCTTTTGGAAATCTTTGAACTAATGAAAGCATACCGAATAGAACCGAAACGGGTTCAGTTTATTTATCCGAAACAAGGTAAAGAAGCGAATACCATTTTGGTTGAAGGAATTAAAGGCGGCCGCCCTGATCTCAAAATTCTTCCCCCGCTCTTTGTATACAATGAACAAAATGAATATACGAAAGAGATCCGCACGATTTTATATGGAGACAAATAGTCATTTCTTTTATGTGCTGCTGTGCAATGACAACAGTCTGTATGCCGGTTATACAAATGATCTGCAAAAACGGCTGAAAACCCACAATGAGGGAAAGGGCGCGAAATATACAAGGGCGAGAAGGCCGGTTTCGTTATGCCATGCGGAATCATTTGAAACAAAACGGGAAGCGATGCAGGCGGAATACCGTTTTAAGCAGCTGACCCGAAAGAAAAAAGAGCAATATATAGAAGAAAAACGACGCAGCAAGGAGGCTGTATATGTTAAGACGTCAGATGAGTTTTAACGGAAAATCTGAAATGGGAACTCTGTACCTTGTTCCTACACCGATCGGCAATTTGGAGGACATGACCTTTCGTGCAGTAGAGACGCTGAAATCGGCCGATGTCATAGCTGCCGAAGATACGAGACAGACGAAAAAGCTGTGCCATGTTTATGACATAGAAACATCTCTCATCAGCTATCATGAACATAATAAAGAAAGCAGCGGCCATAAAATCATTGAATGGCTGAAAAGCGGAAAGAATGTGGCATTGGTCAGTGATGCCGGTATGCCGACAATTTCCGACCCGGGGGCTGAGATTGTGAGAGATTTCACCCAAATCGGAGGATATGTCGTTCCGCTTCCGGGTGCAAATGCGGCATTAACCGCGCTGACCGCATCAGGGATCACCCCGCAGCCGTTTTTCTTCTACGGATTCTTAAACAGACAGAAAAAAGAAAAGAAGAAAGAACTCGAACTCCTGAAAAAACGGCAGGAAACGATGATATTTTACGAAGCGCCGCACAGATTAAAAGAAACATTAACAGCAATGCATGACGTTTTGGGGAATCGAACCATCGCCGTCACGAGGGAATTAACGAAAAAGTACGAGGAATTCATCAGAGGAACCATCGCCGAGGTGCTTGAATGGGCAAATGAAGATCAAATCCGCGGTGAGTTCTGTCTCGTTGTCGAAGGCAATCAAGGCGATGAACCGGATGAAGAGGAAAAGCCTTGGTGGACGGAGCTTTCTGAGAAAGAACATGTGGAGCATTACATAAATGAAGGATCCTCTTCCAAACAGGCCATAAAACAAACAGCGGTAGATCGGGACGTACCGAAACGCGAGATTTATGACGCTTATCACATTCAATCATAAAAAAAACCGTTCTTGTGTCGTAACAAGAACGGTTTTTGTATGAAATAGCTTATTTTTGGTTTTGAAGCTGGTTTTGAATTTCAGAGATGATTTGCTCAGCGCCTTCTTTGCTGAGTACCAATTTGCCGCCGGCAAGTTTAAGGTTATCATCAGAAACTTCACCAGTTACTTGGCAAGTCATGTTTGGTTTATATTTTTTAAGGATGATTTTTTCATCATCAACATAAATTTCAAGAGCGTCTTTTTCTGCGATGCCCAGTGTACGGCGAAGTTCGATAGGGATAACGACGCGTCCAAGTTCATCAACTTTACGTACGATACCAGTAGATTTCATTAACAGTCTCCTCCCGAGAGATAATTATTTGTAGTTTATATTTTTCTTCGTCATTATTCGACAAAATTCCTTACATTCCTAGCATAACAAGGTTTCCAATAATCGTCAATCTTTTTGTTTGCTATTGTTTGTAAGAATTAGTTCTTATAGTAAGTAAAGCCTTGGAAATCCTGAAATAACAGGCTTTTTGACTGCTTTTTCGAACCTATTATCCTACTGAAAATCCTTTTAAATCAAGACTTTCGAACCAAGATGTTTTATATTAGTAGATTATATACGACAAATTTCGACATGTTAAGACTTTTTTTAATTTCAATAAAAATTTTTAATTTTATTTACTCTTTTACACGCAGTACGTATATATCCTTGATCTTAAAGGCTAAGATGGTATCATAGATAGAGGACAAATATCAATATTGTATATCAAATAAAACCGCTCTCGTCCTTTGGGCGTGAGCTTTTCGACATTCTGAATGGGAGGTTGCAACATGCCGCAAGACAATAATACTTTTTATATTACGACCCCGATATATTATCCGAGCGGAAAATTACATATCGGCCATGCTTATACTACCGTGGCCGGCGATGCGATGGCGCGTTACAAAAGATTAAAAGGATTTGACGTACGCTACTTAACCGGAACGGATGAGCACGGACAGAAAATCCAGCAGAAAGCGGAGGAAGAGAATATCACGCCTCAAGCTTATGTGGATCGCGCAGTTGCTGAAATCCAAAAGCTATGGAAGCAGCTCGACATTTCTCACGATGATTTCATCCGGACGACGGAAAGCCGGCACAAAGAAATTATCGAGAAAGTGTTTCAAAAACTTCTTGATAATGGTGACATTTACCTGGATGAGTATGAGGGCTGGTACAGCATCCCTGATGAAACATTCTATACGGAAACACAGCTGGTGGATGTGGAACGAAATGAGAAGGGTGAGGTTGTCGGCGGAAAAAGCCCTGACAGCGGCCACCCGGTCGAATTAATCAAAGAGGAGTCATACTTCTTCCGCATGAGCAAATATGCAGACCGCCTGCTGAAGTTTTATGAGGACAATCCTTCTTTCATCCAGCCTGAATCACGCAAAAATGAAATGATTAACAACTTCATTAAACCGGGGCTTGAAGATTTGGCTGTTTCCAGAACGACGTTCGACTGGGGCGTAAAAGTGCCGGGAAATCCGAAGCATGTCGTGTATGTATGGATTGACGCACTGTTCAACTATATTACAGCGCTCGGTTACGATACGGAAAATGATGAGCTTTACAAAAAGTACTGGCCGGCTGACGTTCACCTTGTCGGTAAAGAAATTGTCCGTTTTCATACCATTTACTGGCCGATTATGCTGATGGCGCTTGATCTTCCGCTGCCTAAGCAAGTATTCGCGCATGGCTGGTTATTGATGAAAGACGGAAAAATGTCGAAATCAAAAGGAAATGTCGTTGATCCGGTAACGTTAATTGAACGCTACGGCTTGGATGAACTTCGCTATTACCTGCTTCGTGAAGTACCGTTCGGTTCAGACGGTGTCTTTACGCCGGAAGGTTTCGTAGAACGGATTAATTATGACTTGGCGAACGACTTAGGAAACCTTCTGAATCGTACAGTCGCAATGATCCAAAAATATTTTGACGGCGAGATTGGTTCATATGAAGGAAATGTGACCGATTTTGATTCAGAGCTTTCTTCCGTAGCCGGTGAAACGGTTAAAGCTTATGAAAAGGCAATGGAAAACATGGAGTTTTCAGTCGCTTTATCAACGCTATGGCAATTAATCAGCCGTACGAACAAATATATTGATGAAACTGCTCCGTGGGTGCTTGCTAAAGATCAGGAAAAAGAAAAAGAATTACGTTCTGTCATGTATCATTTAGCTGAATCATTGCGTATTTCGGCCGTATTGCTCCAGCCTTTCTTGACGCAGACGCCTGAAAAAATGTTTGCCCAGCTCGGAGTTGAGGATCAGTCTCTTAAAGCATGGGACAGCATTCAGACATTCGGCCAATTGAAGAACGCGAAAGTGAAAAAAGGGGAACCGCTTTTCCCTCGTCTTGAAGCTGAAGAAGAAGTAGCTTATATCAAGCAAAAAATGCAAGGAACTGCTCCTGCTAAAGAAGAAAAGGCGGAAGAGCCGCAAGAAGCAGAGCGTCTTCCTGAAATTACGTTTGATCAATTTATGGATACAGAACTTCGCGTCGCAGAAGTCTTGTCCGCAGAGCCGGTGAAAAAAGCAGATCGGCTGCTGAAATTGCAAATTGATCTGGGCTTTGAACAGCGCCAAGTTGTATCAGGTATCGCAAAGCATTACACACCGGATCAGCTTGTGGGAATGAAGATCATTTGTGTAACGAATTTAAAACCGGTAAAACTGAGAGGCGAGCTTTCTCAAGGAATGATACTGGCAGGAGAATCGGACGGCGTTCTCAAAGTTGTAGCTGTCGACCAGTCATTACCGAAAGGCACTCGAATTAAATAATAGGGGCAAAAGGTGTTTCACGTGTAACATTCCGTCGAACACCTTTTGTTTTTCAACAAGAAAGGAGTTTTTATGATGCTTTTTGATACACATGCGCACTTAAATGCCGAGCAATTTGACACAGACTTAGAGGAAGTCATTGCGCGTGCAAAGGCTGAAAAAGTTGAACGAATCGTCGTTGTCGGATTCGACAAACCCACTATCACGCGTGCGATGGAGCTGATTGAGGAATATGACTTTATATACGCTGCGATCGGCTGGCATCCGGTAGACGCAATTGACATGACAGAGGAAGATTTATCATGGATTAAGGAACTGTCCTCTCACGAAAAAGTCGTGGCAATCGGAGAGATGGGCCTGGATTACCACTGGGATAAATCACCAAAAGACATTCAGAAAGAAGTATTTCGGAAACAAATCGCTCTCGCCAAAGAAGTGAACCTTCCAATTATCATTCATAATCGTGATGCAACGGAAGATGTTGTCACAATTTTGAAAGAAGAGGGAGCGGAAGAAGTCGGCGGCATTATGCACTGCTTTACGGGGAGCGCGGAGGTTGCGCGGCAGTGTATGGATATGAATTTCTATATTTCATTCGGCGGACCGGTTACCTTCAAAAACGCGAAGAAACCAAAAGAAGTAGCAAAGGAAATTCCGAATGACCGTTTGCTGATTGAAACGGACTGTCCTTTCCTGACACCGCATCCTTTCCGCGGCAAACGAAATGAGCCAAGCTACGTAAAATATGTTGCTGAACAGCTCGCTGAATTAAAAGGGCTGACATATGAAGAAATTGCCTCAATTACAACCGAAAACGCAAAAAGACTTTTCCGCATGAACTGACAGAATGCGCTGTCATAACGTGTAAAAGCTTGTCCGATTCAGTGGATATGTATAACGGTTCTACAAGCTTCCTTCTCCTCATAAGATAGGTTGTCGATATGTCTCTCTTCCTTTTTTTGCTTTGTTTTTGCATAATGAGGGATACGCTGAAGGTTTTTCATCTTCGAGATGGGAGGGTTGACAGCATTTTAGATACTCTATATAATCTCTCCGAGGAGAAGGAGGCGTTTTTCATCACACAAAAAATGAAAAAACTGTTTTCCGTAAAGCTTGGTAAAAGCAAGGTTATTCTTATTGCAGCTATTATTCTGCTGGGCGGAACCGGGACTGCATACGGGGCACATGAGCTCTCAAAACAATCAGTTTCTGTTTCCATCAACGGCAAGAAAAAGCAAATACGCACTCATGCAAAAACGGTTGGGGAACTTCTGGAAGATTTACATATAGAGACGAGAAATGAAGATCGGATTACCCCGTCTAAGCAGACAGCATTGGCAGACAACATGAATGTCGTGTATGATGCTGCAAAGCAGATCCGTGTGACAAGAGGCGGAGAAGAAAAGACTTTATGGTCAACGGCAAAAACAGTCGGCGCATTTCTGAACGAACAGCATACACCTGTGAATCAGCACGATAAAATAGATCCAGCAGCAGATACGAAAGTGACAAACGGCATGAAAGTCACGGTCGACCCGGCTTTTCAGGTCACTGTAAATGATGCGGGAAAGAAAAAGAAAATATGGACGACTTCGACTACGGTCGCTGACTTTTTAACGCAGCATAAGATGGACATGAAAGACGAAGATAAAGTAAAACCGGCATTACACGAAAAGCTCACAAAAAATCAGGCCGGCATACAAATCACTCGTATCGAAAAAGTCACCGATGTAGTTGAGGAAAAAATAGCGTATCAAGTGAAAGAAAAAGAAGATGCGTCTCTCGACAGCGGGAAAGAAAAGATCGTTCAAAAAGGAAAAGAAGGCAAACTTAAAAAGCATTTTCATGTTGTCAAAGAAAACGGAAAAGAAGTATCAAGAAAGCTTGTCAAAGAAGAAACATCTGAAAAAAGCAAAGATCAGATCATTGCGGTCGGCACAAAACGGCACAGTCCCAAGATTGAGCAGCTCAGTGCACCTGTGAAAGCATCTTCGGACGAAAACGGATCTTCCGGTAAAGTGATCACCGTGTCTTCCACGGCTTATACCGCAAGCTGCAGCGGCTGTTCCGGCCAAACGGCTACAGGCGTTAACCTGACAAGCAATCCGAATGCCAAAGTCATTGCGGTAGACCCAAGCGTCATCCCGCTCGGCACAAGAGTCCACGTAGACGGATACGGGGATGCCGTGGCCGCTGATACAGGCTCAGCCATTAAAGGAAGACGGATTGATGTCTTTTTCCCTGAAAAATCTTCAGCTTACCGCTGGGGAAAGAAACAGGTCAAAATAAAAATCTTAAATTAATTCCGATTCACTCAGAGGGTTTTGCGCCCTCTGTTTTTTTCGTTATAATAGGTAAAGTGTATTTTCAGTATATTAGACGTGACATGTAAGCAAAGGTTTCGTTTTGGATATAAAAAGTTTTTTTGGAGGAAGTAATGAAAATTAAAGAAATTATTGTAGTCGAGGGACGCGATGACACTGCGCGCATAAAACTTGCCGTTGATGCGGATACGATCGAGACAAACGGTTCCGCAATCGGAGACGAAGTCATCAGGCAGATTCGGCTGGCGCAGGAAACGAGAGGGGTCATCGTGCTGACAGATCCGGATTTTCCGGGGGAAAAGATCCGGAAAACCATTTCTGAAGCAGTACCCGGCTGTAAACACGCATTTCTGCCCAAACATCTTGCCAAACCGAAAAACAAGCGCGGCATTGGCGTTGAGCACGCATCCATTGAAAGCATCAGAGCATGTCTGGAAAATGTGCATGAAGAGATGGAGGCAAAGCCGAGTGAGATTTCAGCTGAAGATGTCATACAGGCCGGTCTGATCGGCGGACCGGCTGCCAAAAGACGCCGCGAACGATTGGGCGACCTGCTGAAGATCGGCTATACAAACGGCAAGCAGCTTCAAAAACGGCTGCAAATGTTTCAAATCAAAAGAAGTGATTTTATTGATGCGCTCGATGCTATGAGGCAGGAGGAACAGGATGAACAATAAAGATATCGCGACACCTATCAGAACGAAGGAAATTCTGAAAAAGTACGGTTTCTCTTTTAAAAAGAGTCTGGGACAGAATTTCTTAATTGATACAAATATATTGGACAGAATTGTGGACCATGCGGAAATTACGGATCGGACCGGAGTCATTGAAATCGGGCCCGGAATCGGCGCGCTGACAGAGCAGCTTGCCAAACGGGCGAAAAAGGTCGTCGCGTTTGAAATTGATCAGCGCCTGCTGCCCATTCTCAATGATACGCTGTCTCCATATGGCAATGTAACGATCATTCATCAAGATGTGCTGAAAGCAGACGTCAAATCCGTCATTGAAGAGCAGTTTCAGGATTGTGATGAAATTATGGTGACGGCGAATCTCCCATATTATGTGACGACGCCGATCATCATGAAGCTTTTGGAAGAACATCTTCCGTTAAAAGGAATTGTCGTGATGCTGCAAAAAGAGGTCGCTGAGCGGATGGCCGCTGATCCTTCCTCTAAGGAGTACGGATCGCTTTCCATTGCGGTTCAGTTCTATACGGAGGCCAAAACCGTCATGACCGTCCCGAAAACGGTGTTTGTACCTCAGCCTAATGTCGATTCCGCCGTCATCCGTCTCTTGCTTCGTGACGGCCCGGCGGTTGACGTCGATAATGAACCGTTTTTCTTCCAGCTGATTAAAGCAAGCTTCGCACAGCGCCGGAAAACCTTGCTGAACAACCTTGTGAACAATCTTCCGGGCGGGAAAGAGAAAAAAGCTCAAATTGAAGAAGTTCTTCAAGAAACGAATATTGACGGAAAGCGGCGCGGTGAATCCCTGTCCATAGAAGAATTCGCGCTCTTGTCCAACGGATTGCATAAAGCCCTTTTCTAAGAGGGCTTTTTGTTTTGCGTCACCACTTGGACTGCCGCTACATAGGCTAGAGGAGAACCTTATTCATTCAACTGCAAGAAAAGCTTGAAACATCAAGCGCCGCAGCGGAAAGAGGTGCATTTGCCAAGACTTCTTTCATGATGAGGCTTAGTCTATTTGTGGAGTGGGTAACGTGCAATTTCAAATAGGAGATATGGTAGCCAGGAAATCCTATCAAATGGATGTTTTATTTCGCATTATCGGTATAGAGCAAACAAGCAACGGAAATTCAATTGCCATCCTGCATGGTGACGAAGTCAGATTGATTGCGGATGCTGATTTTTCTGATTTGGAGCCTGTGAGAAAAGACGAACAGGCCATGAGAAAGAAAAGAGATGAAAGCAGGATGAATGAATCTCTCGAGCTGCTCCGCCAGGATTATAAGCTGCTTCGGGAAAAACAGGAATATTATGCGACAAATCAATATCAGCATCAGGAGCACTACTTTCATATGCCCGGAAAGGTATTGCATCTGGACGGCGATGAGGCCTATTTGAAAAAGTGCCTGAACTTTTATGAAAAAATCGGTGTGCCGGTATACGGAATTCATTGCCATGAGAAAAAAATGCCGGCGTCAATTGACGAGCTGCTTGATAAATACAGGCCGGATATTTTAGTCATCACCGGCCATGATGCATATTCCAAGCATAAGGGAGACGTGAACGATTTAAGCGCCTACAGGCATTCCAAACACTTTGTCGAAACCGTTCAGAGAGCGAGGCGTAAAGTCCCTCATTTGGATCAGCTGGTCATATTCGCGGGGGCGTGCCAATCTCATTTTGAGTCTTTAATCAGAGCGGGCGCGAATTTCGCAAGTTCGCCGTCACGCGTCAATATTCATGCGCTTGACCCGGTATATATTGTCGCGAAAATCAGCTTCACTCCGTTTATGGAGCGGATCAATGTATGGGATGTCCTGAGAAATACGCTGACGAGAGAGAAAGGGCTGGGAGGAATTGAAACGAAGGGTGTGCTGCGTGTCGGTATGCCGTATAAATCAAATGGATGAGTGATAAAACCCGCATATATTTCGCTATGCGGGTTAATTATTTTACATATTGATACATAAATTTCCGGAACTTGTGAAAAATAACGCAGAAATCAATAGAATTTTGTCAAAATAATTTTGTTGACAATGACTTATTAACGTTGATATAATTTAAATTTTATTTGACAAAATTGGGCTCTTGTTGTACAATAAATGTAGTGAGGTGGATGCAATGGCGAAGACGTTGTCCGATATAAAAAGATCGCTTGATGGGAATTTAGGTAAACGGCTTACGTTAAAAGCAAACGGCGGCCGCCGAAAAACGATTGAGCGTTCGGGCATTTTAGCTGAGACGTACCCTTCTGTTTTTGTGATACAACTAGATCAAGACGAGAATTCGTTTGAAAGAGTTTCATACAGTTATGCTGATATTCTGACTGAGACTGTTGAATTGACATTCAATGACGATGCGGCAAGCTCAGTAGCATTTTAATGGGCAGTGAACCTTTTGTTTACTGCTTTTTGTTTTGCCTTCTAAAGCTCTTCTAATTATTCCCTCGAAAGTTTCAGCCGATTAAACGGAAGCTATAGGTGTCACATGTTTTATCGTGGCGTGCACGAATGGTGATCAATTCTATAAAAGGGGTTGTTTCGTTTGGGCAGACGTCGTGGAGTTATGTCAGATGAGTTCAAATATGAGCTGGCGAAGGACCTTGGTTTTTACGATACGGTGAAAAACGAAGGCTGGGGAGGCATTCGGGCGCGTGACGCCGGGAATATGGTAAAGCGTGCGATCGAGATTGCCGAACAGCAGATGGCGGCTCAGAACCAAAATAACCGATAATGCAGTGGCCCGGGGGACAATCCGTTCCCCGGTTTTTTCTATCGGCTGTCAAAACCGGCGTCAATTTCGGATAAGTACCTCCGGGTCTCCAAATGTGATACAATGTTCATACTTATGTTTAGATGGAGAAGTAGGTGAAAGCTATGCGTATTTTAGAAAAAGCGCCGGCCAAAATCAATCTGTCCCTCGATGTGACGAGTAAACGCCCGGATGGTTATCACGAAGTGGAGATGATCATGACGACAATTGATTTGGCAGATCGGATTGAACTGACAGAACTGCCCGAAAACGTTATCAGAGTGGCGTCGCATAATCGCTTTGTTCCGGATGATCAAAGGAATCTGGCTTATCAGGCAGCCAAACTGCTTAAAGAACGGTTTCAAGTCAAAAAAGGCGTTTCGATTATGATTACAAAGGTGATCCCTGTAGCGGCAGGGCTTGCCGGCGGAAGCAGCGATGCGGCAGCCACGCTCAGAGGGCTGAACAGGCTTTGGGATTTAAAGCTTTCTGTCGAAGAGCTTGCAGAGCTTGGAGCTGAAATCGGTTCAGACGTGTCCTTCTGTGTATACGGAGGCACTGCCCTGGCAACCGGACGCGGTGAGAAGATCAGGCACATCAGTGCTCCGCCTCATTGCTGGGTCATGCTCGCCAAACCGACGATCGGGGTATCGACTGCCGAAGTGTACCGCCGGCTGAACTTACAGCAGGTTCGGCATCCTGATGTGCAGGCGATGATTGACGCGATTGAAGAAAAAAGCTTCCAAAAGGTATGCGGACAATTAGGGAACGTATTGGAGTCGGTTACGCTCAGCCTCCATCCCGAGGTGGCGATGATTAAAAATCAAATGAAACGCTTCGGCGCTGATGCGGTGTTAATGAGCGGAAGCGGACCGACTGTATTCGGTTTGGTTCAATACGAATCTAAGGTGCAGCGGATTTATAATGGGTTAAGAGGTTTCTGTGATCAAGTGTACGCGGTGCGGATGATCGGCGAACAGAATGCTCTTGATTAAATCCGTATGTTAAGTTATATTATTTTTAAATTATTCGGATTTTGGGGGTAAGTTCATGAAGTTTCGTCGCAGCGGCAGATTGGTGGACTTAACAAATTATTTGTTAACCCATCCGCATGAATTAATACCGTTAACGTTTTTCTCAGAACGGTATCAATCAGCAAAGTCATCAATCAGTGAAGATTTAACGATTATTAAACAGACCTTTGAACAGCAAGGCATTGGGACGCTGCTTACAGTGCCGGGAGCTGCCGGAGGCGTCAAATACATTCCGAAAGTGAAACAGGCTGAAGCAGAAGCGTTTATACAGGAGCTGGGACAGTCTTTAGTAAATCCTGAGCGTATCCTTCCGGGCGGTTATGTATATTTAACGGATATCTTAGGAAAACCATCTGTCCTCTCTCATGTAGGCAGGCTTTTTGCTTCCGTTTTTGCGGAGCGGGAGATTGATGTGGTGATGACCGTTGCGACAAAAGGAATCCCTCTTGCTTACGCAGCGGCCAGTTATCTGAACGTTCCGGTTGTCATCGTGCGAAAGGACAATAAAGTGACTGAAGGCTCCACGGTGAGCATCAATTATGTATCAGGGTCGTCTAACCGCATTCAAACAATGTCGCTTGCGAAAAGAAGTTTGGCTACGGGTTCGAACGTTTTGATTATTGACGACTTTATGAAAGCCGGCGGCACCATTAACGGCATGATCAGCCTGCTTGATGAGTTTAATGCAAACGTCGCGGGAATAGGCGTCTTGGTTGAAGCCGAGGGAGTGAATGAACGGCTTGTCGATGAATACATGTCACTGCTCACGCTTTCAACCATCAATATGAAAGACAAAACGATTGAGATTCAAAACGGCAATTTTCTGCGATTTTTTAAAGAACAGCATTTAAAGAATGGGGAGACAGAAAAATGACAAAAGCAATCCATACGAAACACGCGCCGGCAGCGATCGGGCCATATTCACAGGGAATCATCGTAAACAACATGTTTTACAGCTCAGGCCAGATTCCTCTTACTGCTGAAGGAGAAATGGTAAACGGTGATATCACAGAACAAACGCATCAGGTGTTCAGCAATTTAAAAGCTGTGCTGAAAGAAGCGGGCGCTTCTCTCGAGACGGTTGTCAAAGCCACGGTATTTATTGCTGATATGGAGCAGTTTGCGGAAGTGAATGAAGTGTACGGACAATACTTTGATGTACATAAGCCGGCAAGGTCTTGTGTGGAAGTGGCGAGACTGCCGAAAGACGCTCTCGTGGAAATTGAAGTCATTGCGCTGGTGAAATCTTAAATCTCAGAAAAGTGGTTCCGGTCTCCGGGATCACTTTTTTTATGCAGTATATGATCCCCAAATATGGTTTATCACCTAATTGTGTATGTATATCCTATATTTTCAAAAAAACTTTTTGAAACGTGCAGGAATTTAAAAAGAATCGTGGAATTGTTAGACTAATGCTTTTATATAGGGAAAAGGTGGTGAACTACTGTGGAAGTTACTGACGTAAGATTACGCCGCGTGAATACCGATGGTCGCATGAGAGCGATTGCATCCATCACGCTGGATCACGAATTTGTCGTACATGATATTCGTGTGATTGATGGAAACAATGGTCTTTTCGTTGCGATGCCGAGTAAACGCACCCCTGATGGAGAATTCCGCGATATTGCTCATCCTATTAATTCCAGCACGCGGGGCAAGATCCAGGATGCTGTTTTAAATGAGTATCATCGTTTGGGTGATTCTGAAGCATTAGAATATGAAGAAGCCGGGGCTTCTTAAACATAACAAAATGTAAGGACTGCTGATAAAGGCTGGCACAAGGCCTTTTCCGGCAGTCCTTTTTTAAATCTGATTTTTCAGTAATAAAGCGATTACATAGAAAATTCTTGCACTTTTTGATGTCTTCTTGAAATCAACAGCTATTTAGGATATATTTTTCTATGGATAAAAGGGATATTGGAGGCCATTAAATGGATAAGCGGTTTGCAGTGATTTTAGCTGCCGGAAAAGGAACGAGAATGAAATCGAAGCTTTATAAGGTCCTTCATCCGGTATGCGGAAAGCCTATGGTAGAGCACGTCGCAGACGAAGCTCTGAAATTATCTTTAGCGAAGCTTGTCACCATCGTAGGACACGGCGCCGAAGATGTGAAGAAGCAGCTCGGACAGAAAAGCGATTACGCTCTCCAAGCAGAACAGCTCGGTACGGCTCATGCGGTCAAACAGGCAAAACCATTTCTTCACGGAGAAAAGGGTGTCACGATCGTTATTTGCGGCGATACACCGCTTCTGACAGCGGAGACGATGGAAGCCATGCTGAATGAACATACAGACAAAGGTGCAAAAGCCACGGTGTTAACGGCTGTTGCCGACGATCCCGCCGGATACGGAAGAATCATCCGCAGTGAAGACGGCGCCGTTCAAAAAATCGTGGAGCACAAGGATGCTTCGGAGCAAGAACGTCTTGTGAAAGAAATCAACACGGGAACGTACTGTTTTGATAACGAGGCTCTTTTTCGTGTCATCGAACAGGTTTCGAATGAAAATGCCCAAGGCGAGTATTATCTGCCGGATGTGATCGAAATCCTCAAAGACGAAGGCGAAACTGTTGCCGCTTACCAGACTGGTAACTTCCAAGAGACGCTCGGAGTGAATGATAGAGTCGCTCTTTCTCAGGCTGAAATGTATATGAAAGAGCGAATTAACAAACGGCATATGCAGAACGGAGTCACTTTAATCGATCCGATGAATACGTACATCTCACCTGACGCGCGCATCGGACAAGATACAGTTATTTATCCCGGAACTGTGTTAAAGGGACAAGCTGAAATCGGCGATGAATGTGTCATCGGCCCTCACACTGAGATAGAGGACAGTTCAATCGGCAGCCGCACCGTGATTAAACAATCCGTTGTCAACCGCAGCAAAGTTGGGAATGATGTAAATATCGGTCCTTTTGCTCACATCAGACCCGATTCCGCAATCGGCAATGAAGTGAAGATCGGAAACTTTGTTGAAATTAAGAAAACAAAATTCGGCGACCGAAGCAAAGCATCTCATTTAAGCTATATCGGTGATGCCGAAGTGGGCACGGATGTGAATCTGGGCTGCGGCTCCATCACGGTCAATTATGATGGGAAGAAAAAATATTTAACCAAGATTGAAGACGGCGCTTTTATAGGCTGCAACTCCAATCTGGTCGCACCTGTCACAGTGGGAGAAGGCGCGTACGTCGCTGCGGGTTCAACCGTAACTGAAGATGTGCCGGGCGAAGCGCTTGCCATTGCCAGAGCAAGACAAGTAAATAAAGAAGATTATGTGAAAAATATTCATAAAAAATAATCCTAAAATCGGAGGTTTACCATGTCTAACGAATACGGAGATAAGAATTTAAAGATTTTTTCTTTGAATTCAAATCCAGAACTTGCAAAAGAAATCGCGGATAATGTAGGAGTTCAATTAGGAAAGTGCTCTGTTACAAGATTCAGTGACGGAGAGGTCCAGATCAACATAGAAGAAAGTATTCGCGGCTGTGATTGCTATATCATTCAGTCTACAAGTGCGCCGGTTAATGAGCACATTATGGAATTGCTGATTATGGTTGACGCTCTAAAGCGCGCTTCCGCGAAAACAATCAACATTGTGATTCCGTACTACGGTTATGCGCGCCAGGACAGAAAAGCAAGATCACGTGAACCGATTACAGCAAAACTTTTTGCAAACCTGCTTGAAACAGCGGGTGCGACACGCGTGATTGCGCTTGATTTACACGCGCCGCAAATTCAAGGTTTCTTTGATATTCCGATTGACCACTTAATGGGTGTTCCGATTTTAGGCCATTACTTTGAAGGTAAAGACTTGAAAGATATCGTTATTGTTTCTCCTGACCACGGCGGTGTGACGCGCGCCCGCAAACTTGCAGACCGTCTGAAAGCGCCGATCGCGATTATCGACAAACGCCGTCCTAGACCGAATGAGGTGGAAGTGATGAACATCGTCGGTAACGTGGAAGGAAAAACAGCGATTCTGATCGATGATATTATTGATACGGCCGGCACAATCACACTTGCCGCTAACGCGCTGGTTGAAAACGGAGCTGCAGAAGTGTATGCATGCTGTACGCACCCTGTACTGTCAGGCCCTGCCGTTGAGCGGATCAATAACTCTAAAATCAAGGAGCTTGTCGTAACGAACAGCATTAAGCTTCCTGATGAGAAAAAAATCGACCGCTTTAAGCAGCTTTCTGTCGGACCGCTTCTGGCTGAAGCGATTATCCGCGTTCACGAGAAACAATCTGTCAGCTATTTATTCAGCTAAACCGAAACTTTAAGGTTTAAATCCCAGTTATTGTGGGTATTGTTCTAATAGGACGATAAAACGATAATTAGGATGGTGCTGAATATGGCAACTTTAAAAGCAAATGAAAGAACAGATTTTAAACGTTCGACGCTTCGGAAAATCCGTCATTCAGGACATGTTCCAGGGATTATATACGGTAAAGAAACAACGAATACGCCTGTCTCTTTAGACAGTGTCGAATTGCTTAAAACATTGCGGGACGAAGGAAAAAACACGATTATCACAATTGATGTCAACGGAAATCAGCAATCGGTTATGGTGACCGATCTTCAGACAGACCCGCTCAAAAACGAATTGACGCACGCCGATTTTCAAGTCGTGAATATGAGTGAGGAGCTGGAGGCCGAGGTGCCGATTCAGCTGACGGGAGAGGCGCAAGGAGTCAAAGACGGAGGCGTCATCCAGCAGCCGCTGCATGAACTTTCGATTAAGGCTAAGCCGAAGGACATCCCTCAGACAATCAATGTTGATATTTCCGGGCTTGAAATGAATGATGTGCTGACCATCGCAGATCTGACTGCTGACGGCAATTATACATTTACAAACGACCCGGAAGAAGTCGTGGCTTCCATCCTTCCTCCTAAGCAGGAAGCATTCGAAGAAGATGCAGAACCGTCTCCTGAGGAAGAGCCCGAAGGAGAAAATCAATAAGCGCTTTAAGACGTAACCCGCCCGAGGTTACGTCTTTTGTGCTAGAATGAGAAGAATTACAGCGATGTTGAGGGAGGATTTACGATGCTTGTGATTGCCGGTCTCGGTAACCCGGGAAAAACCTATGAGAACACGAGACATAATGTCGGCTTTATGGCCATTGACGAGCTTTCTAAAGAATGGAATATTGAACTGAATAAAACGAAATTCAACGGACTTTACGGAATGGGGTTTGTTTCCGGAAAAAAAGTTCTACTTGTTAAACCGCTTACATATATGAATTTATCAGGGGAATGTTTGCGGCCGCTGCTGGATTATTATGATGCCGATCATGAAGATCTGAAAGTCATATACGATGACCTTGATCTTCCGACGGGAAAAATCAGGCTCCGGACGAAGGGGAGCGCAGGCGGACATAACGGGATTAAATCGCTTATACAGCACCTCGGAACCCCTGAATTTGACCGGGTCAGAATCGGAATCGGCCGCCCCGTCAACGGAATGAAAGTCGTTGACTATGTACTGGGAGCTTTTACGAAGGAAGAAGCGCCGCATATCAACGATGCCGTCTCAAAAACCGTAAAAGCCTGCGAAGCTTCCTTAACGAAACCATTTTTAGAAGTCATGAACGAATTTAATGCAAATGTATAAGATAAATAATGGGAGACCATACTAGGGAAAAATGATTTTTTCACATCAGGAGGTCCAACGTATGGCTTTGCATTATTTCTGCCGCCACTGCGGCTTTAAGGTAGGGAGCCTGGAATATTCGACGGTGCCGACACAGTCACTTGGATTTCAGCACTTAACAAATGAGGAAAGAAACGATATGATTTCATATAAAGACAATGGAGATGTCCATGTTCTTACAATTTGTGAAGACTGCCAAGAGGCGCTGGAACGCAATCCGCACTACCATGAACACAACACATTTATTCAATAAGAAGCTTTGGTGTAGATTCTAGACCAAAGCGTTTTTCTGTTCTTGCAGAAAATAGAGAGGAGGGCCCATATGGACAACATTCAAACCTTTATTAAAGAAAGCGATGATTTTAAATCCATTGTCAACGGTTTACATGAGGGGCTGAAGGAACAGCTGCTTGCGGGTCTGTCAGGTTCCGCGCGTTCTGTTTTTACCTCCGCCCTTGCACAGGAAACGAAAAGGCCGATTTTCTTTATCACCCATAATTTATATCAGGCCCAAAAAGTGACGGAAGATCTGACGGCGCTTCTCGGGGATCAATCTGTTTTTTTATACCCCGTGAATGAGTTGATTTCTTCAGAAATTGCGGTAGCCAGTCCTGAACTGCGCGCTCAGCGGCTTGATGTCATTAATAGATTAACAAACGGAGAAGCGCCGGTCGTTGTGGCGCCCGTTGCGGCAGTGAGAAGAATGCTTCCGCCGAAGGAGCTGTGGAAAAGCAGCCAGCTCGTCATTTCACTCGGAGACGATATAGAACCGGACCAGCTGTCCGCGCGCCTTGTAGAGGTGGGGTATGAGCGTTCCGATATGGTTTCTGCACCCGGTGAATTCAGTATTCGCGGCGGAATTATCGACATTTATCCGCTGACGTCGGAGCATCCGGTGCGAATTGAACTGTTTGATACGGAGGTCGATTCCATCAGAAGCTTCAATTCTGATGACCAGAGATCAATCGAGACGCTTAAACATGTGGCGATCGGACCGGCGAAGGAATTGATCATCAGGGCGGAAGAAAAAGCCCGGGCAATGGAAAGGCTCGATAAAGGGCTTGCCGACAGTCTGAAAAAGCTGAAGCAGCACAAACAAAAGGAAATGCTTCATATCAATATCTCACATGATAAAGAACGGTTATCAACGGGACAGACTGATCAGGAACTTGTGAAGTATCTCTCGTACTTTTACGAAAAACCTGCTAGTTTGCTAGATTATACACCGGAAGACACGTTGTTACTGTTAGACGAGGTCAGCCGCATTCATGAAATGGAGGATCAGCTGCAAAAAGAAGAGGCCGAATTTACGACAAGTCTGCTCGAGGAAGGGAAAATTCTGCATGACATTCATTTATCCTTCAGCTTTCAGGAGCTTATGAGCGAAAAGCGGCGCCCGGCTATTTATTATTCATTATTTTTGCGTCATGTCCAGCATACAAGCCCTCAGAATATCGTGAATGTGACAAGCCGGCAGATGCAGAGTTTTCACGGGCAGATGAATGTCCTCTCAGGTGAAATGGAGCGCTTTAAGAAATCAAACTTCACCGTCGTCTTTTTAGGCGCAAATAAGGACAGAACCGACAGATTGGCATCCGTGCTGGCTGATTACGAAATTGAAGCCGCAAAAACGGACAGCTCCAAAGCGCTTGTGCAAGGACAGGTCTATGTCATGGAAGGCGAGCTGCAATCCGGTTTTGAACTGCCGCTGATGAAGCTGGCCGTCATTACGGAGGAAGAGCTGTTCAAAAACCGAATCAAGAAAAAGCCGAGAAAGCAGAAGCTGACAAATGCCGAACGGATCAAAAGCTATTCCGAGCTTCAGGTCGGTGACTATGTCGTCCACGTCAACCACGGGATCGGTAAGTATTTGGGGATCGAAACACTAGAAATCAAAGGCATTCATAAAGATTACCTCAACATTCATTATCAGGGCAGCGATAAGCTGTACGTCCCTGTAGAACAAATCGATCAGGTGCAGAAGTACGTCGGCTCTGAAGGAAAAGAACCGAAGCTTTATAAACTGGGCGGCAGTGAATGGAAACGGGTGAAGAAAAAAGTTGAAAACTCCGTTCAGGATATTGCCGATGATCTGATTAAGCTTTATGCGGAACGGGAAGCAAGCAAAGGCTATGCGTTCTCGCCCGATCATGAAATGCAGCGGCAGTTCGAATCTGCTTTCCCTTATCAGGAAACAGAGGACCAGCTCCGTTCCATTCAGGAGATTAAAAAGGATATGGAAAGAGAGCGCCCGATGGACCGTTTGCTTTGCGGTGATGTGGGATACGGGAAGACGGAGGTAGCCATCCGAGCGGCCTTTAAAGCGATCGCAGACGGAAAGCAGGTCGCGCTTCTTGTGCCGACGACAATACTCGCGCAGCAGCATTATGAAACCATTATGGAGCGTTTTCAGGACTATCCGATTAACATCGGTCTTCTCAGCCGATTCAGAACGAGAAAAGAGTCCAATGAAACGATTAAAGGCCTGAAAAACGGAACGGTAGACATCGTAATCGGAACCCACAGGCTCTTGTCTAAAGACGTCGTCTATAAAGATCTCGGCTTGCTCATCATTGATGAAGAGCAGCGCTTCGGCGTAACGCATAAAGAAAAAATCAAACAGATCAAAGCCAATGTCGATGTGCTGACTCTTACAGCGACGCCGATTCCGCGTACGCTTCATATGTCCATGCTCGGTGTGCGGGACTTATCCGTTATTGAAACGCCGCCGGAAAACCGTTTCCCTGTTCAGACATATGTCGTGGAATACAACGGCGCGCTTGTACGAGAAGCTATCGAAAGAGAACTGGCGCGCGGAGGACAGGTATATTTCTTGTACAACCGCGTGGATGACATCGAGCGGAAGGCTGATGAAATTTCCATGCTTGTTCCCGATGCGAAAGTGGCATATGCCCACGGAAAAATGACTGAAAATGAATTGGAAAGCGTCATGCTCAATTTTCTGGAAGGGGAATCAGACGTCCTTGTCAGCACGACTATTATTGAGACAGGCGTAGATATACCAAATGTCAATACCTTGATTGTGTTCGACGGAGACAAAATGGGGCTGTCTCAGCTGTATCAGCTGAGAGGACGGGTCGGCCGTTCCAACCGCGTCGCTTACGCGTATTTTACGTACCGCAGAGACAAAGTGCTTACTGAGGTGGCGGAAAAACGGCTGCAGGCGATTAAAGAATTTACCGAGCTGGGATCAGGCTTTAAAATTGCCATGCGTGACTTGACGATCAGGGGAGCGGGGAACCTTCTCGGCGCCCAGCAGCACGGCTTTATCGACTCAGTCGGCTTTGACCTGTACTCGCAAATGCTCAAGGAAGCGATTGAAGAGCGGAAAGGCGATATTCCGAAAAGCGAACAGTTTGAGACAGAAATCGATATCGAGCTTGACGCGTATATTCCCGAAAACTATATACAAGACGGCAAGCAAAAAATCGACATGTATAAACGCTTCAGGTCAATCGCCACAATTGAGGAGAAAAATGAGCTCCAAGATGAAATCATCGACAGGTTCGGCAGCTATCCTAAAGAAGTTGAATGGCTGTTTACGGTTGCTGAGATGAAGGTATACGGAAAATATGAACGCGTCGAACTCATCAAGCAGGATAAAGACGCGATCAGATTTACCATTTCTGAAGAGGCCAGCGCACAGATTGACGGCCAGAAATTATTCGAACTCGGCAATAAATACGGCCGGCAGATCGGACTGGGAATGGAAGGGAAAAAGCTGAAAATCTCAGTACAGACGAAAGGCCGCAAAACGGAAGAGTGGCTGGAGACCGTTCTCGGCATGCTGAAAGGACTTCAGAATGTGAAGAAAGAAACAATCGCATCTTCATAAAAATTGTTACTCTCTGGTGTATATTACATTTGATGTGACGGATACTAATTTCAAGCGAGTGGCGGAAGCTACATAAAGTAAAGAGCTTTAGTACTTTCCCTTAAATATCATCACATGAAAGAGAGGCACCAGAGAGATGAAAGCTACAGGTATCGTACGTCGTATTGATGATCTAGGACGGGTCGTCATTCCTAAAGAAATTCGGAGAACACTGCGGATCAGGGAAGGAGACCCGCTTGAAATATTCGTTGACCGCGACGGAGAAGTTATATTGAAAAAATATTCTCCTATCAGTGAGCTTGGCGATTTTGCGAAAGAATATGCAGATGCATTGTATGACAGTCTCGGCCATTCCGTCTTGATTTGCGACCGTGACGCGTATATTGCCGTTTCGGGCAGTTCGAAAAAAGAATTTCTGAATAAAGCCATCAGCGATTTGCTCGAAAAAACGATGGATCAGCGCAGCTCAGTGGTAGAAAACGACGTGAAGTCCGCGCAGCTTGTGAATGACGTTGATGAAGATATGAGCTCCTATACAATCGCTCCGATCGTGGCAAATGGCGATCCTATCGGGGCCGTGGTCATCTTTTCCAAGGAACAGGCGCTTGGAGAGGTAGAACATAAAGCGGTAGAAACGGCAGCCAGTTTTTTGGCGAGGCAGATGGAGCAGTAGGTCTTATTACCATTATTGAAATAAGAAACGGGGAAAGAACAGCTCTTATACAAGTGCTGTTCTTTTTCATATTCATATGTGCTCTCTATCGGTTCGGCCGTTAGGATTGTGATATAATAAGCTCGTTTTATAGACGTAATTTTCTAGCGGCTGGAAGGAGCTTTTGGATGAACGATTCAGTTGGCGCCAAGCGGCAATCGGCATGGAAAGGTGCTTTTGTGCTCGTCGTTGCGGGCATCGTGACGAAGATATTAAGCGCCGTGTACAGGGTTCCTTTTCAGAATATTGTCGGTGACGTCGGATTTTACATTTATCAGCAGGTGTATCCGTTTTTAGGGATCGCGGTCATGCTGTCAACATCCGGTTTTCCGGTGATCATCTCAAAATTAATGAACGATTATAGCGATCATAAACAAAAAATAATGAAAATTTCCGCCCTTTATGTCACGGCGGCCGGACTTGTTCTGTTTGCGCTCATGTATGCCGGCGCGGCGCCGTTGGCCGGTTTTATGGGTGACGCCCGCCTTGTGATGCTGATAAGGGTCGCGGCGTTCGCTTTCATACTGTTTCCGTTTACGGCGGTTATCCGGGGGTATTTCCAAGGCGTGCATGATATGATGCCGTCAGCCTTATCCCAGATTACGGAACAGCTTCTTCGCGTGGCGGTGCTTCTCGGTTTATCCTTCTGGCTTTTGAAAAGCGGCCGTTCATTATACGCGGCGGGTGCGGGGGCGGCCTCGGGATCAATAGCCGGGAGCTTTGCGGCCCTTTGTGTATTGGCTGTTTTCTGGTATAAGCGGGAAGAAACAAAGAAAGACGGCGGACATATCGAAACGGCCGTCATTGTAAAAAAGCTGCTGCTTTATTCAGTCACCATCTGTATCAGCAGTGTACTCATGCTTTTGATTCAGCTTGTAGACGCCTTAAACTTATATTCGCTGCTTTCAGACGGGACGGAGAGCCATGCTGCGAAACAGCTGAAAGGCATATATGACCGCGGACAGCCGCTCCTTCAGCTGGGAACCGTGTTTGCCGTCAGTATCGCTGCGTCCTTGGTTCCTTCAATTTCAAAAGCGGTGCATGGGAACAAGCCGTTTATCATAAAAGAGAAAGCGACATCAGCCGTCAAGCTCTGCCTTGCGGTAGGGATCGGTGCATCGGCCGGGCTTTTTTGCATTTTAGAACCGGTGAATATCATGCTTTTCCAAAACAGTGAGGGGACGCAGACCTTACAAATATTCAGCTTATCTATCTTTTTTGCCTCAATTGCGCTTACGGCAGCCGCGATTCTGCAAGGAGCGGGACATACCGTTTTCCCCGCCGTATCCGTTTTGACGGGAGGGGCGCTGAAATGGGTGCTGAATGTTTGGCTGGTCCCCGGCTGGGGTATTACAGGAGCGGCACTGGCGACCGTCTTGGCATTTGCCGCAGTTGCGTGCCTGAATCTCCGGAGAATTTGGTCGAAGGGCTGGCTGACGAATATCGGCGGCGTGATTGTCCGTCTGTGCTGGTGCAGTCTGCTGATGGTCTTCTTTTTGCTTGTATATATGAAGCTTTGGCAGTTATTTGTTCCTGTCAGCAGGGCCGGAGCTGTATGTGAGAGTCTGTCTGCGTCAGTCATCGGAGGGCTATTGTTTATTTATTGTATGATAAGAATGAAGATTTTCACGGATGAAGAGCTGAGCGGCCTTCCTTTCGGCAGTGCTTTAAGCAAATTGAAAAAGAGGAGAGAAAAACATGGCAGGTAATATTACGGTCGTCGGCCTCGGCGCCGGAGACATGGATCAGTTGACAGTGGGCGTACATAAGCTGCTGACTCAGGCGAAGCATTTATATATAAGAACGAAAGACCACCCTTTGATTTCGGAATTAGAGCAAGAGACGGAAGCGGACATCCGGTATTTTGATGATATTTATGAAAAACATGATCAGTTTGAAGCGGTCTATGAAGAGATCACGGACATTCTGTTTGAAAAAGCGAAGCAAGAAGATGTCGTCTACGCTGTACCCGGGCATCCGTTTGTCGCTGAGAAAACCGTTCAGCTGTTATTTGAACGCCGGGAAGAACAACAGATAGCTGTTCATACTGCCGGAGGGCAAAGCTTTCTGGATGCCACTTTTAATGCATTGCGAATTGATCCGATTGAAGGGTTTCAATTTACGGATGCGCAAACAATGACGCCGGATGAGCTCGAACTCCGGCATCACCTGATCATCTGCCAGGTTTATGACCAAATGACGGCCTCTGAGGTGAAGCTGACGCTCATGGAGAAATTGCCTGACGACTATGAAGTGGTCATCGTTACGGCAGCCGGGAGCCAGGGAGAAAAGATGACCAAGGTGCCTTTGTTTGAACTTGACCGCAATGTAGAAATAAATAACTTAACAAGCGTGTATGTTCCGCCGATTAAAAAAGAAGAACTCCTTTACCAGGAATTTTCTGCATTCCGAAGTATTATTCGCGAGCTTCGCGGGCCGAACGGCTGTCCGTGGGATCAAAAGCAGACACACCAGTCATTAAAGAAATATATGATTGAGGAATGCTACGAACTGCTTGAGGCCATTGACGAAGAGGACACGGATCACATGATAGAAGAACTCGGGGACGTCATGCTTCAGGTTATGCTGCACGCCCAGATCGGAGAAGACGAGGGGTATTTCTCAATTGATGATGTCATCAGAGACATCAGTGCGAAGATGGTCAGACGGCACCCGCATGTGTTTAAGGATGTTAAGGTTCAGGATGAACATGATGTCGTCGCCAACTGGGAAGAAATCAAAAAGGCGGAAAAGCAAACAACATCTTCTTCATTGCTGGATGCCGTGCCGAAAACCCTGCCTTCTCTTGCGAAAGCCGCCAAGCTTCAGAAAAAAGCCGCAAAAACCGGCTTTGACTGGGATGACGTTCAGGATATATGGGATAAAGTAAATGAAGAGCTGAAGGAATTTTCTGCAGAGGCTTCCGCCGAATCAGCAGATGAAATCAGCTTAAAAGCTGAATTCGGCGATGTTTTATTTGCATTGGTCAATATCGGCCGATACTATAAAATTGAGCCTGAGGAAGCGCTCGCCATGACAAATGACAAATTCCGCAGACGCTTTGCTTATATTGAGAAAGAAGCGGCAGCAAAGGGCCTTGAATTGACCGCAATGTCACTTGAGGAAATGGACAAATTGTGGGATGAAGCAAAAGAAATGGAGAGGAGATTCTGATATGAGACTTGATAAGTTTTTAAAAGTATCCAGATTAATTAAACGCCGCACATTGGCGAAAGAGGTCGCCGATCAAGGGAGAATCACCGTTAACGGGAATCAGGCGAAAGCCAGCTCAGACGTAAAAGCCGGTGATGAACTGAAGGTCCGCTTCGGGCAGAAGCTTGTCACCGTGAAGGTAAATGAATTGAAAGAAACAACGAAAAAAGAAGAAGCCGCGGGCATGTATACAATCGTCAAAGAAGAAAAACTCGGCGAATAGGCTTGTTCTAAACAAGGCTCCCGCCTCATACAATGCAGTAATAATGCTAAAAGTATCGAGGATATGGGGGCTGAATAGATGAATTCATATTATGAGCAAAAAGGTTCTTCTTCTGTTCCGGAACAGCATGATGTAACGATGAAAGGGAGAAAGCATTTAGACATTTCGGGCGTCAAGCATGTGGAAAGTTTTGATAACGAAGAGTTTTTGCTGGAAACGGTTATGGGAATGCTTTCCGTCAGAGGCGAGAACCTGCAGATGAAAAACCTTGATGTGGAAAAAGGGATTGTATCTATAAAAGGCAGGGTGTTTGACCTTGTATATTTAGACGAGCAGCAAGGGGATAAAGCTAAAGGGTTTTTTAGCAAGTTGTTTAAATGACGCTGACGACCCAATTTTATACGATGCTGGCAATGACCGGTATGGGCGCCTGGCTCGGAGCGTCGCTTGATACATACAGGCTGTTTGTCAGCCGCGCCAAAACGGCCAGATGGCTGTTATTCATTCATGACATTCTCTTTTGGATTGTACAAGGTCTGCTGTTTTTCTATGTGCTGCTCAACGTGAATGAAGGGGAACTCAGGGTATACATTTTCTTGGCTGTCTTACTGGGTATTGCGACGTACCAAAGCCTGTTTAAACGAATGTATATAAAAATACTGAAATTTGCCATTCATCTTGCGGTGTCTCTTTACCAATTCGCAAAAAAGCTCATTCAGCACGTGCTGTTCCGTCCGGTGCTTCTGCTCTTTAAGCTGCTCATCGGGCTGATCACGGTTATTTCTTTATACTCCTATCGGGTGAGTGCCTTTTTTGCGAAGTGTCTTTTTAAGATCGTAGCGTTTTTGCTGTATCCGCTGTTTTTCCTGTTGAAACAATTATTGAAACTTCTTCCTGAAAAGTGGCGTCTTACTTTCAAACGATATTTTCAAAAAAGTGCAGGATTTTTACAAAAGAGCAAGAAACTAATCATAACAATCAGATCGACCATGATACGTATTTTGAAAAGGTGAAAGGAGGACCGTCTGGTTTGAATCTATCTAGGGAACGTACAATAACTGAAATTCAAAACGACTATAAAGAGCAGGTTGAACGGCAATCCCAGCTTATGAAAAGAAGGCGGAAAGGGCTTTTCAGACGGTTGATCGTATTCGGCGCCCTTGTGTTGTTGACGGCTATTGTCTTAGCGGGTTCTCTGTGGTCACAGACCTCTTCCCTTAGCGCAAACGAAGAAAAAAAGGCTCAGCTGGAAAAACAAGTAAAAGAATTGAATGCGAAACAGGCTGATTTAAAAGATGAAATTTCCAAATTAAAGGATGAGGATTACGTCACAGAGCTTGCCAGAAGAGACTTGTTTATGTCAGGAAATGGTGAGATTCTCTTTAATGTAGAAAAGAAGAGCAAGTAGCCTTGTTGACACTTAAATTTTTATTTAGGTATAATTAAACAAACGATCTTTTTATAAGCCTAAGGAGGAGCACTTTTTTTATGTCGATTGAAGTTGGCAGCAAGTTGCAAGGGAAAATAACAGGTATTACAAATTTCGGAGCATTTGTTGAATTGCCTGGAGGCTCAACCGGTCTCGTTCATATCA
Source organism: Bacillus sp. JK106 (assembly GCF_053663355.1). Taxonomy (NCBI): domain Bacteria; kingdom Bacillati; phylum Bacillota; class Bacilli; order Caryophanales; family Bacillaceae; genus Bacillus; species Bacillus sp. JK106. Next base: position 20,868 of record NZ_JBSJQC010000007.1, on the reverse strand, counting down.
GTGAGGTAGCCGATAATTATGTAAAAGACATTAACGAGCATTTAAAAGTCGGCGATCAAGTTGAAGTGAAAGTCATCAACGTTGAAAAAGACGGGAAAATTGGTTTATCAATTAAAAAAGCTAAAGACCGTCCGCAAGCCAGACCTAGAAATGATTTCCGTCCGAAAGAATCTTTTGAACAGAAAATGAACAAGTTTCTTAAAGATAGCGAAGACCGCTTATCATCTTTAAAACGAAACACGGAATCAAAACGTGGAGGGCGCGGAGCAAGAAGAGGATAACTTGCTGCTTTCTATAAATACATGGAGCATCCGTCTATCCCAGCGGGTGCTTTTTTTGTATGCGCCTTTATAGTCAGAAAATTAAAACTTTGAAGTTTCTGTTGACGGAATGAAGAAACCTTTGTATTATATAACTTGTGCTTATAAGCACCTATATGGCGGTGTAGCTCAGCTGGCTAGAGCGTACGGTTCATACCCGTGAGGTCGGGGGTTCGATCCCCTCCGCCGCTACCATATATATCTGGCCCGTTGGTCAAGCGGTTAAGACACCGCCCTTTCACGGCGGTAACACGGGTTCGAATCCCGTACGGGTCATCAAGCGAATCGGCTTCTGTTGCAGAAGCCGATTTTTTCATATTTAGACAACTTTTTGAGAAATGTCGGAGGAAATACGAAAGGAAAGGGGAACAAGGGAGAAAGCGTCGAAGAGTTCTTTGGAATTGTTACCTTCTTTTGACAAAATCCTATCTGTGCTTTCATTTATAATGACAAGCAACGAATAAAACAGGTGGGGGATGAGAGCAATGGAAAAAGCGGAAAGAAGAGTGAACGGGCCGATGGCGGGACAAGCTCTGGAAAAACTGCAATCGTTTTTTGAAAAGGCGGCAAAGCTTACAGTCCATCAAGCGCATTCACTTTTTTTCTATAAGGGTTTCATTTATGTCGTGATCGGTTTTTTACTTGGACGGGCTTTCATATTATCTGAGGTTCTTCCGTTTGCACTGCCGTTTTTCGGAGCGATGCTTTTGATCAGAAGAGATAAAGCCTTCTATGCTTGTCTGTCTTTGCTTGCGGGCGCTTTAACCATTTCGCCGAAACACTCTTTATTGATTCTCACAGCTTTGGCCGTCTTCACTCTATTTTCAAAAATCGGTACATATATCGTGCAGGACCGGGTGAAGATGCTGCCGATCGTGGTGTTTTTCTCAATGGCTGCCGCGAGAATCGGATTTGTTTATTTTGAAAGCGGCGCTTTTACAACCTATGATTATGTGATGGCTGTTGTCGAGGCGGGCCTGGCCTTTATTTTGACGCTGATCTTTTTACAAAGCCTGCCGATTTTCACGATCAAAAAAGTGAAGCAATCGTTAAAAATAGAAGAAATCATCTGTTTTATGATCTTGATCGCATCTGTTTTAACCGGGCTTGCCGGTGTTTCATTTCAGGGAATGCAGGCTGAGCATATCCTGGCCCGCTATGTCGTGCTGAGTTTTTCCTTTGTCGGCGGGGCAAGCATCGGCTGTACGGTCGGTGTTGTGACCGGACTGATCCTCGGGCTTGCGAATATCGGGAATCTCTATCAAATGAGTCTGCTTGCGTTTTCCGGGCTTCTTGGCGGGCTGCTGAAAGAAGGAAAGAAAGCCGGCGCCGCAGTCGGATTGGTGATCGGCTCACTGCTGATTTCATTATATGGAGAAGGGTCTGCCGGATTAATGACCACTCTTTATGAATCTTTGATTGCCGTTGTTTTGTTTTTGATTACGCCCCAATCGATTACGAAAAAGGTGGCGCGATACATACCGGGCACTGCTGAGCACAGTCAGGAACAGCAGCAGTACGCGAGGAAAATCAGAGATGTCACCGCCCAGAAAGTAGACCAGTTCTCCAATGTGTTTCATGCCTTGTCGGAGAGCTTCGCCACCTTTCATCAGACGTCTTCCGATGAGCAGGCTGAAGAAGGGGAAGTGGATCTCTTTTTAAGCAAAATCACCGAGCATTCCTGCCAATCCTGCTATAAGAAAAGCAAATGCTGGGTTCAAAACTTTGATAAAACATATGACTTAATGAAACAAGTTATGCATGAAACAGAGGAAAAACAGTATGCCTCAAACCGCAGATTAAAAAAAGAGTTTCAACAGCACTGTTCCAAATCCAGACAGGTGGAAGAGCTGATTGAGGACGAACTTGCCCACCATCACGCCCATCTGACACTGAAGAGAAAAGTTCAGGACAGCAGGAGGCTTGTTGCCGAGCAGCTGTTGGGGGTTTCTGAGGTCATGGCGGACTTTTCTCGGGAAATAAAACGGGAGAGGGAGCAGCATTTTATTCAGGAAGAACAAATGATAGAGGCGCTTCAGCATTTCGGAATCGAGATTCAGCATGTCGAGATATACAGCTTGGAGCAGGGCAATATTGATATCGAAATGACAATCCCGTTCAGCGGAGGACACGGTGAGAGTGAGAAAATTATCGCCCCGATGCTGTCTGACATTCTTGAGGAGCAGATACTTGTCAAAAGCGAACAGCACTCGGCTCATCCGAATGGCTACAGCCATGTTGCGTTCGGTTCGACCAAATCGTACCGGGTATCGACAGGCGCGGCTCATGCGGCTAAAGGCGGCGGCCTTGTCTCCGGCGACAGCTACAGCATGATGGAACTGGGGGCGAGAAAATATGCGGCCGCGATCAGTGACGGCATGGGCAATGGGGCGAGGGCCCATTATGAGAGCAATGAAACGATTAAGCTGCTCGAAAAAATTCTCGAATCAGGTATTGATGAAAAAATAGCGATCAAAACGATCAACAGTATTCTGTCTTTACGGACGACAGATGAAATCTACTCAACTCTCGATCTTTCTATCATTGATCTTCAGGATGCAAGCTGCAAATTCTTGAAGGTCGGTTCAACGCCGAGTTTTATCAAGCGGGGAGATCAAGTCATGAAAGTGCAGGCCAGCAATCTGCCGATCGGTATCATCAATGAATTTGATGTGGAGGTTGTAAGTGAACAGTTAAAAGCGGGAGATCTGCTCGTCATGATGAGTGACGGTATTTTTGAAGGACCGAAGCACGTTGAAAACCATGACCTGTGGATGAAACGGAAAATGAAAGGGCTGAAAACCGAAGATCCGCAGGAAATCGCTGATATATTAATGGAAGAGGTCATCAGAACGCGTTCCGGCCAAATCGAAGACGATATGACGGTGGTTGTTGTCCGGATTGATCACAACACGCCGAAATGGGCTTCCATACCGGTGCCGGCGGTATTCCAAAATAAAAAGGAGATTTCTTAATCCTTTCGTATAAATCACTGTCCTTCTGGCGAAGATGGGACTAATCGTATCACCGGGAGGAATGTATGTGAATAAGGGACATTTAAATCAAGTTCTGCTGATTACAGATGGCTGCTCCAATCATGGTGAAGACCCGATTGCAATGGCGGCTTTCGCCAAGGAGCAGGGGATTACGGTGAATGTTATAGGGATTATGGAAGAAAATGCGATTGACCAAGAGGCAATGAAGGAAGTTGAAGGCATCGCCATGGCCGGAGGCGGCGTCCATCAAGTTGTGTACGCGTCACAATTGTCTCAGACGGTTCAAATGGTAACGAAAAAAGCAATGACCCAGACGCTGCAAGGTGTCGTCAATCAAGAGCTTAAACAAATCTTAGGGAAAAACGTTGAAATGGAAGAGCTTTCTCCGGAAAAACGCGGCGAAGTGATGGAAGTGGTTGATGAACTCGGAGAAACAGTTCATCTGCAGGTGCTTGTGCTGGTTGATACGAGTGCGAGTATGGCGCCGAAACTGCCGACGGTGAAAGAAGCGCTGATCGATCTTTCCATCAGTTTAAATTCCCGGGCTGGACAAAATGAATTTGCCATGTGTATATTTCCCGGGAAAAGCCAGGAAGTTGAGCTTGTGCTGAATTGGACGCCGAAGCTTGAATCCCTTTCTGCACTCTTTGCGAAGCTGTCGACCGGCGGTATCACCCCTACGGGCCCCGCTATCCGGGAAGCGACGCAGCAGTTTGAGAGAATCCGCTCAAGAAGGAGCATGTTGGCAGATGATGAACGACGCTTTAACGAGTTTGGCATGTAGTCTGGCACCGGGGACGGCAATTCAGGGCAAATGGAACGGCAAATCCTACAGATTGCTCAAACAGCTTGGAAAAGGGGCTAACGGTATTGTATATCTGGCAGAAGCATCAGGCGGACAGGTCGCTTTGAAAATAAGCAGCGACAGCATGTCTGTTACCTCTGAAGTGAATGTCTTAAAATCCTTTTCAAAGGCCCGGTCGCAAACGATGGGGCCTTCTTTTTTTGATGCGGACGATGCGTTTATTCCGCAGCTGAATAAAAATGTCTCTTTTTACGTGATGGAGTACATAGAAGGGCCGCTTCTTCCGCAATATATCAGCAGTAAGGGAGCGGAGTGGATTCCGGTGCTGATGGTGCAGCTTCTTTCCAGCCTGTCAGTCCTTCATCAGCAAGGGTGGGTTTTTGGCGACCTCAAACCGGACAATCTCATTGTAACCGGACCTCCGGCTGCCATTCGCTGCATTGATGTAGGGGGAACGACAAAACAAGGCCGGGCGATTAAAGAGTATACGGAGTTTTACGACAGGGGCTATTGGGGGTATGGAACAAGAAAAGCAGAACCATCCTACGACCTGTTTGCTGTGGCAATGATCATGATCCACTGTGTCCAGAAGAAAGAGTGCAAAAAGTCAGGACAGCCGAAAGAACAGCTTCGTTCTATCATTGAAGGCCACCCGTTTCTGAATAAGTATAAGAAGGTTCTGTTTTCTGCTTTAAACGGCCAATATCCGTCTGCGGAAGCCATGAAGCATGACATCCTGACGGCGGGGCAGAGCGCCGGGAGTAAAAGGAAAGCCGCCGCCAAGCCTAAGCCGCCGCAATCAAAACCGCGGCAGGGCGCTGTATCTCAAACGCGGTATAAACCTAAACAAAAACCCGCAAAGCACAATGGTTTGTTTGAAACAACACTTATTTTAATCAGCGTTCTCGCCCTTTATTTCGCTTACATCGTCTTTTTTCTCATCTAATGCCGGCCGGACGCCTGCGCTCATGCTTCTTCTTTGCTTGGAGGGAATGAAAGTGATAGGATATGTATATCTTTAAAAAACCTGCTCATTGTGAGGGGGACATTGTGAAAAGCGTGGAAGATTTTTTCAAAACATATCATCTTCAGGCGGAGGGAGAAACGATTATTGCCGGCGTCTCCGGAGGCCCTGATTCAATGGCGCTTCTCAGTATGCTGAATAAGCACTTCGGGCATTCTTCCGTTATCATAGCGGCGCATGTCGACCATCAGTTCAGGGGTCCTGAATCTGAAGAAGATATGAAGTTTGTGCAGTCATATTGCGAAGCGGAACACATCCTCTGCGAAACGGTACAGATTGATGTTTCTGCATACGCAAAAAAGAATAAGCTGAACAAGCAGGCTGCCGCGCGTGATTGCAGATATCAGTTTTTCGAAGATCTGATGGCAAAACACCAAGCGAAGTTTTTGGCGCTGGCTCATCACGGCGATGACCAGGTTGAGACAATGCTCATGAGGCTTGCGAAAGGTACGCTCGGCGCAGGGCTCGCGGGAATGCAGCCCGTCCGCGAATTTGCATCCGGCTGGCTGATCAGGCCTTTCCTCTATGCGGCAAAGGATGAAATCCTAGAATACTGCCGTCAAGAAGGGCTCAGCTACAGAACGGATGAGAGCAATGCAAAAGACGATTATACAAGAAACAGATTCAGAAAGACCGTGCTTCCTTTTTTAAAACAAGAATCACCTGACGTTCATAAAATGTTTCAAAAGGTGAGTGAAGCACTGACAGAAGACGAACAATACTTGCAGTCATTAACGAAAGAACGAATGAATAAGGTTATTACAAGCAAGTCTGACACATCGGTTGAAGTCGATTCCTCTCAATTGCTTGCCCTTCCGATACCTTTACAAAGAAGAGGAGTTCAACTAATATTAAACTATCTTTATGAAAACGTTCCATCGTCGTTTTCCGCCCGACACATACAGCAGTTTCTTGAATGGGCGGAAAATGGAAGCGCCTCGGGAGTGCTTGATTTTCCGAAAGGGCTGAAGGTGGTCAAATCATATCAGACATGTTTGTTTACATTTGAACAATGGCAATGTGAAAAGGTTCCCTTTGAGCTGCAGCTGCAAGGAGCGGAAGGCGAGACTGCTGTTCTCCCCAACGGCTTTATGATAGAGGTGGCCGATCAGGCTGACCCTCATATCAAAAATGGGAATGCTGTTTTTATGACAAGCAGAAATAAGGTGCAATTTCCTTTAACAATCCGGACGAGAAAAATCGGCGACCGGATTAAACTTAAAGGGATGAATGGCTCGAAAAAGGTAAAAGATATATTTATTGATCATAAACTGCCTCTGCGGGATCGGGACGAATGGCCGATTGTAACGGATGCGAGCGGTGAAATTATCTGGCTGCCTGGCTTGAAAAAATCCATCTTTGACGATCTTGTGATTTCAAACAGTGACCGCATTGTATTACAATATAGACAGCATGAAAAGTGTAGGGGGCAAGCATTAACATGAAACAGGATATCGAAAAAGTGCTGATCTCAGAAGATGAGATCCAGCAGAAAGTAAAACAGCTTGGAGAACAATTAACAAGCGAGTACAGCGACACGTTTCCGTTGGCAATCGGTGTGTTAAAGGGAGCGCTCCCTTTTATGGCTGATCTTATAAAGCATATTGATACATATTTGGAAATGGACTTCATGGATGTATCAAGCTACGGAAATTCCACGGTTTCTTCCGGAGAAGTCAAAATCATCAAAGATTTGGATACATCTGTAGAAGGCCGGGACATCTTAATCATTGAAGATATTATCGACAGTGGGTTAACCTTGAGCTATCTCGTAGAACTCTTCCGATATCGTAAAGCGAAATCAATTAAGATTGTTACCCTGTTGGATAAACCAAGCGGAAGAAAAGCGGACATTAAAGCAGACTTCGTAGGCTTTGAAGTTCCTGACGCGTTTGTTGTGGGTTACGGACTTGATTATGCCGAACGCTATCGCAATCTGCCTTACATCGGAGTATTAAAACCGGCGATTTATGAAAGCTGATCGGCTGCCTGCTTCCGAGATGGTTATCGGTTGTATTGGAATGATTTTCTATGGTACTATTGAACATAGTTGTGCTTACTGTGGGAGGAGGTAAGGAATGAATCGGGTCTTCCGTAATACCATTTTTTATTTACTTATTTTATTAGTAGTAATCGGGGTTGTGAGTTACTTCCAGACCTCAAACCCGAAAACAGAAAATATGTCGTACAGTACGTTTATCAAGAACCTCGATGAAGGAAAAGTTGATAGCGTATCGGTTCAGCCTGTCAGAGGTGTTTATGAGGTAAAAGGACAGCTGAAAAAATACGACAAAGACCAGTACTTTTTAACACATGTTCCTGAAGGAAAAGGAGCAGACCAGATATTTGACGCAATTAAAAAGACGGACGTAAAAGTTGATCCCGCACAGGAAACAAGCGGGTGGGTGACGTTCTTAACGACGATCATTCCGTTTGTCATCATCTTTATTCTGTTTTTCTTCCTGCTCAATCAGGCTCAGGGCGGCGGCAGCCGTGTCATGAACTTCGGAAAGAGCAAAGCGAAGCTGTATACGGAAGAAAAGAAACGCGTGAAGTTTAAAGATGTAGCCGGCGCGGATGAGGAGAAGCAGGAGCTCGTTGAGGTTGTTGAGTTTCTGAAAGATCCCCGCAAATTCGCCGAGCTTGGCGCCAGGATCCCTAAAGGCGTGCTGCTTGTCGGACCTCCGGGAACCGGTAAGACATTGCTTGCGAGAGCCTCAGCCGGTGAAGCGGGCGTTCCTTTCTTCAGCATCAGCGGATCTGACTTCGTTGAAATGTTTGTCGGTGTCGGTGCTTCCCGTGTGCGTGATTTATTCGAAAATGCGAAAAAGAATGCGCCTTGCCTGATCTTTATTGATGAGATCGACGCGGTAGGACGTCAGCGCGGCGCCGGTCTTGGCGGCGGGCATGATGAACGCGAACAGACGCTGAACCAGCTGCTTGTTGAGATGGACGGTTTCAGTGCGAATGAAGGAATCATTATTATCGCTGCGACAAACCGTGCGGACATTCTTGACCCTGCATTGCTCCGTCCGGGACGTTTTGACCGTCAGATTACGGTAGACCGTCCGGATGTCATCGGCCGTGAAGCCGTATTGCAGGTGCATGCGAGAAACAAACCGCTTGATGAGACGGTGAACTTAAAAGCAATCGCTTCAAGAACACCCGGTTTCTCAGGCGCGGATTTAGAAAACCTTCTTAACGAAGCGGCACTCGTTGCTGCCCGTCAAAACAAGAAGAAAATTGATATGCGCGACATTGATGAAGCAACGGACCGTGTCATTGCGGGTCCTGCGAAGAAGAGCCGTGTCATCTCGAAAAAAGAACGCAATATCGTGGCGTACCACGAGGGCGGTCACACCGTTATCGGACTTGTGCTGGATGAAGCCGATATGGTTCATAAAGTAACGATCGTTCCGAGGGGGCAGGCGGGCGGATACGCGGTCATGCTTCCGAGAGAAGACCGTTACTTCCAGACAAAACCTGAACTTCTCGATAAAATTGTCGGTCTTCTGGGCGGACGTGTTGCGGAGGAAATTATCTTCGGCGAAGTCAGCACGGGGGCTCACAATGACTTCCAGCGGGCAACGAACATTGCCAGAAGAATGGTGACAGAGTTCGGTATGTCAGAAAAACTCGGACCGCTTCAGTTCGGTCAATCTCAAGGCGGTCAAGTATTCTTGGGCCGGGATTTCAACAATGAGCAGAACTACAGTGATCAGATCGCTTACGAAATCGATCAGGAAATTCAGCGCATCATTAAAGAATGTTATGAGCGTGCGAAAACCATCCTGACTGAAAATCGCGATAAGCTTGAATTGATTGCTCAGACATTGCTTGATGTGGAAACATTAGATGCGGAACAAATCAAGCATCTCGTGGATCACGGAAAACTCCCTGAGCGCAATTTCTCAGATGACCATCTTCAAAAAGACGATGTGAAAGTAAACATCCTGTCTAAAACAGAAGAAGAAAAGAAAGACGAGCCGAAAGAATAGTTCGCTTTCTGATATGAAAACCGCCGGCGTATACCGGCGGTTTTTTTACTGGTTTCGTTTTGTTTACAAAAGAGCCGCAGATCGTGTATGGTATTGTAGAATGTTGAAAATGTTATGATTAGAAACTATTCAAAAGTGGTGATAGAGGTTGTTACTGGTTATAGATGTGGGGAACACCAACACCGTGATTGGTGTATATCATGATGGGGAACTAGAATATCATTGGCGCATAGAAACGAGCAGGCACAAAACAGAAGACGAATTCGGCATGCTGCTCCGCTCCTTATTTGAACATTCCGGACTGATGTTTGAACAGATTGAAGGGATTATCATCTCATCCGTAGTGCCGCCGATTATGTTCTCTTTAGAAAGAATGTGCACAAAATACTTTCACATCGAGCCGCAGGTTGTCGGCCCGGGAATGAAAACAGGTTTAAATATAAAATATGACAATCCGAAAGAAGTGGGAGCTGACAGGATCGTCAATGCCGTTGCGGCGATCCAGCAGTATGGCGGCCCCTTAATTGTTGTTGATTTCGGAACGGCGACGACGTATTGCTACATTGATGAAAACAAACAATACATGGGCGGTGCGATTGCTCCCGGCATTACAATTTCAACGGAAGCGCTGTACTCACGCGCGGCCAAGCTTCCGAGAATTGAAATCGCCCGACCGGACAATATCATCGGCAAAAACACGGTAAGCGCCATGCAGTCCGGCATCCTTTTCGGCTATGTCGGACAAGTTGAAGGCATTGTAAAGCGGATGAAATGGCAGGCCAAACAAGAACCGAAAGTCATTGCGACAGGCGGGCTTGCGTCATTAATCGCAAATGAATCAGACTGTATTGATATTGTTGACCCGTTTCTTACTTTAAAAGGGCTGGAAATCATTTATGAGCGAAATCGCGTGGGTCACGTATAGGAGGTAAACGATGGATTATTTAATTAAAGCAATTGCATATGATGGTAAAGTGCGGGCTTATGCAGCCAGAACGACAGATATGGTAAATGAAGCGCAAAGAAGGCATGACACGTGGCCGACGGCATCAGCCGCAATCGGCCGGACGATGACAGCGTCTCTGATGCTCGGAGCGATGCTTAAGGGTGAAGATAAGCTGACAGTCAAAATAGAAGGCGGCGGCCCGATCGGAGCCATTGTCGCAGATGCGAACGCAAAGGGTGAGGTAAGAGCATACGTATCAAACCCGCACGTTCATTTTGACCTCAATGAACAAGGGAAATTGGATGTCAGACGGGCGGTCGGAACTGACGGAACACTCAGTGTCGTAAAAGATTTGGGCTTGCGTGATTATTTTACGGGACAAGTAGAGATTGTCTCGGGTGAACTCGGTGATGACTTCACGTATTACCTTGTTTCTTCTGAACAAGTCCCTTCATCTGTCGGGGTAGGTGTTCTAGTAAATCCTGATAACACGATTCTCGCTGCGGGCGGGTTCATCATTCAGCTTCTTCCGGGGACTGATGAAGAAACCATTTCAACAATTGAAAAACAATTATCTCAAATCGAACCGATTTCAAAATTGATTCAAAAAGGCCTGACACCGGAAGAAATCTTAGAAGAAGTTCTGGGTCAAAAACCGGACGTTCTCGAAACAATGCCGGTCAAATTTCACTGTTCTTGTTCAAAAGATCGATTCGAAACGGCCATTTTAGGACTAGGCAAAAAAGAAATACAAGATATGATAGAAGAAGACGGAAAAGCCGAAGCGGTTTGCCATTTTTGTAATGAGAAATATTTATTTACAAAAGAAGAACTGGAAGAGCTTCGTGACGAAACAACCCGCTAGCTCTTTAGCGGGTTGTTCTATTTTATAAAAGGGATGGGGTAGATTTTGAAATCGAGAACACTTTTGACGATTATTGTAGCTGCGCTGTTGGTATGCAGTGTGGCAGTGGCGTATAAGTTAACAAAATCCCAAGCCGCGGGGTCATCTGAAGAATCCATCGCGACAATCGGTGATAAACATATCACACGGCAGGACTGGATGAAAAAGATGGAAGACGAGTACGGAAAATCAACTCTGGAAGACATGATTAATGCACAAGTAGTGGAAGAACTTGCGAAAAAGAATAAACTCACAGTTTCAAACAGCGAATTGGAGCGGGAATTTCTTTTAATCAAAGCGGTGAATAATTCATTTTATGAAGACAGCCATATTACCGAAAAAGAATGGAGAGACCAGATCCGCTACAACATTCTTCTTGAAGAACTGCTGACGAAGGACATCGATATATCGGATAAGGAAATGCAATCATTTTATAATAAAAATAAAGAACTGTATCATTTCGATGATTCCTACAGAATCCGGCACATTGTCGTCAAAAACAAGGAAGAGGCGGACAGGGTGCTTGCTGATTTGAAAGGCGGTTCCAGCTTTGAAGCCGTCGCCGCTGAGCGTTCCACGGACAGATACACGTCTCAGTACGGCGGAGACCTCGGCTTTGTGACAGAAAACCAGGAAAATATCCCGCAGGCATATATCACAGAAGCTAAAAATCTCAAAGAAGATGAATGGTCCGCTGAACCGATTAAAGTTTCTTCAGGATATGCCGTCATTCAGCTGAAAGAAAAGCTTAAAGCGAGAACTTTCTCATACAATGAAGTGAAGAGTCAAATCAGACGACAGATCGCGATGGATCAATTAGGTGACAAGGCGACAGTCAAAACGCTGTGGAAAGAGGCGGGGGTCTCTTGGTTCTACGGGGAAAAAAGAACTAAATGATTGACAAAAAATTTTGAAATTGATAACTTATATTTATAATACCAATAAATTTAGTCGGAAATTGAGGTGTCCAACATGGTGCGTATTGCAAATTCTATTACTGAACTAATCGGAAATACTCCTATTGTGAAATTGAATCGCCTGACGGATGAAAACAGTGCAGATGTATATCTGAAGCTTGAATACATGAATCCGGGCAGCAGCGTAAAAGACCGTATCGGAGCGGCGATGATTGAAGCGGCTGAAAAAGAAGGAAAATTAAAAGCCGGCGACACAATCATTGAACCGACAAGCGGAAATACAGGGATCGGTCTTGCGATGGTGGCAGCGGCAAAAGGTCTCAGAGCCATTCTCGTTATGCCTGATACAATGAGTATGGAACGACGCAATCTGCTGCGCGCATACGGGGCGGAGCTTGTGCTGACTCCCGGCGCAGAAGGAATGAAGGGCGCCATTAAAAAGGCGGAAGAACTTGCCGAGGAACACGGATACTTTGTGCCTCAGCAATTCAACAATGCGGCAAACCCGGAAATTCACCGTCAAACGACGGGGAAAGAAATCGTAGAACAGTTTGGTGACGACCAGCTTGATGCGTTCGTGGCCGGAATCGGTACCGGCGGAACCATCACGGGAGCGGGCGAAGTGCTGAAAGAAGCATATCCATCCATCAAAATCTATGCGGTAGAGCCGGCGGATTCTCCGGTTCTTTCCGGCGGAAAACCGGGCCCGCATAAAATTCAGGGTATCGGAGCGGGATTTGTTCCTGAAACATTGAATACGGACATCTATGATCAAATCATTCCCGTCAAAAACGAGGATGCATTTGAATATGCCCGTAAAACGGCAAAAGAAGAAGGGATTCTCGGCGGTATTTCTTCCGGAGCGGCCATTTACGCGGCACTGGAAATCGCGAAAAAACTCGGGAAAGGCAAGAAAGTGCTTGCGATCATCCCTAGTAACGGAGAACGTTACTTAAGCACACCGCTTTATCAGTTTGAATAGAGACATACACACGGCTCCCGGCTGTATCCGGGAGTTTTTTTGTGCCTGAAGTATCGAAAATCCAAAAAACGTTTCGAATTTTATGGTTGGAAGTGAAATTCACTTTTTTCACCAGTGTGATTGCTTTAAAATAAAACTACAGTAAAACGAAGCAGAGGATTGATATGATGGCACAACGCAGACCGGCAGGAAGAAAAATACCTTTTACGAAACAAGCATTTTTACAGCGATATGAAAACCTTTCGAAATCGAGAAAACGGCATGTTCTGCTCGAAAGCGCGAGAGGGGGAAGATTCAGTATAGCCGGTCTAGATCCGATTGCGTCCGTCAGAGGGAAAGACGGAATTACAACGATCAAGCATGAGGGAGAAACACTGTTTAAAGAAGGTGACCCGCTGCGGGCCTTTCATGAATGGTTTGGAACGCTCGGAACGGAAACAAACGTTGAGTTTCCGGACTTTCAGGGCGGTGCGATTGGTTTTATCAGTTACGACTATGCCCGATATATTGAGAATTTTAAGATGCTGTCGTTAGATGATCTGGAAACACCCGATATTTACTTTCTTGTTTTTGATGATGTGGCCGTTTATGACCATGAGGAAGAGGCGTTATGGCTCATTACCCATACTGAAGCGGAAGAAGCGGATCTTGCAAAAGAAAAGCTGTCCGGCTTAGAGGACATGTGGTGTTCCCTCCAAACGGCGGACGAGCCTTTTTCACCGCTGAATCGGAATGGGGACGGATCGTACGCCGCTCCGTTCACTGAGGAAGGATTTTCACAGGCTGTAGAACAAATTAAACAATATATCGCGAGCGGCGATGTGTTCCAGGTTAATTTGTCCATCAGGCAGTCTCAGTCTTTATCCGTTCATCCGTATGAGGTGTATAAACACTTGAGAAACGTCAATCCGTCTCCTTACATGGCCTATCTCGAGACACCGGGATTTCAAGTGATATGCGGGTCGCCGGAGCTATTGGTGACAAAGAAGGGGAAGAAGCTTGAAACGAGACCGATCGCGGGTACGCGTTCAAGAGGAAAAGACGATGCTGAAGACAAGGCTTTGGCTGATGAATTAATTCACAACGAAAAAGAACGTGCGGAACACGTCATGCTTGTTGATCTTGAGCGCAATGACCTCGGGCGCGTATCGCGCTACGGCTCCGTGCGGGTTAACGAGTTTATGGCGATCGAAAAGTATTCCCACGTCATGCATATCGTGTCAAACGTACAGGGAGAGCTGCAGGACGGATATGACGCGACAGACATTATTCATGCGGTGTTCCCGGGGGGCACCATCACGGGAGCGCCCAAAGTGAGAACGATGGAAATTATAGAAGAGCTTGAGCCGACAAGACGGGGGCTTTATACTGGATCTATAGGCTGGTTCGGATTTAACGGAGATTTGCAGTTTAACATTGTGATCCGGACGATCTATGCAGCCGGCGGACATGCTTTTATGCAGTCCGGAGCAGGAGTGGTTATTGATTCGGTTCCGAAGCATGAATACAAGGAATCGTTCAAAAAAGCTTTTGCGATGAAAAAGGCGTTAGAGCTGAGTGAAGAAGAGACAAAAAATCAGACGAGGTGAGCAGAGATGATTTTAATGATTGACAATTATGATTCATTTACGTACAACTTGGTTCAATATTTGGGTGAGCTCGGGGAGGAACTGATCGTCAGACGGAATGACGAGATTACGATTGAGCAGATTGAAGAGCTGGGTCCGGACTTCTTAATGATTTCTCCCGGGCCGTGCAGTCCTGATGAAGCGGGGATCAGCCTCGAAGCCATCAAACATTTTGCCGGCAGTATTCCTATTTTCGGCGTATGTCTCGGGCATCAGTCGATTGCGCAAGTATTCGGCGGCGATGTCGTCAGAGCAGAGCGGCTCATGCACGGCAAAACGTCAGAAGTTATGCATGACGGACAGACGATTTTTAAAGGCCTGCAAAATCCGCTGGTCGCCACTCGGTACCATTCACTTATTGTCAAAGCGGACACGCTGCCGGATTGTTTTACGGTATCCGCTCAAACCAAAGAAGGAGAAATTATGGCAATCCGCCATAATGAGCTGCCTGTTGAAGGTGTTCAGTTCCATCCGGAATCCATCATGACCTCCTTCGGCAAAGAGATGCTCAGAAACTTTATAGAGACACACCGCAAAAAGGAAGTGTCGGTGTGATTATATATATGAATGGTCAATATATAGAGGAGAAAGAAGCGGCGCTTTCTCCTTTTGACCATGGTTATCTGTACGGGATCGGCGCGTTCGAGACGTTCAGGCTTTACAGCGGCCGGCCGTTTCTGCCGGATGCGCATGTCGCCAGGCTCAACAGGGCGCTTCGGGATCTGCAGATTGCATATGAGGTGAACGAACAGGAGCTGCTTGATATGCTTCGGAGACTGTTGCACCTCAATGACATAAAGGACGGCAGCGCGCGTGTCCGGCTTAACATCTCGGCAGGCGTCAGCGATAAGGGATTTGCCGCGCAGACTTATGAAAAGCCGACCGTTCTTTGTTTCGTCAACCGGCTCAATCCGGAAACTCTGCCTGTTCAAAAAGAAGGCAGGCTTCTCTCTGTCCGGAGAAATACGCCTGAAGGACATTTCCGGTTAAAATCCCATCACTATTTAAACAACATGTACGCTAAACGGGAGATCGGGAATGATCCCAATCTTGAAGGGATTTTCCTGACCGGAGAAGGAGATGTCGCGGAAGGCATTGTCTCCAACGTGTTTTGGCGAAAAGGAGACAAGGTCTTTACGCCATCTTTGGATACGGGAATTCTCGATGGGGTAACAAGACAGTTTGTCATTGATGAATTGAAACGGCAGGGGACAGAAGTCACCGAAGGCCGATTCCGTTTTCAATCAATGCTTGAAGCGGATGAAGCATGGTTGACAAACTCCGTGCTTGAAATCATCCCGTTTTCTAAAATAGAGGAAGTGCCGCTGCCCGGAATGAGCGGGAAAACGGTGCAATTGCTCCGTAAGCAGTATCAGCAGGAAATAAACAAATTGAATGTACAGGAGGAGGAACAAAATGGCGCAGCAAACAATTGAACAGCCTAAACTGATTCATACAAAAAAAGGCGCTCTGTCCTATAAAGAGAAGACGCTCGTTATGGGGATATTAAATGTAACGCCAGACTCCTTCTCTGACGGCGGCAAATACGACAGTACGGAAAGGGCGCTTCTGCATGCGGCGAAGATGGCTGAAGAAGGGGCGCATATCATAGATATCGGCGGCGAATCGACAAGGCCCGGCGCATCACTCGTGTCGGCTGATGAGGAAATGTCACGAGTCATCCCCGTCATAGAACGGATCACAAGCGAGCTGGACATTCCGCTTTCAATCGATACGTACAAAGCGTCCGTGGCAGACGAAGCGGTCAAAGCGGGAGCCTCTATCCTTAATGACATCTGGGGGGCGAAAGGTGACCCTGACATGGCGTCAGTAGCCGCCGCACACGGGGTTCCGATTATCTTAATGCATAATCGTATGGAAAGAAACTACAACGATCTTATTCCTGATATGCTTGCAGACTTGATGGAAAGCGTAAAAATTGCCGCAGAAGCCGGCGTCACAGATGAAAACATGATTCTGGATCCGGGGATCGGCTTTGCGAAAAACTATGAGGACAATCTGGCTGTCATGAACAAGCTGGAGGTGTTCAGCGGGTTAGGTTATCCGCTGCTCCTGGCCACATCGAGAAAAAGGTTCATCGGCCGTGTGCTTGACCTTCCCCCTGAAGAACGTGCCGAGGGAACGGGAGCGACAGTATGCCTTGGCGTCCAAAAAGGCTGCGACATTGTGAGGGTGCACGATGTCAAAGAGATCGCAAGAATGACTAAGATGATGGATGCTATGCTGAACAAAGGAGGCGCACATTATGGATAAAGTATATGTGGAAGGTATGGAGTTTTACGGATATCACGGCGTGTTCGAAGAAGAAAACAAACTCGGCCAGCGCTTCAAAGTAGACCTGACTGCCGAACTGGATTTGAGCAAAGCGGGAAAAACGGATGATCTTTCTTATACCATTAACTATGCGGAATTGTACAGTGTCTGCCGCGGCATCGTTGAGGGCGAGCCCGTTAATTTGGTCGAGACCCTTGCGGAACGGATCGCAGACACCGTCCTTGAGAAATTTGAGCCGGTGCAGCAATGTACGGTAAAGGTTGTTAAGCCTGACCCGCCGATTCCCGGCCATTATAAATCAGTAGCCATAGAAATGACGAGAAAGAAATCATGAACAATACGGCATATATCGGCCTCGGTTCCAATATGGGCGACCGTGAACATTATTTGCGCCAGGCAGTGGCCATGCTCAGCCGGCATGATGGCGTGACGGTGTCAAAGGTATCCTCTATATATGAAACAGATCCCGTCGGTTACGAGGATCAGGATCAGTTTCTCAATATGGCGGTTGAAGTGAAAACGTCGTTATCTCCTTTTGAACTTCTAGATGTAACGCAGAGCATTGAAGCTGAATTAGGCAGAACGAGAGAGATTCGCTGGGGACCGCGGACGGCAGACCTTGACATTTTGCTGTATAATCGTGAAAATATTGAAACAGAGCGGCTGATTGTTCCGCATCCGAGAATGTATGAGCGCTTATTTGTCCTTGCGCCGTTAAAAGAAATATGTCCGCAGGCGGATCATATCACGATAAGCGCTGAAACAAACCAAGAAGGTGTAAGAGTATGGAAGCAGAAATCTGGGGTAGGCGAATTCGTGCATTCAGAAAGCTGAAAGGTTATACTCAAGAAGGATTTGCAAAAGCATTAGGTATATCAGTTTCTATTGTCGGTGAAATTGAACGCGGAAACCGATTGCCGTCAGATGCCATCATTCAAGATGCGGCAGATGTTTTAAATATAAGTGCGGACGAATTGGCCCCGCCTGAAAAATAGACAAATGAAAGGAGGGGAAAAATGTTTAAAATCGGTGATATTCAATTGAAAAACCGGGTTGTGCTTGCCCCTATGGCCGGTGTCTGCAACTCAGCGTTCAGATTGACTGTAAAGGAATTCGGAGCCGGATTGGTATGCGCTGAAATGGTCAGTGACAAAGCGATCCTTTACAACAACGCAAGAACAATGGGGATGCTTTACATTGATGAACGTGAAAAACCGCTCAGCCTTCAGATTTTTGGAGGGAAAAAGGAAACCCTTGTGGAAGCGGCGAAGTTTGTAGATCAAAACACGACTGCTGATATTATTGATATTAACATGGGATGTCCCGTACCAAAGATTACAAAATGTGATGCGGGCGCCAAATGGCTTCTCGATCCTGATAAGATTTATGAAATGGTATCCGCAGTAGTAGATGCTGTTGATAAGCCGGTTACAGTGAAGATGAGAATGGGTTGGGATGAAGATCACATTTATGCGGTGAAAAACGCCCAAGCCGTTGAACGTGCCGGCGGAAAAGCCGTTGCCCTTCACGGCCGCACAAGAGTGCAAATGTATGAAGGCACTGCGAACTGGGATATCATTAAAGAAGTGAAGCAATCCGTCTCCATTCCCGTCATCGGAAACGGTGATGTCAAAACGCCTCAGGACGCGAAACGCATGCTTGAGGAAACAGGAGTTGACGGCGTCATGATCGGCCGGGCTGCACTCGGCAACCCGTGGATGATTTACCGTACGGTGCAGTACCTTGAAACCGGTGAGTTAAAAGACGAGCCGAAAGTCCGTGAAAAAATGTCGGTATGCAAACTGCACTTAGACCGCCTGATTAAGTTAAAAGGCGAAAATGTGGCAGTCAGAGAAATGAGAAAACACGCTGCCTGGTATCTGAAAGGTGTCAGAGGCAATGCGAATGTACGCAATGAAATTAACCAATGTGAGACGCGTGAAGAATTTGTGCAGCTTTTAGATGCATTTACCGCCGAAGCAGAGGCAAAAGAGCTTCAAGATGCAAAAGTAGGTTAATAATACACCCTCTATTGCTGCTCACTGCCAGCTTACCGCTGGCAGTTTTTCTGCTTTTTCGTGAAATCAAAATGTAACGGAGTGATACCAATGAGTCAAGAAGAGCAAAATCATGAGGAATTGAACGACCAGCTGCAAGTCAGACGAGATAAAATGAACCAGCTGAGAGAAAACGGCATTGACCCTTTCGGCGAACGTTTCGAGAGAACGCATCAATCTCAACAGATCATAGAAGCCTACCAGGAGCTTTCTAAAGAAGAACTGGAAGAAAAAGCGATCGAAGTGACCATTGCAGGCCGTATGATGACAAAGCGCGGAAAAGGGAAAGCCGGCTTTGCGCATCTGCAGGACTTAGAAGGTCAAATTCAAATTTACGTAAGAAAAGACAGTGTCGGCGAAGAACAATATGAAATCTTTAAATCTTCAGACCTCGGAGACGTTATCGGCATCACGGGGAAAGTTTTTAAAACAAACGTAGGCGAGCTTTCTGTCAAAGCGACATCTTTTGAACTGCTGACAAAAGCACTGCGTCCTCTTCCTGATAAATATCATGGGTTAAAAGACGTTGAACAGCGTTACCGCCAGCGCTATCTTGATCTCATCGTAAACCCTGACAGCAAACAAACGTTTATCACACGCAGCAAAATCATCCAAGCGATGAGAAGATACTTAGATGACCATGGATACTTAGAAGTTGAAACACCTACGATGCACAGCATACCGGGAGGAGCGTCTGCACGCCCGTTCATCACGCACCATAACGCGCTCGACATGCCGCTTTATATGCGTATTGCGATTGAACTGCACCTGAAACGCCTGATTGTCGGCGGATTGGAAAAAGTCTACGAAATCGGCCGCGTGTTCCGTAACGAAGGTGTTTCTACACGCCATAACCCTGAATTCACGATGATCGAGCTGTATGAAGCGTACGCCGATTATAAAGATATTATGAGTCTTACGGAAAACCTCGTAGCACATATTGCGCAGGAAGTGCTTGGAAGCACCACAATCCAGTACGGCGAAGAGCAGATTGATCTGAAACCTGAGTGGAAACGACTCCACATGGTAGACGCGGTCAAAGAAGCGACAGGCGTAGATTTCTGGAATGAGATGACTGTTGAAGAAGCGCGCGGTCATGCAAAAGAGCATGGTATCGAGATCACAAACTCAATGACGGTGGGTCATATCATCAATGAATTCTTCGAACAAAAAATTGAAGAAACACTCATTCAGCCTACATTTATTTACGGCCACCCTGTAGAGATTTCTCCTCTTGCTAAGAAAAATCCGGAGGACCCTCGCTTTACAGATCGTTTTGAGCTGTTTATCGTCGGCCGTGAGCACGCTAATGCGTTTACGGAGCTGAATGACCCTATTGACCAGAGGGAACGCTTTGAAGCGCAATTAAAAGAAAGAGAAGAAGGAAACGATGAAGCGCATATGATGGATGAAGACTTCGTTGAAGCTCTTGAATACGGCATGCCGCCGACTGGGGGATTGGGTATCGGTATCGACCGCCTTGTCATGCTGTTAACAAATGCTCCGTCTATCAGAGACGTTTTATTATTCCCTCAAATGAGACAACGCTAATAAAAGGGAAGGCGCCGTTTCTGCTTATCGCAGTCCGGCGCTTTTTTAGAAACAAGCCGCTCGTAAAACTTTTTTGATTTTCTTTTAAAAAACTATTGCACTATTATTTGTGAGGTGGTATATTATTATTCGTTGCCGCTAAACAAGGCGCTGACGAAAAAGGAAATTCAAAAAAAGTTGTTGACTTCAAGAGATTGATAAGATATAATAATAAAGTCGCTTGAACGAAAGACAAAATGATCTTTGAAAACTAAACAAGACAAAACGTACCTGTTAATTCAAAGTTTTAAATAAATCGCACAGCAATGTGCGTAGTCAGTCAAACTACTTTATCGGAGAGTTTGATCCTGGCTCAGGACGAACGCTGGCGGCGTGCCTAATACATGCAAGTCGAGCGGACAGATGGGAGCTTGCTCCCTGATGTTAGCGGCGGACGGGTGAGTAA
>NZ_JBSJQC010000006.1:0-60262 GCF_053663355.1 Bacillus sp. JK106 | reverse complement strand
TGAGAGAACACTCTCAATGGTTTGGTGGCGATAGCGAAGAGGTCACACCCGTTCCCATGCCGAACACGGAAGTTAAGCTCTTCAGCGCCGATGGTAGTCGGGGGTTTCCCCCTGTGAGAGTAGGACGCCGCCAAGCTATTATTACGGTAAAGGCAGCTCATCATGAGCTGCCTTTTTTGTGTTTTTCTGCATACGTTATATAATATGAGAAACGTAACGATATGCCTTTTTGCAAAAGCAGGTTTTATGCTTGTGCAAAGTGGAAATAATAGAGATAGAGCGATACAGTTGAAAAATTTTGCGAAACACCTTATAGTAAGATTAAAGTCAAATATAGTCAAAGTCAATAAAGGAGGGGGTTGAGTGGGACATAATATTTCTGACATCATTGAACAGTACTTGAAACAAGTATTAGATCAAAATGGCAAAGAAATTTTAGAGATCAAACGCAGTGAAATCGCTGATAAATTTCAATGTGTTCCTTCCCAAATAAATTATGTCATCAACACCAGATTTACAAGTGAAAGAGGATATATTGTTGAAAGTAAACGGGGAGGCGGCGGTTATATTCGTATTATCAAAATTAAAATGAATAACGAAGTCGTCCTCATCAATAATATTATTTCGCAGATCCATACCCACTTGTCCCAGGCAGCCTCTGATGACATTATTCTCAGACTGTTAGAGGACGGAGTTATTTCGGAAAGAGAAGCTAAAATGATGGTGAGTGTAATGGATCGTTCAGTTCTATATATTGATTTGCCCGAACGGGATGAACTAAGAGCCAGAATGATGAAAGCAATGCTCACATCTTTAAAACTAAAGTAAGCGGGTGAAAAGATTGATTTGTCAAGAATGCAATGAGAGACCGGCCACTTTTCACTTTACGAAAGTTGTTAATGGAGAAAAGCAAGAAGTTCATATTTGTGAACAATGTGCAAAAGAAAATAGCGATTCATACAGTATAAGTGGAAACCAAGGGTTCTCGATTCATAATTTATTATCAGGGCTGCTGAATATGGAGTCCTCATTTCAAAACACCGGTTCTCAAATGTTCGGCTACTCAGAGCAAGGCACAGCTTGTAAGAAATGCGGTATGACGTTTCAGCAGCTGAGAAAAACAGGGCGTTTCGGCTGTGCGGAATGTTACGATACGTTCTACAGCCAAATTACGCCGATCTTGCGAAAAGTTCACAGCGGGAATACGGTGCATGCCGGGAAAATTCCAAAACGAATAGGCGGAAACCTGCATGTAAGACGGCAAATGGAAATGTTAAAAAAAGAACTTGAATCTTTAATACACCACGAAGAGTTTGAAAGAGCAGCGGAGGTCAGGGATCAGATCCGATCGTTAGAGCAGGAATTAAAAAGTACAGACAGTGAGGGGGAACAAGGGTAATGTCGCTCAAGCATTTTATTCAGGACGCACTAAGCAATTGGATGAAGCAAAAGGGACCTGAAAGTGACATTGTACTCAGCAGCCGTATACGGTTGGCCCGAAACTTTGAAAATATAAAGTTTCCCGCCCGGTATACGAATGAAGAAGCCTCATCCATCATTCAGCAATTCGAAGATCATTTTTCAGGTAAGGAACTGCCTGATATCGGTCAATTTCATTTAATCAGAATGAGTGAAGCTCAGCCTTTGGAAAAACGGGTGCTGATGGAGAAACATCTGATCAGCCCGAATTTAACGGAATCTCCTTTTGGCGGCTGTCTGCTTTCTGAAAATGAAGAAGTCAGCATTATGTTAAATGAAGAAGATCATATCAGAATTCAATGCCTCTTCCCCGGCTTCCAGCTTCTCAATGCCATAAAAGCGGCAAACCAGGTCGATGACTGGATTGAGGAGAAAGTGGATTACGCCTTTGGAGAGAAGAGAGGGTACTTAACAAGCTGTCCTACAAATGTAGGGACGGGACTAAGGGCTTCAGTCATGATGCATTTGCCGGGCCTTGTATTAACTAGGCAAATGAATCGAATTATACCGGCAATTAACCAATTAGGCTTAGTTGTTAGAGGAATTTACGGTGAAGGCAGCGAAGCATTAGGAAATATCTTTCAAATTTCAAATCAAATCACACTCGGAAAATCAGAACAGGACATTGTAGATGATTTAAACAGTGTGGCTGCCCAGCTGATTGAGCAGGAACGTTCAGCCCGAGAAGCGCTTTACCAAACCTCGAAAATTGAATTGGAGGACCGGGTATTCAGATCTTACGGCGTTTTATCCAACTGCCGTATGATTGAATCAAAGGAAACGGCGAAATGCCTTTCTGACGTTCGGCTGGGGATAGATCTGGGGATCATTAAAGGGCTATCAAGCAATATACTTAATGAACTGATGATTTTGACACAGCCGGGTTTTCTCCAGCAATATTCGGGCGGTGCATTACGGCCGAACGAAAGAGACGCGAGAAGAGCGGCGCTTATCAGGGAAAGGCTGCATTTAGAAATGAGTGCAAATAGACAGGAGGATGATTCGATATGATGTTTGGAAGGTTTACAGAGCGAGCTCAAAAGGTATTGGCACTGGCACAGGAGGAAGCACTGCGCTTAGGCCATAACAATATTGGAACTGAACATATCTTATTAGGTCTGGTTCGTGAAGGAGAAGGGATTGCGGCTAAAGCGCTCCAAGCACTCGGACTCGGTTCGGATAAAATTCAGAAAGAAGTGGAGAGCTTAATCGGACGGGGACAGGAAATGTCTCAAACCATTCATTATACGCCAAGAGCAAAAAAAGTCATTGAGCTCAGCATGGATGAAGCCAGAAAGCTAGGACATTCTTATGTGGGAACAGAACACATACTTCTCGGATTGATTCGTGAAGGAGAAGGCGTGGCGGCGAGAGTTCTGAATAATCTCGGTGTCAGCTTGAATAAAGCGAGACAGCAAGTGCTGCAGCTTCTGGGAAGCAATGAGACGGGATCTTCTGCATCCGGTACCAACAGCAATGCAAACACGCCGACGCTTGACAGTCTGGCGCGTGATTTAACTGCGATTGCGAAGGAAGACAGTCTTGATCCGGTTATCGGGCGAAGCAAAGAAATTCAGCGTGTTATTGAGGTATTAAGCCGCAGAACGAAAAATAATCCCGTTCTTATCGGAGAACCGGGTGTAGGTAAAACTGCGATTGCTGAAGGCCTTGCACAGCAGATCATCAATAATGAAGTGCCGGAAATATTACGTGATAAACGCGTAATGACATTAGACATGGGTACGGTTGTAGCCGGTACGAAATACCGCGGAGAATTTGAAGACCGCTTGAAAAAAGTAATGGATGAAATACGTCAGGCCGGCAATATTATTTTATTCATTGACGAACTGCATACACTGATCGGAGCGGGGGGAGCAGAAGGTGCGATTGATGCATCGAATATCTTAAAACCTTCACTGGCCCGCGGAGAGCTTCAATGCATCGGTGCCACAACGCTTGATGAATACCGTAAATATATCGAAAAAGACGCGGCTCTCGAGCGCCGTTTCCAGCCGATTCAGGTGGATCAGCCGTCAGCCGATGAAAGCATTCAAATTTTAAAAGGGCTCCGTGACCGCTATGAAGCGCATCACCGCGTATCCATTACCGATGAAGCGATCGAAGCCGCGGTTAAATTGTCCGACCGTTATATTTCTGACCGCTTCCTTCCGGATAAAGCGATCGATTTAATTGATGAAGCCGGTTCAAAAGTGCGTCTCCGTTCTTTCACAACGCCTCCGAACTTAAAAGAGCTTGAGCAGAAACTCGATGAAGTTCGCAAGGAAAAAGACGCTGCCGTTCAGAGCCAGGAGTTTGAAAAAGCGGCTTCCCTTCGTGATACGGAGCAGCGCCTGAGAGAACAGGTGGAAGACACGAAAAAAACCTGGAAAGAAAAACAAGGCCAGGAGAACTCCGAAGTTTCTGTAGAGGATATCGCGATGGTTGTATCCAGCTGGACCGGGGTGCCCGTATCTAAAATTGCCCAAACGGAAACAGATAAGCTTCTCAATATGGAAAGCATTCTGCATTCCCGCGTCATCGGCCAGGATGAAGCCGTTGTAGCCGTGGCAAAGGCTGTCAGACGTGCAAGAGCCGGACTGAAGGACCCGAAACGTCCGATTGGTTCATTCATCTTCTTAGGCCCTACAGGCGTTGGGAAGACAGAGCTGGCAAGAGCGCTGGCGGAATCCATTTTCGGTGATGAGGAAGCGATGATCAGAGTGGATATGTCCGAATACATGGAGAAACACTCGACTTCACGTCTTGTCGGTTCTCCTCCGGGATATGTCGGCTATGATGAAGGCGGCCAGCTGACAGAAAAAGTGAGAAGAAAACCTTACTCTGTCGTATTGCTTGATGAAATTGAAAAAGCGCACCCTGATGTGTTTAACATTCTCCTGCAAGTGCTTGAAGACGGACGCTTGACTGATTCAAAAGGACGCACTGTGGATTTCCGCAACACGATCCTGATTATGACGTCAAACGTCGGGGCGAGCGAGCTGAAGCGCAACAAATATGTGGGCTTCAATGTCCAGGATGAATCACAAAACCATAAAGACATGAAAGACAAAGTCATGGGAGAGCTGAAGCGTGCCTTCAGACCTGAGTTTATCAACCGGATTGACGAAATTATCGTCTTCCACTCCCTTGAGAAAAAACATCTTACAGACATCGTGTCGCTTATGTCTGATCAGTTAACAAAACGTCTGAAAGAACAAGATCTCTCTATCGAGCTGACGGATGCTGCCAAAGCAAAAGTAGCAGAAGAGGGCGTCGATTTGGAATACGGCGCACGTCCGTTAAGAAGAGCGATTCAAAAGCATGTGGAGGACCGGTTATCAGAAGAACTTCTCAGAGGCAATATTGATAAAGGCCAGCACATTGTTCTTGATGTTGAGGACGGCGAATTTGTCGTAAAAACAACTGCTAAAACGAACTAATATAGTGACAAACATGAGGCATACGTAAGCGAGTGTATGCCTCACTTTGTTATATAGAGAAATATTCGATAAGGAAGAGGTCTTACAACATATATGGCTAAATCAAAAACAAAATTCATCTGCCACTCATGCGGTTATGAATCCGCAAAGTGGATGGGAAAGTGCCCGGGCTGCGGGGCTTGGAATACAATGGTGGAAGAAACCATAAAAAAAGCGCCGGCGAATCGGCGGGCGGCTTTCTCCCACTCCGTTCAAACCGTCCAGAAACCATCACCCATTACATCAATTGAAACATCAGAAGAACCCCGCGTTCAAACAAAGCTCGAAGAATTCAACAGAGTGCTTGGCGGCGGCGTTGTGAAAGGCTCGTTAGTATTGATCGGCGGCGATCCCGGGATCGGAAAATCAACGCTCCTTCTCCAAGTATCCGCACAATTAGCAGATACGGCCGGCAGCGTGCTTTACATTTCAGGGGAGGAATCCGTGAAGCAAACGAAGCTGCGCGCCGACAGACTTGGAATCAACAGCCAAATGTTACATGTTTTATCTGAAACCGATATGGAGTATATTTCGTCTGCTATACAAGAGATGAAACCCGCATTTGTTGTCGTAGACTCCATTCAGACCGTTTACCAAAGTGATATCACCTCAGCTCCCGGCAGTGTATCGCAAGTAAGAGAGTGTACGGCCGAATTGATGAAAATCGCGAAAACAAACGGCATACCTATTTTTATCGTCGGACACGTCACAAAAGAAGGATCGATCGCAGGGCCGAGATTGCTTGAGCACATGGTCGATACCGTTCTATACTTTGAAGGAGAGCGGCACCATACATTCCGTATTTTGCGGGCTGTAAAAAACCGGTTCGGCTCAACAAATGAAATGGGCATCTTTGAAATGCGGGAAGAGGGGCTTACGGAAGTGCTCAACCCTTCTGAAATTTTCTTGGAAGAGCGTTCTGCCGGGGCATCGGGTTCGAGTATCGTTGCATCAATGGAAGGAACGAGACCGATTCTGGTTGAAATCCAGGCGCTCATATCACCGACCAGTTTTGGAAACCCGCGCCGCATGGCTACAGGCATTGACCACAACAGGGTATCGTTAATTATGGCTGTGCTTGAGAAGCGGGTGGGTCTTTTGCTTCAAAATCAAGATGCATATTTAAAAGTCGCCGGCGGGGTCAAACTGGATGAACCGGCGATTGATTTGGCAGTAGCCGTCAGCATTGCCTCAAGCTTCAGAGATACACCGCCGAATCCCGCAGATTGCTTTATCGGTGAAGTGGGACTGACAGGAGAAGTCCGCAGGGTGTCAAGAATCGAACAGCGCGTAAAAGAAGCGGCGAAACTCGGCTTCAAGCGCATGATCATACCTGAGGCGAATGCAGACGGGTGGACAATACCAAAAGGGATTGAGGTTGTCGGAGTAGCAAATGTTGCTGAAGCGCTTCGTACTTCATTAGGAGGATCATAATAGATGGAAAAAGAGAAAAAAGGGGCGAAACAAGAGCTTGACCTGTCTGCAATTCTGCAGTTCGTTGCACCGGGCACCCCGCTCAGAGCCGGGATAGAGAATGTACTTCGGGCAAATACAGGCGGCCTGATTGTTGTCGGATACAATGATAAGGTAAAGCAAGTCGTGGATGGCGGTTTTCATATTAATACATCATTTGCGCCCGCTCACTTATACGAGCTGGCCAAAATGGACGGTGCCATTATTTTAAGTGATTCCGGCCAGAAAATTCTTTATGCGAATACGCAGCTTATGCCGGAGGCGACCATTTCTTCTTCAGAAACGGGAATGAGGCACCGTACGGCGGAACGGGTGGCGAAGCAGACCGGCTGTCTCGTCATCGCCATTTCTGAGCGAAGAAATGTCATTACGTTATATCAGGACAGCATGAAGTACACACTAAAGGACATAGGTTTTATTTTAACAAAGGCAAATCAGGCCATTCAAACGCTCGAGAAGTATAAAACCATTTTAGACAAAACGATTACGGCTTTAAACGCATTAGAGTTTGAGGAGCTTGTGACATTCAGTGACGTGCTGTCTGTCATGCATCGGTATGAAATGGTGCTCCGAATAAAAAATGAAATCAATATGTATATTAAAGAACTCGGAACGGAAGGCCACTTAATCCGTCTGCAGGTGATTGAACTGATTACGGACATGGAAGAAGAGGCGGCACTTTTCATCAAAGACTATGTCAAAGAAAAAATCAAAGATCCGTTCGTGCTGTTAAAAGAGCTTCAGGATATGTCCAGCTATGATCTGCTTGATGATTCCATTCTGTTTAAACTGCTTGGATATCCGGCTTCTACGAATCTTGATGATTATGTGCTCCCGAGAGGCTACAGGCTGCTGAACAAAATTCCGCGTCTGCCGATGCCGATTGTTGAAAATGTGGTTGGGGCGTTCGGGTTTTTGCCAAGCATAACGGAAGCCACTGTAGAAGAGCTTGATGATGTCGAGGGTATCGGCGAAGTGCGCGCCCAAAAAATCAAAAAAGGCTTAAAACGCCTTCAGGAAAAACACTATATAGATAGACAGCTTTAAGTATCGCTTAAACCTGTCGGAATCCGGGTATATTATTGTTAGTTTTTGTTTATTCTGAATTTGTAGGCTCTGACAGTCTGCTGAAAAAATGCTACTTAAAAGGAGGTGGAGGTATGTTAAAACGAATAGTTCAGGCGTTCTTCATTATTGTGGGCGGCGTTGTCGGTATCTTTTTAATACCTGAATTGTTTGTGCTGTCAAATATACAGGACATACCTTTAATAACAAACGCATATACGTCTGCTGCAATTGGTGCTATTATCTTTTTTCTCATCAGTATATGGACGACAGAATATGTGATTAATTGGGTAAAATGGATTGAAGATTCTTTGCTGAGAGCTCCGGTGCCGGATCTGTTATTCGGGAGTCTCGGATTGGTTTTTGGACTTATCATCGCATATCTCATTGTAAACGTGATTCCGCTGGACAATATTCCGTACCGTATATTCAGCACCATCATTCCGGTCTTTCTGGCTTTCTTTCTCGGTTATCTGGGCTTCCAAGTCGGATTTAAGAAAAAGGATGAACTGATCAGTCTTTTCTCCATTTCTGCCAGAATGCAGAAGAAAAAGGGAAGTGCTGATGAGGAGCAGGAAGAACAGGATAAAAGGCTGAAAATCTTGGATACAAGTGTTATTATTGATGGGAGAATTGCGGATATTTGTCAGACGGGCTTTTTAGAAGGCGTCATTGTCATTCCTCAATTTGTGCTGGAGGAATTACAGCATATCGCTGATTCTTCAGATGTTTTAAAACGTAACAGAGGACGCCGCGGACTGGATATCTTGAATCGCATTCAAAAGGAACTGGATATTACGGTTGAAATTTATGAAGGCGACTTCGAAGACATTCAGGAGGTTGACAGCAAGCTTGTCAAACTTGCGAAGCTGACATCCGGTGTCGTTGTGACGAATGATTTTAATTTAAATAAAGTATGCGAGCTTCAAAAGGTTGCGGTACTGAATATTAATGACCTTGCAAACGCGGTGAAGCCGGTTGTGCTTCCGGGCGAAGAGATGAATGTGCAGGTGATTAAGGACGGGAAAGAGCATAATCAAGGTGTGGCTTACTTGGATGACGGCACGATGATTGTTGTGGAAGAAGGCCGCAATTATATAGGGAAACATATTGATGTGCTCGTAACCAGCGTACTGCAGACAGCGGCGGGACGAATGATTTTTGCCAAGCCCAAGCTGCTTGAGAAAGCTCTTTAAGAGGGAGTTCATATGGAGTATGTTGTCGTTATTCCGGCTGCCGGACAAGGAAAAAGGATGAAGGCCGGGAAAAATAAGCTGTTCATCAGCTTAAAAGGTGCGCCTGTTATTATGCACACACTGCGGGTTTTTGAAAGCCACGCACCCTGTCAGAAAATAATCCTGGTGATAAATGAGAGTGAACGGGAAGATTTTCGCCAGCTGCTGGCCCAATTTCCGATTCAGACGGAAATTGAGCTTGTTACCGGAGGTGCGGAGCGTCAGCACAGTGTATACGAAGGACTGAAAGTGATTGATAAGGAATCGGTCGTCCTTGTTCATGACGGAGCGCGCCCGTTTGTCACACATCAGCATATCGATAAGCTCGTTGAAACAGCAGAGAAGGCGGGAGCGGCTGTCCTGGCTGTTCCTGTGAAAGACACGATAAAACGGGCGGAAGGCTCCCGGGTTGCGGAGACCTTTGACCGTTCAAGCTTGTGGGCCGTTCAAACGCCGCAAGCTTTTCGTCTTTCTTTATTGAAGACGGCGCATATGGAAGCGGAAAACAAAGGCTTCTTAGGTACGGATGACGCCAGCCTCGTCGAGCGTCTTGATGGATATCAGGTGAGTATCGTTGAAGGCAGCTATACCAATATTAAGCTGACAACGCCGGATGACCTGATATTTGCGGAAGCAATCATGAAAGCGGAAAGTGGGAATCATAATGTTTAGAATCGGACAAGGATTTGATGTGCATCAATTAACGGAAGGCCGTCCGCTCATCATCGGCGGAATTGAAATTCCTTATGAAAAGGGGCTGCTCGGACATTCAGATGCTGATGTATTGCTGCATACAGTCGCAGACGCGTGTCTCGGAGCGGCAGGTGAAGGAGATATCGGCAAACATTTCCCGGATACTGATCCGGAATTCAAGGATGCGGATTCTTTTAAGCTGCTTCAGCATGTCTGGAACATTGTAAAAGAAAAAGGGTACGTACTCGGAAATATAGACTGCACGATTATTGCGCAAAAGCCGAAAATGGCGCCGCATATTGATGCTATGAGAAAACGGATAGCGGAAGGCCTTGAGGCGGACGTCTCTCAAGTAAACGTAAAAGCGACGACGACTGAAAAGCTCGGGTTTACCGGAAGAGCCGAAGGAATTGCCGCTCAGGCAACCGTTCTGATTCAAAAAGCCTGATCATTGTTTTGATGCCGGGTCTATTTGGTGGTAGAATAGATACATATATTCGGCTAGAGGCTACAGACGAGATGAAAGGAAGTATTTGAACATGGGAAATGAAGTACGCGTTCGTTATGCACCGAGTCCGACCGGACATTTGCATATCGGTAACGCCAGAACGGCGCTTTTTAACTATTTATTTGCCCGCAGCCAAGGCGGAAAGTTTATTATCCGGATTGAGGATACGGACAAAAAGCGAAATATTGAAGGCGGAGAGCAAAGCCAGCTCAACTATTTGAAATGGCTCGGCATGGACTGGGATGAAAGTGTGGATGTCGGCGGAGAATACGGCCCGTACCGCCAGTCTGAGCGTAACGACATTTACAAAGAGTACTATGAAGAGCTTCTTGAAAAAGGGCTAGCTTATAAATGTTTCTGTACGGAAGAAGAACTTGAGAAAGAACGTGAAGAGCAAATCGCCCGCGGGGAAATGCCGCGCTATTCCGGCAAACACAGAAACCTGACTCAGGAAGAGCAGGAGCAGTTTTTAGCCGAAGGCAGACAGCCGAGCATCCGTTTCCGCGTGCCGGAAGGGAAAATCATCGCATTTAACGATATCGTAAAAGGCGAGATTTCTTTTGAATCAGACGGCATCGGCGACTTTGTCATCGTCAAAAAAGACGGAACACCGACGTATAACTTTGCTGTCGCGATTGACGATTACTTAATGAAAATGACGCACGTGCTCCGCGGTGAGGATCACATTTCAAATACACCGAAACAGATCATGATTTTCCAGGCATTCGGCTGGGATATTCCTGTCTTCGGACATATGACGCTTATCGTAAACGAAAGCCGCAAAAAATTAAGTAAACGTGATGAATCAATTATCCAGTTTATTGAGCAGTATGATGAGCTGGGTTACCTGCCTGAAGCGCTGTTTAACTTTATCGGACTTCTCGGCTGGTCTCCCGTCGGTGAAGAAGAGCTTTTCACAAGAGAACAATTCATTGAAATTTTTGATGTAAATCGTTTGTCTAAGTCACCGGCTCTGTTTGATATGCATAAACTGAAATGGGTCAACAACCAATACGTCAAAGCGCTGGATCTTGATCAAGTGGTTGAGCTGACCCTGCCGCACCTGCAAAAAGCAGGAAAAGTCGGCACTGAGCTTTCTGCCGAAGAACAGGAATGGGTTCGTAAATTAATCTCTCTTTACCATGAGCAATTGAGCTACGGCGCTGAAATTGTCGAGCTGACTGATTTGTTCTTTAAAGATGAGATCGAGTATAATCAAGAGGCAAAAGCCGTTCTGGAAGAAGAACAGGTGCCTGAAGTGCTCAGCGTATTTGCTGCGAAGCTTGAAGAGCTTGAAGAATTTACGCCTGAGCTGATCAAAGCCTCAATCAAAGCTGTTCAGAAAGAAACAGGCCATAAAGGCAAAAAGCTGTTCATGCCGATTCGTGTAGCGGTTACCGGTCAGACACACGGTCCGGAGCTTCCGCAGGCCATTGAGCTGATCGGCAGAGAAACAGCCGTCAGACGCCTGAAAAGCATTTAAATATACGATTGTTGACAGGGAAGAGTATAAAACAATGACCATTACAGAAAGAATCTTCATCGGCTGAGAGAGATTCATGCGTCATGTTTTAGAAGTGCGCCCTTAAGACCTTTGAAGAACATTTCTGCGGAAATCAGTATTTAAAGGCGGCCGCCGCCGTTACCGGCTTTTAAGTTGGGAAAACAGTGACTTGTTTTTCAAACAGAGTGGAACCGCGCGGTAAAAGCGTCTCTGTCATGTTTACATGCAGAGGCGCTTTTTTTATAGGCGGAAAAACAGACTGGAGCGGGGAGAGAATGGGGGGAAGCATGTGTTTTTTAAAATGCTAAAAGAAGACATAGATACAGTGTTCGATCAAGATCCGGCAGCAAGAAGCTATTTCGAAGTTGTTTTAACTTATTCTGGTTTACATGCTATATGGGCGCATCGGATTGCACATGCTTTATATAAACGGAGATTTTTCTTCCTGGCGCGCCTGATATCACAGATTGCCCGTTTCTTTACCGGAATTGAAATCCATCCCGGCGCGACCATCGGGAGAAGGTTTTTCATTGATCACGGTATGGGGGTCGTCATAGGGGAAACATGTGAAATCGGCAATAACGTGACGGTATTCCAAGGTGTCACTCTTGGTGGGACGGGAAAAGAAAAGGGAAAGCGGCATCCGACCATAAAAGATGATGCTTTAATTGCAACCGGAGCGAAGGTGCTCGGCTCTATTACGGTCGGGCAGGGTTCTAAAGTAGGGGCCGGCTCCGTTGTGCTTCGTGATGTTCCCGACTTTTCGACCGTTGTCGGCATACCGGGGAAAGTCGTCATTCAGAACGGAAGAAAAATCAAACGCGATCTCAATCACCAAGACTTGCCCGATCCGGTTGCTGACCGGTTTAGAGCATTGGAGCAGCAGATTTTTGAACTGCAGGCTGAACTGGAAGATAAAAAAGAAAGGATCAACCAAAAATGACCATTACACTTTATAATACATTGACACGGAAAAAAGAAACATTCGTTCCTCTTGAGGAAGGCAAAGTAAAAATGTACGTGTGCGGACCGACTGTATACAACTATATTCATATCGGGAACGCCCGTCCGGCGATTGTGTATGATACCGTACGCAACTATTTGGAGTATAAAGGATACGATGTTCAATACGTATCGAATTTCACCGATGTTGACGACAAACTGATTAAGGCGGCCAACGAGCTCGGCGAGGACGTCCCGACCGTTTCTGAACGGTTCATTAAAGCGTATTTTGAAGACGTGGGCGCCCTCGGATGCCGGAAAGCGGATCTTCACCCCCGGGTCATGGAAAACATGGACGCCATTATTGAATTTGTCAGCGAGCTGATTAAAAAAGGCTACGCTTATGAATCAGAAGGCGACGTCTATTTCAAAACAAGGGCCTTCGAAGGCTACGGCAAGCTATCTCAGCAATCCATTGATGAACTCAGATCAGGCGCGCGTATCCGTGTCGGCGAGAAGAAAGAGGATGCGCTGGACTTTGCGCTTTGGAAAGCTGCTAAGGACGGAGAAATTTCATGGGATAGCCCTTGGGGAAAAGGCCGCCCGGGCTGGCATATTGAATGCTCCGCAATGGTGAAAAAGTATTTGGGTGACGAAATCGATATTCACGCCGGCGGTCAGGACCTGACATTCCCGCACCATGAAAACGAAATCGCGCAATCTGAAGCATTAACAGGCAAGACATTCGCAAAATACTGGCTTCACAACGGATATATCAATATCGATAATGAGAAAATGTCAAAATCGCTCGGCAACTTTGTTTTGGTGCACGATATCATTAAGCAATATGACCCGCAGCTTTTGAGATTTTTCATGCTGTCCGTTCATTACCGCCACCCGATCAACTATTCGGAAGAGCTGCTTGAGAAAACAAAAAACGCGTTTAACCGCCTGAAGACGGCATACAGTAATTTAAACCATCGTTTGATTAGCAGCACGAATCTGACTGACAATGATGAGGAATGGCTCGCTAAAATCGAAGAGCACCGCGCTTCGTTTGAAGAAGCAATGGATGATGATTTTAATACGGCGAATGCGATTTCCGTTTGGTTTGATCTGGCGAAGCTCGCCAATTACTACATGCAGGAAGACAATACGGCGGATCACGTCATTAAAGCCTTTATCAGCATGTTTGACAGAATCGGATCTGTTCTCGGACTTACGCTCGGCGAAGAAGAGCTTGTCGACGAAGAGATTGAAGAGTTGATTGAGAAGAGAAATGAAGCCCGCCGCAATCGCGATTTCGCTTTGTCAGACCAGATTCGCGATCAGCTGAAAAGCATGAATATCATTCTTGAAGATACGGCCCAGGGAACTCGCTGGAAGCGGGGAGAATAAGCGGATGCTTCAATTTGAACAAATCAAAGATTCAAAGCAGTTAAACGGTCTTGCGCTCGCTTATATGGGTGATGCCATTTTTGAAATATACGTCCGGCATCACCTGCTTAAGCAGGGCTTTACGAAACCGAATGACCTTCATAAGAAGGCGAGCCGGATTGTATCGGCAAAATCACAGGCAGACATATTGTTCCGCCTTCAGGACGAATCCTTTTTCACGGAGGAAGAGGAAGCCGTGCTGAGAAGAGGCAGAAACGCGAAATCAGGGACGACGCCTAAAAACACAGATGTACAGACGTACCGCCATAGTACAGCTTTTGAGGCTTTACTCGGATACCTTTTTCTTGAGAAAAGAGAAGAAAGACTGAATCAGCTGATTGCTGAGGCTATACAAGTCGGGACGTCAGGGAGGAAAACAAATGAGTCAGCAACATGATTACGTCATAGGAAAAAACGCTGTGATTGAGACGTTAAAGTCAGATCGCAAGCTGTATAAGTTATGGATGGCGGAAAACACAGTAAAAGGACAGGCGCAGCAAGTTATGGAGCTTGCTAAAAAGCGCGGCGTCACCATTCAATTTGTACCGAGGAAAAAACTCGATCAGATGGTGGAGGGGCAGCATCAGGGTGTTGTCGCCCAGGTGGCGGCATATGAATATGCACAATTAGACGAATTATATAAAAGAGCGGAAGAGAGAAACGAACAGCCTTTCTTTCTCATATTGGACGAGCTGGAAGACCCTCATAATCTCGGTTCCATCATGAGAACGGCTGACGCTGTCGGTGCACACGGCATTGTGATTCCGAAACGCAGAGCGGTCGGACTGACGTCGACGGTCGCAAAAGCTTCGACCGGTGCGATTGAACACATTCCCGTCGTGAAGGTGACCAACCTTGCCCGGACACTTGATGAAATGAAGGAGCGGGGGATTTGGGTCGTCGGAACGGATGCATCCGCCCGGGAAGATTACCGCTCTATGGACGGCAAGATGCCTTTGGCGCTCGTTATCGGAAGCGAAGGCAGAGGAATGGGCCGGCTTGTGAAAGAGAAATGTGATTTTCTCATTAAACTTCCGATGGCCGGAAAAGTCACGTCTCTGAATGCGTCGGTAGCGGCCGGCCTTCTCATGTATGAAGTCTACCGGAAGCGCAATCCTTTAGGGGAATGAAGACAGATGGACATCCTGTTAGTAGACGGATACAACATGATTGGAGCTTGGCCGCAGCTAAAGGATTTAAAAGCGAACAGTTTTGAAGAAGCGAGAGATGTACTGATCCAGAAGATGGCGGAATATCAGTCCTACACGGGAATCAGAGTCATTGTGGTGTTTGACGCACATCTGGTAAAAGGCATAGAGAAAAAACAAACGAATCACAGAGTCGAAGTGATTTTTACACGGGAGAATGAGACGGCGGATGAGCGGATCGAGAAACTTGCCCAGGCGCTGAATAATATTGCGACACAGATTCATGTCGCAACCTCCGATTATACGGAGCAGTGGGCGATTTTCGGACAAGGGGCTCTCCGTAAATCCGCCCGGGAGCTTCTGAGGGAAGTGGATACGATAGAACGGCGGATTCAAAGGCGGGTTTCAAAGATCACTTCTGAAAAACCACCGGGTAAAATCGAGCTGTCCGAAGAGGTTTTGAAAACGTTTGAAAAGTGGCGCCGAGGCGGTCTGGATTAGGTTGACGCTTTTTCGCCCATTAATGTATAATATTTCTATCTACGTGCGCCGGGGGGATCGCAGTGAATCTACAGAACAGCAAGGGAAAGTTCAACAAAGTGCAATTTTGCCAGTTGGAGGACGAGCAGGTCATTGAAAAGGTTCATGTTGGGGATAGTGATGCGTTAGATTACTTGATTACGAAGTACCGTAATTTTGTACGGGCGAAAGCAAGGTCTTATTTTTTAATAGGGGCCGACAGAGAAGATATTGTACAGGAAGGGATGATAGGCTTATATAAGTCTATCCGAGACTTTAGAGAGGACAAGCTTACTTCATTTAAAGCTTTTGCAGAATTATGCATTACCCGCCAGATTATTACCGCAATAAAGACAGCTACCCGTCAGAAACACATTCCTTTAAATTCCTATGTTTCTTTAGACAAACCTATTTTTGATGAAGAATCTGACAGAACACTGCTTGATGTCATTTCAGGCGCTAAAACGTTAAATCCTGAAGAGATGATTATTAATCAGGAAGAATTTGATGACATCGAAATGAAAATGGGAGAACTGCTGAGCGATCTGGAGAGAAAGGTGCTTGTTTTGTACTTGGACGGAAGAAGTTACCAGGAAATTTCAGATGACTTAAACCGACACGTAAAATCAATCGATAATGCCCTGCAGCGCGTGAAGCGCAAGCTTGAAAAGTATTTGGAAATAAGAGAAATCAGTCTGTAGCAGGTTTCTGTGTCATATTGACAGAATTTTTCTGACTGTGCTATTTTATTAAGATAAATGATTGTTTAGGAAAAGGTGTAACGACATGAGAAAAAAGATTACGCTGGCATGCAAAACATGCGGAAATCGTAATTATACGACAATGAAAAGCTCTGCATCAGCGGCTGAGCGGTTAGAAGTTAAGAAGTACTGCAGCACTTGCAATTCACATACAGCTCATTTAGAAACAAAATAGTGTTCGCTTTTTAAATTGTGGAGGTCTTTTACATGCGCATGATGAGTTTCTTTAAAGATGTTGGGAAAGAAATGAAAAAGGTTAGCTGGCCTAAAGGCAAAGAGTTAACGCGCTATACGATCACGGTGATTTCAACGGTTATCTTTTTTGTTATCTTTTTTGCCCTCCTTGATACAGGAATTTCTCAATTAATTCGTTTAATAGTTGAATAATGATCAGCAATACGTGCTATAATAGATCATAATATCGTTTGCCAAAACCCGTTCAGCGGGTTTTTTATTGTGTTGAAAAAAGGATTCATAGGCTCTGAGCCTATTTTTTGTTTTACACTTCATTTTTAAATGCGGGGAGGGAAGGACTGCAGAGTCCTGATAGAATGGAAAAGAATTGGTATGTTGTTCATACGTATTCCGGTTATGAAAACAAAGTAAAAGCGAACCTTGAAAAACGTGTGGAATCAATGGGAATGCAGGATAAAATTTTCCGCGTTGTCGTCCCTGAAGAGGAAGAGACTGATATTAAGAACGGCAAGAAAAAAGTAGTCAAAAAGAAAGTGTTCCCGGGTTATGTGCTTGTTGAAATCGTCATGACTGATGATTCCTGGTATGTGGTCCGCAACACGCCGGGCGTTACCGGATTCGTCGGATCAGCCGGTTCAGGCTCAAAGCCGACTCCGCTTCTTCCTGGCGAAGCGGAAACCATCTTAAAACGCATGGGCATGGATGAGCGGAAAACCGACATTGATTTTGAATTGAATGAGACAGTCAAAGTCATAGACGGACCTTTCGCCAACTTTACAGGATCAATTGAAGAGATTGATTATGATAAGAGCAAAGTGAAAGTATTCGTTAACATGTTCGGCCGTGAAACGCCGGTTGAGCTGGAATTTACCCAGATCGACAAATTGTAATGTGAAAAAACTTGAAATTGCTATATATTAATGATAATATAGCAAAGGTACGTCTTGGACTAATCCAAGGCAGCTAGCTTGATATTTCGTCATTCATATAAAGAATGAAACCTTGAGTGGGAGGGTTTACCCTATTACCACATCACGGACTTAAGGAGGTGTGTCTCGTGGCTAAAAAAGTAGTAAAAGTTGTAAAATTGCAAATTCCTGCTGGAAAAGCTAACCCAGCGCCGCCAGTTGGACCTGCACTAGGTCAAGCCGGTGTAAATATCATGGGATTCTGTAAGGAGTTTAACGCTCGTACAGCTGACCAAGCTGGTTTAATCATTCCTGTTGAAATTTCGGTTTACGAAGACCGTTCATTTACATTTATTACAAAAACTCCGCCTGCTGCAGTATTGCTTAAAAAAGCAGCTGGAATTGAGTCTGGTTCTGGTGAACCAAACCGTAATAAAGTGGCAACCGTTAAGCGCGATAAGGTTCGCGAAATCGCTGAAACGAAAATGCCTGACTTAAACGCAGCAGACGTTGAAGCGGCAATGCGCATGGTTGAAGGTACTGCCCGCAGTATGGGTATCGTTATCGAGGATTAATTTGTTTCTTGTCGGGTTGCGAGTTTTCACAAGTTCGCAACCCTTATTCGTGGGAGGTTATTCCGCTATAACCACATAAGGAGGAAATTTTAAAATGGCTAAAAAAGGTAAAAAGTACGTTGAAGCTGCGAAGCTTGTAGACCGTGCGAAAGCTTACGACGTCGCTGAAGCAGTGGCGCTTACTAAAAAAACAAACACAGCTAAATTCGACGCTACA
The DNA here is from genome assembly GCF_053663355.1 of Bacillus sp. JK106. NCBI lineage: Bacteria > Bacillati > Bacillota > Bacilli > Caryophanales > Bacillaceae > Bacillus > Bacillus sp. JK106. The sequence goes on along the minus strand of NZ_JBSJQC010000006.1, from coordinate 42,124 downwards.
GTTGAAGTTGCTTTTCGTTTAGGGGTTGACCCTCGTAAAAACGATCAGCAAATCCGCGGTGCAGTTGTACTTCCTAACGGAACTGGTAAAACTCAGCGCGTGCTTGTATTCGCTAAAGGCGAAAAAGCAAAAGAAGCTGAAGCTGCCGGTGCAGACTACGTCGGCGATTCTGATTACATCGCGAAAATCCAGCAAGGCTGGTTCGAATTCGATGTAATCGTTGCGACTCCTGACATGATGGGTGAAGTCGGTAAAATCGGCCGTGTGCTTGGACCAAAAGGTCTTATGCCAAACCCTAAAACAGGAACTGTTACATTCGAAGTAGAAAAAGCAATCGGCGAAATCAAAGCTGGTAAAGTAGAATACCGCGTTGACAAAGCTGGTAACATCCATGTTCCGATCGGAAAAGTTTCTTTCGAGGATGAAAAACTTGTTGAGAACTTCACAACAATGTATGATACAATCCTGAAAGCAAAACCGGCTGCGGCTAAAGGTGTTTACGTGAAAAACGTTGCCGTTACTTCTACTATGGGCCCTGGTGTCAAAGTAGACGCTTCTACTTTCAACGTAAAATAATATTTGACTTTAGATCAGCATTCTGATATGATTCAAAATGTTGTAAAATATAATATGTCATTTATACCGTAGACAGCAGGGGCCGTTGAGGCTTAATATCCTGCCGAGGTGTATATATATCACAGCTATTACGTTACGTATGCTTGTATATACAGCCTCCATGTCCACATGGAGGCTTTTTATATGAAATCGTCGTCACAGTCGTGATCACCTAGCGGTATAAGTGTTACACAAAATCTACAGGAGGTGTAACCATGAGCAGCGCAATTGATACAAAAAAAGTTGTTGTTGAAGAGATTGCTTCTAAACTGAAAGAAAGCAAATCAACGATCATCGTTGACTACCGCGGACTTAACGTTTCTGAAGTAACTGAACTCCGTAAACAGCTTCGCGAAGCTAACGTAGAGTTCAAAGTGTACAAAAACACAATGACTCGCCGTGCGGTTGAACAAGCTGAACTTGATGGTTTGAATGATGTCTTAACTGGACCGAATGCGATCGCATTCAGTACTGAAGATGTTGTCGCTCCGGCAAAAGTTCTTAACGAGTTCGCGAAAAATCACGAAGCTCTGGAAATCAAAGCGGGCGTTATCGAAGGAAAAGTATCTTCTGTTGAAGAAGTGAAAGCTCTTGCTGAACTTCCTTCACGCGATGGCTTACTTTCTATGTTGCTTAGCGTACTTCAAGCTCCAGTTCGCAACCTTGCACTTGCGGCTAAAGCAGTTGCAGACCAAAAGGAAGAACAAGGCGCTTAATCTGATTTTACCCTAAAATAAAACAAATGGAGGAATTTCAAATGGCTTTAAATATCGAAGAAATCATTGCTTCCGTTAAAGAAGCAACTGTACTTGAATTGAACGACCTAGTAAAAGCAATCGAAGAAGAATTTGGCGTAACTGCTGCTGCTCCTGTAGCTGTAGCTGGCGGAGCTGCTGCTGGCGGCGCTGCTGAAGAGCAAAGCGAATTCGACCTTATCCTTGCTGGTGCAGGTTCTCAGAAAATCAAAGTTATCAAAGTTGTTCGTGAAATCACTGGTCTTGGCTTGAAAGAAGCTAAAGAACTTGTTGACAACACTCCAAAACCACTTAAAGAAGGTATTGCGAAAGAAGAAGCTGAAGAGCTTAAAGCTAAACTTGAAGAAGTTGGCGCTTCTGTAGAAGTTAAGTAATCTTCACTTGCCTGTAGGGGAAGCTCGCTTTTATGAGGCGGGCTTTTTCTTTGCTTTTCTTTAAGTGCAATTAAAAAAGGAGGTTCTAATAATGAGTGAACACTATTATTCAGAAAAACCTTCAGTTAAAAGCGATAAACAGACATGGTCATTTACACTGCGGAACAGATCTTATACATTCACAAGTGACAGCGGCGTTTTCTCGAAAAAGGAAGTTGATTTCGGTTCGCGTGTCTTAATTGAAGCGTTTGAAGAGCCGGAGATCGATGGTGACTTCCTGGATGCAGGCTGCGGTTACGGCCCGATCGGTCTGTCGCTCGCCGGTGCATTTACAGACCGGACCGTGCACATGATTGACGTGAATGAAAGAGCCGTAGAGCTGTCAAATGAAAATGCAGAAAAAAACGGAATAAAAAACGTTCGGATTTATCAGAGTGATTTATTTTCAAATATTGATTCTGCTCAAACATTTGCTTCTATTATTACAAACCCCCCAATCCGCGCCGGAAAAAAAGTTGTCCATGCCATTTTTGAAAAAAGCGCTGAGCATTTAAGGGCTTCAGGTGAATTGTGGATCGTTATACAGAAAAAACAGGGCGGGCCTTCTGCCATTGAAAAACTGAAGGAGCTTTTTGACGAAGTTTCTGTGGTTCAAAAAAAGAAAGGCTATTATATCATAAAAGCAAAAAAAGTTTGACTTGAATTTTCAGCTATGTTAATATTGTAAAATGCCAATGTATATATTTTGCATGATATGCTCAAATAATCATAGTGCATGTATAAATTATACAAACATGGAAATGCTAATAAAATCGGTATTTGTTTTTGGATGTGGTTTTCTTAATTAGAAACCCTTTTTTCTTTTGTCTTGTAAAAGTATTTCTTTATCGTAAGAGATGCTTATTACACATATAATACGCATGATTTGAGGGGTGAATCAGTTGACAGGTCAACTAGTTCAGTATGGACGACACCGCCAGCGCAGAAGCTATGCTCGCATTAGCGAAGTGTTAGAATTACCAAATCTCATTGAAATTCAAACCTCTTCTTATCAGTGGTTTCTTGATGAGGGTCTTAGAGAGATGTTTCAAGACATATCACCAATTGAGGATTTCACTGGTAACCTCTCTCTAGAGTTCATTGACTACAGTTTAGGAGATCCTAAGTATCCCGTTGAAGAGTCAAAAGAACGTGATGTGACTTACTCAGCTCCGCTAAGAGTGAAGGTTCGTTTAATTAACAAAGAAACTGGAGAGGTAAAAGACCAGGATGTCTTCATGGGTGATTTCCCTATTATGACAGATACCGGTACTTTTATCATCAACGGTGCAGAACGTGTTATCGTATCTCAGCTTGTTCGGTCTCCAAGTGTATATTTCAGTGGTAAAGTAGACAAAAACGGTAAAAAAGGTTTTACCGCGACTGTCATTCCAAACCGTGGCGCATGGTTAGAATACGAAACTGATGCGAAAGATGTTGTGTATGTCCGCATTGATCGCACACGTAAGTTGCCGGTTACGGTTCTTTTGCGTGCTCTCGGCTTCGGTTCCGACCAAGAGATTCTCGATCTCATTGGTGAGAACGAATATCTCCGCAATACACTGGATAAGGACAACACCGAAAACAGTGACAAAGCGCTTCTTGAAATCTATGAGCGCCTTCGTCCCGGAGAGCCGCCTACAGTAGAAAACGCAAAAAGCTTGCTGGATTCCCGTTTCTTCGATCCGAAGCGATACGACCTTGCGAATGTAGGACGCTATAAAATTAATAAAAAGCTTCATATCAAGAACCGCCTGTTTAACCAGCGCCTTGCAGAAACACTGGTTGATCCGGAAACCGGTGAAATTCTCGCTGAAAAAGGGCAGATTCTTGACAGAAGAACACTTGATAAAGTACTGCCATACTTAGAAAATGGAATCGGCTTCAGAAAGCTTTATCCTAACGGCGGCGTTGTCGAGGATGAAGTGATGCTTCAATCCATTAAAATCTATGCTCCTACTGATGCAGAAGGAGAGCAGACGATCAATGTGATCGGCAATGCTTACATCGAAGAGGCGATTAAAAACATTACGCCTGCTGATATTATTTCTTCTATCAGCTACTTCTTCAACCTCCTGCACGGAGTGGGCGACACTGATGATATCGACCATCTCGGAAACCGCCGTCTGCGTTCTGTAGGTGAGCTCCTGCAAAACCAATTCCGTATCGGTTTAAGCCGGATGGAACGTGTCGTACGTGAAAGAATGTCTATTCAAGACACGAATACAATTACGCCGCAGCAGCTGATTAACATCAGACCTGTTATTGCGTCTATTAAAGAGTTCTTCGGAAGCTCACAGCTTTCTCAATTCATGGATCAGACGAACCCGCTTGCTGAATTGACGCACAAACGCCGTCTGTCAGCTCTCGGACCGGGCGGTTTGACACGTGAGCGCGCAGGTATGGAAGTACGTGACGTTCACTACTCTCACTACGGCCGTATGTGTCCGATTGAAACGCCTGAGGGCCCTAACATCGGTTTGATCAACTCATTGTCATCATTTGCGAAAGTAAACCGCTTTGGTTTCATTGAGACGCCATACCGCCGCGTTGATCCTGAAACAGGAAAAGTAACGCCTAGAATCGACTACCTGACTGCTGATGAAGAGGATAACTATGTCGTAGCCCAAGCGAATGCTAAGCTGAGCGATGACGGTTCTTTCTTGGATGACAGCATCGTAGCGCGTTTCAGAGGGGAAAACACCGTTGTAGCCCGCAACCGCGTGGATTACATGGACGTATCTCCTAAACAGGTTGTATCTGCTGCGACAGCATGTATTCCGTTCTTGGAAAACGATGACTCGAACCGCGCCCTCATGGGAGCGAACATGCAGCGTCAGGCTGTGCCTTTGATGCAGCCGGAAGCTCCGATCGTCGGAACGGGTATGGAATACGTATCCGGTAAAGACTCCGGTGCAGCCGTTATTTGTAAACACCCTGGTATCGTAGAACGGGTGGAAGCGAAAAACGTATGGGTGCGCCGCTATGAAGAAATTGACGGCCAAAAAGTAAAAGGCAACCTGGATAAGTACAGCTTGCTGAAATTTGTCCGCTCCAACCAAGGTACGTGCTACAACCAGCGTCCGATCGTCAGTGTCGGCGATGAAGTAGTCAAAGGAGAAATCCTTGCTGACGGACCTTCAATGGAGCTTGGTGAACTTGCTCTCGGCCGCAACGTAATGGTCGGCTTCATGACATGGGACGGTTACAACTATGAGGATGCCATCATCATGAGTGAACGCCTTGTGAAAGATGATGTATACACATCTATTCACATTGAAGAATATGAATCAGAAGCACGTGATACAAAGCTTGGACCGGAAGAGATCACCCGCGATATTCCAAACGTAGGGGAAGACGCGCTTCGCAACCTTGATGACCGCGGAATTATCCGTATCGGTGCGGAAGTCAACGACGGAGACCTTCTCGTAGGTAAAGTAACGCCTAAAGGTGTAACTGAGCTTACGGCTGAAGAACGCCTTCTTCATGCGATCTTTGGAGAAAAAGCGCGTGAGGTCCGTGATACTTCTCTCCGTGTGCCTCACGGCGGCGGCGGAATTATCCACGACGTAAAAGTCTTCAACCGTGAAGACGGCGACGAACTTCCTCCGGGAGTGAACCAGCTTGTACGCGTATATATCGTTCAGAAACGTAAGATTTCTGAAGGTGATAAAATGGCCGGACGTCACGGAAACAAAGGGGTTATCTCGAAGATTCTTCCTGAAGAAGATATGCCTTACCTTCCTGACGGCACGCCGATCGATATCATGCTTAACCCGCTGGGTGTACCATCACGTATGAATATCGGTCAGGTATTAGAACTTCACATGGGTATGGCTGCCCGCTACCTCGGCATTCACATCGCGTCACCTGTATTTGACGGCGCGCGTGAAGAAGATGTGTGGGAAACACTTGAAGAAGCAGGCATGTCAAGAGACGCTAAAACAGTTCTTTATGACGGCCGTACGGGAGAACCGTTCGACAACCGTGTATCAGTCGGAATCATGTACATGATCAAACTGGCGCACATGGTTGATGATAAACTTCATGCCCGTTCTACAGGTCCTTACTCACTTGTTACGCAGCAGCCTCTCGGCGGTAAAGCCCAATTCGGCGGACAGCGTTTCGGTGAGATGGAGGTTTGGGCGCTTGAAGCTTACGGCGCAGCTTACACGCTTCAAGAAATCCTGACTGTGAAGTCCGATGACGTGGTCGGACGTGTGAAAACATATGAAGCCATCGTCAAAGGCGACAATGTTCCAGAGCCTGGTGTTCCGGAATCATTCAAAGTATTGATCAAAGAGCTTCAAAGCTTAGGTATGGACGTAAAAATCCTCTCAGGCGATGAAGAAGAAATAGAAATGAGAGATCTAGAAGACGAGGAAGATGCGAAACAGGCTGACGGCCTTGCATTATCAGGTGATGAAGCGCCGGAAGAAACAGCATCTCCAGACGTTGAACGTGACGCAGTAACGAAAGAATAGTCTCTGATTGATAAAGGCAAGTGACATCGGTTAATCCGAAGATAAAAAGGGAGGTAGGCCCCTTGCTAGATGTGAACAATTTTGAGTATATGAACATCGGTCTTGCTTCACCGGATAAAATCCGTTCATGGTCTTTTGGTGAAGTGAAAAAGCCTGAAACGATAAACTATCGTACGTTGAAACCTGAAAAGGACGGCCTGTTCTGCGAACGCATTTTCGGACCGACTAAGGACTGGGAATGTCATTGCGGCAAGTACAAGCGGGTTCGTTATAAAGGCGTAGTTTGTGACCGTTGCGGAGTTGAAGTAACGCGGGCTAAAGTCCGTCGTGAGAGAATGGGGCATATTGAACTGGCTGCCCCGGTTTCTCACATTTGGTATTTCAAAGGTATTCCGAGCCGTATGGGTCTTGTATTGGATATGTCACCGCGTGCGCTGGAAGAAGTTATTTACTTTGCTTCTTACGTCGTAACTGACCCGGCCAATACACCGCTCGAAAAGAAACAGCTTTTATCTGAAAAGGAATACCGTGCGTATCTGGATAAGTACGGAAACAAATTCCAAGCCTCTATGGGTGCGGAAGCCATTAATAAACTTCTGCAGGACATCGACCTTGTCAAAGAAGTTGATATGTTAAAAGAAGAGCTGAAGACTTCTCAAGGACAGCGCCGTACACGTGCGATCAAACGCCTTGAAGTGCTTGAAGCCTTCCGTAATTCAGGAAACAAGCCGTCTTGGATGATCCTCGACGTGCTTCCGGTTATTCCGCCTGAATTAAGACCGATGGTTCAGCTTGACGGCGGACGTTTCGCAACGTCTGACCTGAACGACCTTTACCGTCGTGTCATCAACCGTAATAACCGTTTAAAACGTCTGTTAGACCTCGGCGCGCCAAGCATCATCGTTCAGAACGAAAAACGTATGCTTCAGGAAGCAGTCGACGCTCTGATTGACAACGGACGCCGCGGCCGTCCGGTTACCGGACCGGGTAACCGTCCGCTTAAATCTCTTTCTCATATGCTGAAAGGGAAACAAGGGCGTTTCCGTCAGAACCTTCTCGGTAAACGTGTAGACTACTCAGGCCGTTCCGTTATCGTCGTAGGTCCGCATCTGAAAATGTATCAGTGCGGTTTGCCGAAGGAAATGGCGCTTGAGCTCTTCAAGCCTTTCGTCATGAAAGAGCTTGTTGAAAAAGGCCTTGCTCACAATATCAAGAGCGCAAAACGCAAAATCGAACGCGTGCAGCCTGAAGTATGGGATGTACTTGAATCTGTCATTAAGGAGCATCCGGTCTTACTGAACCGTGCCCCTACTCTTCACAGATTAGGTATCCAGGCTTTCGAACCGACGCTTGTTGAAGGACGCGCCATCCGTCTTCACCCGTTAGTATGTACAGCTTATAACGCTGACTTTGACGGTGACCAAATGGCGGTTCACGTACCTTTATCAGCTGAGGCTCAAGCTGAGGCGCGCATTCTGATGCTTGCGGCCCAAAACATCTTGAACCCTAAAGATGGTAAACCGGTTGTTACGCCGTCTCAGGATATGGTATTAGGAAACTACTACCTGACGCTTGAGCGCGCCGGAGCAGTCGGCGAGGGTATGGTTTTCAAAAATACGGACGAAGCGCTTCTTGCTTATCAAAACGGTTATGTTCACCTTCATACGAGAGTAGCTGTTGCAGCGAACTCCCTTAAGAATGTGACATTTACTGAAGAACAGCGTTCAAAATTGTTAATTACAACTGTCGGTAAGCTCGTCTTCAATGAAATTCTTCCGGAATCATTCCCTTACATGAATGAACCAACGAAGAGCAACATTGAAGAGAAGACACCTGACCGTTTCTTCTTAGATAAAGGTGCTGACGTAAAAGCTGTGATTGCTGAGCAGCCGATCAACGCACCGTTTAAAAAAGGCATTTTGGGTAAAATCATCGCGGAAATCTTTAAACGATTCCATATCACGGAAACGTCTAAAATGCTTGACCGCATGAAAAACCTCGGTTTCAGATATTCAACGAAAGCCGGCATCACAGTAGGGGTTTCTGATATCGTCGTTCTCGATGATAAACAGGAAATCCTTGAAGAAGCACAAAGCAAAGTGGATAATGTTCTGAAACAGTTCAGACGCGGTTTAATCACCGAAGAAGAACGTTATGAAAGAGTCATTTCAATTTGGAGTTCAGCGAAAGATGTTATCCAAGGCAAACTGATGAAATCATTAGACGAAGTCAACCCGATCTACATGATGAGTGATTCAGGAGCCCGTGGTAACGCATCTAACTTTACACAGCTTGCGGGTATGCGCGGTCTGATGGCCAACCCGGCTGGACGAATCATTGAATTGCCGATTAAATCAAGTTTCCGTGAAGGTCTGACAGTATTGGAGTACTTTATCTCCACTCACGGTGCGCGTAAAGGTCTTGCCGATACCGCCCTGAAAACAGCTGACTCAGGTTACCTTACACGCCGTCTTGTTGATGTTGCGCAGGATGTTATCATTCGTGAAACAGATTGCGGAACAGACCGCGGTATTCTTGCAAAACCGCTCAAAGAAGGCACGGAAATCATCGAGCGTCTGGAAGAGCGTCTGATCGGACGTTTCGCCAGAAAACAGATCAAACATCCTGAAACGGGTGCTGTGCTCATTAACGAAAATGAATTGATCGATGAAGATAAAGCGCTGGAAATCGTTGAAGCCGGAATCGAAGAAGTGTGGATCCGTTCCGCGTTCACATGTAACACTCCTCATGGTGTATGTAAACGATGCTACGGACGTAACCTTGCAACCGGAACTGATGTTGAAGTCGGCGAAGCAGTAGGTATTATCGCCGCTCAATCTATCGGTGAGCCTGGAACACAGTTAACGATGCGTACGTTCCACACAGGCGGGGTTGCCGGAGACGATATTACACAAGGTCTTCCGCGTATCCAAGAGCTTTTCGAAGCGCGTAATCCTAAAGGTCAAGCGACGATTTCTGAGATTGACGGTACAATTGCCGAAATCAATGAAGTCCGCGACAAACAGCAGGAGATTGTTGTTCAGGGCGCTGTTGAGACCCGTTCATACACGGCACCTTACAACTCACGCCTGAAAGTGGCTGAGGGTGATCAGATTACCCGCGGTCAAGTGCTGACAGAAGGTTCAATCGATCCGAAAGAACTTCTTAAAGTCACTGACCTGACAACGGTTCAGGAATATCTTCTGCATGAGGTTCAGAAGGTTTACCGTATGCAGGGGGTTGAAATCGGCGATAAACACGTAGAAGTAATGGTTCGCCAAATGCTTCGCAAAGTCCGTGTAATCGATGCCGGAGATACTGATGTTCTCCCTGGCACATTGCTTGATATTCACCAATTTACAGAAGCGAACAAAAAAGTGCTGCTTGAAGGCAATCGACCTGCTACAGGCCGTCCTGTCCTTCTCGGTATCACGAAAGCTTCACTCGAGACGGATTCATTCTTGTCTGCCGCATCATTCCAGGAAACAACACGCGTTCTTACAGATGCTGCGATTAAAGGCAAGCGCGATGAACTTCTCGGCCTGAAAGAGAATGTTATCATCGGTAAACTGGTTCCGGCCGGTACCGGTATGATGAATTACAGAAAAGTAAAACCTGTTTCAAACGTTCAGCCTTCAGAAGATATGGTTCCGGCTGAATAACAGAAACTGCTGCAGGAAAGGCTGTTTCGACAGCTTTTCCTCAGTATTACAATTATTCTGGCGGGGGACTGCACTAAAAAATGTCATACGTTGTTGACATCCGTCCCGCAGAGTGATAATATAACCAAGGTGCTCGAAATAAAACCTGTTACTTTGGAGGATATGTTTATGTCTTATGATAAAGTATCACAGGCCAAATCAATTATTATTGGTACGAAGCAAACAGTGAAAGCTCTAAAACGAGGTTCAGTGAAGGAAGTCGTCGTGGCAAAAGATGCGGATTCAGTTCTTACGGCTGGCGTTATCCAGCTTGCAAAGAACCAAAATACCGCTGTCTGTATGGTGGATTCCATGAAAAAGCTCGGCAAAGCCTGCGGAATTGAAGTGGGAGCAGCAGCTGTTGCCATTATGTTATAGCGTACTTTTTGTTTTTATATAAGATATCAATCTTGTGTAAAGACATTGTTTTTTGCCTAATGATGAACCACCTGGGTATGTGGGTTATAAAACGTAATGAAGGGAGGAACACAACATGCCTACAATTAATCAGCTAATTCGCAAGGGACGCGTGAGCAAAGTTGAAAACTCTAAGTCACCTGCACTAAACAAAGGATACAACAGCTTTAAAAAAGAGCACACTAACGTATCTTCTCCACAAAAACGCGGGGTATGTACTCGTGTGGGTACAATGACACCGAAAAAACCGAACTCAGCACTTCGTAAATATGCTCGTGTTCGTTTGACTAACGGAATCGAGGTTACTGCCTACATTCCAGGTATCGGTCACAACCTGCAAGAGCACAGCGTTGTACTGATCCGCGGCGGACGTGTAAAAGACTTACCGGGGGTACGCTACCACATCGTTCGTGGCGCGCTTGATACTGCCGGAGTTGAAAACCGTGCGCAAGGCCGTTCTAAATACGGTACGAAACGTCCTAAAGCAAAGTAATCAAATAATAAATCATTAAAACTATGAAGGGAGGATATTCAGATGCCACGTAAAGGTCCTGTAGCAAAAAGAGATGTTTTACCTGATCCGCTTTACAACTCTAAGCTGGTATCCCGCCTGATCAACAAAATGATGATCGACGGTAAAAAAGGTAAATCTCAAACAATCCTATACAAGTCATTCGATATCATTAAAGAACGCACTGGCAATGATGCAATGGAGGTTTTCGAACAAGCATTGAAAAACATCATGCCTGTACTTGAAGTAAAAGCACGCCGTGTAGGTGGAGCTAACTACCAAGTGCCTGTAGAAGTTCGTCCTGAACGCCGTACAACTCTTGGTCTTCGCTGGTTGGTTAACTATGCGCGTCTTCGCGGAGAAAAAACAATGGAAGAGCGCCTGGCTAACGAAATTCTTGATGCAGCTAACAACACTGGTGCTGCCGTTAAGAAACGTGAAGACACTCACAAGATGGCAGAAGCGAACAAAGCATTTGCTCACTACCGCTGGTAGGATTCATATAATCAAAATAATAATTCCCTAATAAGGAAGGAGAAATTACCCAATGGCAAGAGAGTTCTCCTTAGAAAAAACTCGTAATATCGGGATCATGGCTCACATCGATGCCGGTAAAACGACTACTACAGAACGGATCTTGTTCTACACAGGCCGTATCCACAAAATTGGCGAAACTCACGAAGGTGCTTCGCAAATGGACTGGATGGAGCAGGAACAAGAACGCGGTATCACAATCACTTCTGCAGCAACGACTGCACAGTGGAAAGGTTACCGTGTAAACATCATCGATACACCGGGACACGTAGACTTCACAGTTGAAGTTGAACGTTCACTCCGTGTACTTGATGGTGCGGTTGCCGTACTTGATGCTCAATCAGGTGTTGAGCCTCAGACAGAAACAGTATGGCGCCAAGCAACAACTTACGGAGTACCGCGTGTTGTATTTGTCAACAAAATGGACAAAATCGGCGCAGACTTCCTTTACTCTGTAGGCACTTTAAGAGACCGTCTTCAAGCTAACGCTCACGCAATTCAATTGCCGATCGGCGCTGAAGACAACTTCGAAGGTATCATCGACTTAGTAGAAAACGTTGCGTATTTCTACGAAGATGACCTTGGAACTCGTTCAGATGCGAAAGAAATCCCTGAAGAGTACAAAGAGCAAGCTGAAGAGCTTCGCAGCAGCCTGATTGAAGCTGTAGCTGAGCTTGATGAAGAGCTTATGGAAAAGTACCTTGAAGGTGAAGAAATCACTATCCCTGAACTGAAAGCTGCTATCCGTAAAGGTACACTGAATGTTGAATTCTACCCTGTACTTGTTGGTTCTGCTTTCAAAAACAAAGGTGTTCAGCTTGTACTTGATGCTGTTCTTGACTACCTTCCTGCGCCAACTGATGTTGCTGCAATCAAAGGTGTACGTCCTGACACAGATGAAGAGATCGTTCGTCATTCTTCTGATGAAGAGCCGTTCTCTGCACTTGCATTTAAAGTTATGACTGACCCTTATGTCGGTAAGCTGACATTCTTCCGCGTATATTCCGGTACACTTGATTCCGGTTCATATGTAAAGAACTCTACAAAAGGCAAGCGTGAGCGCGTAGGACGTATCCTTCAAATGCACGCTAACAGCCGTGAAGAGATCTCTACTGTTTACGCTGGAGACATCGCAGCTGCTGTAGGTCTAAAAGATACTTCTACTGGAGATACTCTATGTGATGAAAAGGATCTTGTAATCCTTGAATCAATGGAATTCCCAGAGCCTGTTATCGACGTAGCGATTGAGCCTAAATCAAAAGCTGACCAAGATAAAATGGGTATCGCTTTAGCGAAACTTGCTGAAGAAGATCCTACATTCCGTACACAAACAAACCCTGAAACGGGTCAAACAATCATCTCTGGTATGGGTGAGCTTCACCTTGATATCATTGTTGATCGTATGAAGCGTGAGTTCAAAGTTGAAGCTAACGTTGGTGCTCCTCAAGTTGCGTACCGTGAGACATTCCGTACCGGTGCAAAAGTTGAAGGTAAATTCGTACGTCAATCAGGCGGACGCGGTCAGTTCGGTCACGTTTGGATCGAATTTGAACCGAACGAAGAAGGCGCTGGCTTTGAATTCGAAAACGCAATCGTCGGTGGTGTTGTTCCTCGTGAATACATCCCAGCCGTACAAGCAGGTCTTGAAGACTCTCTTGAAAATGGTGTCCTAGCCGGATTCCCGCTAATCGACATCAAGGCGAAACTTTTTGATGGATCTTACCATGATGTTGACTCAAACGAAATGGCGTTTAAAGTCGCTGCTTCTATGGCATTGAAAAATGCAGTCAGCAAATGTAACCCAGTTCTTCTTGAACCAATCATGAAAGTTGAAGTTGTTATTCCTGAAGAATACATGGGAGACATCATGGGTGATGTTACTTCTCGTCGCGGACGCGTAGAAGGTATGGAAGCTCGCGGTAACGCTCAAGTTGTGCGTGCGATGGTACCTCTTGCTGAAATGTTCGGTTACGCTACTGCCCTTCGTTCTAACACGCAAGGACGCGGTACGTTCACAATGTTCATGGATCACTACGAAGAAGTGCCGAAGAGCATCGCTGAAGAAATTATCAAAAAAAATAAAGGCGAATAATTGATTTTGCCACTTAACTCAAGTATAACTACTATTGTAAGATGAGGAAGTGAGAGCTTGCTTTCACTTTCTATCACTCTATACATTACTAATTAAAAGCTCTTAAGGAGGATTTTAGAATGGCTAAAGAAAAATTCGACCGTTCCAAATCACATGCCAATATCGGTACAATTGGACACGTTGACCATGGTAAAACAACATTAACTGCTGCTATCTCAACAGTACTTCATAAGAAATCTGGTAAAGGTACAGCTATGGCGTACGATCAAATTGATGGTGCTCCAGAAGAACGTGAGCGCGGTATCACAATCTCTACTGCACACGTTGAGTACGAAACTGACACTCGTCACTATGCACACGTTGACTGCCCAGGACACGCTGACTATGTTAAAAACATGATCACTGGTGCTGCGCAAATGGACGGAGCTATCCTTGTAGTATCTGCTGCTGATGGCCCAATGCCGCAAACTCGTGAGCACATCCTTCTTTCTAAAAACGTTGGTGTACCATACATCGTAGTATTCCTTAACAAATGCGACATGGTAGACGACGAAGAGCTTCTTGAGCTTGTTGAAATGGAAGTTCGCGACCTTCTTAGCGAATACGACTTCCCTGGTGATGATGTACCAGTTGTTAAAGGTTCTGCTCTTAAAGCTCTTGAAGGCGACGCTGAGTACGAAGAAAAAATTCTTGAACTTATGGCTGCAGTTGATGAGTACATCCCAACTCCAGAACGCGACACTGAAAAACCATTCATGATGCCAGTTGAGGACGTATTCTCAATCACTGGTCGTGGTACAGTTGCTACTGGCCGTGTAGAACGCGGACAAGTTAAAGTCGGTGACGAAGTTGAAATCATCGGTCTTCAAGAAGAAAACAGCAAAACAACTGTTACAGGTGTTGAAATGTTCCGTAAGCTTCTTGACTACGCTGAAGCTGGAGACAACATCGGTGCACTTCTTCGCGGTGTAGCTCGTGAAGACATCCAACGTGGACAAGTACTTGCTAAACCAGGTACAATCACTCCACACAGCAAATTCAAAGCTGAAGTTTACGTTCTTTCTAAAGAAGAGGGTGGACGTCATACTCCATTCTTCTCTAACTACCGTCCTCAGTTCTACTTCCGTACAACTGACGTAACTGGTATCATCAATCTTCCAGAAGGCGTAGAAATGGTTATGCCTGGAGATAACACTGAAATGATCGTTGAACTTATCTCTACAATCGCTATCGAAGAAGGAACTCGTTTCTCTATTCGTGAAGGCGGACGTACAGTTGGTTCAGGCGTTGTTTCTACAATCACTGAGTAATCGACTCGTTCATTAATACGGGGTCCCTTATGGGGCCTCGTTTTTTTGTTTCCCTGCTGATTCCATGTATAATAGAACGTATACAAATTTTAGGAGAAGACCGATGGACGATAACTTCAAGAAAACCAATCGTATTTCAATGCTTCAGCAATTGCTGATTAATGGCAGTGAACAAACCATTATGATTAATGGTGATGACAGGAGTAATCCGCTGCTTTTGTTTTTGCACGGCGGTCCCGGCACGCCTCAAATCGGCTATGCGAGAAAATACCAGAATAAGCTGGAAAAGCATTTCACCGTTGTGAACTGGGATCAGAGAGGGGCGGGTCTCTCTTATTCAAAGGAAATTCCGGGTTCATCTATGACTTTGGATCAGCTGACAGCTGACACCATTCAGCTGACCGAACGCTTATGCAAGCAATTCAGCAGGCAAAAAATATATATCGCCGGCTATTCGTGGGGCTCAGTTCTGGCGCTTCATGTTCTTCAAGAAAAACCTGATTTGTATTATGCGTATATCGGTATCAGTCAGGTGGTTAATATTCAAAAGGAAGAAACGGAAGCCTACCGGCTGATGATGGAATGGAGCAGGCAACACAAACATATCCTGCTGGGCAAGACGCTGAGCTTTATCGGAGCACCTCCATGGGAGAAACAGCTGCAGCGAACGCTGTTTCTGCTTTGTATTGAGATGAGGGGAGGGGGCTTTACCCATCATCCGATCGGCGCTCTTAAAGCAGGGGGGCGAATGCTGTTTGGTGAACCGTACGGTGTGAGGGGGAGCTTCTTAGCCGCGCGGGGACAAATGTTCAGCCTGAAACACCTGTGGGAGGATCTCATTTCCTTTGATGCAGGGGAATCAGTTTCTTCTATTGTAATACCGTGCTGTTTTATGTCAGGGAGATACGATTTGACGGTTCCGGGGACGACGTCTTATGAATATTATCAGAAGGTTGATGCGCCGTATAAAGAATGGCATTGGTTTGAGAACTCAGCCCATTCGCCTCACTTGGAGGAACCGGATCGTTTTGCCGAAGTTGTCAGCCGGTTCGCATCGTTCCATCTCTGAAAGAAAACAGTCATATCCTTGATTAATCATGGTATCACCTGTATAATAATCAAAGTGTGAAAACCACAAGGTTCTTTAAATAAACCTTGCAACATGCGTCTATTTTCTGTATAATAGTGTATGTTGGTCTTTGACTGCGATGAAGTGAGAGGTTGCTGACACACCCGGCCGCTTTGCCATGGCAAGGTGATCAGGTTTTTCTCACGGAGAACTGTCTAACGTGATGTAGGCGAAAAGGAGGGAAAATAATGGCAAAACAAAAAATTCGTATTCGTTTAAAAGCATATGATCATAGAATCCTTGATCAATCTGCAGAGAAGATTGTTGAAACGGCAAAACGTTCTGGTGCCAGCGTATCTGGTCCGATTCCGTTGCCAACTGAAAAATCAGTTTACACAATCCTTCGTGCGGTGCACAAATACAAAGATTCTCGTGAGCAATTTGAAATGCGTACACATAAACGTTTAATCGACATTGTGAACCCAACACCACAAACTGTTGATGCTCTCATGCGATTAGACTTACCATCTGGTGTCGATATCGAAATCAAACTTTAAATTCTAAAATATAGAATGATCTTAATAGGAGGTGTGACGAATGACCAAAGGAATCTTAGGAAGAAAAATTGGTATGACGCAAGTATTCGCAGAGAACGGTGATCTTATCCCGGTAACTGTTATTGAAGCAGCTCCAAACGTTGTTCTTCAAAAGAAAACAGCTGAAAATGATGGCTATGAAGCGATCCAGCTTGGTTTTGACGATAAGCGCGAAAAGCTTTCAAACAAACCGGAAAAAGGACACGTTGCAAAAGCGGAAACTGCTCCTAAGCGCTTCGTTAAAGAATTACGCGGCGTGGATATGGATGCGTATGAAATTGGTCAGGAAGTCAAGGTTGAAATTTTCTCTGCAGGAGAAATCGTAGATGTAACAGGAGTATCTAAAGGTAAAGGTTTCCAAGGTGCAATCAAGCGCCACGGACAATCTCGCGGACCTATGTCTCACGGTTCACGCTACCACCGTCGTCCTGGTTCAATGGGACCTGTAGATCCTAACCGTGTATTCAAAGGTAAACTATTACCTGGACGCATGGGCGGAGATCAAATCACTGTCCAAAACCTTGAAGTCGTAAAAGTAGATGCTGAGCGCAATCTTCTTTTGATTAAAGGTAACGTACCTGGTGCGAGAAAAGCTTTAATCACTGTTAAAAGTGCTGTTAAATCTAAATAAGTCTCTTAGGAAAGGAGGAAATTGATCATGCCAAAAGTAGCATTATACAACCAAAACGGTTCTACTGCTGGTGATATCGAATTAAACGCTTCTGTATTTGGAATTGAGCCAAATGAGAGCGTAGTATTCGACGCTATTCTTATGCAAAGAGCTTCCTTACGTCAAGGATCTCACAAAGTAAAAAATCGTTCTGAAGTACGCGGCGGAGGTCGCAAACCATGGCGTCAAAAAGGTACAGGTCGTGCCCGTCAAGGTTCAATCCGTTCACCGCAATGGCGCGGAGGTGGTGTCGTATTCGGCCCAACACCACGCAGCTATTCTTACAAATTACCTAAAAAAGTTCGCCGCTTGGCAATCAAATCAGTATTGTCTTCTAAAGTGAACGACAACAACATTATTGTTCTTGAAGATCTTACTCTTGATACGGTTAAAACAAAAGAAATGGCAGCTGTCCTTAAAGGATTATCTGTTGAGAAAAAAGCTTTAATCGTAACTGCGGATGCAAACGAAGCAGTATCTCTTTCTGCACGCAACATCCCTGGAGTTACAGTTGTTCAAGCTAACGGAATCAACGTGTTAGACGTTGTCAACCACGAGAAGCTTCTGATTACAAAAGCTGCGGTTGAAAAAGTAGAGGAGGTGCTTGCATAATGAAAGATCCTCGTGATGTTCTTAAGCGCCCCGTCATTACTGAACGTTCTGCTGATTTAATGACTGAAAAAAAATATACTTTTGAAGTTGATGTAAGAGCTAATAAAACAGAAGTGAAAGATGCAGTTGAAAGTATCTTTGGAGTGAAAGTTGACAAAGTCAACATCATGAACTACAAAGGAAAATCAAAACGTGTCGGCCGCTACACTGGTATGACTAGCCGTCGCAGAAAAGCGATCGTAAAACTTACTGCAGACAGCAAAGAAATCGAAATTTTTGAAGCTTAATTATCTGTAAAAAGAAGGAGGGAAATTCAAAATGGCGATTAAAAAGTATAAACCGACCTCTAACGGACGTCGTGGCATGACAACTTCAGATTTTGCTGAAATCACGACTGACCAGCCGGAAAAATCCTTGCTTGCGCCCCTTCACAAAAAAGGCGGACGTAACAACCAAGGTAAATTGACTGTACGTCACCAAGGTGGCGGACACAAACGCCAATACCGTGTTATCGACTTCAAACGCGATAAAGATGGTATACCTGGACGCGTTGCTACAGTTGAGTACGATCCAAACCGTTCAGCTAACATTGCACTAATCAACTATGTAGACGGAGAAAAACGTTACATTCTTGCACCAAAAGGAATTCAAGTAGGTACTGAAATCATGTCCGGCCCTGAAGCTGACATCAAAGTAGGTAACGCACTTCCGCTTATCAACATCCCTGTTGGTACAGTTGTGCATAACATTGAATTAAAACCTGGTAAAGGCGGACAGCTTGTACGTTCAGCTGGTACATCTGCTCAGGTTCTTGGTAAAGAAGGCAAATACGTTCTTGTACGTCTTAACTCTGGTGAAGTTCGCATGATCCTTTCTGCTTGCCGCGCTTCTATCGGTCAAGTAGGTAACGAGCAGCACGAACTTATCAACGTTGGTAAAGCAGGACGCTCTCGCTGGAAAGGCATCCGCCCTACAGTCCGCGGTTCTGTAATGAACCCTAACGATCACCCGCACGGTGGTGGTGAAGGTCGCGCGCCAATCGGACGTAAATCACCAATGTCTCCTTGGGGCAAACCGACTCTTGGATTCAAGACACGTAAGAAAAAGAACAAATCTGATAAATTTATCGTACGTCGTCGTAAAAATAAATAACGGGGTTGTCTACGGTTCATTTCGGACCGTAGTGCAATCACGAAGGGAGGTTCCAAAATGGCTCGCAGCTTGAAAAAAGGACCATTTGTCGATGGACACTTGATGACAAAAATCGAGAAATTAAATGAAACGGACAAGAAACAAGTTGTAAAAACTTGGTCTCGCCGTTCAACTATTTTCCCACAATTTATCGGTCACACTATCGCAGTATATGACGGACGTAAACACGTGCCTGTATTCATTTCTGAAGACATGGTAGGCCACAAGTTGGGCGAATTCGCACCGACTCGTACTTACAAAGGCCACGCCAGTGACGATAAAAAAACAAGACGCTAAGAGAGGAGGCTTTTAAATGCAAGCTAAAGCTGTTGCAAGAACAGTCCGTATTGCTCCTCGTAAAGCACGTCTAGTAATGGACCTGATTCGAGGTAAGCAAGTAGGCGAAGCAGTATCTATCTTGAACCTAACTCCGAGAGCTGCTTCTCCGATCATCGAAAAAGTTTTAAAATCTGCTATCGCAAATGCTGAGCACAACTACGAGATGGACGCTAACAATCTGGTTATTTCTCAGGCATTTGTTGACGAAGGCCCAACGTTAAAAAGATTCCGCCCGCGTGCTATGGGACGTGCGAGCCAAATCAACAAACGTACGAGCCACATTACAATCGTTGTATCAGAAAAGAAGGAGGGATAAGTAGTGGGTCAAAAGGTAAATCCAGTCGGTCTTCGTATCGGAGTCATTCGTGATTGGGAATCTAAGTGGTACGCTGGTAAAGATTACGCTGACTTCCTGCACGAAGATTTAAAAATTCGTGAATTCATTAGCAAACGCCTTTCTGACGCTTCTGTTTCTAAAGTAGAAATCGAGCGTGCAGCAAACCGCGTTAACATTACGATCCACACTGCTAAGCCTGGTATGGTAATCGGTAAAGGCGGATCTGAAGTTGAAGCACTTCGTAAAGCCCTTAACAGCCTTACTGGCAAGCGTGTACACATTAACATTCTTGAAATCAAAAGAGCAGATCTTGATGCTCAGCTTGTAGCTGACAACATCGCTCGTCAACTAGAAAACCGTATTTCTTTCCGCCGTGCGCAGAAACAACAAATCCAACGCACTATGCGTGCTGGAGCACAAGGTGTGAAAACAATGGTTTCCGGCCGTCTTGGCGGAGCTGATATCGCTCGTTCTGAATACTACAGTGAAGGAACTGTTCCATTGCACACTTTACGTGCTGACATCGACTATGCAACATCTGAAGCTGACACAACTTACGGTAAGCTTGGTGTAAAAGTCTGGATCTATCGTGGAGAGGTTCTTCCTACTAAGAAGAAAACTGAGGAAGGAGGAAAATAATATGTTATTACCAAAACGCGTTAAATATCGCAGAGAGCATCGCGGAAAAATGCGCGGTCGCGCTAAAGGCGGTACTGAAGTACATTTTGGTGAGTACGGTATCCAGGCTCTTGAAGCTTCTTGGATCACGAACCGCCAAATCGAAGCTGCACGTATTGCGATGACTCGTTACATGAAACGTGGCGGTAAAGTTTGGATTAAAATTTTCCCTTCAAAACCTTACACTGCTAAACCGCTTGAGGTACGGATGGGTTCCGGTAAAGGGGCTCCTGAAGGCTGGGTAGCTGTTGTAAAACCGGGCAAAGTTTTATTTGAAATTTCTGGTGTGTCTGAAGAGGTAGCTCGTGAAGCTCTTCGTCTTGCATCTCACAAATTGCCAATTAAAACGAAGTTCGTAAAACGTGAAGAAATTGGTGGTGAATCAAATGAAAGCTAATGAAATTCGTGACCTTACCACTGCTGAAATTGAACAAAAAGTAAAGTCTCTTAAAGAAGAACTTTTCAATCTTCGCTTTCAATTAGCGACAGGACAACTTGAAAATACTGCTCGCATTCGTGAAGTGCGCAAAGCTATCGCGCGCATGAAAACTGTGATTCGTGAAAGAGAAATTGCTGCCAACAAATAATCACTGAGGGGAGGTCGTGAGCATGAGCGAACGTAACCAACGCAAAGTTTACCAAGGCCGTGTTGTTTCTGACAAAATGGATAAAACCATCACTGTTGTTGTTGAAACATACAAAAAGGATCCTATTTACGGTAAACGCGTAAAATACTCAAAGAAATTCAAAGCACATGATGAAAATAACCAAGCTAAAATCGGAGACATCGTAAAGATCATGGAAACTCGTCCATTATCTGCAACTAAGCGTTTTCGTCTAGTAGAAGTTGTCGAAGAAGCTGTTATTATCTAATAAAGTTCGGAATTCTTTTTCCGAAGGGAGGTAACAAATAATGATTCAACAAGAGACTCGTTTAAAAGTTGCTGACAACTCCGGTGCGCGTGAGGTACTTACTATTAAAGTTCTTGGCGGTTCTGGACGTAAAACGGCTAACATTGGTGATGTAATTGTTTGCACGGTTAAACAAGCAACACCAGGAGGCGTTGTCAAAAAAGGTGAAGTCGTAAGAGCTGTTATCGTTCGCACAAAAAGCGGTGCACGCAGATCTGACGGATCATACATCAGCTTCGATGAGAATGCATGTGTTATCATCCGTGACGACAAGAGCCCGCGTGGAACTCGTATCTTCGGACCGGTTGCCCGTGAATTACGTGAAAACAACTTCATGAAAATTGTTTCTCTGGCTCCAGAAGTTATCTAATGAAATAAATGCCTTACTCAAGGAGGTGCGATCAGGATGCATGTGAAAAAAGGCGATAAAGTAATGGTTATCTCTGGTAAAGATAAAGGCAAACAAGGTACGATCCTTGCTGCTTTCCCTAAAAAGGACCGCGTTCTAGTTGAGGGCGTAAACATGGTGAAGAAGCACTCTAAACCAACTCAAGCAAACCCTCAAGGCGGTATTTCTAATCAAGAGGCGCCAATTCATGTATCAAACGTTATGCCGCTCGATCCTAAAACAGGTGAAGTGACTCGCGTAGGATACAAAGTGGAAGATGGCAAAAAAGTTCGTGTTGCAAAAAAATCTGGGCAAGTCTTAGATAAATAGTATTTAAAGGAAGGGAGGTCTATCTCATGAACCGCCTTAAAGAAAAGTACAATAAAGAAATTTCACCTGCTTTAATGACGAAGTTCAACTACGACTCTGTTATGCAGGTGCCAAAAATCGAAAAAATCGTAATCAACATGGGTGTCGGTGATGCTGTTCAAAACGCAAAAGCAATCGACAGTGCTGTTGAAGAATTAACGTTTATCGCAGGTCAAAAACCTGTCGTTACTCGTGCGAAGAAATCAATTGCTGGATTCCGTCTTCGTGAGGGAATGCCTATCGGTGCGAAAGTAACTCTTCGCGGAGAGCGCATGTATGATTTCCTTGATAAACTTATTTCTGTATCTTTACCGCGTGTACGTGACTTCCGCGGGATTTCTAAGAAATCTTTCGACGGTCGCGGAAACTACACTCTTGGTATCAAAGAACAGTTAATCTTCCCTGAAATTGACTACGATAAAGTAACAAAGGTTCGCGGAATGGACATCGTTATCGTAACGACTGCTAACTCTGACGAAGAGGCTCGTGAGCTATTAACTCAAGTAGGTATGCCGTTCCAGAAATAATCAATGAAAGGGAGGCGAAATCGTGGCTAAAAAGTCAATGATTGCGAAACAACAACGTACACCAAAGTTTAAAGTGCAAGAGTACACTCGCTGTGAACGCTGCGGACGTCCGCACTCAGTCATTCGTAAATTTAAACTTTGCCGTATTTGTTTCCGTGAGCTTGCATATAAAGGACAAATTCCTGGCGTGAAAAAAGCCAGCTGGTAATCCCCAAGAATGGGAAGGAGGTAATTATATAATGGTTATGACAGATCCAATTGCAGATATGCTGACTCGTATTCGCAATGCAAACATGGTACGTCATGAGAAGCTTGAAATTCCTGCTTCTAAATTGAAAAGAGAAATTGCTGACATTTTAAAGCGTGAAGGTTTCATTCGTGACGTTGAGTTCGTAGAAGACAGCAAACAAGGTATCATCCGCGTTTTCTTGAAATACGGACAAAACAACGAGCGCGTTATCACTGGTCTTAAAAGAATCAGCAAACCAGGTTTGCGTGTATACGCTAAATCAAATGAAGTACCTCGCGTACTTAACGGTCTTGGAATCGCGATTATTTCTACATCACAAGGTGTTTTAACGGACAAAGAAGCCCGTGCAAAACAAGCTGGTGGAGAAGTTCTAGCATACGTTTGGTAAGAAGTTTAACAAGAATGGAGGTGTTTTAGTATGTCTCGTGTAGGTAAAAAACTGCTTGAGATCCCTTCTGGAGTTACAGTAACGCTGAACGAAGGCAACACTGTAGCTGTAAAAGGACCAAAAGGAGAATTAACTCGTACTTTCCATCCTGATATGGAAATCAAAATTGAGGACAACGTGCTTACAGTTACTCGTCCTTCTGATCACAAAGAGCACCGTGCGCTGCATGGTACGACTCGCAGTCTGCTTGGAAACATGGTTGAAGGCGTATCTAAAGGATTTGAAAGAGGTTTGGAATTAGTCGGTGTCGGTTATCGTGCGGCTAAATCCGGAAACAAACTTGTTTTAAACGTTGGATACTCTCACCCTGTTGAGATCGTTCCTGAAGAGGGCATCGAAATCGAAGTTCCTTCTCAAACTAAAGTAGTTGTAAAAGGTACAGACAAAGAGCGTGTAGGAGCTATCGCTGCTAACATCCGCGCTGTACGTTCTCCAGAGCCTTACAAAGGTAAAGGAATCCGCTACGAAGGTGAAGTTGTTCGCCGTAAAGAAGGTAAATCTGCTAAGTAAGACCGCTTAAAGTGAAGAAAGGAGTGACCTAAGGATGATTACGAAAACTAGCAAAAATGCTGCTCGTCAAAAAAGACATGCCCGTGTTCGTGCTAAACTTTCAGGCACAGCTGAAAGACCTCGTCTGAATGTGTTCCGTTCAAACAAACACATTTATGCTCAAATCATCGATGATGTAAATGGCGTTACACTTGCTAGTGCCTCTACTCTCGATAAAGATTTGAACGTGGAAAGCACTGGTGACAGCGCTGCTGCTGCTAAAGTCGGTGAACTCGTTGCGAAACGCGCTTCTGAGAAAGGTGTTTCTGACGTAGTATTTGACCGCGGCGGATACTTATACCATGGACGTGTAAAAGCTCTGGCCGATGCAGCTCGTGAAGCCGGACTGAAATTTTAATAAAAAAAGGAGGGACACATGATTATGCGTCGTATTGACCCAAGCAAATTAGAGTTAGAAGAACGCTTAGTTACGGTTAACCGCGTAGCGAAAGTTGTTAAAGGTGGTCGTCGTTTCCGTTTCGCAGCTCTAGTCGTTGTCGGTGACAAAAACGGTCACGTAGGTTTCGGTACTGGTAAAGCACAAGAAGTACCTGAAGCAATCCGCAAAGCTGTTGAAGATGCGAAAAAGAATTTGATTGAAGTACCAATGGTTGGAACTACGATTCCACACGAAATCATCGGACGTTTCGGTGCAGGCAATATCTTGTTGAAACCTGCTTCTGAAGGTACTGGAGTTATCGCTGGAGGCCCTGTACGTGCGGTACTTGAGCTTGCTGGCGTTGCTGATATCCTTTCTAAGTCTTTAGGTTCTAACACACCGATCAACATGATCCGTGCAACACTTCAAGGTTTAAGTGAGCTTAAACGTGCCGAAGACGTTGCGAAGCTTCGTGGAAAATCTGTAGAAGAACTGTTAGGATAAGGAGGGAACATTAATGGCTAAATTAGAAATTACCCTCAAACGCAGTGTAATCGGTCGCCCGGAAGATCAGCGCGTTACTGTAAGAACACTTGGTTTAAAGAAAACAAACCAAACTGTCGTTCATGAAGATAACGCTGCGATCCGCGGTATGATTAATAAAGTATCTCATCTAGTTTCTGTTAAAGAACAATAAAAATAAATTATAGGCTAAGGAGGTGTCCTAATGAAACTTCATGAATTAAAGCCTTCAGAAGGTTCACGTAAAGTACGCAATCGCGTAGGTCGTGGTATTGGTTCTGGTAACGGTAAAACAGCTGGTAAAGGTCACAAAGGTCAAAACGCTCGTTCTGGCGGCGGTGTACGCCCTGGATTCGAGGGGGGACAAATGCCTTTATTCCAACGTCTTCCTAAGCGCGGTTTTACAAACATCAACCGTAAGGAATACGCTATTGTGAACGTAGACAAATTGAACGGTTTTGCGGAAGGAACGGAAGTCACTCCTGAACTTCTTCTTGAGACTGGTGTTATTAGCAAACTTAATGCAGGAGTAAAGATTCTTGGCAACGGTAAATTAGAGAAAAAATTAACTGTAAAAGCCAATAAATTCTCTGCTTCTGCGAAAGAAGCTGTTGAAGCTGCTGGCGGTACAGCTGAGGTGATCTAACTTGTTTAAGACAATCTCCAACTTTATGCGTGTGAGTGATATTCGGAATAAAATCATTTTTACATTACTCATGCTTATCGTCTTTCGCATAGGTGCGTTTATCCCTGTGCCATATGTAAATGCTCAGGCGTTGCAGACACAAAGTTCGATGGGGGTTTTTGATCTCCTTAACACATTTGGCGGCGGTGCGCTTTATCAGTTCTCCATTTTTGCGATGGGAATTACGCCTTACATCACTGCTTCCATCATCATTCAGCTGCTTCAGATGGATGTTGTGCCGAAGTTTACCGAGTGGTCTAAGCAAGGTGAAGTCGGCCGCCGTAAATTAGCTCAGTTCACGAGATATTTTACGATTGTGCTTGGTTTTATCCAGGCATTAGGTATGTCTTACGGGTTTAACAACCTGGCAAACGGTATGCTGATTGAAAAATCCGGCATATCGACATATCTGATTATTGCTTTAGTACTCACTGGAGGAACTGCTTTTTTAATGTGGCTGGGAGAACAAATTACTTCCAATGGAGTAGGTAACGGAATTTCGATCATCATCTTCGCGGGGATTGTGGCTAGTATTCCGAAAACTGTTGGGCAGATTTATGAGACTCAATTTGTCGGCAGCAGCGATCAGCTGTTTATTCATATTGTAAAAATCGCTTTACTGGTGATTGCGATTTTGGCCGTTATTGTTGGTGTTATTTTCATTCAGCAGGCCGTACGCAAAATCGCGATTCAATATGCAAAAGGGCAAGGTCGTTCACCTGTTGGCGGAGGCCAGTCAACTCACCTTCCGCTTAAAGTGAATCCGGCAGGGGTTATTCCGGTAATCTTTGCGGTTGCGTTCCTTATTACGCCGCGTACTATCGCGTCATTTTTTGGAGAAAACGATGTGACAAAGTGGATTCAAGCCAACTTTGACAATACACATCCGGTGGGCATGACGGTTTATGTCGCATTAATTATCGCCTTTACGTACTTCTATGCTTTTGTGCAGGTAAACCCTGAACAAATGGCTGATAACCTTAAAAAACAGGGTGGCTATATCCCGGGGGTTCGTCCAGGGAAAATGACTCAAGATAGAATTACGAGCATTTTGTATCGACTTACGTTTGTGGGTTCTATATTCTTAGCCGTGATTTCCATTCTTCCTATCTTTTTCATTCAATTCGCTGGATTGCCTCAAAGTGCACAGATTGGCGGAACATCATTGTTAATTGTCGTCGGGGTAGCCTTGGAGACAATGAAGCAGCTGGAGAGCCAGTTAGTGAAACGTAATTACCGAGGATTTATGAAAAATTAGAGGACTGGTTTTAACCATTCCTCTTAATAAGAGAGGACGGGGGAAATCCGAATGAACTTAGTCTTAATGGGACTTCCTGGAGCCGGTAAAGGCACACAGGGAGAACGAATTGTTGAGGATTATGGGATACCTCATATCTCAACGGGAGATATGTTCCGTGCTGCTATGAAAGAAGAAACACCACTCGGACTCGAAGCAAAGTCTTATATTGATAAAGGCGAGCTCGTACCGGACGAAGTCACAATCGGCATTGTCAAAGAAAGACTCGGCAAAGATGATTGTGAAAGAGGTTTTCTTCTGGACGGATTTCCGCGAACAGTCGCTCAGGCTGAAGCTCTTGAAAACATTCTTGAGGAATACGGCAAGCCGATTGATTATGTCATTAACATTAAAGTAGACAAAGACTCTTTAATGGAACGTTTGACTGGACGCAGAATTTGCAGTGTTTGCGGCACAACCTATCATTTGGTTTTCAATCCGCCGAAAACGCCGGGTGTTTGTGATAAAGACGGAGGAGACCTTTATCAACGGGCAGATGATAATGAGGAAACCGTCTCAAAACGGCTTGAGGTCAACATGAAGCAGACTCAGCCTTTACTCGATTTTTATTCTGAGAAAGGGTATCTTGTCAACGTCAATGGCCAGCAGGACATTAACGACGTGTACAAAGATGTGAAAGAGCTTCTTGGAGGATTGAGCAAATGATTATCTGTAAGACCCCTCGTGAGCTTAGCATCATGCGGGAGGCAGGGCGAATCGTGGCTTTGACTCATGAAGAGATGAAAAAGCACATTAAACCAGGAATCTCGACAAAAGAATTGGATCAAATTGCCGAACGTTTTATTGAGAAGCAGGGTGCAATCCCATCTTTTAAGGGGTATAATGGGTTTCGCGGGAGCATCTGTGTATCAGTTAATGAAGAACTCGTTCACGGAATTCCCGGTAAAAGGGTTTTGCGTGACGGTGACATTATCAGCATTGATATCGGTGCTAAATTAAATGGTTATCATGGTGACTCTGCTTGGACATATCCGGTAGGAAACATCAGTGATGATGATAAACGACTGCTGGAAGTGACAGAGGAGTCTTTATATAAAGGCTTGAAGGAAGCAAAACCAGGTGAACGTTTGTCGAATATTTCCCACGCAATACAAACGTATGTCGAAAAGGAGCAGTTTTCAGTTGTTAGGGAGTATGTCGGACATGGTGTTGGTCAAGACTTGCATGAGGATCCGCAAATTCCTCATTACGGTCCGCCAAACAAAGGACCTAGGCTGAAGCCTGGCATGGTTCTCGCTATAGAACCGATGGTTAACGCTGGCAGCCGATATGTGAAAACATTGGCTGATAACTGGACGGTTGTAACGGTAGATGGGAAAAAGTGTGCTCATTTTGAACATACGATTGCGATTACGGAAACGGGTTTTGATATACTGACAAAAGTCTAGATGATGAAATGAATTCCATGACACATGTTTTTCATTCCGCACTTGGGCAGATTGTAGGTTTACAATTGGTCGGAAGAAAAACCGGCTAGCTGCTGTCATCGGAATGAAGACTCATCATCGTGTACTAAAGCAGACGGAGAAAAGCGTACATTTCATTCTCCTTAGAAAAAGAATATCAATCATTCACCCTTTATGATTGCGTATCTCCGGAAGTTCAGAACAGTATAAACGAAACAGGGCGTGTGACAAACGGATAACTGAGATTTTCTCTTTTGAAATTTGTCAGAGAGCAAGTTACTGATTTGAAGAAGGGAGAACACTTGAATGGCGAAAGACGATGTAATTGAAGTGGAAGGTACGATTGTCGAAACACTGCCAAACGCGATGTTCAAAGTTGAACTCGAAAATGGCCATACGGTTTTGGCTCACGTATCTGGTAAAATCCGCATGCACTTCATTCGCATTTTACCTGGAGACAAAGTTACGGTAGAATTATCTCCATATGACTTAACTCGTGGCAGGATTACGTACCGTTACAAATAAAGCACTCCGGAAACTGAAGGAGGTTGGAAACACATGAAAGTGAGACCATCAGTTAAACCAATCTGCGAGAAATGTAAAGTTATTCGCAGAAAAGGAAAAGTAATGGTGATCTGTGAAAATCCAAAGCATAAACAAAAACAAGGATAATTAATAAGGAGGTGCCCAGAGAATGGCTCGTATTGCTGGTGTAGATATCCCACGTGACAAACGTGTTGTTATTTCTTTAACATATGTCTTCGGAATTGGCCGCACAACGGCTCAGCAAGTCTTGAAAGAGGCTGGTGTTTCTGAAGATACTCGTGTGCGTGATCTTACTGAAGAAGAACTTGGTAAAATCCGTGATGTTATTGACAAACTGAAAGTAGAAGGTGACCTTCGCCGTGAAGTTTCTCTTAACATCAAGCGTCTGATCGAAATCGGAAGCTACCGCGGAATCCGCCATCGCAGAGGTTTGCCTGTTCGCGGACAAAACTCTAAAAACAATGCGCGTACTCGTAAAGGTCCGCGTCGTACTGTAGCTAACAAGAAAAAATAAGTAAGGGAGGTACCTAAACAATGGCTGCTGCTCGTAAACAAAACACGCGTAAACGTCGCGTGAAAAAGAATATTGAGTCAGGAATCGCTCATATTCGTTCAACTTTCAACAACACGATCGTTACGATCACTGATACTCATGGTAATGCTCTTTCTTGGTCAAGTGCCGGAGCTCTAGGATTCAGAGGTTCTCGTAAATCGACTCCTTTTGCTGCGCAAATGGCTGCTGAAACAGCTGCTAAAGGTTCAATCGAACACGGACTTAAAACTCTTGAAGTAACTGTTAAAGGACCAGGTTCTGGCCGTGAAGCTGCAATCCGTGCTTTACAAGCTGCCGGACTTGAAGTTACAGCTATCAGAGACGTAACTCCTGTTCCTCATAATGGATGCCGTCCACCAAAACGTCGCCGCGTGTAATTTGTTTGTATAGATTTTGTGTCCCTGTCAATAATGGGTTATGATACAGTTATTTATGAAACGAATGCACCGACTCGTTGCCTGAGCACATACGGGACTAAACAATGGGGAATTTCGGATGGAATCTCATATGATTCTATTCGAGGTTTCGACGTTTTGAAGGAGGGTTTTAAGTAATGATCGAGATTGAAAAACCAAAAATCGAAACGGTTGAAATCAGCGACGATGCCAAATTTGGTAAGTTTGTCGTAGAGCCGCTTGAGCGTGGATATGGTACAACTCTGGGTAACTCCTTACGTCGTATCCTCTTATCCTCACTCCCTGGTGCCGCTGTAACATCGATCCAGATAGATGGTGTACTGCACGAATTCTCGACAATCGAAGGCGTTGTGGAAGATGTTACAACGATAATCTTGCACATTAAAAAGCTTGCATTGAAAATCTACTCTGATGAAGAGAAGACGCTTGAAATTGATGTACAGGGCGAAGGAACTGTCACAGCAGCTGATATTACACACGACAGCGATGTTGAAATCCTTAATCCGGATCTTCATATCGCGACTCTTGGTGAGAATGCGAGTTTCCGAGTTCGCCTTACTGCACAAAGAGGACGTGGGTATACACCTGCTGATTCGAACAAAAGAGACGATCAGCCAATCGGCGTGATTCCGATCGATTCAATCTTTACGCCAGTTTCTCGTTTATCTTATCAGGTAGAAAACACTCGTGTAGGCCAGGTTGCAAACTATGACAAACTTACACTTGATGTTTGGACTGACGGAAGCACTGGACCGAAGGAAGCAATTGCTCTCGGTTCAAAGATTTTAACTGAACACCTTAATATATTCGTCGGTTTAACTGACGAAGCTCAGCATGCTGAAATCATGGTTGAAAAAGAAGAGGACCAAAAAGAAAAAGTTCTTGAAATGACGATTGAGGAACTTGATCTTTCTGTCCGTTCTTACAACTGCTTGAAGCGTGCGGGCATTAACACGGTTCAAGAACTTGCGAACAAGACGGAAGAAGATATGATGAAAGTTCGCAACCTGGGACGCAAATCACTTGAAGAAGTGAAAGCGAAACTTGAAGAACTTGGACTCGGCCTTCGCAAAGACGATTGATCTAGTTTCCATGTGAACTAGGATTTTCGTGTGTTTTTTAATTAGAAACAGCATTCCATTAAAGGAGGGGACATCACATGTCATACAGAAAACTAGGACGTACGAGTTCACAGCGTAAAGCTATGCTTCGTGATCTTACAACAGATTTGATCATCAACGAAAGAATTGAAACAACTGAAACACGTGCGAAAGAACTTCGCTCTGTTGTTGAAAAGATGATCACTCTTGGTAAGCGCGGTGACTTGCATGCTCGTCGTCAAGCTGCTGCATACATTCGCAACGAGGTTGCTAATGAAGAAAATAACCAAGATGCACTTCAAAAATTATTCTCTGACATTGCAACTCGTTACGAGGAGCGCCAAGGCGGATACACACGTATTATGAAGCTTGGTCCTCGCCGTGGTGACGGTGCACCAATGGCAATCATCGAATTGGTTTAATCACATATTTTTGTGTATCTAAAGAAGGGCGGGACAGTTTCTAACTGGATCTATGCCCTTTTTTTAGATATCAGAACTTTTTATCATGAGACAGAAAAGCAGAGCTATAGCTGAGAGGAGGTCAGGCGCCCGTGGATCAAAAACAGCTTATATCCGTAAAAGACATTCTATTCCGCTACCGCAAAGATGCAGAAAGACCGGCGCTGGACGGTGTGAGTCTGGAGGTATATGAAGGAGAATGGCTTGCTATCGTAGGTCACAACGGTTCAGGGAAGTCGACTTTGGCCAGAGCGCTGAACGGGCTGATTTTGCCTGAGGCCGGAGAAATTGAAGTCGGCGGCATCAAGCTGACTGAGGATACCGTGTGGGATGTGCGAAAAAAAATAGGGATGGTCTTTCAGAATCCCGATAACCAATTTGTCGGAACGACTGTTCGCGATGATGTGGCTTTTGGTTTAGAAAACAATGGTGTTCCGCGCGAAGAAATGATTGAGAGAGTAGATTGGGCTGTCACACAAGTCAATATGCAGGATTTTCTTGATCAAGAGCCGCACCATCTCTCCGGAGGTCAAAAACAAAGAGTGGCGATCGCGGGAATTATTGCCGCGCGTCCTGATATTATGATTTTGGATGAAGCGACATCCATGCTTGACCCGATTGGGAGAGAAGAAGTCCTTGATACTGTCAGACGCTTAAAAGATCAGGGCATGGCCACCGTCATTTCGATAACACATGACCTGGAAGAAGCCGCAAGGGCGGACAGGATCATTGTGATGAACGGCGGCAGGAAATATGCAGAGGGCACGCCTGAAGAGATTTTTAAATTAAATGAAGACTTGGTTCGCATCGGTCTTGATTTGCCTTTCTCATTCCAGCTCAGCCTGCTTTTGAAAGAAAGCGGACTGGCGTTAACGAAAAACCATCTGACTCAGGAAGGGCTGGTGAATGAGCTGTGGACATTAAAATCAAAGATGTAGAACACCGCTATCAAATGAAGACACCGTTTGAACGGCTTGCTCTGTATGATATCAATGCCGTGATAAAAGAGGGTAGCTACGTTGCCGTCATCGGGCATACAGGGTCGGGCAAATCGACGCTCCTGCAGCATTTAAACGGTTTGCTGAAACCGACTAAAGGACAGCTTGAGCTCGGGAGCACGATTCTGGCAGCCGGTAAAAAAAATAAAGACCTTAAGACTTTGCGAAAAAAAGTCGGAATCGTTTTCCAATTTCCCGAACATCAGCTGTTTGAAGAGACTGTGCTGAAGGACATCGCATTCGGACCGATGAATTTCGGTGTAAAAAAAGAAGACGCTGAACGGAAAGCAAAAGAAATGCTGGGGCTTGTGGGCCTTCCGGAAGACATTTTGGATCGTTCACCGTTTGAGCTCAGCGGCGGCCAGATGCGGAGAGTGGCGATTGCCGGCGTTCTCGCGATGGAGCCGGAAGTGCTGGTTTTGGATGAACCGACGGCCGGTCTTGATCCGAGAGGGCGCCAGGACATTATGGACATGTTCTATGCGCTTCATCAGCGGGGAAACCTGACTACCGTTCTCGTCACCCACAGCATGGAGGACGCCGCCCGCTATGCTGACGAAATGATCGTCATGCACAAAGGAACCATTA
Organism: Bacillus sp. JK106; assembly: GCF_053663355.1. Taxonomy (NCBI): domain Bacteria; kingdom Bacillati; phylum Bacillota; class Bacilli; order Caryophanales; family Bacillaceae; genus Bacillus; species Bacillus sp. JK106. Next base: position 9,385 of record NZ_JBSJQC010000006.1, on the reverse strand, counting down.
AAGCGACGGGGAGTCCGCGTGACTTGTTTGTAAAAGGTGAAGAGATGGCCGAAATGGGACTGGATCTTCCTGAGTCGGTGAAGTTTCAGAGACGGCTTGAGAAGGCTCTCGGAGTCAAGTATGAGAAACCCATGCTGACCCTGCAGGATGCCGCGAGCGAAATTAAGGCTTTCTTTCAGGAGGAAAAGGACCAATGATGGACAGCATGATTATCGGAAAGTATGTTCCCGGATCATCGCTTATTCACCGATTGGACCCGCGAACAAAACTTGTCAGCATCTTTCTTTTTGTATGTATCGTTTTTTTGGCAAACAACGTACAGACGTACGCTTTGCTCGGTTTGTTTACATTCGGGGTGATCGCCTTAACACGAGTGCCGTTCAGCTTTTTGCTGAAGGGGCTTAAGCCGATTATCTGGATTGTGGCGTTTACCTTTTTATTACACATTTTCATGACGCATGAAGGATCTGTCATTTTTCAGCTTGGCTGGTTTAAAGTGTATGAGGGCGGACTTATACAGGGGATTTTTATCTCCCTCCGTTTCGTTTACCTTATCTTTATGACGACGCTGCTGACGCTGACAACAACGCCGATTGAAATAACGGATGGAATGGAGCAGCTCCTGAATCCTTTTAAAAAGGTGAAGTTGCCTGTACACGAACTCGCATTGATGATGTCGATATCATTGCGATTTATCCCGACATTGATGGAAGAGACAGATAAAATCATGAAGGCGCAAATGGCGAGGGGTGCGGACTTTACAAGCGGCCCGGTGAAAGACAGAATCAAAGCGGTTGTTCCGCTGCTTGTCCCGCTGTTTGTCAGCGCCTTTAAACGCGCGGAAGAGCTTGCGGTCGCCATGGAGGCGAGAGGCTACCAGGGCGGTGAGGGGAGAACGAAATACAGAAAGCTCGTCTGGACCGGAAAGGATACCGGAGCCATTCTGCTCATCATCGTATTAGCCGTGTTATTGTTTTTCTTAAGAAGTTAGAGGTGCTGCTGAATGAGAGTGAAATGTACCATTGCTTATGACGGGCATTTATTTAACGGATATCAGGTTCAGCCTGGAAAGCGGACCGTTCAAAGTGAATTGGAAAAAGCGCTGGCCGTCATCCACAAAACGGATGGCAGGGTGCCTGTCATCTCATCGGGCCGCACGGACAGCGATGTTCATGCTGCCGGGCAGGTCATTCATTTTGATACGCCGCTGTCCATCCCGGCTGAGAAATGGCCGTTTGCGCTCAATGCCCTGCTGCCTGATGATATTGCCGTCAAAACAGCAGAGATTGCGGATGATGGGTTCCATGCACGATTTAGCGCGGTCCAAAAGGAATATCGCTACTTTGTATATACGGAGAAACACCCGGACGTATTTAAACGACATTACGCTTACCATTTTGCATATCAGCTTAATGTGCAGAAAATGAGGGAAGCTTCAAGGCACCTCATCGGGACACATGATTTCACAAGCTTTTGCGCGGCTGATACCGCGGTTCAGGATAAGGTCAGAACGATTTACGAGCTGGATTGGACTGAGACCGGAGACGGCCTGCAGATGCGGATCACCGGAAACGGTTTTCTCTATAATATGGTCAGAATCATTGCCGGAACGTTATTGGATACAGGAGCTGGAAAATTTTCTCCCGATGATGTAAAAGCAATGCTCAAAGCGAAGGATCGCGAAGCCGCGGGGCGCACCGCACCGGGGCACGGGCTGTATTTATGGAGCGTTTGCTATGACAACTAAACCAGGTGTAACATTTTCTTGACAGAGTCTGCATAAAGTTATAAGATATCATATGGTATGTATTTCAACCCCACGATAAGCCCCGGAACTTATTGTGTTGTGAAATAGAACGTAACAGAAGTTTATGAAAAAATGACAGATCATTTAGGAGGGAATTAAATGCGTACAACACCTATGGCTAACGCAAGTACTATTGAACGCAAGTGGTTAGTTGTTGATGCAGCAGGCAAGACTTTAGGACGTCTTTCTACAGAAGTTGCATCTATCCTTCGCGGGAAACACAAACCGACTTACACACCGCACGTTGATACTGGAGATCATGTGATCATCATCAACGCTGAAAAAATCGAGTTAACTGGTAAAAAGTTAACTGATAAAATCTACTACCGTCACACAATGCACCCAGGCGGTCTGAAATCAAGAACAGCTCTTGAAATGCGTACAAACTACCCTGAGAAAATGCTTGAGCTTGCTATCAAAGGCATGCTTCCAAAAGGTTCTCTAGGTCGTCAAATGTTCAAGAAATTGAACGTATACCGTGGTTCTGAGCATCCACATGAAGCACAAAAACCTGAAGTTTACGAACTTCGCGGTTAATTAAAAAGGAGGTTACCAATTTGGCACAGGTTCAATATTACGGTACTGGCCGTCGTAAAAGTTCTGTAGCGCGTGTGCGCTTAGTTCCAGGAGAAGGTCGTATCGTCGTTAATAATCGTGAAATCAGCGAGCACATTCCATCTCCGGCTCTAATCGAAGATATCAAACAACCATTAACTTTAACTGAAACAGCTGGTACTTATGATGTTTTAGTAAACGTACATGGAGGCGGCTTATCTGGTCAAGCTGGAGCAATCCGTCACGGTATCGCTCGTGCTTTGCTTGAAGCAGATCCAGAATACCGTGCAACACTTAAACGTGCTGGTCTTCTGACTCGTGACGCTCGTATGAAAGAACGTAAAAAATACGGTCTTAAAGGCGCTCGTCGTGCACCTCAGTTCTCAAAACGTTAATCGTTTTGGATGGCAAAAACCACAACTTCTTGGTTGTGGTTTTTTTGTATTTTTTTCTCATATCGAAGAGGTTATCCGATGTTTTTCTAGAATTGTTTGTTATACTCTATTCATTACCAATAAGGAGCGCAGTTATAATGAATAAGTTAGTCATACATAACAGCAAGGCATGGGATAAAAAAGTCGAAACAGGCAATGAATGGACGGTTGCGGTTGATTCTCATACGATTGGTGAAGCGAAAAAAGGCAATTGGAGCATCAGAATGACCCCCGGAAAAGATGTGCCGGCGGATTGGTTTCCGCCCATAGACGGTCTGAAGGTTCTTTGTCTTGCTTCAGGAGGAGGACAGCAAGGGCCGGTCCTTGCTGCTGCAGGAGCGGACGTCACCATCTTTGACAATTCGGAAAAACAGCTTGCGCAAGACAGAATGGTTGCCGAGCGGGACGATCTTACGCTTCGGACTGTCAAAGGCAGCATGAATGATCTGAGCTGTTTTGATGATGAGACATTTGATTTTATCGTGCACCCGGTATCGAATTGCTTTGTTGATACGGTTCTTCCGGTATGGAAAGAAGCTCATCGCGTATTGAAAAAAGGCGGGTCTTTAGTCTCCGGTTTTGTAAATCCCGTCGTGTTCTTATTTGATATGGATTTAGAGCAGGAAGGCGTACTAAAAGTAAAGTATTCCATTCCGTTTTCGGATGAAAAAGATCTGAGTAAGAAAAAGGTAAAGGAACTTATTGATAATCATGAAGCGCTTGAATTCGGCCATACGCTGGAGGATCAAATTAAAGGTCAGATTGACGCAGGCTTTATGGTTGCCGGTTTTTACGAGGACAAAGGCGGCCTCGTGCTGGATGAATACATTAATACATACTCCGTAACAAGAAGCATTAAAATATAAAAACGGCATCCCGTCAGAGGTGCTGTTTTTTTGCGGCTTTTTCCTGCGGACGGCTGATCACATTAGCCGAAACCGGTTCTATTCCAATTTCTCTGGCCCAAACTGACAGTTGTCCCATATGGTGAATCTCATGCGCAAGGATGTGGCGGAGAATATCTTCTTTAGGAAAGGTTTGGTCCATCCAGTCCGGCTTAACAAGATCCGGCCCTTTGCGGGAGACCGCATGAATGACATCCTCCCGATACTGTTCAGACAGCTTTCTGAGATCCTGAATGCTCGTATAGTCAGACTCAGCGGGTAAAACATCATCTTTACCTAAAATGGCACGAGCCCAGCTGATCTCGACATCAATGATATGAAATAAAGTCCGCAAGATGCTCTCCATTCCGCCTGTCCGGGTTTTCGTCATTTCCTCCCGGCTCAGCTTTTCACATATCATAAACCACTCGTCACGCACCGTCCAATTGTATTGAAACAGCTTTTTCATCACGTCACCTCAGCTCTTTATTCTTCCAGTTAACATGAAACTCCTTCATTTGGGAGGATTTCCACTATCAACAAAGCATGCTTTCTCCCTTTTCCTTTCAAAATAACAGTAAAAAGGAGCGTGGCTGGCAATGGCAGAAGTATTATCTTTTTCAGACGTGAAACGGCAGAAGGATTATGAGCTTGAGAAGAGTTTACTAAAGGAGCTGTCACTGACGCAGATCATTCAGTCCGTAAAAGCATGTCTTACCCCTTTGTTTCCCTTTCTTCAAGACGAAAACGGCATTCTGAGTGAAGGATGCATAGATTTTGCAATTGAAGCGTATTTATTAGGCGGCCGGTTCGGCGTCTTTGGCTATTATGGTGAGTCTTTGCAGAGGGCAAACGCCCGTTCGGCTGAAGAAGAGGAAGAACTGACGGCCGATTTTTTTGAATATCTTTGCAATTGGACGCATGAGCAATATTCTTCCGTTGAACAAAAAGAAATCTATGAAGCGTCCTGCCGGTTTATCAACAGCTGGTGGACGGAAGGATTTCTGCAAAGGGAAAAACAATGTAAGCTCCGCATGAGGTAATCATAATTTCTTCCCTTGTCCCATACTTATTAATAACGGGGACAAGCGGGAGGGGAAGATATGACAAAAAAGCTGAAATGGCTCGGTTTTTTACTTGGCTTTATCATATTATTGTGTTTATTCCGGTTTCAATTCCATAATGATGATTCCTGGCGGCCGTGGAGCCTGCCGCTGAGCGGGAAAATCATCTATCTCGATCCGGGACACGGCGGGCCGGACGGAGGCGCCACGGGAGGCAGTCACCTTGAAAAGGACATTACTCTCGAAGTGGCCTCCAGGGTCAGAGACTATTTGCAGGAGCAGGGAGCTTTGGTCATTATGACGCGGGAGACGGATACTGATTTAGCTCCTGAAGGGACGAGAGGCTACAGCCGACGCAAAGCGGAAGATCTGAGAAAGCGCGTGGAGATCATCAACCGTTCAGAGGCGGAGCTTTATATCAGCATTCATCTGAACGCCATACCGTCACCGAGATGGAGCGGCGCCCAAAGCTTCTACTATGGAAAATACGAAGAGAATGAAAAAGTGGCAAAATATATACAGGACGAATTGAGAATCAATTTGGAGAATACAACGAGAAAGGCAAAACGGATACACGGCATTTACTTAATGCAGAATGTAACCAAACCGGGCGCGCTGGTGGAAATCGGATTTCTGTCCAATCCCGCGGAAGCGAAAAGGCTCGGCCAGCCTAAATATCAGGACAAAATCGCTTCTTCCGTGTATAAGGGCGTATTGAGATATTTCACAGAGAAAGGAGACCCTCCCGAGTAAGGAGGGTTTTTCGCCGATTCTGCGTTTAATATATGGTATAATACCATTTGTAAACGAATACACAAAGGGTGAGGGTTCGATGATAAGAGAAGATGAAGTAAGAAATATAGTCGGAAACATGCGCGAACCTTTTCTTCATAGACCGCTGGGAGAATTGGATGCCATTAAAGAAGTAAAGGTCAAGCCGGAAAAACGGCATGTCAGTGTAAAAATTGCATTGGCAAAAACGGGGACGGCTGAACAGATGGGCATTCAGCAGGAAATCGTATCCGTTTTGAAAGAAGCGGGTGCGGAAACTGTCGGACTGCGGTTTGAAGAGCTGCCGGAAGAAACATTGGCGAAATTCAGCCGGCCTGCTGCTGAAAGCGAAACTCTGCTGAATAGGAAACATCCGCCGGTCTTTCTTGCGGTGGCAAGCGGAAAAGGCGGTGTCGGCAAATCAACGGTTTCCGTCAACCTGGCCATTTCTCTTGCGCGGCTCGGCAAAAAAGTCGGCTTGATCGACGCGGATATATACGGATTCAGCGTGCCGGACATGATGGGTATTACCGTTCGCCCGACAGTTGAAGGAGAAAAACTGCTTCCTGTCGAAAGATTTGGAGTAAAGGTTATGTCGATGGGCTTTTTCGTCGAAGAAAACGCTCCGGTTGTGTGGAGAGGGCCGATGCTGGGCAAGATGCTGAATAACTTCTTCCATGAGGTTGACTGGGGAGAGGTTGACTATATCGTTCTCGACCTGCCGCCCGGCACGGGTGATGTGGCGCTCGATGTACACACGATGCTTCCGAGCTGCAAAGAGATTATCGTATCAACGCCGCACCCTACAGCCGCATTTGTAGCGGCGAGAGCGGGTTCTATGGCGATTAAGACCGATCATGAAGTTGTAGGGGTCATTGAAAATATGGCTTATTATGAAAGTGCAAAAACCGGCGAGAGAGAATATGTGTTCGGTCAAGGCGGGGGAGATAAGCTTGCAGAGGAATTGCAGGTGCCGCTGCTTGGCAGAATTCCTTTAAAACAGCCTGATTGGGACAAGGACCAGTTTGCGCCTTCTGTCTATGACAGAAGTCATCCGATCGGGGAAATTTATATGGGAATCGCCCAGAAAGTCATTGAAAAAACAGCTGAATAAAAAAGGGGCCGGGATCAACACGGCCCGGCCTTTTATTGGCTTTCTTTTTCAGAGCTTGAAGCCGCTTTTTTCAATTCATCCTCGAATTGCTTTTTGAAAAGCGGGCTGGAAAGTGTCTCTGTAATTACATCTTCTAAGTAACTGCGGAACTTTTGGCTTTTCACCAGCTCATAGTATTTTTTATCCATGCCGGGGTCCTGCATGATCTGCATAAAACTTTTCTGATAATCAGGGTCTTTCATCAGTTTTTTTATGATTTTTTCGTGCTCGGGCTGAAGCGTTTTTGCAAAGCTCTCGGCGAACTTTGAGTCTTCAAAGATGGTTTTCCAGAACTCCGCCCCTTTTTTAGAGGTGAGGGTTTTCTCTATTGTGCCTTTAATGGCATTTTGATCAATCACCAATGCCTCATTCATCGCATCATCATTTAATATTTCCTTAATTGCTTTTTTTCCATCATCTGTCTTTAATATATCAACAACCATTTTTTTAGTCTGGTCATAATCCATATCCGCTGCTTGGTCTTTTGGAGCACAAGCTGTTACAGATAATACAACAAAACAGCTTATCAATAGCGTTTTGGCTTTTGACATGCATAAGCTCCTTCCTTACTTGTACTTATTTTTAATATGATTCATCGGAATGGATTTATACATAACAAAATATCGCTGAACGCGATTGTCAGGGGGATGAATAAGAGATGAAAAGCCGCGGGCTTGTTCGATTTTTCTTTTCGATTTTAGCTGTGGGCGCTCTTATTACAAGCGTCGTGGGATTTGCACTGAAGTGGGGGGAGTACAAGGAGTTCTTTCTGAATTTTGAGGCCGGTCAGATTTTCTCCGTTCTGATCTGGTTTATCGGGGTAGGCATGATTTTCAGTGTGATCAGCCAGATGGGATTCTTCGTTTTTCTGACAGTGCACCGGTTTGCCCTTGAAATTCTCAGATCAAACTCGCTTTGGAATCTGCTTCAGCTGTTTATCATTCTGTTTGTCGCTTTTGATTTAATGTACGTCAGATTTTTGTTTTTTGGTGAGCGGGATGACTCGATTGCGGGGTTTGTCTGGCTGCCGCTGGCTCTGCTTGCCGTCGGCCTGTTGACGGCGTATATAAAACAAAAGCAGTCCTCAAAAAATACGTTCGTTTCATCATTATTTTTAATGGTCGTAATTACAGCGCTTGAATGGGTTCCTGCGCTAAGAGTGAATAATGAGGACTGGCTTTATTTGATGCTGATTCCGCTGATGGGCTGCAATGCGTTTCAGCTGTTAATGCTGCCGAAGTTTGCCCAGAGGTAGTTATTTCACTTCTGATGACTTGACGTCAGTATTTGCGATCAGGTCGCCGACTGTCACGTTTTTCAGTCCTTTTTGCTTTAAATTGTGAATGATGGCGGGGAGCGCTTCTTCGGTCTGTGTTGCTGAATCAGAGGCGTGCAGCAGGACAATGTCGCCTCCTTTTATATGACTGTTTACATTTTCAATGATTTTATCAGGACCGGGATTTGTCCAATCCTGCGAGTTAACGCTGTAATGAACCACTGAATAGCGGTACTGCTGTGCAATGGTAAGAACCTTTTTATTAAATTGTCCGGTCGGCGGGCGGAGTAAATGAACATTCTTCACACCCAGCTTTTTAAATGCGGTCTGGGCCCGGAGGATATCTTTTTTTATTTCATTGTCCTCTAGGTTGGTATAATTCTTATACGCATATCCCATGCTGCCGATTTGATGTCCGTCTTTTACCATACGTTCAACTGTGTCCGGGTGCCGTTCCGCCCAAGAAGCTGACAGAAAAAAAGTGGCGTTTTTAATACCGTTTGCTTTTAGCGCGTTCAGAATCGGAACCGCTTTTTCGTCGCCCCAGCTGATATCGAATGTTAATGCGACTTCGCCCGCTTTCGTTTCCCCTTTTGAAATAGCCTTCGGGCCGCTATCAGTTAAAAATACAGGAAGGGGGACGGCTCTCTGTATATAAAAAAAGCTGGCTGCTGCAAATGCGGCAATGATAATAATAAGCAGCTGTTTTATCCTTCTGATGTGCCACACGTAGAAGTGGTTCACTGATGACGCCTCCTTATCTTGTCCATGCTTGATTACATCGTATGCCGCGGCGGAGATGAATATAACGAAATACGTTTCAAAAAAAACGAAAAAAATACTTGCTAAATTCAGCGGATGCATGGTATATTATTAAACGTCGCTGATGGACAGCAGACAACAACAAAAAGCTTCGGAAACAACTTAAAAAAGTTGTTGACATAAAAGAAGCTGGGTGGTAAGATAATAAAGCTGCTTCAACAAGCGGCAATGATCTTTGAAAACTAAACAAGACAAAACGTACCTGTTAATTCAAAGTTTTAAATAAATCGCACAGCGATGTGCGTAGTCAGTCAAACTACTTTATCGGAGAGTTTGATCCTGGCTCAGGACGAACGCTGGCGGCGTGCCTAATACATGCAAGTCGAGCGGACAGATGGGAGCTTGCTCCCTGATGTTAGCGGCGGACGGGTGAGTAACACGTGGGTAACCTGCCTGTAAGACTGGGATAACTCCGGGAAACCGGGGCTAATACCGGATGGTTGTTTGAACCGCATGGTTCAGACATAAAAGGTGGCTTTGGCTACCACTTACAGATGGACCCGCGGCGCATTAGCTAGTTGGTGAGGTAACGGCTCACCAAGGCGACGATGCGTAGCCGACCTGAGAGGGTGATCGGCCACACTGGGACTGAGACACGGCCCAGACTCCTACGGGAGGC
>NZ_JBSJQC010000005.1:0-302978 GCF_053663355.1 Bacillus sp. JK106 | reverse complement strand
CATCTGTCCGCTCGACTTGCATGTATTAGGCACGCCGCCAGCGTTCGTCCTGAGCCAGGATCAAACTCTCCGATAAATGGATCACAGACTAAGTTCACTGCATCCTGCAGTAACGTCTGTGTGATCTGCATCATGCAGACGTTAGTTTGACTGACTACGCACATCGCTGTGCGATTTATTTAAAACTTTGAATTAACAGGTACGTTTTGTCTTGTTTAGTTTTCAAAGATCATCTCAACCTCATCTCGAGGCGACTTTTTCAGTATAACATTTCAGCGTTTTGCTGTCAAATGTTTTTTGTTTTTATTTCTCCGCCGCTGTGAGCTTTTTGGTGAAGCGCATCAGCGACGTTTAATAATATACCATGCCTATGATTCAGCGTCAACACTTTTTTTGAAAGAATATCCTCGATGATATACTTCCTGCCCTTTGGTCTCTATTTGAGATACTTCAACAAAGCCTTTTTCCGTCAGGTAATCAAGCATGACACCGAGATCTTGGGTGAAGTGCACCAGTTCAGGGTGCTGAAGCAATTCTCCAAACTGCCACATTTCTTTTTCTTTCATCACTTGAAAAAGGTGCGCAGAACCGATTTCAGCTTTTGAATGGATGAGAAAATCATTTGCTAAGAATAATAATTCGAGCCTTTTCTCCAAGCTTTCGTGACTCTCGACAAGTTCGGAATATAGCTTATATACCTGCGGCTCAATGTGACGGACCTGGTTCCAGACTGTCGTTTCGGGATAAAACCCCCGGTCAATCACTTCTATGCGGGCCAAGTGGTGAAGAGCGTGCACTACCGCATAATATGCATCCAGAAAATGATCAGCTTCAAAAAACGCTTTTCCTTCTACAAATCTTCTGATCAGCTTGCCGTATTCCATTCCGATCTTTAATTTCCGCTCGGCGAAAGGAAAAGTGCTGAGCCGGTCATTGAGTTCAGATATATATTCATTGCGGTCAAACAGCACTTTACCGTTGATGATCCAATCTATGACTCTTCTATTTGTCCCAAGCAGAATCCATTCCTGAAGCAGAGCATCCGTTACAATATGTAAAGAAGCGGTTTTGTGTTCGAATTCATAATGCTTTATAAAAAGAGGTTCATCAGCCTGTTTGACAATGACAAGCATGACCGCATCAAAGTTATCCGTGATGGATGATGCTTTACTCCTTCTCTCAATCATAAGGACGGCCAGCGTATCGGGATGACTTGCTCTTTCTTGGTAAATTGGACGGAGAAGATTGTCCATTACGATTCCTCCAATGCGATTGTTTCACTAGCTATTGTTTCTACATTTCTATGATAAAACATGAAAGTCCTTTTTTCTAAACACATTGCACTATTATAACAAATTTCCTTTCAGGTGCCATATTTATTCTTCCCTTTTCTTACGAAAACATGAAGAATATGCCATCTGTTTTGTGCTATAGTTAAACGAGAGGGGGATGGACATGGCGAAATACTCAAGCAAAATTAATAAGATCAGAACGTTTGCGTTAAGTTTGGTTTTCGTTGGGTTTATCATTATGTACATCGGGCTGTTCTTTAAGCAGTCTGTTTTGCTTGCCAGCTTGTTTATGATTCTCGGCCTGCTGTCGATCGGACTCAGCACCGCCGTTTATTTTTGGATCGGCATGCTGTCCACAAAAGCGGTCCGGGTGATGTGCCCCGCTTGCGAGAAAGAAACGAAGATTCTGGGCAGAGTGGATATGTGCATGCATTGCAGAGAGCCGCTTACATTGGATAAAGGATTGGAAGGCAAAGCGTTCGATGAGTCTTATAACAGAAAAAACAGTGTAAAATAAACGAAGCTGACCGTATCAAAGCGGTCAGCTTCGTTTAGTGGTTTTCTTTTTTGGAACATTCTTGGCAGACGCCGTAAATCTCCAAACGGTGGTGGCTTACCTTAAACCCTGTGACGTGAGCAGCAAGCTGTTCCACTTCGTCAAGCCCGGGATAATGGAAGTCCACGATTTTTCCGCAGCTTTCACAAATGGCGTGATAATGGTCAGAGGTGACAAAGTCAAATCTGCTGGACGCATCTCCGTACGTCAGTTCCTTTACAAGCCCCGCTTCCCGGAATACACGCAAATTGTTATACACTGTCGCAACACTCATATTAGGGAATTTCCCTTCCAAGGCTTTATATATATCGTCCGCTGTCGGATGTGCCATAGAATCCACGAGATATTCCAGAATGGCATGACGTTGAGGAGTAATCCGGACTCCCGTATCCTTCAACGTGTCTAAGGCTTCTTTTAATTCATGTGCAGCCATCCGTCATGCACCTCTCTTCTAAAAAAGATTCTTACTTTATAATGTTTATAATTAGTGTACATCTTTTTCCGGTCTCCTGTCAAATGTAATCTGAAGAAAACCCCGTGAGTTCAGCATTTGTCCATTAATTAGACGCAATTTGTTCCAATTCGCGAAGCGCCTCGGCAACGTGATCTTTCACTTTTACCTTTCTCCACTCCTTCACAAGACGGCCTTCTTTGTCTAACAAAAAAGTGGATCGCTCGATACCCATATATTCTTTCCCAAAATTCTTCTTCAGCTTCCACACATCAAAAGCTTCCGCCAGTTTGTGCTCATCATCAACGAGGAGCTGGAAAGGAAGATCGTGTTTTTGCTTAAATTTTTCATGTTTATCACGGCTGTCAGGGCTTACTCCGATGATAACCGCATCAAGTCCCGCGAAGCTTTCGTGCTGATCACGGAAATCACATGCTTCCGTCGTGCATCCGGGTGTCATGTCTTTCGGATAAAAATAGAGAACGACGTACTTCCCTTTAAAATCCGTCAGTGCTACTTCTTCCCCGCTGTCATTCACTAATTTCATATCCGGTGCTGTTTGTCCGATTTCAATCGTCATTTCTTATACCTCCGGGTTTTTTATTAAGCGTATCCAATTCACGTTAAGATTACAACCGTTATCCCCCTGGAAGCATGAACCGTTGTGCTCGCAATGAAGCATGCTACAATAGAACATGATGTAAGGAGATATTAGGAGGGTCATTTTTTGTATACAAAATCAGTTGAACTTCATAAGGAAGCGTTAGAGCATATCGTCGGGGGCGTGAACAGCCCGTCCAGATCCTATAAAGCGGTAGGCGGCGGTTCACCCGTTGCGATGGAAAAAGCGAACGGCGCTTATTTCTGGGATGTAGACGGGAATCAGTATATCGATTATTTAGCGGCTTACGGCCCGATTATTACCGGACATGCCCATCCGCATATTACTGAAGCGATTAAAACAGCGGCTGAAAACGGCGTGCTGTACGGGACGCCGACCAAACATGAGGTCACTTTCGCCAAAATGCTGAAGGAGGCCATTCCTTCACTTGATAAAGTACGATTCGTAAACTCAGGCACCGAAGCGGTGATGACAACGATCCGGGTTGCACGCGCTTATACAGGCCGGACAAAAATCATTAAATTCGCCGGCTGCTATCACGGCCATTCTGATCTCGTACTTGTCGCTGCGGGTTCCGGCCCGTCTACGCTCGGCACCCCTGATTCCGCCGGCGTGCCGAAAAGCATCGCCAATGAGGTCATTACCGTTCCTTTCAATGACATTGAAAGCTACAAAGCCGCGCTGGATAAATGGGGTTCAGAAATTGCAGCGGTTCTCGTCGAGCCGATCGTCGGCAACTTCGGCATCGTTGAACCTGAAGAAGGATTTTTAGAACAGGTAAATGAGTTGACCCATAAAGCGGGCGCGCTCGTCATTTATGATGAAGTGATCACGGCGTTCCGTTTTATGTACGGAGGCGCGCAGGATCTTCTTCAAGTGAAGCCTGATTTAACGGCGCTCGGTAAAATTATCGGGGGCGGCTTGCCGATCGGCGCTTACGGAGGCAAAAAAGAGATCATGGAGCAGGTTGCTCCGCTCGGCCCGGCATATCAAGCCGGCACGATGGCCGGAAACCCGGCATCTATCCTATCAGGCATCGCCTGCCTGGAAGTGCTGAAGGAAGAAGGCGTTTACGAGCGGCTTGATGAGCTCGGCGCCAGACTTGAGCAAGGCATTCTCGCCCATGCGGAGACACATGGCATTACCATCACCGTCAACCGTTTAAAAGGCGCGCTCACGGTTTACTTCACTGATGAAAAGATCGTCAATTACGAGCAGGCGGAAAATACGGACGGAGAAGCATTCGCCAAGTTCTTCAAGCTGATGCTTGAACGCGGCATCAATCTCGCTCCATCGAAGTATGAAGCTTGGTTTATCACAACCGCACATACTGAAGAGGATATCGACGCCACTTTACAAGCCGTTGAAGATGCGTTCAGACATATGAAAAAATAACTGCTGAAACAAGCGGGAGCCCGGGGCTTCCGCTTTTTCTTTTTGTCCGATTTGTGAGATAATGGTTTTTTCAAAAAAAGACCTTGAATAATTGGTATGATCCCTGTATATTACTTTATTGTTTAGCAAATCAGCCGACAGGGAAATGTAAGTGTCAGCCGTTCGTTCGGCACATAATTTATTAGAGAAAGGAATGCACGCACAAACCAATGAAACTTGGTGCCCGCATTTTTAAAACAGGGATTGCGATTACGCTCGCGCTCTACTTAGCATCAGGGATCGGACTTCCGTCGCCGATCTTTGCCGGGATTGCAGCTATATTTGCCATACAGCCCTCTATTTACAGGTCTTTTCTTATCATTATTGATCAGGTTCAGGCAAATATCATCGGCGCTGTCATCGCTACGGTATTCGGACTGATTTTCGGACCGAGTCCGATTATGATCGGATTGACCGCAGTGATTGTCATCACGATCATGTTAAAACTGAAAATTGAACACACCATTTCGATTGCGCTCGTGACGGTTATCGCGATTTTAGAAACACCGGGAAACAGCTTCCTGACGTTCGCTCTGATACGAACAAGCACCGTTATTTTAGGCGTGCTGTCTTCTTTTATTGTGAACCTTGTGTTTCTTCCGCCGAAATACGAAACGAAGCTGACTCATCATACGGTTGAATATACCGATGAGATCATGAAATGGATCAGGCTGACGATGCGTCAGTCCACGGAACACTCGATATTGAAAGAGGATATTGAGAAGCTGAAGGAAAAAATGATGAAGCTTGATCATACGTACCTTCTTTATAAAGAGGAGAGAAGCTACTTTAAGAAAACGACGTATGTAAAGTCGCGCAAGCTTGTTTTATTCAGACAGGCGATTATTACGGCAAATCGGGCGCTTGATACGCTGAAAAAGCTGCACCGCTATGAAAACGAAATTTATCATATGCCGGAGGAATTTCAGGAGACGCTGACAGAAGAAATTGATTATCTGCTTCATTGGCACGAAAGGATTCTGATGCGGACGGTCGGCAAGATCAAACCGCATGATGACGATGCTGAAGAAAGCATAAGATATAAACAGCTTTTGACGAAGTCTTTCTTGAAAAATCAGCAGAACTGCGAGGATGAACTGCTTGATTACAATATGCTCAGCATTATGGCTGCGGTTGCGGAATACCGCGAGCAGCTGGAGCATCTCGATACGTTAATTACGAGTTTTCAGACATACCACCCGAAAGACAGCGAATTAGAAACAGACGAAGAGTAACCCGGTGCTTCCGTAAAACCGGGTTTTTTTGCATTCAAAAAAACGTATGCCACCCATTCGGACGGCATACGTTTTTGTATCAGTTCAAATTCTGAATCGTAAATAAGTGTCTGTACTGGCCGCCTCGGGCCATTAATTCCTCGTGCGTGCCGGTTTCGACGACGGCGCCGTTTTCCATGACGACAATTTTATCCGCGTGCGTAATCGTGGACAGCCTGTGGGCGACGATAAAAGTCGTCCGGTTTTTCGCAAGCTTTTCCATCGCTTCCTGAATGTAGTGTTCACTTTCAAGATCAAGAGCCGATGTCGCTTCATCCAAAATCAGCAGCGGCGGATTTTTTAAGAATACACGGGCGATCGAAATCCGCTGCTTCTGCCCGCCTGACAATTTGACGCCCCGTTCGCCGACTTTGGTTTCGTAGCCTTCGGGGAAGTTCATAATAAATTCATGGGCATTTGCCGCTTTCGCAGCCGCAACCACCTCATCCAGAGACGCTCCCGGTTTACCGATAGCGATATTTTCACGAATCGTCTCACTGAACAGAAACGTATCCTGAAGAACCATTCCGACTTGATTGCGGAGGCTTCTCGCTTCATAATCGCGAATATCTGCGCCGTCAATCAGCAGGCTGCCGCCGGATACATCATAAAAACGCGGTATGAGGCTGACAAGCGTCGATTTTCCGCCGCCGCTCATCCCGACGAGCGCGACGGTTTCCCCTTTTGTCACCTTTAAGGAAACGTCCTGCAAAATCGTTTCTTTTCCTTCCTCATAACGGAACGAGACATTTCGGAATTCAACTTCACCCTTAATGCCGTCAGCTTTTAGTGCATTCGGTTTATCAGTCAGTTCATACGGCTCGTCGATAAATTCAAATATGCGGTCCATTGAAGCGATCGACTGGGTCAGCGTCGTCGATGAGTTGATCAATCTTCTGACCGGATTGTACATTCTGTCAATATAGCCGACGAACGCAACCATCGTCCCTACCGTCAGCGGGCCGTTTATGACAAAATAACCCGCAAATGCGATAACGAGCAGCGGCGCCAAATCCGTAATGGTGTTCACAACTGCGAACGTTTTCGCGTTCCAATTCGTATGACGGATCGCTTTGTCCAGAAAATGTCCGTTTTTTTCATCAAAATTGGCTTGTTCATAATCTTCAATGGCGAAACTTCTGATAACGGGCATCCCCTGAACTCTTTCGTGCAAATGTCCCTGGACTTGGGCGAGTGCCTGAGAACGCTCACGTGTCAGTTTTCGGAGACGGCCGTAAAAGTATTTCACTGAAATTCCGTATAACGGAAACAAAATGACAGATATCAATGTCAGCTTCACATCGAGTGTAAACATAATACAGATGACGATCAGCACCGTCATCATATCAAGCCAGATATTCATCAGTCCCGTTATGACAAAGTCTTTTGTCTGTTCGACATCATTTATCACCCGGGAAATGACTTCGCCCGTTCTCGTGTTGGCATAAAACCTCAGGCTCAATTTTTGAATATGATCAAACAATACCCCCCTGATATCGTAGAGCACCCGGCTGCCCGTCCATTGCGCGAAGTATTGCCGATAGTACTCTACCGGGGGACGCAGAATTAAAAACAGCACGAACATGATGCCCATTATCGTGAATAGCGATGATGTTTTAGCGCTTGCCGTTCCGCTCCCTTGAATAATGTCATCGACCACGTATTTTAACAGAAGCGGGAGAGCCAGCGGGATGGAGAATTTTATAATGCCGATTAACACTGTGATAAAAATTTGTTTTTTATAAGGTTTTACAAATTGCATATAGCGTCTGATTACGCCCACACTTTATCCCCCTCTCTCTTTAAGGCGTGTGAGCCCATGTGAAAAACCTGTTGACACCCCAACAGGTTTTTTATTGTATTCTTTATTTTGTATAGCGCAGATACCGTTCATACCACATATCAACAAATTCCGGAGCAAACGGTCCTTTCCGCTGATGAATCCAGTGCAGCAGCGTATTCAGATACTCCTTCAGAATGCTGTCGATCTCTTTAGGGTAATTCATTGATTTGCGGTGGTCATCGTATTCATCCTCGTCAAGAATGTTATATGTCATATCCGGAAACACCTTGACATCCAAATCGTAATCAATATATTTGATGGCCTCTCCGTCATAAGCGAACGGCGAGCTGATGTTGCAATAATAGTGTACCCCGTCATCTCTCAGCATTCCGATGACGTTAAACCACTGACGGGCATGAAAGTAGCAGATCGCCGGTTCTCTCGTCACCCACGTCCGTCCGTCGGATTCGGTTACCATTGTCCGGTCGTTAGCTCCGATGATACACAATTCCGTACTTTTTAAAATCGTCGTTTCATTCCAAATTCGATGAAGCAGCCCGTTATGCTTATAGCTGTGAATTTGAATGGTTTCTCCTTCCTTGGGATATCCCATATTTCTCCCCTACTTTCTGTAAAGCCCTGCAGTCAATGCAGCCGCAATTGCTTTCCGACAAGTCTTTTCACTATTATAACGTTACGAATTAAAAAATGAAAATAAAAGAACCACTCCGCTTCCGGAATGGCACATTCATTTCTGCACATAGGAAGACGGCTTTTCCGTGCTGCGATAAGACTGGATGACTTGCTCTGTCTGCCTTTGGAATAACTCCTGTATGCCGGCCAGGTCTTTTCGCTTTGTCGCAATTTCGTCCTGTACATTGTCCAGCTTTGCATCTCTTTCCAGACTGATGAGTTCCGCTTCCACCTGCCGGCAGCGGTCAAGTTCTGACTGCAGCTCGAGAAGCTGATCCATGATTTTCATCTGTTCACTTACAAGCTTTTCAAACTCTGACATCGGGTTCCTCCTTAGGCTTTTAGGTTGATACTCCTTACCATTTCGATTTTACGCCGGAAAACCCTTTGACTCATTCTGTAGAGGAATCACAAGTTTTGTCGTTTTGGCAACAGAAAAAAGCACTTCCATCCGAAGATGAAGTGCTTTTTCGTTTCAGTGATTAGCTGTTTTGCTGTTTGTTTTGTTCAGCAGATTGGTTTTGCTTTCTAACCTGCTGCGCATCAGTTTCACTGCCGAATTCAGTGCCGTATTGACCCTGACCGGAAGCTGATTGCTGGTTTTGTTTTTTCACCTGCTGAACGTCTGTTTTGCTGTATTTTGAGTTTGCCATTGTTATCACCTCCACGCACTTTAGAATGCGCAGGAGACGATAAGGCTATTCATCTTTTTTAAAACTTATACGAGCAGAGAGCGTCCGCCGTCAATAATGATGGTCTGGCCGCGGATCATGTCCGCTTTTGAAGAAACTAAAAACTCCACCGTGTCGATCATATCTTTGATCTCGACCATTCTGCCGGCCGGCGTATTTTGGCGGGCATCTTCCAGCAGTTCATCTCTGTTAGGGAAATGCTTCAGCGCGTCCGTATCAATCGCTCCGCCTGACACCGCGTTTACGATGATGTTTTTCGGAGAAAGCTCAACCGCCAGATAACGGGTTAACGATTCTAAAGCGGCTTTTGAGACACCGACCGTCGTATAGTTTTCAAGATAGCGGATGCTGCCGAGCGAGCTGATGCTGACGATGTGGCCGCCTCCGTTTTTCTCCATCATCTTTGCCGCTTCCTGGGCGCAGAAAAGCAATGCTTTCGCGTTGATATTCATCGTCCAGTCCCAGTGTGTTTCTTCGAGTTCCATAACCGGTCTCAGCACGCCTGAAGCCGCATTATTGACGAACACGTCCAGTCTGCCGAATGTTTCGTCAATCTGGTGAAACATGTCTTTGATTTTTGCCGGCTGGCCGACATTAGCTTTAATGACGAGCGTTTTAACGCCGAGTTTTTCAATTTCTTCGGCGGTTTCTAATGCCGCTTTTTTACTGCGGGCGTAATTGATGACGATATTGTATCCTTTTTCCGCGAGTCTGATGGCGGCTGCTTTCCCGACGCCTCGGCTGCTTCCCGTGATCAGTGCGCATTTATTTTGTTCCATTTTTCCTCAGCTCCTTGCTGTGTATAGTTCTTTTCATTCAACAAACAATAAAAGCAATATGTGTTGAAAGGGGTCTTTTATATGTATGTCGGACGTGATATGGGCGAATTGGCCATGATGCCCAAACAAGATTGGAGAGATTCAGAGCTCGCCTATTTCCATCATGCCTTCCAGCAAATTATGCCGTATTTAAACGAAGAAGGCCAGTCCAAATACCGGGAACTGATTCAGGAAATCGAAGCCCGCGGCGGACTGAAACGGAATGAAGCGGATTACGGCCACGGCACTCGCGTCAGCTATGACTGACGCTTTTTAGCGGCCGCTTTCTTCCGCCATTTTCCATATCTTTTGATGGGAAACGGGAAATGCGTATTCCTTGAGCTCCTCTTTTGTGACCCGTATGAATTCCGTTGTATCCGACACTTGTTTTACTTTACCGAAAAAGACCGAAATATTCCAGACGAGATGGGTGAAAACATGTTCTACGATGCCTTCCAGCTCCCCGATTTCAGCGGTTATTCCCATCTCTTTTTCTAAATAGGCTTCAAGCTGCTCTCTTTCAGTTTTGATTCCTTTCTGGGTTTCGGTATTCGGAAACTCCCACAAGTTGGCGAGCAAGCCTTTTGGCGGCCGTTTATGAATATAGACATCGCCTTGTTCGTCTGTCAGCACAACGGCTGCCATTGTTTTTATTCCGGGCTTTTTCTTTTTGCTTTTAACGGGCAGCTCCCGCTCTGTCCCTTCCGCAAATGCCGAACAGTGCTTTTGTACGGGGCAAAGCAGGCATGACGGCGATTTCGGGGTGCAGATGATCGCGCCGAGCTCCATTAAACCCTGATTGAATTCAGATGGTTTTTCATGAGAAATGAAAGCGGATACCGCCTGTTCGAAAATGGTTCTGGTTTTAGGTTTTGCGATATCGTCCCATATGGAAAGAATTCTCGACATGACACGCATCACATTGCCGTCTACGGCGGGAATCGGTTTGTTGTATGCGATGCTGAGCACGGCGCCTTTTGTATAAGGGCCGACGCCTTTCAGTCCGCCAAATTCCTTTTCCCCGGCAGGGACGACTCCCCCGTACCGCTCATGCACTTCTTTTACGGCACTTTGCAGATTTCTTACACGGGAGTAATAACCTAGCCCTTCCCAGGCTTTGAGCACTTTTTCCTCATCGGCTTCAGCGAGCGCCGAAACGGTCGGAAATTGCTCAACAAACCGCCGGAAATAAGGAATGACGGTATCTACGCGCGTCTGCTGCAGCATCACCTCTGACACCCACACCCGATACGGGTCCTGATTTTCTCTCCACGGCAGAATTCTCTGTTCTCTTTCGAACCATGTAATTAAGTCCTCGCGAAATTTGTCTATATCTTTTTGTTTCATTTTTTCTTCAAGTGCGTTCATATCTTCTCCTCAGATGTTTCGGGTTCCGCTTTTCTTGACACTGTATTTTGGTGTAAACTAAGGGCACGTTACGATAATATGTTACATTAAATAGTGATAAAGAAAAAGCGGAAACATATGAGAACGGCGGATAAACGCCATGATTGGGCAAACAGAAAATGGGGAATATCTTATAATGCGAAATATGCGGGCGGCTGGATTTTTAACGCCTGCTAGGAGGTCAACAATGGATACTGGCACTCACGTTGTCATGGGTATCGCGCTTGGCGGAATCGCAACTCTTGATCCTGCCGTCGGCATGCACACCCCCATGTCTCAGGCAGTTATGATCGCCGCGCTTGCCGGCTCTCAGGCACCTGATATTGATACTATATTGAAGCTGAAAAATAATGCCGTTTATATTCGAAATCATAGAGGATTCACGCACTCCATTCCCGCCGTATTATTTTGGTCCGTTCTGATTCCGGGCATTTTGTTTATGTTTTATCCGGAAGCGAACTTTTTGCACCTGTGGCTGTGGACGCTTCTGGCTGTCGTTTTGCATGTGTTTGTTGACATTTTTAACGCGTACGGCACACAGGCCATCCGTCCGTTTTCGAGAAAATGGATCGCTCTCGGTTTAATCAATACCTTTGATCCGTTTATTTTCGTCAGCCATTTGGCCGCGATCGCCGTGTGGTATATCGGAGGTCATCCGGGCGTGACATTTCTGATGCTTTATATCATCCTCGCAGGATATTACGCCGTCCGGTTTTTGATGCAGCTGCGGATAAAGCGAAGGCTGCGCGAAATGATTGAAGAGGAGATTGAAACCATCATTATTTCGCCGACGATGAAATTCAGGCAGTGGCGTATCGCCGTGACGACGGCGCATGCCTTTTATGTCGGCAGAAGCCTTGACGGCCATGTCGTGATATTGGATACATTCAACCGAGTGCCCGTTCCGGAAACCGATGTGATGAAGGCCGCGAAACAAGACGAAAATATTGCAGCCTTTCTTTCATTTTCCCCCGTTTACAGGTGGGAGGTCGATACTTTTAAAGATCATTATGAGGTGCGCTTTATTGATTTGCGCTACCGGAGCAAAGGCCACTATCCTTTTGTCGCCATCGTCCACCTCAGTCATGATTTAGAGCTTCTCTCTTCCTACACGGGCTGGATTTTCAGCGAGGAAAAACTGCAGAAAAAATTAAAGCTCGGCTCTGTTTAAGAGCCGGGCTTTTTTTGTCTTCTCACATATATAGCGGCAAACACGAGACTGATCACCGATAGGGCGGCCGCGGGTTTAAAAAACGGCGGGTAATACGTTAATTGAATATCGTTTTTTCCTTTTTGCGCTTTAAATCCGATAAAGGAATAATCCGCTTTTTCAATCTGTTCTT
Source organism: Bacillus sp. JK106 (assembly GCF_053663355.1). Taxonomy (NCBI): domain Bacteria; kingdom Bacillati; phylum Bacillota; class Bacilli; order Caryophanales; family Bacillaceae; genus Bacillus; species Bacillus sp. JK106. The sequence continues at coordinate 290,613 of NZ_JBSJQC010000005.1, read as the reverse complement.
TTCTGCCGTTTATCTTCAGCTCCCAGCCTTTTTCATATGGAATCGGAAGCATGATATACGGTGCGCGGGTTTTGTTTTCATACGAGATATGAAGCGTATTTCCGCGCCATCTGAGATCGGCCCGCGGTTCTTTTTCCGCTTTTCGGTATGCGTTTTTCAGCGTATCGTACCGTTCTTCGTAAAGCGCCAGTCTGTCAAGCTGATACGATCCTTTCGGCAGACGGATTTGGATGTTTTTTGTTTTCGGCACTCTGACAGTAAGATCGTTGACACCTGTTTTGTAAATGGATTGATTCGATTTTCTCGTTGTCGTGTAATCGTTCACTTTTAATGTAAAGCCCTGGTCCTTCGCTTTATTCTTCAAATAAAAGCTGACGTAATAATCGCCGCCGTCCATCTTAGCGGCTTGCGGCGTAATGATCAGGCCGCCGCCGTCTTCGTTTACCGTCAGGATGCCGTCTTGATAATCCGCATGGTCGGCCGTTACCTTTGCCTGACGGATCATATTTTTCGCCTCAGGCGCTTTTTTCGTGTTGGCTGTGCTTGATTCCGTGATGATCCCGTCAAGCATTGCCCGTTCTCTGGCAAGGGCGGGCGCTTTTTTCAGACCGTCCTCGTTATATACGCGATCAGCTGTCCGTACGAACGGAAGCATATATTGATTTTGATAAACCGCATAATGGGATGATTCCATGGTTTTTTTGAACCCGTACGGCACGCCGGCCTCGTTTGTTTTTTCCGTCATATAATATTTTCCGTAAAGCAGGCTGTATAAATTAGCCCTGTTTCCTAATGTCGCATAGCGGCTGACGCTTTCTCTGCCCATATCAATCCGGAGATCGTTCCAGTAAAAGGACAGCAGATTGCGGTTCAGAATGCTTGAGTATACGCTGAATCCGTTGAACCCGTAAATGATCGGGGTGTTATTGAAAACACCGTTCATCCAATCCAAACGGGCAAACGGATCAGGGTCTTTTTCTTTCAGACGCTGAATAAGCTCTGTTTGTTCTTTGCCCTTATAGTCAGGACCCGTCATAAAGGTATGCGATACCGTATAAATCTTCCCGCCTTCTGATAACGCATATTTTTCATATGTATTAGCCGTCAGCACCGCCGTCAAGAGAATGACGGCATAGACGGCGGGCACCGCGCCTTTCAGTCTTGTCTTTGCTGCAAGGAAAGCGGCAATGGTCAGCCCCAGAAGGAGCAGGATAGGCAGGTTGGCCTGATCAGAAATATCCAGGCTGAACCGTCTCACTTGGCTCCAATAGAGCAGAACGGCGAGTACGGCGGATATCAGCATACTCTTCATGCTGATGTCTGAAAGCTTAGAAAGCCCTGCTGCAACCGTTCCCGCAATCGTGAAGCACAGGACGTATTCAAACCTGTTTTGCGGAGCTGAAAAACCGTTAAAGGCGCTTGCCGCAAACGGACTGAAGTGAAACAGAATGTACAGCAGACTGATTCCCGCAAACAGCCGGAACAGCCGGTTTTTATATAAAGAAAATGTAAATAGAAAAAGTAAAAAAACCGCCGGCAGAATGATTATCCGGCTTAAAAATAAAATGTTGTCGGAAAAATCAAGCCATGCAATCTGCTCTGAATACGGCGGCCGCAGATTATGAAGATATCCGTATACGACAGGGATAAAGGAGACTGCGCTTATGCCGAAGCCGAGAAGGCCTGACAGAATAAACATTCTGCATTGAGTGAGCTTTTTGACTTCATTGTCTTCAAGATGAATGGTCCATCTGAATAAGATGTAAATGCCGATGAAAATCAGATTAATATACGCAAAATAAAAGTTGTTGATCAATGTCAGCGCACAGGCGAAGATAAACCACGCCGGCTTTTTTTCCCTGATGATTTTTTCCGCGCCGAGCACGAGCAGCGGCAGCCACACCATACTGTCAGTGAAAAAGTCCCAATACACCTCATGCCGGAAGTAGATAATCGAGACCCCGTACAACACGGCGCCGGCAAAAGCAGGCACCGTCCGTTTGACGAAATAGCGGAACACACACGCCGCCGTGAATATGATAAAACTCTGCTTGGCGATGCTGATAAAAACGGAGGCCTGCGCCCAAAACAGCGCATCAGCCTCACCCGTCAGCTGAATAAGCTGCAAAAAGCGGACAGCGGCGGAGATAAACAGGAATAGAAAAGAAGTAGAGAAATAATAGCCGAGCTGACTGTACACTCCCCCGCCCAGTCCGAACGAATAGCTGTAAAACAGCCTGCCGTTCATATATTGATCAAACAGCAGCTTTTTGAAGACCGCCATTTGGGCGATCCCGTCTCCAGACCCCGTCATATAGCGGCCTGCCGACCACTCTTTTAAGAAAAAAATATGAGCGGCTGCCGCAGCCAGCACACAGGCTGCCGGCAAGATCCATTTATTTTTTTTCATACAACGTCCCCAGACCCTGCGCACAGCGGCGGCTGTTTAATGGTTCCACTTGCGCTTTTTTGTATAATTCGTTTCATTTTGTTCTCCGTACGTTATATTCGCTTCTTTAATTAAATAGTGCGGGCGTTTTTTTGTTTCATAGTAAATCCGGCCGATGTATTCTCCGATGATGCCGAGACTCAAAAGCTGGATGCCCCCTAAAAACAGCACGGCGGAAATAATGGTGAAGTATCCGGGTACGGACACGCCGTGTGTCAGAATATGAACAAAGGTTGTTACAATATAAACCATCGACAGAAGCAATATCAGAATACCGGTGAAAAAGCATACCCTGAGGGGCTTGTTGTTGAAGGAGACGACACCGTCCATTCCGTAGTTGAACAGATTGCTGAATGACCATTTGGACGTGCCGTTCTTCCTTTCGACATTTTCATAAAATACGATTTTCTGGTCAAACCCGATCCAGCAGAACAGCCCTTTCGAGAAACGGTTCCCTTCACTCAGCTTCAAAAGAGCATCAACGGCCTGCCGGCTCAGCAGGCGGAAATCTCCGACCCCGTCACGCAAGTCCACTTCGACGGCTTTGTTGATAAATTTATAATACAGGGAAGAAAGCACGGAACGCACGGGGCTGTCCCCTTTTCGGTTGCGCTGCGCGATGACTTGGTCATACCCTTCTTCATAGCCTTGAATGAAGTCTTTCAGCAGATGGGTCGGATGCTGCAGATCGGCGTCCATCACGATTACCGCTTCGCCCTGCACGTGTTCAAATCCTGCCAGAATGGCCGCTTCTTTCCCGAAGTTGCGGGAAAAAGATATGTATTTGACGCGATGGTTTCTGGCGGCCAGTTCTTTAATCTGCTGAAGGGTGTCATCCGCGCTTCCGTCATTGATGTAAAAAATTTCATAGTCATAATGAATCGTCTGAAATTCTTTTTTTAAAGATTCATGGATGAGCTTGACGTTGTTCCCTTCATTGTAAGACGGAATAATAATTGAGATTAACCTTTGTTTCATGAAGGCACCTTCTTTGTATTATTCTTTTTTTAGGACGGCCTTAAAGGAATTGTCCGCAAAACTTCAGTAAGGCTTTTCCTTTTTTTAATGACGTTTAAACCCTTTTTTTGTTACAGGGAAAGAAATTTTTTTCTGCATATGGTTTATATTTTGTCATGTTTTTCGGCAGATATGAGAAAAAAAAGAAAAAGTCTGTACGCGGGACAGACTTTATTGCTGAAGGTATTCATGAATCAAATGGCTGACGATGCGCGGTTTTTCGTGAATGACCCAATGTGAGGCATCATCTATGAAGATTAAGTCGCCGTTTGGAATCATCCGTTTTGTTTCCTTGGCGAGCTTTTTGCTCAGCGCGCGGTCGTTGACGCCCCATATTAACCGGTACGGAACGGGCATTTTAAGCGGAACGGCAGGGCCTAAACCGCCGGCTCTGATCGCCCGGTACCAGTTCAGCATCGCCGTGAGCGCTCCTTTTCTGCCCCATGCTTCTTTGTAGCTGTCGACATCTTCCCGTGAAAAAAGCGCCGGGCGTTCGGATAAGCCGATCGCGTGATCCAATACGCGGTAATCGTCTTCAGACAATCTCCGTTCCGGCTTTTCCGGAAGCTGAAAGAAAGCGATATAAGAGCTTTTCTTCCACTGCGGCGGGTAGAACGGTGTGACCTTCCGCATAACCGCCGGGTGCGGGATATTGACCGTGATCAATTTTTCAACGTATTGCGGCCGCGTGGATGCCAAATGCCAGGCCACGGCTCCTCCCCAATCATGTCCGATGACGACGGCTTTGTCATTTGTAAAATGAGTGATCAGCCCGATAATGTCGTCTCTGAGCGTATCAATGGTATAGTTTTCAATGCCCTCCGGTTTGTCACTGAGATTATAGCCGCGCTGATCAGGCACGACAACATGGTATCCGGCATCCGCCAGCGGTTTGATCTGACTCTTCCAGCCGTACCAGAATTCCGGAAACCCGTGCAGCAGCACCGCCAAAGGACCGTCTTTCGGACCGGCTGAAGCCGTGTGCAGCGTCACTCCGTTTGTTTCGATCATGTGAAACGTAATGTCATTCATCGATTCTCCTCCCCGTTTGTTTCAATCTTCTTTCTGTTAAGACGATGATCAGTACGCTGATCGCAATCAACAATACGGCCTGAACAATCAGGGCGAACGGCTGAGTCAGCCGGATAAGCAGGCTGCCCGAAAATCCAGCTGCCGCCGAAATAAGGCCGAACAGAATCATGAGGAGCGCACTGAATCGATTGCCTTCTTTCCACTGCGACTCATCCGCCATAGAGCGCTTCGTCCGATATCCGTACAGGCTGTTGATCGACTTCGGCGGAAAAAATGTGACTGAAATGCCGGCCGCAGCCATCAGAAGGCCGCCGATCACCATTATCATATCCATCACTCTCCTTTTCATCTTTTACGAAAGGAAAGGCGAAAAGTTTCAGAAAAAAAGCAGGCTCATTCGCCTGCCTGAATCTTTATTTTTGAGTTAAGTCGGCCGTTTTCACATAACCTGCTTTCCCGCCGTATGTGATGTACGCCCATTTACGGTCAAACCCTCCGTCATGGCTGAACCCCCAGCCGAGCACATTGACGGTTTCACCCGCTTTAACGGACCCTTTTTTGCCGGTTTCCAAAGTCGGCGTATAAAAATCGGTTTGTTTCGCGGTCACCGCCTTCACCGGCTGCTTCATCAGAAAATGCGTGGAAATATAGGCTTTGTGACCTTTGTAGTCAATTTCAGCCCAATCTGCTCCTTGAAGCCGTTTAACCTTTACGGAATCCTCTGAACGAAGCGTGCCGATAATCCGCCCTTGTTTATTGGGTTCTTTGCGGACATTAAGTTCTCCTGCTTTCACGATATATGTATCTGCTGCGGTGTCTATTTTTGTCTGGTGAACTGCTGCGGCATTCACTGCCGGATCAAAAAAAACGGTGCCAGCGGCTAAAAATAAGCAAAGTCCTGCGGCCGGAATAAATGCGGTTAACCCCTTTTTCATGTTCATTGTGGTTCCTCCCCGCTATTTTATAAGTTATTACACATTTCCACATTCCGCCGGTCGTCAAACATGATTTTCCCATTTCTTTTATAAAAAGAAAAAACCGCCGGACGGTATCCGGCGGGCGCACTGCTATATTAATGCAGGAGACCCCTGCTTTGATCCAAATAATGAGAAACGTCTTCCCGAACGCTCTGGAACATATGGAGCTTGCTGCCGTATGATTCGATCCATTCCTTGACGACGCGTTCCGTCATTTGCTCTCCTTGATACGGGCGACCGGCTTTTGCGTAAGTCGCTTCGAAATCTCCCCATAAAAGCTCAACCCAAGTTCGCGCTTGCAAATAGCTGAGCATGTCATTTTTCTCAAGCAGCAAATTCGTCAGTTTGTCGATATATGTATTCATGTCTCTGTCTCCTTTCCTTGGGAAAACCTGCTGCTTTTACGCAGCTCGTCACAGGCATATACTAACTTTACGTCTTCAGTCCAGAAGGCGCAACCTTTTGATATTGGCCGAGGGGGAAAACAAATGGTCCGGAACAAGGCAAAAGGATTTCCTAATCAGAACAATAATAAGTTTGAAGGCGAACCGCGGGCAAAGGATGACTACGCTTCTAAACGGGCGGACGGTTCAATTAATTCGCACCCGCAAGAGCGCATGAGAGCTTCAGGCAGACGATAACACACACCGTAAGAGACCGGGAATGACCCGGTCTTTTTTTTTGCGAAAAAAAACATCCTCTTGCGGTCATAACGCTAAATAAATTCCATAATATGTTAAATGTTAAAACGAAAGCCGGTAGACAAAAAAGGAGGGGTTTTATAAAATGAAGACAGTTTCAAAACGATTGCTGAGCCTTACCGCATTCTTACTGTCAGTTTCATTATTTGCTGTTTCAGCTGAAGCAGCGGGCAGCCCGCAGACATCTGTATCAAACAGCGGTGAGGAGTTTGACGCAAATCAGAATCAGCCTGTACAAACAACACAGACATCCCCCGCTTATGAAGGAACGGGCCTCACCAAAAGACAGCTTGCACAAAACAGCAAAGCTGACATCAAGTCATTAAAGCCTTCCAGTATTATTGGGACAGACGAACGAATCAGAATTTCTCCCACAACATCATTTCCATATCGCGCGACAGCACAGCTGACCGTTACATACAGCGGCAGCACAAGCACCTACGGATGCACCGGTTTTTTTGTCAATGCCGACACGATCGTTACGGCGGGACATTGCGTGTATGATCAGAAAAACGGCTGGGCATCGAAAATTACGGCAGCTCCCGGCCGCAACGGGTCATCGTACCCGTACGGCTCTTATTCAGGCAAGACATTCTACAGTGTCAAAGGGTGGACAGAAAACGGTGACACAAACTATGATTACGGCGCAATCAAAGTAAACGGATCGCCCGGGAATACTGTCGGCTGGTACGGCTACCGGACGACCAACAGTTCCAGTCCGGCCGGGCTTTCCTCAACCGTGACAGGATATCCGTGCGACAAAGTGTCCGGTTCCATGTGGTCGGACAGCAAGCCGATACGTTCTGCCGAGACATATAAACTCACTTACACGACAGATACGTTCGGCTGCCAGAGCGGATCGCCCGTTTACCGCAATTACAGCGACACCGGCCAGACCGCCATTGCCATTCATACAAACGGCGGGTCGTCTTACAATCTGGGAACAAGGGTGACAAACAGTGTATTCGACAACATTCAATATTGGTCAAATCAATAAAGCTTTTGTTATCTTTCTCGCGGCGGCCGTTTTATGCGGATGCGGCAAAGCGGATGATTCCGCCGCCAAAAAGGCAATGCCCGTTACGCTCCATGTTGAGGATGCAGACGGTTCACCGGCGGCCGGTGTGACTGTTACCGTGATGAAAGCGGCGGAGTCAGATCATCAGCCGAATATAGACCGCGGAGAGATAATAGGCAAGACTGATCACCACGGCGATATTGCATGGAAAAGCGGCGCGAAAGGAACCTATGCCGTCGTTTTTGAAAAAGACGGAGTACCGGAAACCCGGAATATTTCCTTAGCTGAGAGCGATAAACATACAGTAGTCAGTATTACATTGAAACACTGAAAAAAGCTTGCAGGCGGAATATCCCCTGCAAGCTTTTTGTTATCCTTTATGCACTTGGTATTCATAAACATCTTTCTTCTCAGACAGATGAGCGAACGTGGAAAGCACAAGGCCGAGAGCCGTCATCAGCGCACCGCCGGCAAACAGCCATGAGTAAGATCCCGTTCCCCCGAGAATCAATCCGCCGATCCAGGCGCCGAGCGCGTTTGCCAGGTTAAAGGCGGAAACGCTCACCGCAGCGGCTATTGTGGTGCCGTTTTCAGAGGAAGAAATAACCTTGGTCTGCAAAAGCGGCGGCGTGCCGAACGCACATGCGCCGAACAAAAATGTCGCTGAAACGGCGGCAGCGGGAAAAACAGCGATATAAGGGAAAATCGCCAAGACGCCGATCAGGCCGATCATCACACCGATCATCGTGCGCGTCAGCAGTTTGAGCGGCACTTTCCCCGCGAAGAAATTCCCCGCCACTCCGCCGAGACCGTAAGCAAATAATGCGCCTGTAATGCCAACTGTGCCGAACCCCGCTGAATCTCTTAAAATCGGCTCAATAAACGTGTAAGCGATAAATACGCCTGAGTAGCCGAGAATGGTGATCGCAAAGGAAAAAATCACTTGTTTATGCTTAAAGACACTCCATTCATTCATCAGCATCGGAATCACTTTCGGTTTCCGGTTCGGTACAACCAGCATCAGTCCGTTCAGCCCGATCAGGCCTAAAACAGAAATAATGAAAAAGACGGCCCGCCAGTTAAGGGCATCCCCTAAATAAGAGCCGAACGGGACGCCGAGCATCAGCGCCACGGTTAATCCGCCGTTCATGGAAGCCGCGGCGGCGGAACGTTTTTCAGGCGGCACCATTTCACTCGCAAACACCATGGCGATCGCAAAAAAGGCTCCGTGAATGGATGCGGATAAAATTCTGGAAATCGCCAGCACGGCGAAGTTCGGCGCAAAGACGCTCATCAGGTTGGCAAGGACGAAGATGCCCATCAACCCTAGCAGCACCGGCTTTCTCGGCAGCTTAACCGCGATAATGGTTACGATCGGGCCCGTCAGGCAGACGCTTGCCGCGTACGCCGTAACAAGCATGCCCGCTGAAGATACATGTATATGAAAGTCATCGGCAATCGACGTCAGAATACCCATGACAGCATATTCCGTATACCCGATGGAAAATGTGCAAATCATTAAAACAAAAATCATTAATTTCACAGATGGCTGTTTCATTTTGATATTCAACGCAAATCGCCTCCTTTTTATTAAAAAACAACGAATTCCATCTTAAAAGATATCAAAAATGAATTCAATCATTTTTTACTGAAAGGTTGAAACGAATGTGCCCGAAAAGAAAAAGAGGCCGGAACCGGCCTCTTTTGTTATTATTTTTCTTTTAAAACGGAAATCGGCAGTGCTTCTTCCCCGTCAGACGGGGAAGATCTGTGTCCCCAGGCGAATACGCCGTTGATGTAATCAATGCGGAAAGTGTCATCAGAACCTTCTATCTGATACACCCCGCCGGGCCGAAAGTCTTCCGGGTTCAGCATGTAAGCTTTGGCCATCGTCATTTTCCGTTCAAGCACGGCCAGTTCATTTACAATGCCCATCTGTTCCGCTTTTCGCGCTTTTTCCGTCAGTCCCGCAATTTCTGTCTGTAGTTCATGAGGCGTCATTTGACTGTATCGTTTGTCCATTTCAGTTTACTCCTCTTCCTGCAAGAATTGATCAATATCGTCAATCGAGAATCCTTTTCTGAATAAGTACTGTTTGACCTTCATTCCGCTTTCATAGCTGCCGTCATAGCGGTATTTCCTGATCGCTTTTTCCGCATGAGCCTTCAGAGCTTCCATCTCGGCTTCATCATCATTTTCATACTCCGTCTGCTCCAGAGCGGCATTGATGACGTCAAAAGGGAAACCTTTTCGCTGAAGCTGCATCTGCGCCCGCTGTCTGATCTCTTTTGTGGACAGCTTTTTGTCTTTTTTGAGGATTTTGCCGATATGTTTCAGCGCTTCTTGTATCTGCTCATCAAATGTAAACGCGCTGAGCGTCTCCTTGATGGTATCGTCGTCTATTCCTTTCGCTTTCAGCTCGCGGAACAGGACGTCAGGGCCTTTACCGTTTGTTTTTTTGTGGGTGCTCGCATAGGCTTCGGCAAATTCTTTGTCATTTAAGTAGCGGTAATCGTACAGTTTATGGATGACTTCAGAAATGACCATGTCCGGTGTTTCTTTTTTCTTCAGGTGATCCCGGACTTCTTTTTCAGACCGCATCCGATATGATAAAAATTCTACGGCGCGGTTAAAGGCTTTTTTCACGTCATCACCGTGCTGGATTTCAAGAATGTCAAGCTCGTCCAGTTCTTTCCCTTTTTTCAGGTCAAAACGCACAAGCACGTCGGCGTCGACGCTGAATGCATATTTCTCATCAAGAAAGATGTTGAAGCGCTCGGTATTTTTCTTTTGGGTCGATATTTTTGTAATAAACGGCATCCCGGTCTCCTTTCCCGCCCCGATGTTCAGGCGTTTTTCTTTTTGGCAAATGAGGTACAGTATATGTATCAACGTGTAAGGAGAGATGGATATGAATATCGCGATGACAGGCGGCACTGGTTTTCTGGGCCGGCATCTGACAGGTGTGCTTACCCGCCGGGGACATCATGTCTATATTTTATCAAGAAAACAGAGAGAAACCGAACAAAAAAATGTGACATATGTTCAATGGCTGGCCGAAAACGCGGCGCCTGAGCGCGAGCTTCCCCCTATTGATGTATGGGTGAACCTCGCCGGCAAATCCATCTTTGACCGCTGGACGGACACAACGAAAGAACAAATCATCTCAAGCCGGGTAGAAGCGACGAGAGAAGTCAGACGGATTATGAAGCAGCAGCCGAAAAAACCCCGGGCTTTAATTCAGGCAAGCGCAGTCGGCATTTACGGCACCAGCACAGAGAAAACGTTCACTGAGCAGTCCGATACGTCAAATGAAGACTTTCTCAGTCATACGGCTCATATGTGGGAGCGTGAAGGCCAGAAAATTGAAGCGCTCGGCATTCGGACGGTATATGCCAGATTCGGGGTGATGCTCGGTGAAAAAGGCGCCATGCCGCTCATGGTTCTTCCTTATAAGCTGTTAGCCGGAGGCACCGTCGGCTCTGGACGGCAGTGGCTGTCATGGGTTCATGTCGATGACGCCGCAAAACTTATTGCTTTTGCGGCGGAGCATGATGACTTGTCCGGTCCCATGAATGTGACATCGCCGAACCCCGTAGAAATGAAGCAATTCGGAAAGACGATCGCAAGCGTCCTGCACCGCCCCCATTGGATTCCCGTACCGGAATTTTTTCTGGAGAAGGCCTTGGGGGAAATGAGCCTGCTGATCGTAAAAGGCCAGCGCGCCCTGCCTAAGCAGGCGCTGACATCCGGTTTTCAATTTACGTATGAAGAACTTGAGTTGGCTTTAAAGGATCTCTTATCTGCATAAAAACGGAAATAAAAGCCAATCCTATTGGTATTCTGTTTTGAAGGAGGGTCTTCTTTTATGGAAAAGAAGCGCGAAAAACATCAGCAGGGAGCCAATCTGAAAAAAATGCAGGAAGTCCTTTATTCCGGTGAATTCAAAAAAGCGGAAAGAGCAGCCAAACGGAAATAAACTGAATAAAGATCGGGACCGGGCAGATACTATGTTTGTTTGATATCACTTTTTTCAGGGGGCGATTGATATGGGCAGAAATCATACTCACAAAAACCGTGATAAAAACAAACAAAAACTTCCTCAAGTTCCGGATGCTTTGAAACGCGAAACAGACGGCACGTACGAGGAATATTCAAGCGAGCTTGCTGATTCCGCTGACCGCGAAGCGCAGGCGCGGATGAAAGCCGCTGACAACAGAGCTAAAAGCAAAACCCGCTAATACGAAATCCCCGCCTCTGTATGGAGACGGGGATTCTTTTACAACTCGGTAAACAGGCTTTTTGCCGGCGTCCGTTCTTTCGCCTTAGGCTGTTCATCCGGATAGCCCGTTTGAATGATGGCGGCGAAGCGCTCATTGTCTGCAAGGCCGAAGTCTTGGTGCACCTGTTTGTCATACATGATGCGGCCGCTTTTCCAGACCATGCCGATGCCGTTTTCATGTGCGAGAAGCTGAAGGTTTTGAATCATGCCGCTCAGCGCCGCGAAATCATCGTTTCTCGTAAATTCATTTTCATCTTCTTTTAAGACGACCAGCAAAAATCCCGGAACGGCGCTGAGGTTTTTTCTCATGTTCCGCTCTTTTTCCTCGTTGAAATCATCTTTTATTTTTTTGAAAAATGAGACGTAGCTGTCCGCAAGCTTTGCTTTACCCGCTTCGCTTGCTGCGTAGATAAAACGCCATGGCTCCGTCAGTCTGTGGTTCGGCGCGTAAACGGCCGTTTCAAGCATATCTAATATGACTTCAGAAGGTACGGTTTCCGGCTTAAACGACCGGATGGATCTTCTGTTTCTGATTGTATGTGCAAGACTTTCGTTTTGCTGTAATTGTTCGGTTTTCGGCATGCCGATTCACCTTCCTATTCAATTGAAAATGATTATCATTTATAATATAACGGATACGACCGTCTTTTGTAAACCGTTAAGGAAGCTGAAAATTGATTGATTCTGCATACACGGCCGTTCCCGTCATCTCGATGTTCATCTTTTCGTTATCATCTGTAATCCTGATTTCCACTTTTCCGTCTTTCCCGATTTCCTGGCCTTGTTCGATCGTGAGGCATTCGGCTTCAGAGCCTCCGTATTGCCGCATATAGGCTGCCATGACGCCTGAAGCGGTTCCCGTGACGGGATCTTCGGTCGTTCCGGAGAAAGGGGAAGAAAAGTGACGGCCGTGCAGATCACTTTCCGGATGAACGGTTTCCAGAGAAAACGGATGAACGCTCGCTTTCGGAAGATCGCGCAAAACAGCGGGGAATTGTGCGTTGTCCGGCACCATATTCCGTGATGCTTTAAGTGATCTCAGCGGAACAATCAGTGTCCAGATCCCCGTTGATCCGTAAACAATCGGCAGCTCGCTGTGAAAATCCTCAGCCGTAATCCCGAGCGAGGCCGCAAGCTTTTCTTTGTCGCCCGTAAACGGCAGAAATTGCGGGGGTGCCTGTTTGAGCGTGATGTATACCCGGCCGTTTCGTTCAGCGGCTTTTGCGGGAAGAATGCCGGCTTTTGTCTCAATTTGATATGTCTGATCAGCCTGAAGCCTTCCCTTTTCAATTAATGCGTAAAGAGAGGCGACGGTAGCATGTCCGCATAAATTCATTTCGTGGCCGGGTGTAAAATAGCGGATGCGCAGATCGGCTTCTCCGCTTTTGCAGAGAAATGAGGTTTCATTGTACCCTGCCATTTCGGCGATCATCTGCATCTCTTCATCTGAATAATCATCTCCGTTAAAGACGATTCCCGCGGGATTTCCCAAATCAGGAATATCGGTAAACGCTTCATATTTAAACACGGTTGCCTGTTTCATTCATCAGCCTTCCTTTCACCTTATGATCATGTTATTCAGTATAACAGAGTAAAATTAGAATTTTTAGTTAATTCTTCAAAAAAAAGACGCCTTTTAACGGCGTCTTTTTTTGGTTTTTCCGATCAGGCGGGTGACGAGAATCATCGTGACGGACAGCGATCTGTTTTTACGGTACGCCAAGTATTTCCCGCGCCACTCCGGTTTGTATTTTTCTTTAAAGGCCCGCAGCCCGCTGAAGCTGTACATATACCGGACGTTGTTGAAAATGACGGCCGCGATTCTTTCCGACCAGAAAGATGTAAAAGCCGTTCCTACGTTTGACAAAGGCGCCATGCCCATATTAAAGGTGGTATAGCCTTTTTCCTGCGCCCAGAGAAACAGACGGATGAAAAGCGCGTCCATAATCCCGTTCGGCGCACTTTTCCGATAACGCATCAAGTCGACTGATATCTCGCCTTCCTGATACATCGGCATCAGGTTGGCAAAAGCGATGATCTCCCCTTCCGCGTCTTTCACGTAAGCAATCGGCGCCTGTTCCAGATAATCCCGGTCGAAGAAACCGAGAGAAAAACCTTTCTCTTTTTTCGGTCCGAGCCATTCGTCCGATATGTCTTTCAGCTTGGCGATAAACTCGGAGGAAAACGGCGGTTCCCCGACATGAAATGTGTAGCCTTCGCGGTCAAATTTGTTGTTAATCGCCCGCAGCCCCGCTTTTTTCTTACCTGACAGCGTAAATGCTTCCATATCCACGAACGCCTCTTCTCCGAGCTTGAAGAAGTTATAGCCGAAGTCATGGTACAGCGCCAGATCTTCACGTTCGATCTGATAAAACATGACACTCAGCCCCTGCTTATGCGCTTCATTCAGAAATTCCTCAATCACAAGCGGAAACGAGTCTCTCTGTCCTGACGGATCACCGAGCACGACAAGCCTTCTGGAAATCTGGCCGAACAATAAAAGCGCTTTGCCGTCGCTTGAGAAATAAAACCGCTTATCCCCGAGAAAGCCGAGATGGCTGAGGGCGTTTCCGCCTTCTTCCGCCAAAAAGGACTTCAGCCGTTCAGGATCGGCCTTTTCTCCGATCGGCTTCGATCTTTTATGATAAAAGACCGTAAACAAAAGGAAAAACAGCGGCACAACAATAATGGCCGTCATCGTGGCATATGTAATGTGCGAATTGTTATGAACGAAATAATCGTGGCGCAGCAGCCGATTCATTTTATCCCAAATAAAGCCGGCAATGAGATTGTAGTTAAACAAGGCGATAATAAACAGAGCGGCGGCAAAAATCATCTGGCCGAGCGTATACGATGCCTGCTCTCTGATAAACTGCCGCTTTAACAACACCAGCAATACGATGACGACAGGCAGAATAAAGATCGCGCTGATGTTCAATCCTTTTAAGAAACTGAACACAAAACCGCCGACCAGCGCGGCAACCGCCATTGAATAAGAACGTTTCGTCCGTTTGTATAATTCAATCGGCAAGATTAAAAGAATCAAAGCCGCGCTTAACGATAACGCGTTAAACGCAAGGAGCGCCGGGCGCGGAATATGCGGGATGACCGTCTCCCTGTCAATCGGCAGGGCGACGGACGCCAGCACAACGACTCCCGCCATAAAAACCAACAGCGACAGCGAACCGTAAAGCACTCTGATTAAGATGGCGCGCTGGAATACGAGAAGCACGTTCGTCGTTTCCACGGCGGGCGCCATCTTCGGATTTGATTCCAGCCGTTTAAGCGTATTTTCCGTTAAATCGCCGGCCGCAAAGAACAGCCCGAACACAAACGGAATAAATGAATACACAATCCGGTAGATGACGATGGATGTCACAACCGCCTCCTGCGGAAAGCCCATATTCTGCATGCCGAGCAGAAACAGAAGGTCAAACGAACCGAATCCTCCCGGCACAAGGCTGATGATTCCCCCGATAGCGGCAATGGCAAATACACCGAATACATGGCGGACATCCGCGTGAATCCCCATGACATACAGGGAATAATACATGACGACGGCCGCCGCAAACCATTCGGCAAACGATGCCCCGATGTAAGAAAAAACCGGATGCCTCGGTTTTGCTTCACCGTCTTCTGCGCCAGCTTTTTTATTGTTGATCCAAGCGGCGATTAAGGCTGCCGGCACAATAAGCGCCACTCCGGCGATAACAGCCCACAGCCACGGTTTCTCACCTGTAATCTCTCCGACCGGCAGAATGCGGGCAATGGTCAGGATACTGAAGACGGACAGCCCGAGCAGCGCTGAGGACGTAAGCCAGGCGATGCCTGCGACGAGGCGTTTTACGTCATTCGTATGCTCTTTGTAAAGCATCGTCCGCAGCCCGACGCCCGCCAGACCGCCAAACCCAAGGACATTGTTAAAGGAATTGGCGATAAAGGAGACCCTGAATACTTTCCAATTCGGAATGTTGAGGCGAAGCGTCCGTTTCAGCACAAAGTCATAAAAGGACATCGCGCTGACGGCAAGGAGACCGAGCAGAACGAGAATAAATAAATCGTAACGCTCAATCCCGTTAATAATGTACAGCGTTCGTTTAAAAGAAAGGTCTGTCAATTCCTTTTTGGACTGATAAATGACTAAAAGCAAAACTGCAATAGGAAATAATACTTTTAATATCGATAAGGCATTCTTTTTAGTCAGCAATGTTCTCTCCAATCATCATAAAATAGCTTATTTATTATAATTCCCCCAATAATCTCCAACATATTATACACTACCACCTCACATTCAAACAAAACTCGTCTGCAACTTTCTTTCTCTGATTAAAATCAGTAATATGGTATGCAGGAGTATGAATGAGGAAGTGAGACGATGGATTATAATCTGCATGATACAACGGTATTAGGCGGCGATATTTTTTCTCCTGAGGAACGGGATATTTGGGTGCTGTACATGAAAGTGATGACCTCGGCGGGACTCGGCGATGTGTCGGAGTGGATGAAACTGGATATGAGCATGCCGCAAATGAAGGTGCTGATGCTTCTGAACAACCACGGAACGCTTAAGGTGAGTGACATAGCGGAGAAAATGGGCGCTTCTCTTTCAAATACGACGGGGCTGCTTGACCGTTTAGAAAAATCATGTTTCATTACACGCGCTCCGTCAGAAGAAGACCGCCGTTCAGTCGTCGTTCAATTAACGGAAAACGCGAAAGATATTTTCCGCAGCCTTTATCAAAAAGGACATGTGAAATTGAAGCGTTCATTGGAAACGCTGACCGCTGAAGAAAAACAAACGGTCAATCAAGGACTTGCCATCTTGGCAAGAGCCCTTGATTCTTCCAAACAGGCATAGAGATGAAAAAGGCCTGCCGGTATCGGCGGCCTTTTTTTGTTTGACATTTAATTCACTTGAAGTGAATAATATATTCGAAGTGAATTAAAACGGAAGGATTGATCAGTATGCCGGATCCATTGCAAACAGAAAAAAACCAGAGCCGGGCCATCACTCTTTTTACGATCGGTGTGTTCATGGCGGCGCTGGACAACGGAATTATTTCCGCTGCTCTGACGACGATTAACAGCTCTTTTGATGTTTCTCCTTCATGGGGATCGTGGGGAGTGACCCTCTACACATTGGGACTCAGTGTCAGTGTGCCGATTGTCGGCAAGCTGTCGGACCGATACGGGCGGAAAAAGCTGTTTATGATGGAAGTCGGCCTGTTCGGACTCGGCTCTTTGCTTGTCGCACTCAGTCAGAGCTTCCCGATGTTTTTGGCGGCACGGCTCATTCAGGCGCTTGGCGGCGGCGGAATTTTTATAATCGGGAGTTCGCATGTGCTGGCCGTGCTTCCGAAGGAGAAACAGGGGAAAGCTCTCGGGCTTTTAGGGGCGATGAACGGTATGGCGGCCGTCCTCGGACCGAATATCGGGAGCTTTTTGCTTGATGTAACCGGGTCGTGGCATTGGCTGTTCTTGATTAACCTGCCGATTGCCGCCGCTTTGGTTGTGTGCGGCGGTTTGTTTATCGCTGAAACGAAAGAGCCTGAGGCGAAACGGCTTGACCTCGCCGGCACAATGCTGCTGTCTCTTGCGATCTTATCTTGTATGATCGGTATCACGAATCTCAATGGGGCGAAGCTGTCAGAAAGCATAATGGACGTAAAGGTGTACGGCTATCTTTTGGGAGCGGCACTTCTCTTTCTGGTGCTGCTTAAGGTCGAAAAGCGGGTTGAAAACCGGGGGGGCGATCCGATTCTCGCCTACTCGCTGCTGCAAAATAAAGTGTTTCAATGGACGCTTGTCATCGGATTTTTATCGGGAGGGCTGCTCGCTGCGGTCATTTTTATTCCTTCTTATGCGGAGCAATATTTGCACGTATCGGCGGAGAAAGCGGGTTATTGGATGACGCCGCTTGCGTTGGCGTCAGGCATCGGAGCGTGGCTCGGCGGGGCGGTCACGGATAAAAAAGGGCCGGTCTTCTCCGCGGTTGTATCAGGCGCCATCGCATTTGGGGGCTTCAGCCTGTTTCCGTTATGGGTGACGGATAAATGGGAATTTGTCACGGCGAGTGTCATTGCGGGGATCGGTTTCGGATTTCTGCTCGGGGCTCCGCTGAATGTGCTTGTATCAGAAACGGCGGGCCAAAACAAAGGAACAGCGCTCGGCACGCTGTCACTCGTAAGGCAGGTCGGGCTGACGCTCGCTCCGGCTTTATATGCCGGCTTCATTACAGCGGGCTTTGACCGGATCGGAGAGGACATTAAAAACCGCTTAATGAAAAGCGGCATTCCCGCTGATCAGGCGCAAACGCCCGATATTGGCGGCGAACTTTCTTCGTTGCAGGAGCAGGTTAGCCGAATCCCCGTTCCCGCCGTCAAAAAAGCGGTTTCTGATGCGATTGAAGCGGGCATTTCCAGCGGCTACCACCATCTTTATACGGCAGCCGCCGTCATTTCATTATGCACGATCGTGTCTGCGGCTGTTTTGGCGTTTTTCCGGAAGCCGGCATCCTCTAAGACAGATGCCAGCCCATCCGCCGGGAAAGCTCAGTAATATGGGCGATGTGTTGTTCAGAGTGCCAGACATATAGCCCGAGCGCCTGTTCCAGCGTAACCGTCTCTTTAGATACAGGATGGAAGTACGTCCGTTTGAATTGGGCTTCCGTCATGGAGTGCAAAAGAGCGGCCCATCTTCTGTGCAGGATTGTTAACAGCTCAAGCGCATCCCCGCAAGCGGCGGTTTTGGAATCATGAAGATCGGCCCAGCCTTTTTCATCATAAGGACGGATTTCCGGTTCATTCTCCGTTAAGCTCAATTTAAACCGGGTATAGCCGTTCATGTGGCTGTCCGCCAGATGGTGAACCACTTGGCGGACAGTCCATCCCCCTTCGCGGTACGGCGTATCAAGCTGACTGTCCGACATCGCTCTGACAGCTTGTTTCAGTTTGGCCGGAGCGTGTTCCAGCGCATTGATCCATTCTTGTTTCTGTCCGGACGAAATCGATTCAGCCGGCTGATATTCTCCAATCGGATAGCTGAGGGTTTGTTTTTCCATTTTTGTCTCTCTCCCGCTGATCGTATTATGAAAGTATGATGGTGATGTCGCAGCCTTCCGCTTTCGCTTCACGAAAGACCTGAAGCACACTCTCGGCGCCATTTTCTGTAAGCTCCTTGCTTTGTTCAAACTGTCTCCATTCTAAAACGAGGGGATATTCCACCCAGCCGGTCAGACAATCCCATAAAGCGTCAAGGTTTTCACCGTAGTATTCAGGAAGGGCAAGTTCCTTTTTCAATGTCTGGTGCAGGTCGCTCATACTTCTGATTTGCTCCCCGTTAATAACTGCTTTATTCATGCGCGGCTCCTTTCTCTTGATTCTATTCTATCAGTTTACCATTTTCCTCTTCAGAAGTGACCGGAGTCTGCCGCGGTTCCAGCTGGACGATGCCTTGCCCGCCGTCAACGGCCACCCTGTCCCCTGTTTTCAGTTTTGACGTTGCATTTCCGCACCCGACAACGGCAGGAATCCCCAGTTCCCGGGCGACGATCGCCGCGTGGGACAAAGGGGCGCCGACGTCCGTTATGATAGCAGCCGCTCTTGGAAAAAGCGGGGTCCAGCCTACATTGGTTGTCGACGTCACTAAAATTTCCCCCGCCGCAAAAGAATCACCGTCTTCCGGAGCATCAAGGACACGGACAATGCCCTCCACTCTCCCGGCCGCTCCCGCGAAACCTTTTAAAGTATGCGCATCATCCGTTTCCGCAGGCATAAAAGCATCGTAATAATCCGCTCTTTTGTCAGGATCCTCAGCCCATTTAAACGGATTGAATCTTCCGTTAATAACGGATGGGAACGGCGGCAGTTTTTTATAGGTTTCATAGTTTTGCTTTCTCGCTTGAATCGACGCAACCGCCGGCTCTTTCCCCGCGAGCAGATCGGTTATTTCATGCAGATACAGGAAGAAAATATCGTCCTTCATGCCGGTCATTTCCGCCGCTCTGAGCGCGAATGCTCTGGCTGTCCGGTACACTCTGACAAATTCGGATCTGGTTGTTTCCCTAATATTCGCGTATTCTGACGCTTTTTCCATTTTGGCTTTGAGCCATTTGACCTTATGAGGAAACTTTTCTTCAAATCTTCGGAAGGCCTGTTCATGCGCCCGCTGCTGTTTCAAAAGCAGTTGTTCGGCATCAATACCCGACTCCTTGTGTTCTTTGATCTGCTTCGTCAGCCAATCCCGGTTTTCTCCCGGATGCGGTATGGAAAGTTCGTATTCATGCGGGCCACGGTGGCCCTGGTTCCTGAGATATTCTTCCTCGCTCATACGGCCTTTCATGACTTGATCAATGCCGATAATCGGCTCCAGGCTGGCCAGTCCGCCTTTTCCCCTCAGATTGGAAAGCAGGAGATTCGCATCTTCTATGCCTGCGAGTTTTGTTAATTGAGAGGTTAACGACGAAGAGGATTGCGCAGAATCACGCCCGCCGGATATTAACGCAAACCACGCGTTGCATAAATACGGATAGATCTCATCGTTCCATATCGCTAATAATGCCTGCTCCGTTTCGGCGCGTTTCAGCTTTTCCTCAATATTCCGGCACCACTCCGGTGATTCGTCCAAGTAGGAGGACATGTTTTTTTTCGCGTGCTTCATTTTCGACAGATACGGTTTCAGTTTTTTCGGGATGATCTTCAAAAGTTCATACTTTGAGAACGGATATAAAGGTATCTTCATTTCCGCCGGGATTTCTCCCAATGTATCGCTCATCATTTTTCCAATTTTTCCGCCTTTCGGATTCAGACCGAAAGCGGCGAGAACGGAAAGAGGCTGGCTCATATTGTTATAGGCTCTGCCGCAAATATTGCCGGACCAGACATAATAGCCCGGAATGATGCCCGACTCTTCATCCAGATTCCGGAGGAGCGACCATGTCAGCGGCGTCATCACATCGGGAATCGCTTCTCCTATATTTGTGTTTGTCCATAAAAAATCACCGCTGAAAGAATCGTTCCATTCATAGGTTTCCAGATTTCCGGCTTGTAAGGTCGTAATCGGGCGGGATTGAAGAATATACAATGTCCCGCCCGCGGCGGCCCATTCAATATCCTGCGGCCCTCCAAGATCTTTTTCCAGCTTTTTCGCCAGTTTATAGAGCTTTGACGCATATTTGCGAAATTCCCCGGGGCCGTCATATTTTTTCTTGGGCCGTGCCAGTTTAAAAGAATAGGCATCGGCTTCCCCGGAAACGAGCTGCTCCCCGAGACCGTAGACGTAATTGCCTGTCATCTCCCGCCTGCTCCCCGTAATCGGATCTGCGGTAAACAGCACTCCGGATATCTCAGACGGTATCATCAGCTGGATGACGATTGCGATTTCATGCTCATCTTCCATTCCCTGAACGGCGCTGTACGCTTTTACTCTTTCTGACTGTACCGACCGGCGGACTTCATCAATCGCCCTGGACATGTCTTGATCTGTTTTGACATTCAACACCGTATCGAATTCTCCGGCAAAGGAAGCCTGAGCGGAATCCTCGCTCAGCGCGGATGAGCGTACGGCAAACAACGCAGATGCATGGCGGCTGCGGATGGAATTCACATATTGATCAACAGCCTCTCTCGCCTGATGGCGGAGCTGTCCGTCCTGAAAGGCTGACGGCAAAATCACAAACCCTTCAGGCACAGGATACCCGCTTTGATACATTTTAGAGAGAATGCTTCCTTTTCCTCCCGCAAAGGAATAAAGTTCGGCCGGAAGTTCTCCGAATGTTTTGACACAGTCATTCATAATGTCCCCGCTCCTTTTTAGTCGTTCATCCAAGCTCACAGTTTTTCTCTTTTTCACTTTTTTTGAAAGTATTTCCTACAAGTATACAATATATCGGTCTTCACAAGGGAGAAAATCAATGGCGTTATTTTGTCATAAATGCATCCGTCAAAACAGCCGCAGGCGGGGGCTTTGTTTGCAGGATGTACAACTATCCGTCCTCGTGCCGGATAAAGCGGACCCGTATCAAAAAGGCGGCCGAAGCGCCGCCTTTTTTTCAGACTGTGCGGCCTTGATGCGCCGCCGTATTTCTTTTGGTCTGCTTCGGCTGATACACTTTCCCGACAAACAGGTATCCGTATCTGAAATGGTTGCACCCCCACGATACGAAAATGGGACCGAGCGTGCAGATCAAAAATAAAAGAAGAATGGCAGCCGCTAAAGGCATTGACCGCAAATAGCCTTCCAGAAGATATCCGCTGATTAAAAAGTAGGAGTGCAGCAGATAGATTGAAAACGAATAGTTGCTGATCATCATCACAATCGCGGGCACTTTTTTGAGCTTTGAAAACAGATGAAAACACAGAAAGATCATACTGACCGCGTAAATCATAATATCCGGACGCTTAGAGGAAATGGAGCCGCTGCTGATATATGAAACGGCCACAATCAATATTGCCGATACGGCCGCACTGAAGTAAACCGCATAACGGTACTGATTGATGAGCGATAAAAAACGCGGATATTCCTTTCCGCAATAAAATGCCAGACAGAAATAAAACACCCAGCCCGGAAACGGAACCCAAAAGAACGGAAAAATAGAATCAAGCCCCGATGATGCCGGCGGATGAAAGATCGAAAAGTAAGCCAGATAGACGGCGTTGATGATAAACGAAACAGACAGCACCCATACTGGGGATGTGTTGTTCAGCCAGCGGTGCAGCAGCATATGGAGAATGTAAAATTGAAAGATCACAAGAATGAAGTAGCCGATGAAGTTTCCTAAAAACACATTTTCTAAAAATTTACCGATCACTGAAACGAATCCGGCTCCTTCTTCCGCCACGCTTTTCATTAAAATGGCATCCGCCGCGGCAATAAACAGAAACGGCACGAAAATGACTTTGCCCCTTTTCTTTAAAAAACCCGCTGGAACGCCTTTCGGGTATGACCTGGCAAGCAGAAATTCCGAAATAAAGATAAACGCCGGCGTGCTGAACATCAACAGGGTCCGAAACGCATCAACCGTATGGGCGGCACTGGCTAAGGACTCTTCCTGAATCATCAGCACCATTGAAACTGCGTGAAGCAGAACGACACTTAAACAGGACAGGCAGCGAATTACGAAAATTTCTTTTATCTGCATGGGGCCGCTCCTTTTTCACAAGCGCGCCGGACTTTGGCGTATGCTTGGCGCAGCCATTTTTCCCGCAGTTCGGGTGTGCTCGTTCTGACGACAGAAAAAAGGTTCCGCTCGGCTTTTTGAATGCCGCAAAATTGCAGAATGCCTTTTTTCAGCGTAATCCAGTCCGAGTTTTTCCGGAACCACTTTAAGTACCAGCCCGGGGAGTCCGCCGTATAAAAGACCTGTGCCGTCTCTGCCCGTAGCAGTCCTTTTACGCGGCCGTTTTCATATGTGTAGGCTTCTCCGGCGACAAGCACTCTGTCAAAAAAGCCTTTCATAATCGCCGGAACGCCTCCCCACCACAGCGGGTAGATGAAAATGAGATGATCCGCTTCTTTCATCAGTTTCCGGTATTTCTTCGTTTCAGCGTCCCGGTTCATGTCAGAGCGCTTTTTTTCGCCGCCGTACTTCAGCACGGGATCAAATTGATCGGCGTATAAGTCAATGACCGTATAGCTTTGGCCGCTGTCCTTTAAAGCCATGGCGACGTATTTTACGAGAGCCGCATTGAAACTGTTCTCATCCGGGTTTGCATACACAATCACCGTCTTCATATGTCCCTCCCAGTATTTATTAATTTTTACAATGATTATATCATGATGTCATATGAATGAGGCAAAGACACGAGAAAGGCTTTTTCCAGTTCTGCTGCCGTTTCGATAACCCCTTTCTGCATATTTTGCTGATTTTGCCGCCGCGGATTCAATGACAAGCATCCGGCGCTTCTGCGTTTTTAAGCGGCCGTATGGTATACTAGCTGTCAAATGAATGGGCTTGGAGGACAACATGAGAATTTTAAAGTACGCGATTTTAGGGCTTTTGCGAAAAGGCGAATTGAGCGGATATGATATATCGAGCTATTTTAAGGAAGAGCTCGGCCAGTTTTGGAGCGCAAAGCACAGCCAGATTTATCCGGAATTAAAAAAACTGACGGCTGAGGGATTTATTACGTTTCGCACTGCGATTCAAGGAACGAAGCTTGAGAAAAAAATGTACACGCTGACTGACAAGGGAGAGCTGGAGCTTGCTGCCTGGCTGACGAAAAAAGACCCGATTCCGGAAACGGTGAAGGATGAATTTATGCTGAAGGCTTATTTCATCTCAGCTTTGACGCAGGAAGAAGCGGATGAGCTATTCACCGATCAGCTCGTAAAGCGTAAGGAGAAATTGTCCGATCTGGAAAACAGTTATCAAGAACTGATGACATCGTCCGCGGAGGCGGATTCATTTTCTTCTCCTGATTTCGGCCATTATCTCGTGCTGACAAAAGCGCTTGAGCGGGAACGGAATTATATTTCCTGGCTTGAAGATATTTTGGCTCTCATCAAAAAAGCATAAACAAAACGGGGCGGCTCTGTATCTGCAGGCCGCCTGTTTACGTTCTGAGAACCGCATTGATAAACGAATCAGCCATTAAAATAAGAAAAAGCAGACTGAAATAAACAATCGAATAAAAAAACATCCCCTTCGACCATTGCGTGTCATCCGCCGCCTGAAAGCCTTTGACGCTCCGGTACAGCCAGATGGCCCCGAGCAGGAGAGCGGTTGCGGTATAAAACGGGCTGACGTCTATATAAAGAGGAACGAGCAGCGAAACCGCAGTCAGAACGGCGATATAGCGCAACATTTTTATTTTTGTGACGCGATTGCCTTTTATGATCGGCAAAAGCGGAATGCCGGCGGCACGATACTCTTCCTTTCGCCTGATTCCGATCGCCCAGAAATGCGGCGGCTGCCACAAAAACATAATCGCGAATAACAAAATCGCGGGCATATCAATGTACCCGGCCAGCGCGCAATAACCGATTAAAGGCGGAGCCGCCCCGGGAAAGCTGCCGACAAATGTGCTCCAGACGGATTGTCTTTTAAACCAAAGCGTATAAACGACGGCATACAGCAAAAATGCAAGCAGGCCAAGAACGGCGGTCAGTACATTAAGCGAAGCAAGCATGATGAATCCGCATGCGCCGAGACATGTGCCGTACAGGATCATGACCGTCGGCGGTATTTTTCCCGTGACGCTGGCGCGGGTGCGGGTTCGCGCCATCTTTGCGTCCATGCCGCGGTCAAAGAAGTTATTAAAAACAGTGCTTGACGCCATGACTAACGCCGTTCCGATCATGGCAACCGCCATGGCGGCAAATATACCGGGCCCTCCGCCCGTCCTTTCCGACTGAAGCCACGCGATCCAAAATCCGCCCAATGCGGCGAGTGAATTTGAGATGATAATCCCCGGTTTGGCAAGAATGATAAAGTCCTTGACCGTCATCCGGTTTCCGTTATGCTTCATAGACTGTTCCGTCTGTGCTGCATTTGAATTCATTTGTTGAGGTTCTCCTTTTTCGGCTTATCATATCAGGAAGAATCAGGAAGCACAATTTATTTTGGGCATTTTTCACACAATTGTAAATTGTATATGAAAAGCCGCATCTTGTGACCGGATGCGGCTTTTCCCTTTTTCTATTCAAAGTCTGCCCATACTGCTCCCTGATCCGCCGAACGGACACCATTTTCAATCCAGCGGATGCCCTGAGCCCGGGCAGGCGATGGCGGGCTCCACGCATCATTTTTGCGCCTCACTGAGATGTTCGCTCTCTTCAGTCACACAAAAGCCGTGTGTATATTGCAAATCGACGTTCTTCTTTCCCGAGCCTTCCCAAGAAAACTTCGGAAAAATAAAAACCCTTGCCGGTTAGACGGCAAGGGTTGTTTCTTACAGTGTAAATGCGATATACGCCCCTGATACAGGGTCTTTGACGAATACGCCCTCTTCTTTTTCTTCGATCTCAAAGCCGGCATCGGTCAGCGCTTTTGTCACACGTGACAGCTCTTTTTGATGCGGCAGCGCGATGGTGTAATAATCCAGCCCGCTTGCATTTCCCGGTTTCGGCGGCGCATGTTTTCCGGCCCATATATTCAGACCGATGTGATGGTGATACCCTCCCGCTGAAACAAACAGAGCGGACATGCCCGCGTAATTGCCGACAATGTCAAAACCGAGGATATCGGTGTAAAACGCTTTGGCTTCCTGTAAATCCGTCACATGAAGATGGATGTGACCGATTACGGTTCCTTCCGGGAGACGGCTTTTCCGTTCAGCTCCGGCTTCTTCCAAAAGCCCGTCCACATCGACGGGCGCCGTTTGCATGACGTAATTGCCCTCTGCATCCTGGCGCCACGTGCTGCGGGGACGATCGGCGTATATTTCAATGCCGTTGCCGTCCGGATCAGACAGGTAAAGAGCCTCACTGACTGCGTGATCCCCCTGCCCGAGCGCGATGCCGTTTTCAATCAGCCTGGCCAATGCGATGCCGAGTTCTTTCCGGTCAGGCAGAAGTATCGCGAAATGGTAAAGGCCGGTGACAGACCGCTCCGGCAGAACGACGGCGCTCGGATTTTCTTCAAGCACCAGCAGGACGCGTTTTCCGTCTGCTGACAGTTCTGCGGAACGATCTGTCTGCGAGATGACTTGAAGGCCGATGACATTCCGATAAAAGCCGAGCGACCGTTCCATATTTTTAATGGTCAATTTGACATAACCGATTGCCGTATCTTGATGAATGCCGGTCATTTGAACGCCTTCTTTCTTATGCTGAAAAAGTTTCTCCCTTTTTTGATTTGAAAAGGAGCTGATCCAATGAAAGCAGTCGGCTTCCTGAAAGCGCTAAGTGAATTGACGCAACCAGTAAGATGAAATCAAATTCCGATCCGCCCATAAATGGTGAGGAAAGCTTCGCCGTGAAGATGGCGCCGACTAATGTGAGGGCAAACAGAACGCCGATTATGCGCGTCGCCAAACCGAAAAAGATCAGAACCCCGCCGACAAGCTCAATCGTCGCGATGACGTAGACCATAAAGGCCGGAAGCCCGATGCTCTGGAAAAATTGCGTAGTTCCTTCCAACCCTTGAAACTTGGATAAACCGTGAACAAAAAAGATAATACCTGTTACAACCCTTAAAAGCAGTGTTCCTGTTTCGAATGATTTATTCATAAAATCCTCCTTGAAAATTATTATCACTTACTTTATGTAAGCTAGTATATATACATAACTTATTTACGTCAAGTAATTTTGTTACATTTAACGAAAATAACTTAAAAGTACTATTTGTCTTCGCAAAAAAAGACCTCCGCACTCTGTCGGAGGTCTTTTTCCCTATCTATGATTCCCGGAACTGGCTTTCATATAATTCCCGGTAAAACCCGTTCTGGCTGAGCAATTCGGCATGGGTTCCTTTTTCAGCCATTTCGCCGTCTTTCAGCACAAGAATCTGATCGGCTTTTTGAATCGTATTCAGCCTGTGAGCGATGATGACGCTTGTTCTGCCCGCCATTAAACGGCCGAGCGCTTCTTGTATTTTCACTTCCGTCACCGTATCAATGTTGCTCGTCGCTTCATCCAAAATGAGCAGCACAGGGTCCGCCAGCACAGCTCTCGCGATGGAAATAAGCTGTTTTTGTCCTTGGCTGATGCCCGCGCCGTTTTGGGTAAGGACGGTATCGTAGCCTTTCGGGAGCCGTTCGATGAATCCGTGGGCATTGGCGGCTCTTGCGGCTGCCTCCACCTCTTGGTCAGATGCATCCAGACGGCCGTAACGGATATTTTCCCTGATGGTGCCCTGAAAGAGAAAGGAATCCTGCAGGACAAACCCCATGTTTTTTCTCAGACTGGATCTCGTCAGTTTTTTGATGTCCGTTCCGTCGATGAGGATTTTCCCGTTATTCGGCTCGTAAAAGCGGGCGATCAGGCTCGTAACGGTCGTTTTACCCGCTCCGGTCGGTCCGACGAAGGCGATTGACTGTCCTTTCGGAACGCTGAAGGACAGATGTTTTAAGATCGGGCTGTCTTCCTGATAGCCGAAGGAGACATCTCGGAATTCAATCTCTCCCGTTTTGATCGGCTGGTGCGTCGCATGCTCTTCATCTTCCCGCTCCTCTTTTTCATCCAGCACGTCAAACACCCGTTCAGCCCCGGCGATGGCCGATAACATCGTATTGAACTGATTGGCTAAATCATTTAAAGGGCGCGTGAACTGCCGCGAGTATTCTGCGAATACGACGATGGAACCGATCGAAATCCACCCCTTCAGCGCAAACAGCCCGCCGACCGCCGCTATAATCGTAAAGCTTAAATTGTTTAAAGAGTTCATGACTTTCGGAATGAATCCCGAAATTGTCTGCGCCCAAAACCCTGATGATTGTAACGCCGCGTTTTTTTCTAAAAATTGCTCCATGACGCGGTCTTCCCTCGAATAGGCTTTAATGACCTTCGCTCCTGATATCGACTCTTCAATAAAACCGTTCAGCTCGCCGAGGTTTTTCTGCTGCTGCTTAAACAGGAGTCCCGTCCGATTGGTGATCCATTTAATGCTCAAAAGCATGATCGGAATAATCAAAAGCGTGATCAATGTTAAAAGCGGACTCATGTACAGCATGACGGCGATTGTGCCGACGAATGTAATGACGCTCGACAGCACTTGAATGACGGATGTATTTAAAGTGGAGCTGACATTTTCGATATCATTGGTAACCCGGCTCATCAAGTCGCCGAGGCGCTGTTTATCAAAAAACGGTATCGGCAGCTCATGCAGATGGGTGAACAGTTCGCTCCGCATTTTAAACACGGTGCTTTGCGAAATATTGATCATCCAATAGTTTTGAAACCATAAGGACAATGATTGCACGAGGTAAATCCCAAACAGCAAGAACAGCACCCCCGCCAATCCGTCCGTCGTCCGTCCGACGATAAAATGATCAATTGCTTTCCCGATGACGAACGGTCCGAGCAGGCCGAATATGGCGCTTATGACTACCATGATGATCACAAGGGTTAAAAGCCCTTTTTTCTCGGCTACATACGACCAGATTCTGCGCAGCGTGCCTTTTGTATCTTTTGCTTTCGCGCGTTTTCTGCCGCCTTCATTTGGTTTGAGCGGTATTTTCGGATATCGGAAAGGTTTACGAATGTCTTTCTCCACTGTCAGCTCCCTCCTTTCCGAATTGTGATTCATAAATCTGCCGGTACAGATGAGACTGTGCCATCAGCTCTTTGTGCGTGCCTTTTGCCAGCAGTTCGCCGTCTTCAAGCAATAAGATGGTGTCAGCCTTCATCGCGGTCGTTATTTTCTGCGTAATAAGCAGTGTCGTGCATTCATAGGATCTGATGGCTTGTAAAAGCTTCGCTTCCGTTTGAAGATCGAGCGCGCTCGTACTGTCATCTAACAGCAGGAGGGACGGCTTTCTGATAAAAGCGCGCGCGATGGAAATCCGCTGCTTCTGCCCGCCTGACAAATTGACGCCCCGCTGTCCCAGCACCGTGTCGTATCCGTTTGACAGTTTCATAATCGTGTCATGGATTTGCGCGTCTTTGGCCGCTTCCATTACTTCATCTAGTGAAGCATCCTCCCGTCCCCAGGCGATATTTTCACGGATTGTGCCCGAAAACAGAAGCACTTCCTGCGGCACATAGCCGATTTCCCTGCGCAGCCCGCAAGCGGAGAATTCACCGATCGGTTTGCCGTCTATGAAAATACTGCCCGAATCAGCCGTGTACAGGCGCGGAATCAGCTGAAAAAGCGTTGATTTCCCTGAACCTGTCGCGCCCATAATGGCAACCGTTTCTCTCGGGCTGGCAGAAAAGGACACGTGATGCAGCGCGTCTTTTTCCATGTCCGGATAGCGGAAGGACACTTCGCGAAACTCAATCCCGCCTGCTAGCGCCCGTGCCGGGTCGTGCCCCGTTCCCTCGCCGCCTTCTGTTTCCAGCACCTCGCCGATTCTTTCCCCGGAAGCCTTCGCCCGGGAAAATACCATAATGAGAAATGGCAGGACGGACAGCGCACCTGTAATCCGCGTCGCATAGTTAATGACGGAAACGACATCGCCGACCTGCGCTCCGCCCTGAGCAATGCTTTTGGCGCCGAACCATAAGATAAACAAAATGCAGCTGTTCATCAGCAGCATTAAAATCGGCATCGCCGCTTCCACGAGACGAAAAGCGGAGACCGTTTTTTCCATCAGCTTCGTATTCGATTTCAAAAAACGTTTCACTTCGTGGTTTGCACGGAGGAGCGCTTTAATCAGTTTGATCGCCGTCAGGTTTTCCTGCATGATCGTGTTGACCTGATCAAGCCGCTTTTGCACGGACCGAAACAGCGCGCCGCCTCTTTTCAGCACCCACAGCAAAAACAAAAGCAAAATCGGCACCGTGATCAGCAGAAAAAAACCGAGTTTCGCATTGACGGTCAGCGAGAGAATAATGCCGCCCGCGATCATTAACGGCGCCCTGAGCATAAACCGGAGACTCATGAAAAGCATATTCTGGACCTGCGTCACATCGTTTGTCAGCCGGGTGATAAACGATGTGGATGAGAATTGCGCAAACGTCGAATAAGAGAAGGATTGAATTTTTTGAAAAAGCCCTTTTCGCGTATCATACGCATAGCTCTGGCTGATGTGGGCGGAGTAGAATGAATTTAAAATTCCCGATGCGAATGAAACAGCGGTCATTCCGATCATCACACCGCCCCACAGCCAAACCGTACCGAGATCCTGCTTTAAAATTCCTTCGTCAATGATTTTCCCGATCAGCAGGGGCTGTATCAGCTCTACCGCAAGCTCGATGAGCATGAAAAACAGAGCGATTCCCGCCAAAAGGGAATACGGTTTTACATATGATAAAGCCTTTGACATGTGTAAGCCTCCAAATCCTTTGTTCAATATTATTATTTTATGCCTTTCCGGCAAATGAATAAAGAAATTTGGTGTGCCGTTTTTTTAATAATCTGCGAAAAAGATAAAACCTTCCCGGGGAGGGGAAGGTTTTGACCTTATTGATCCAATTGCTGTTCAATGCGCTCCCGCATTTGCGGAACGCCTAATCCGACAATGACCTGAAGCGCCCTGCCTTTTCTGACGACGCCGTGGGCTCCCAGCTCTCTGAAATCGGCGTCACTTTTGACCTTTGATTCATCAGCGACAGTGACGCGTAGACGGGTGGCGCAATTGGTGACCTCCGTAATATTGTCCTTTCCGCCCAGCGCTTCAATATACAAAGCGGCTGTATCCCGCTGTGTTTCGTCTGCCGCAGCCGTTTCTTTTGAAGCCTGCTTCCGTTCTCTGTACTCCTTTTTCGAATAAAGCTTTGTTTCCTGCCCTTCCTCTTTTTCTCTGCCCGGTGTGGCGATGTTGAATTTGAGAATGAGGAAACGGAAGACGAAAAAGTAAACAGCGGTAAAACACAGCCCGATGATGATCTGGTATACATACGTCAAGCCGTGGCTTGACGCCAGCGGGATCCAGTTCAAGGTCGCAGCTTCGATCAAACCGCCTCCCATATTTCCGACGACGCCGGCCATATACATGACGGTTGCCATGGAAGCGGCAAGCAAAGCATGAACCGCAAATAAAAACGGCGAGATAAAAAGGAATGTAAATTCAATCGGCTCTGTAATCCCTGCGACAATGGACGTCAAGGTGACCGGGATCAAAAGGCCGGCGACGATTTTTTTCTTTTCCTTTGAAGCCGTGGCGTAAAAAGCGAGCGCGATCCCCGGTATGCCGAAGATTTTCGAGTTGCCGTGAAGCGCGAAGCCCCCCTGTGGGAACAATTCTTTCAGCGGTTTGACGCTTTGAGAGTATTCCCCGAGATGCTGGGCCCAATAGGTGACGATACCGCCTTCAGCCACAGCCGGACCGTAAATAAACGGCGAGTAAATAAAATGATGCAGGCCGGTCGGAATTAAAATCCGCTCCAGGAAGGTGTAAATCCACACGCCGATCGCCCCGGAAGAAACGAGAAAACTTTGCAGCGAGCCGATTCCGGACTGAACCATCGGCCATACGTATGCCACCGCAAGTGAAATCGGTATCATAATGAAGAAAGAAATGATTACGATGTATGAAGAGCCTTGAAAAATCCCCAGAAAATCCGGCAGTTTTTTATCAAAATAACGATTGTGCAAATACACGACAATAGATGAAATAAAGATGGCGCCGATAATATTCGTATCAAGCGTTTTGATGCCGGCGATCATCGTCAGCCCGCTCGTTCCGCCGGCTTCCTGAGTCATATCGACATGAAAAGCCCCGCCCCAAACCGTTAGAATCGCATTGATAAAGTAATTGAATGTCAGATAAACTGTAAGCGCTTCCAAACAAGCCCGCGCCTGCGCTTTTTTCGCTAAGGCGACAGGGATGCCGATCGCAAACAGGAGCGGCATCTGATTAAAGACGGTCCAGCCGCCCTGTTCAATGACGTACCAGCATTGATACCAAAACCCGTCAGGATCAGCCAGCGGCCCCATCAGCGTTTTATTTTTAAACAGCGTGCTCAGACCGACAATAATACCGGAAAATGCAAATAATAAAACAGGCACAAACATCGCGCTGCCGAAGCGCTGGACTTTTTGCATCATTTCACGTGACCTCCCGCTATTTATCAAAATTTTCGAGCTCTTTATAATCAACATATGCACGGAATAACGCTTCGCCCACCAGAAAAAACGGGGCAAATGCGACAATTTCCGTTTTATCGCTTAACGTCACCGGCTTGCTGGTCGCATAAAGATTATACGGCGTCGTTTGCGCCAGGACGTTGTTTTTCAGATTGGTGATTGAAATAAACGGAACTCCCTTTGCGGACAGGGTCCTTACCTGCGGAATTAATTCGGGTGTTTCGCCTGATAAAGAAATAATGATGAATACGTCATCAACCTTAAAATCATCACACATGATATCAAACTCTGTGATGTCCTGAATTAAAATCAGATACTTCCGCCGGGATACAAACATCCGCTGCAGCTCACGGGCGCACACTCTCTGAGCCGTCCCCGATCCGTAAACGAAAATCCGTTTTGCTTCATCTATCAGCCGGCACATCTCCGTCATATCTTTTGACTTCACGTATTTTACATTGGCTTCAATATCATCCAGCAGCTTTTCAAACGTCATATTCTCGCCCTCTTCAGGCTGATCCTCCCATTTCAGAAAAACACGGAATTCACTATAGCCGCTGAAGCCCAGTTTTTGGGCGAGCCGCAGGATGGAAGACCGAGAGACATTACAGGCTTTCGCCATGTCATTGATACCGAGATGGTAGCACGTATGCTTATGATTCAATATATATTTTAAAATATAAAAATCGTTGTCATTTAATTTCGCGTAATGCTGATTAACCAGTTCTTCAAGACTCATCCCAAAAATCCCCCCGTTTTCTTTCTATTATATAGAATAACAGATAAAGAAAACGGGGAAGATTGTCATCAGGAAATAGGAGACGGGCTTACATCAAGCTCAGGCCAGTAGTCCTTATTAGCCTCCATCAGATCTTCAAGAATCAGTCTTGCCACACGGGCATTCGGCACTGTTTTTGACAGGATCAGCGCCTGCCACAGCTTTTGAAACGACCGCTCTTCCCACGCTTCAGCCGTCAGTTTTTCGACAGACACCTGCTGTTCCATCAGGCCTTTTTGAAATTGCGGTATGTTCCCGACTGAGAGCGGTTCCGGTCCGTTTGAACCTACGAGACAAGGAATCTCAACCATGGCTGACGGATCAAAATTTGCGATCGCGCCGTTATTTTCAACGATTAACAGCATTCTCTCCCCTGTGTTGTAAGCGATGGCCCGGGCAAGGTCGACGATATAGGAAGCATGATCATCAATTTTAATTTCACTGTTCTCCGATGATTGTTCGCGCGTAATCATATCGCATTGGCTGAAAATGAAAGCTTCCCGCCCTTCCATGACTTCGTTGGCTCTCGTATGGTTCGGATTTGATTTTTTCACCATATCATCCGGGAATAAGTAATATTGCAGATATGTGTTCGGAAGCGTATCCGGATCAGCCGCCTGTACGTCGCGCGCTTTTTTGAATGTGTCATTCCAGCTTGCTTCAGTCTGTTCGGCCTCCGTCTTCGGAAC
Source organism: Bacillus sp. JK106 (assembly GCF_053663355.1). NCBI lineage: Bacteria > Bacillati > Bacillota > Bacilli > Caryophanales > Bacillaceae > Bacillus > Bacillus sp. JK106. The sequence continues at coordinate 257,041 of NZ_JBSJQC010000005.1, read as the reverse complement.
GTAGCCGTATTCACGGACATGCTCTTTCAGCTTCGGCATTAAATCATTGCCCTCTCGATCGGTGATGGACGTCCACCAGCCAAAGTGGTTCAAGCCGTAGTAACGGACGTTCATTTCTTTTCGTGAAGATAATCCGAGGATGTTCGCCATGCGATCCTCAATTCCGACCGGCATGTCGCAGATGTTCAATATTTTTGAATTCGGTCTGAGGCGCCGTGTAGCTTCGGCCACAATCGCCGCCGGATTGGAGTAATTCAGCATCCATGCGTCAGGCGAGTACGTTTCCATATAATCAAGAATCTCAAGAACACCGCCGATAGAGCGCATGCCGTATGCGATTCCGCCCGGCCCGCATGTTTCCTGGCCGACCACGCCGTACTTCAGCGGGATTTGTTCATCGAGTGCGCGCATCGCATATTTTCCGACGCGGATATGCGCCATGACGAAGTCAACATCCGTAAAAGCCGTCTCTGGGTCATCAGTCGCCAAAAATTCAATGTCCGGCGCTTTTTCTTTTATGAATACCTCACACGCACCCGCAATCCGCTCCTGCCTTTCTTTATCATTGTCATAAAGTTTCAGCTTTCTGATCGGAAACTCTTCCAGGTGATTCAAAAGCATTAATACAATTCCGGGGGTAAATGTGCTGCCGCCGCCTGCAATAACGATTGAGAATGATTTGTCTGTCATGTGAAGCCCTCCTCTGATAACGTTTACATTTTATTTATATCATGAGAAGGTCCGATCTGTACCGGGTTTGGAGGAGTTAGATCATTTGATCATTTTTAGTTATTTTTCTCAAAAATCGGGAAAGTTCCCACAGGTACAAAAAAGGCCTGCTGTCATCAGCAGACCCCTTCTCAAAAATGCTCTTGTAAATCAGAAAGCAGCACTTCCTGCTCAAATTGTGGATTTCCGATCGGAAAAATCCTCGCTGTTTCCTTGTCTTCGTTGACATGCTGAATATAAATCGGAACTCCTTCATACGTCACATACGCCATGGCGGCGGATTCCGAAATGTCTTTCGCACGCTGTGTATTCACGTCTCAAACCTCCTTTAGGCCTCACACATAACGTGTCCGGCCGCCAAGAGAAGTATGCTTGTTTCTTACAATTGTCCGGCGGTGAGTTTGAATTTTTTGAGGCGTTTGTAAAACGTGCTCCGCGGGATTCCGGCCATTTTGGCGGCCTGCGTGACATTCCCCTTCGCTGATTCAAGCGCGTTTACGATGATGTTTTTCTGAATGTGCTCCCGGATGGAGACAGGGGACGCTTCTTCCTGTTCATAAGACTCGGCCGCCTCTTTAAGACCTGACGCTTCAAGCAGGGCTGCGATGGGGCGCCCTGACAGCCGTCCGTCCGGGAACATGACGGAAAGACGTTCAAATACATTAAACAATTCCCTGATGTTCCCCGGCCATTTCCGGCTCTTTAATAGGTCTAAAAAATCATCAGGAAGCTCCCCCCGCCAGCCGCGATTTCGCTGAAATTCAAGGAAGAGGCCGGGAATGTCTTCGGTGCGTTCTCTTAATGGAGGGAGATGGATCGGACAGACGTGAAGCCGGTAAAATAAATCTTCTCTCAGCTTTTTGCATTCGACAAGCTGTCTCAGATCAGTGTGGGTGGCAGTGATAATTCTGATGTCAACGGGAATCTCTTTTGTCCCGCCGACCGGGGTGACTTTCCGCTCCTGCAGCACCCGTAACAGAGCGACTTGCATGGAGTGTGATATTTCTCCGATTTCATCGAGGAAAAGCGTGCCTTTATCGGCTTTTTGCAAAGCGCCGTTATGTCCTTTCCGTTTGGCTCCGGTGAAGGCGCCTTCCGAGTAGCCGAACAGTTCGCTTTCAATCAGCTTTTCGGGGACCGCCCCGCAGTTGACAGCGATAAACGGGCCGTTTTTCCTGGAGCTGTTGTTGTGAATCGCCCGGGCGGCAATCTCCTTTCCCGTCCCGGTTTCTCCCGTAAGACAAACGGTTGCGTCCGTTCGGGCGACAAGCTCCAGCTGCTGGAGCATATGTCGGGATGACGGGCTTTTGCCTGCCGCACCATGAAATATAAACGACGGCTTTTCTTCTCGTTTAGATAAGTAAATGCATGAGAAGCCGTTCTCCTCCCGCTTCGTCTGCTTGATATGATAGCCCTGTTCCTCAAGCTCGCGCAGCATATGTCCGGTAAAATGCTGAACGGGACGGCTTGCAGCGATAACCCGGCTCATTTCATTGCAAAGCACGATCGGATCGTGAGACCGGGTAAGCCCGGCGAATTTGCTGATCATGTCAAGTTCTGTCATTTTGATCTTTAGGGCAAGCTCCCGTTCCGCCGTATAAGCGATGGAGGAGGCAATTCCGAGCATAAAAGGCTGAGCGCGGGCGGCGGGGCAGGAAATATCAATGACACCCGCCAGCCGCCCGTCTTCATAACGGATGGGCGCGGCGGAACAGCTCCATTGATGAGAAGCGAGCGAATAATGTTCAGAGCCGTGTATCATGACCGGTTCATTTGTATAAAGAGCCGTCCCGATCGCATTCGTGCCGACGGCCGTTTCCGTCCAGCGGGCGCCTTTTAAGAAATTGATGCGGTTCGCTTCATGAATGGTGCGCGGGTGGCCGTCAACTGAATGGACAACGCCGTCAGAATCAATCAGAAGAACCATCATTTCCATTTCCCGCATCGCCGTTTTCATTCTTTCTGCGTGCGGCGTTGAGGCCGCTAAAAATAACGCATGCTTTTCGGCCTGCCTTTCTAAATGATCTGCCGGCATTACATTCGGTCCCTTTTCAAGATAAGGATTGACGTCGGCTTTTTTGCAGCGGTGCCATGAGGCGGCCACCCGCTTCTGAATACGGGATTCATCGAGCACGCCTTCTTTCACAAAACGCTTCCAGGTTTTAAAATCATTCCGAATGACATTCATTGTATTCGCTCCCCCCTGTTCAGACCATCTTTTCATATATTGTAGGGGAAAAGTAAAGCGCTTTCAACGAAAAATACCCCTTCTCATCTGAGAAAGGGTATTCCGGTTATACGGAATGCACCGCAAGTCCGGTGACATTCAGCAGGGCTTCCTGAAGCGTTTCTGACAGAGTCGGATGCGCCGCGATAAAGTGCTCCGACATATCCGCCGTCATTTCACCGTTCATCATCATGACCGCCTGACCGATCAATTCCGTCACGTCCGGCCCGATCATTGACACTCCGACGATTTCTCCGAATTCCGGTTCGGCAATGATTTTCATTTTGCCGCCGTGCTGATGCTTAATTAACGCTTTTCCGTTAGCAGAAAATGAGCATTCTCCGATTTTCACATCTCCGTATGTCTCTCTCGCCTGTGTTTCCGTCAGCCCGACAGCTGCCATTTCCGGCGATGTATAAATACAGCGGGGCACCGCCCGCATATTGACTTTGCTATCCTTTCCCGAGGCATGCGCGGCGGCTGTGATTCCTTCATGAATGGCGGCATGCGCGAGCTGCATTCCTCCGGCCGCGTCGCCGCACGCATATATATGAGGCACATTGGTCTGCATATGGTCATTGACTTCAATCCCGCGCGGAGAATACCGGATGCCGGCTTGATCCAAATTCAGGCCTTGCAAACGCGGTTTTCTGCCGATTGCAACCAAAATGTGATCAGCCTGAGCCTCAATTTCTTTTCCGTCTTTTGTCCACACGGCGGTTTTCCTTTCTTTGTCAATCCGCTGAAGGGCGGCTTTTGTCTGAATATCAGCCCCGCTGTCTCTTAAAGAGTCTTCGAAAACGGCGGCGATTTCCCCGTCTTCTGCCGGGAGCAGCCGGTCAGCCGATTCAATCACCGTCACTTTCGTTTTAAACCGGCTGAATAAAGAGGCAAATTCGCAGCCGATCACACCTCCCCCGACAATGAGCAGAGACGAAGGGATTTTCTGTAAAGAAAGCGCATCTTTGCTGTCGATTACCCAATCGCCGTCAAATGGGGCAAACGGCAGCTCCGCCGGTTCAGATCCGGATGCAATCAATATCCGGTCCGCTTCCAGAATGTCTTTTGCGCCTCCTTCTTCTTCAACAAGCAATGTCTGCTCTGTGAGAAATGAGGCTGTCCCGCTGATGACTTTAATCTGATTTGCTTTCATTAAGTATTGAATTCCCTGCACGAGCTGGCTGACGATTTGCCGTTTGCGCCCCTGCATGCGGTTCCAATTGAGTGTAATGTTTTGCGGCAGTTCGATGCCGAATGTATTTGCATGCCTGATTTTATCGAGCACATTCGCACTTTCCAAAAGCGACTTTGTCGGGATGCACCCCTCATTGAGACAAGTGCCTCCGAGCGGCCCTTTGTCGATCAGAACGACTTCTGCTCCTCTCCGCGCGGCAGTCACGGCAGCTGCATATCCGGCCGGCCCGCCGCCGATAATGGCTAGTTTCATTTTTTCACCTCTCTCTATAAAATCAAACCGGCAGGCTCTTCAAGCAGCGCTTTGACCGTTTTCAGGAAGTCCGCAGCCGGGGCGCCGTCACATACTCTGTGATCAAAGGTAAGACTCAGCGGCAGCATGGTGCTTTTGACAAGCTCATCTCCTTTAAACGCCGGCGTTTCATAGCTTGCGCCCACTCCGAGAATACCGGCTTCAGGCGGATTAAGAATCGGGGTGAAATGCTCAATTCCGTAACCCCCGAGATTTGTAATAGAAAATGTCGATCCGTGCAGATCATCTCCGGAAGCATTGCCTTCCCGCGCCCGGCGTGCCGATGTGCTGATGTGATCCGCAAGCTCAAGGAATGAAAGCTTTTCCGCATCCCGGATCACCGGCACGACGAGACCGTTTTCAAGAGAAACCGCCATCCCGAGGTGGACATATGGATAGGTGATGATCCGCTCCTCTTGATAAGAGCTGTTCAGCTCAGGATGCTGTTTCAGCGCAAGCACCGCGGCCCGGGATACGAAATGTGTGACCGTCAGTTTAACACCGCTCCGCTTTTTCGCGCTGTCGGCGAGCTGCTGCTGCCATTTTACAAGCTCCGTAATGTCCGCTTTCATCGTCAGCGTCAGCTGGGCGCTGTTTTGCAGGCTTTTGTGCATTCGGTCTGCTATCACTTTTCTCATCGCTGAAGCCGGTTTTCCCTCCGGCTGTGCCGTCTGAACCGAAGACTGCGGTTCAGCTTCTGTCTTCACGGCCTTGATGACGTCAGCTTTTACGATTCTGCCTCCGGGCCCCGTCCCGTTCAGCGTGTCAACTTTCAACCCGGCTTTCTCCGCCATTTTTCGGGCAACGGGAGATATTTTCACGCGGTGTTTACGCTTTTGCCCGGCTTTGGGAGCGGGAATATGTTCAGGTTCAGATTGCGGTTTCCCTGCATTTTCAGGAGCCGGCGCCTCCTTCTCCCGCACTTCTTCGCCGTTTTCCCCGATATAACAGATGGGCGTTCCCGGGGGGACTCCTTCTCCCTCTTTGACTTTAATGTGAAGAAGCGTGCCGCTTTCAGGCGCTTCTATTTCCATTTCTATTTTTTCCGAGTTGATGCTGGCGATGCTTTCTCCCTTTTCAACCGGGTCGCCGACTTTTTTATTCCAGACGGATACTTCACCTTTCTTCATCGCCATTCCCAGCTTCGGCATTACTACTTTTACAGCCATTCTATATCCCTCCTTTAATTCATTGCCGGCTCGCCAAGCAATTCAAGCGTGACGCTGACAATTTGGTCTGGTGTCGGCAAATATTGATCTTCAAGCACTGGCGAAAACGGCACCGGTGTATGCGGCGCTGTAATCCGCTTAATCGGCGCATCAAGCAAATCAAAGCCCTTATCGGCGACAATCGCAGCAATATCCGTGGCGATGCTGCAGCGCGGATTGGCTTCGTCAATGATGATCAGCCGATTTGTTTTTTCTAGCGATGTGAAAATCGCTTCCTCATCTAAAGGAGACAGACTCCGGGGGTCAAGCACCTCGGCGTCGATGCCTTTCTCAGAAAGCTGTGCAGCCGCTTCAAGCGCGGTATTAACCTGCTTGCCGACCGCAAACAGCGTGATGTCGCTGCCTTCGCGTTTGATATCCGCTTTTCCGAGCGGAATTGTATAATAATCTTCCGGCACCTCGCCCTTCATGTTGTAGGACGTTTTGTCTTCAAAAAAGAATACCGGATCATTGTCTTCTATTGCCGCCAGCAGCAAACCTTTGGCGTCATACGGATTGGACGGCACAACTGTCTTCAGCCCCGGGATGCTGGTGAAGAGGCCATACAGCGCCTGCGAATGCTGAGCCGCTGCCCGGAACCCGGCTCCGTATGTGGTGCGGACGGTGATCGGCACTTGCGCTTTACCGCCGAACATATAGCGGAATTTCGCCCCTTGGTTGATCACTTGATCAAAGCACGTTCCGATAAAATCGTTAAACATCAGCTCGGCAATCGGTCTCAGCCCCGTGGATGCCGCAGCCATGGCCGCACCCATGTAGCCCGCCTCAGAAATCGGTGTATCCAGCACTCGGCTGCGCCCGAATTCCTGTACGAGACCCTTTGTGACCCCGAGTACACCGCCCCATGCCTCATCATCTTGCAAATGATCGACCGCCGCTCCCCCGGCGACATCCTCACCGATTACAAGCACATTGTCGTCTCTTCTCATCGCAAGCTTCATTGCTTCATTGATCGCGTCCGACATGCTTATGACTCTCGCCATCTCACATTCCCCCTTTTTCATATGACACGTAGACGTCTGTCAACAGCTCTGACTCTTTCGGATACGGACTCTTTTCGCTGAACGAGACGGCTTTTTCAATCGATTCGCTGACTCGCTGTTCGATGTCTGACAATTTATTTGCATCTGTTTCTTTTAGAAGATAGTTTTTAAAGCCTTGGATGGCATCCTTTTCTTCAAGATGCTCAGTCTTTTCATCCTTTGTTTTATAAGTTTGGGCATCGCCTTCGAAATGGCCGTAGTTTCGGTAAGTCATACATTCAATCAAAGACGGGCCTCCGCCGTTTCTTGCTCTTTCTATCGCTTCCCCGGCCGCCTGATAAACTGCTAAAATATCTTTTCCGTCCACCGTGACCCCAGGCATGTTGTAGGCAGCCGCCCGATCGGCGATTGAATCACAGGCTGACGCGTACTCAAATGTCGTGGCTTCGCCGTAGCCGTTGTTTTCGGCGATGAACACGACAGGAAGGTTCCATACTGCCGCTAAGTTCAGCCCTTCATGAAAGGTGCCTTGGTTATTGGCTCCGTCCCCGAAAAAGCAAACGCTTACATTTTTAGTTTGTTTATATTTAGCCGTGAGCGCTGATCCGCATGCGAGCGTAAATCCGCCCCCGACGATTCCATTTGCGCCTAACATGCCTTTATCAAGATCCGCAATGTGCATAGAACCGCCTTTGCCTTTACACAGTCCGGTCGCTTTTCCGAATATTTCCGCCATCATGCCGTCCAGATCACAGCCTTTGGCGATACAATGGCCATGTCCCCTGTGTGTGCTTGTAATGCTGTCGCCATCATGTAAATGAGCGCACACCCCTGCTGCTACCGCTTCTTCACCGGCATACAAATGGACGAATCCGGGAAGCACTCCTTGCGCGAACAGTTCATGCACTTTGTCTTCAAAGCCCCTGATTTCCAGCATCTTTTGGTACATCCACAGCGCTTTTTCCTCAGTTAATGACAAGCCTTCTCGTTTTAACAATTCCATTTTGTGCGCCTCCTTCTATTTAGGGTTCACACTTATAAATGCAAGAAGCATGCCAGCCTTTGAAGCCCGTAAAATGAATGTTTTTATTTTTACAATGGAGACAGTTTGAGACAGGTGTCTCATTTTGTCTCGATCTGATCACTTTGTCTCGTTTTATGGCATACAAAAAAGACCGGGCATCACCCTGTCTTTGACAATGATCGACGTATTTATTTCCTCGGAAATCTTTTATTGCTTCATTCTTCCGCATACAGTCTAACGCGGCGCTTGAGTGGTTACACTCTTTTTTTCATATCCACGCGCTGCAGTTCATCCTTTTCTTCAACAGCCTGATTCAGCGCTTGAAGCATGTAGCCAATGCCTTTATACGATGACAGAGGCCAGGTGATATGCTGATGCTCTCCGATGACGGCATTTAGAACGCTTCGGTATTTTTTCCCGCCAAGCATGACAAGCTCTTCGACGTCGGAAAAGCCTTTTTCATGAAATTGACGGCGCAGCTCGTCCGCTGCCATGATCTCCGGGTGACCGGTTCCAAAAGTGACATCGTAATTTCCGGGAACAGTATCATCCGGACGAAGGAATCCGTGCTTCGCCGACAAAATCACCCACTCATCGAAAAATGCTTTCGCATATCGCTCGCATGCCTGATGAAACGGGCTGAGATAAGCGTCTTCCGCCCTTACCGGCCCTGTATCTGAATGGACATCCCAAATTTTTTTCTTGCCGCAGGGGATGATGCACAGTCGTTTCATTTTTCTCTCCCCCTTTATGATGTATGTCCTATCAATGTACCATTATTCGTTTATTTCTGCATGACGAAACCGGCCATGGATCTGTCTGGGTAAAAGCTGCACACAAAAAGACCCGGATTTCAAACCGAACTCCGGGCCGGATGAAGGGTTGTTTATGTCACTCTTGCTCCATCCCATCAAGATACTTTCTCTCAAAGTCATCGAGCAATGCACGCACTTCATCTGTTGACTTTGTATTCATGCATTGATTTCTTAATTCACTTGCTCCCCGGAACCCGCGGAGATATATCTTGAAAAAGCGAGGGAGCGGTTTATATGCTCTAGCTTCTTCTTTTGAATACTCATCATGGAGATTCAGATGTAATCTCAAAAGATCAAGCAATTCCTTACTGCTATGCTCTCTCGGCTCCTTTTCAAAGGCGAACGGATTAGTAAAAATGCCTCGTCCAATCATAATCCCGTCAACACCGTATTGTTCAGCAAGTTTCAAGCCGGTTTCACGGTCAGGAATATCCCCATTGATCGTCAAAAGGGTATCTGGCGCAATCTCGTCACGAAGTTTCTTGATTTCCGGGATCAACTCCCAATGCGCATCTACTTTACTCATTTCCGCTCTTGTACGCAGATGAATGGAAAGATTCGCAATGTCTTGTTTCAGTATGTGTGTCAGCCAGCCGCGCCATTCGTCAACATCCGTGTAGCCAAGTCTCGTCTTCACACTTACCGGCAGACCTCCTGCTTTCGCCGCCTGTATTAATTCTGCCGCAACTTCAGGACGGCAAATCAGGCCGCTTCCCTTTCCATTCCCAGCCACATTAGGTACAGGACAGCCCATATTGATATCCAGGCCCTTAAACCCTAATTCCGCCATCCCAATACTCATTTGGCGAAAGTTTTCAGGCTTATCTCCCCATATGTGGGCAACCATCGGCTGTTCATCCTCCGTGAAAGTCAAACGGCCGCGTACACTATCCTTCCCATCCGGGTGACAATAGCTTTCTGAGTTTGTAAACTCTGTGAAAAACACATCAGGTCTGCCTGCTTCACTCACAACATGGCGAAAAACGACATCCGTCACATCTTCCATTGGTGCCAGTACAAAAAATGGCCGCGGTAATCCACGCCAGAAATTATCTGTCATAACAAATCCAAATCCTTTCATGATGGGATACAGCCAAACCTTTATCCCAAAATTAAAAACTGACCATGCTTCTTTTACACTTATAGCATGTGTCAGCACTTCTTATCAAACGATAGTAAATTTTGAACATTTCACTTTTTACACGTTAAAAAGTGAAAAAGCAAACTGGAGTAGAACACATTAATTGAGTTAACGTAATAGACTATCGCTATAGTTAACCCCATATCGTTCATTTCTGATCAACTCAGTCAATTCCTTAACCTTTAAAAGGGTTTGAGAGAGAAAAAAGTGTGATGATTATCTACACCTAATTTTTAATTATATTGTGGTTTATTAAGATTAGCGCTGACCTTCATCTTTCTTAGCGTCCTTACTTTTGCTCTTTTTGGATAAAAAGGAGTCCAACCTAAATAGAATATCATATGAGTTCTCCCTATTACCATAAAACAAATTTCAAGAAATAAGTTGATTAAGCAAATGGGGCTGGGGGGGGTATATCTGAGTACTGAAGAGAATGTAAAAAGAAAAAGCCTTAACTTGCCGATTGTGAATCACATGAAGTAAAGAGGATGGGAAGAGAAAATAAACTTGAACTTAACAGAATTCAAGAACTTCAATCTGGATCTTTTCGGATTTGCTCATGGTTTAGAAATAACCAACGCAGCAAGTGGCTTCTGGCTCTATACAGTATATGTACTAAGGGTCGATCGGCTTTCAAAGCCCATATGTTAATATCTTTATACAATCACCTATATATATTTGTATAAGGTTACGATCCGGTAATTCTGATCCAAAACCAATAAAATAGACTGCTGACTAAGTGCCGCAGTCTTCATTCATAAGATTAATAAGAAAGTGTTCATTTTCTTTCATCATTAAATAAGGCGTCAGAAGTTATTGCTTTCATTTCGAATATTCTTTGTTATACCTGTAATGATTTGTATAACAGTGAAAACCCCCAAGAAAACAGTGACAATATTAAACCATGGATTATCATAGAATGAAAGATATGTTTGAAAGAAATCCAGTTCAACTATGTTTGCTGGGAATCCATTCATTTCTCTATAATTCGGACCCCATCCCGTTAATTCTACAAAATTAAAATAAAGCTGTGATATTAAAAATGCCAACAACGTGTGAAACCAACTTCTTTTATATACTTTACCCATTTCATTATCCATTTCCTTTTCTGCAATACTTTTTAGCCTAGTGTCAATCTAACATCATTATATGATGAAGCATGATTGTCGCAATAATTACTTATTAAGAATATAACCATCGCAGGTATTACTGTAAGAGTTGTTATCTCTTGCGGTTCCGCCTCATATTTATTCCTTTTTTTGGAACAAGAGAAATAATTGGGGTCCTTTTCCTGTTTAGGCTTTCATATTATGTATAACGACCAAACATGCTTTTTTAGTGTGTTTGATCTTTTATCGATGTGCCAACTGCCGCTGGTGATTAGTGTAAGTAAGCACCCTTGCCTTTTACAGCTTCTACTTCAGAACCTTCGTTCAGTTGTTGAAATTCCAATATCTCTCATTCGGTTTCACCTCCTGTTTATCTTTTATTAAAGACCTACTTACTTTGGCATGATAAATACTTTACAGTTGAATAATGTTACAACTTCATTTCAAACCAATGATATCAAATTATTTTACATTATCCCAATAATGTCATAATACACCACAGCGTCATTATACAAACGAGGTCAAAATTGGCTGTTTTTCACTCGCTTTTCCACACGTTTTTCAACTCTTTTCGTCAGTTTAAATAAAGATCTCCGAGAAAAGAAGAAACATAAAGTTTAGAAAAGACAGCCAGGGCAAAGGCTCCGCATAAAAAAAACCCGGAAATCGGAAATGTTTATACCGAATCCAGGTCTGATTACGAATTGTTTATTTTAGTTAGACGATTTCAACACAAGCTTCGCCACAGCTTCCACATGAGCCGTCTGCGGAAACATATCCACAGGCTGAATATATTCGACGCGATAGTCCTTCGACAGCGTCTGCAAGTCTTTCGCCAGTGTGGAAGGATTGCAGGATACGTAGACGAAGCGTTTCGGTTTTACTTTTTTGATGGTATCTAAAAATGTTCTGTCACAGCCGGTTCTCGGCGGGTCGACGATGACCACGTCGGGACGGAAGCCTTCTTTCGACCATTTCGGGAGCCAGTGTTCGGCTGTTCCTGTGACATATGCCGCGTTTTTGATGCCGTGTTTTTTGGCGTTTTTCTTCGCATCATCAATTGATTCTTTAATGACGTCCATGCCGCGGATCTCTTTTGCGCCGCTTGAAACCCACATGCCGATCGTACCGACGCCGCAATACGCGTCTACGACTTTTTCTTTTCCTGTCAGCTGAGCCGCTTGTTTCACTTCGTCATACAGCTTGACCGTCTGCTCAGGGTTGAGCTGGAAGAAAGCGCGGGCGCTCAGTTCAAATGACACGTCACCGAGCACTTCTTGAATGGCATGGCTTCCGGCCAGCGCTTTTGTTTTGTCACCGAAAATGACGGATGTGCGCGCGCCATTGACGTTTTGAATAATCGATTTCACTTCCGGCAGCCGGTTCTGAATGGCTTTGACGATCTCATCTTTATTCGGCAGTGTCTCTTTCGCAGTGACAAGCACGACCTGCACTTCGCCTGTTTCAAAACCGACTCTCGTCACGATGGTGCGGACATCGCCTTTTTTGGTCCGTTCGTTATAAACGGATACGTTGTGTTTTTCCAAAATACGGCGGACGATACCCGTTGTTTTGTTTGTCGCCGGATGCTGGACAATGCATTCCTTAATCGGGACGATTTTATGAGAATCAAGTCCGTATAAGCCGGCAATGATGCTGCCGCTTTGCGAGCGTCCGACTTGGAACTGGCTTTTGTTCCGGTAATTCCAAGGGTTGTCCATTCCGATCGTATCTTTAATGTTCATTTCTTCGACATTGAATCTCGTATGACGTTCCAGAGACTGAATGACAATGTCGCGTTTTTCGCGAAGCTGCTGGGTGTATGCCAGATGCTGAAGCTGACAGCCGCCGCACTGGTCGTAGACCGGGCATGGCGGCGTGACGCGGTGTTCAGACGGCTTGCGGATTTTTTTGACGCGTGCTTCTGAAAATTTCGGCTGCACATTTGTCGCTTCGGCAACGACTTCTTCCCCGGGCAGAGCGCCGGGAACGAAGACAACTTTTTTCTTAAAATAGCCGACGCCCTCTCCGTTAATGCCGAGACGTTTGATGGTCAGCGGAAATGTCTGCCCGATTTTCAATTCGGCAGGCGCCTTTTTTTGATGTTGATTCACGTTTTTTTCTCTCCGTTTCTATATAAAGCCTTTCTCCTGGGAAAACGGCTGATTTGAAATATCACATCTTTTCAGTATAACATGCAGCCGGCTGTTCCTTCATGTTTTTCACTGGAAGTTTCCAAAAATCCTCAAAGCGGTTTTTCATTCAATACTTCTCCACAAATACAGGGACGCATAGCTTAAATACGGCGCCCATTCGCTGCTTACCTGAAGCATCACGTCTTTCGACGGTTTATCCTCAAGGGCGAAGCGGCGTTTGATGGCATTTTGCAGGCCGATATCCGCCAAAGGAAACAGATTCGGGCGGCCGAGGCCGAACATGAGGACGTTTTGGACGGTCCACGGGCCGATGCCTCTGATGGTGATCAGCTTTTTCATAATGTCTTCATCCGATAAATGGGTAAGTTCCGCCAGATTGAGCGCTCCGCCTGCAATCATGCGTGAAATGTCAATCGCATATTCCGCTTTTCTCATGCTGAACTGGAGCTCCCGCAAGTCCTGATAATCAAGCGCCGCGATCGTTTTCGGCTCGGGATAGCACCAGACGCCGTCTTTTTGTTCACCGAAGGCATGGACGAACCGTTCCGTTAAGGTAAATGCGAAAGACAGGTTGAGCTGCTGGTGGATGATGCATTTCATGAGACAGTTGTAGACGTCATATTCCAAGACGAGCGGGGTTCCCGCATGCTCCTCAAAAAGCGCCGACAGATTTGTTTTTGAGAAATGATCAAGCACAGGCTGAAGCGGCTGTTCCCATTGAAAAATGTGTTTGATCCGTTCAATCATCTCCTCGCGGTCCGTTTCTCCGCTGACGAGGAAGACCGGGTCTGCGGCGGTGCCTTCCGCTTGAACCGTGATGACGGACAGTTTGCCGTCCCGTGTTCTGAGCGGCACTTTGATTGATCTTGCATGAAGATCGACCGCATTCAGCGGATCGAGCGACAGCCTTTCAAGGACTTTATCAAAATGATACGGCGGCGTGACCGAAACCGTTTCCTTCCACATATGCTCCACCCCTTTTTGTCCAAGTATATCATGAAGCGGCCGGGCGGCAATTCGTATACTTTTCTTCATAACGCCGCATGATATAATGGCAGGCGGAGGGTTGTTTATGATACATATAACCGCAATCACAACACATAATGAGATATTAGATAATATCCCCCTATCACGTACAGAACAACCGGACATCGCATGGTACTGGATTGATTTTTTCGGCGCTGAGATGCATGAAACCGAGCTGCTGCGGGATTATTTTCACTTTCATCCGCTTGCGATCGAGGATTGCTTTCAGCACATGCAGCGGCCGAAAATCGACCATTATGACGGCTACCGTTTTTATGTGCTCCACGCCTTGAACCCGGACACACTGGAAATGGAAGAGGTGGACATTTTTCAGTCCGACCGTTTCATCGTCAGCTTCCATTTGCACGAATCGCCCGGCGTCTCAAGGGTGAGAGAACGGTTTTTCGCTTCTCCGGGATTAGCCAAAAAAGGGCCGGGGCACATCACTTATATGATTATGGATCAGCTTGTCGATGAATATTTCCCCGTGCTGTACAAAATTGAAGACCGGCTGAATGAAATTGAAGACAGCAGAACCCATAAATCTTACGGCACATTAATGAATGAAGTGTTTGAATTGCGGACGGATCTTTTGAACCTGAGACGGACGATCATTCCGATGCGCGATTTAATGTACCGGATTTTGAGCCTTGACCATGTAAAAGAAAGCCGTGAAACGAAGGCATATTTCAGCGATATTTATGACCACCTGTTAAAACTGGCCGAGCTGATCGAGTCAAACCGTGATATGACGTCAGATTTACGGGACAGCTATGTGACGCTGAATTCAAACCGGATGAACGCCATTATGATGACATTAACCATCGTCTCGACCATTTTTATCCCGCTGACGTTCATCGCGGGGGTTTACGGCATGAATTTCGATAACATGCCTGAGCTTCATTGGAAATACGGGTATTTTATCGTTTTGGGCGTCATGGCCGTTCTTGTGGCCGCCATGCTGTTTTGGTTCGCCCGCAAAGGCTGGTTTAATATTTTCAAGTAAGAACGGCTGCCGGCTGTTCTTTTTTTTGAGAAAACATGATAGTCTGGAAAAAAACGTAAAGAGGTGTGCGCCGTTACCATCTTTTCTCACAAAATCATTTCTTCTGTCCTCCTGCTATTCAGTGTCATGTCCATTGCCCCGCTGTATAACGGCTGTACGGTGTCTGATTACATCTTTGAGTTACTCGGCTTTTCCTCTTGGTCGGAAGACGGAGCCCATATCTCCGTCATTCCCGGGGTCGTCCTTTACTTTGCGGCGTTAATCTGGTGTGCCGCCGCGTTCAGGCGGACGCTTCCCGCGGCGGGGCTGTTTCTGATCTTTCTCAGTATGGGGGCCGCTTCCGGTATCAGTCCTGCCACCGAATATGCCGCTTTTTCCTTAAAACAGTTCGCGCCCGAAAAAGAGGCTGTCGAATATTTGAAGCACCGCAGCGAATGCAGTCATCTGATTGAGCGAAAAAGAGCGGGCATGAGCTGCACGCTTTATATCAATCATTACGGAAAAGGGGAACAAACCATTTCTGTCACGCCGGATTTATCAGAAAACATAAAGGACGTCACATTCAAATCAAAAACGTTCACTGTAAAGCCCCGTTCGAAAACAATCATCAAGACGCGGTTTACCGGATTTTATAAGGGGAAAGCCGCCTCAGACTCCGGATGGTCTTCAGAACCTGAACTGAAAGCGGAAATCCTGTACACAGCAGATTAACCATTTTGCATGTATAATGGTGGAAAACTTTTCATTGGAGGGACTGTCAAATGAAGATCGCCATTGTCGGACTCGGCAATATGGGCCGCCCCATCGCCGAAAATATCATGAAAGCCGGATACAGCCTGACTGTATATAACCGGACGAAAGAAAAAGCGGCTGACCTGCTGGATAAAGGGGCCGAATATGCCGAAACGCCCCGCCAGGCAGCTGAACATGCGGACATCGTGCTGTCAATGCTGTCAGACGATGAAGCCGTAACAGGCGTGACGTTCGGAGCTTGCGGCATTATTGCCGGGTTATCTGAAAACGGCATTCATATTTCAATGAGCACGATCAGTGCGGCGTTGTCAGAACAGCTTTCCGCCGCACATTCGGGCAGAGGGCAGTCCTTTATTGCCGCTCCCGTCCTCGGCCGCCCCGATGCCGCCGAGAAGGCCGAGCTTCGCATCATCACAGCCGGACCGGCAGAAGCGAAGAAAAAGGCCGAACCGCTGCTTAACATCCTGAGTCAGCAAGTATTTGACACGGGTGAAGAAACAAAAACGGCCAATGCCGCGAAAATCAGCGTCAATTTCTTGCTCGTTTCTATGCTGGAGGCGTTATCTGAATCATTCTTAATGATGGAGAAGTTCGGTTTAGAACAAAAACAATTTCTAGAAATCGCCAATGCGCTCTTTGGCTCTCCCGTCTATCAAAATTACGGAACCATCATGGCCGAGCAGAAATTTGAGCCGGCCGGCTTCAAAATGTCTTTAGGGCTGAAAGATACCAATCTGGCGCTCGCCGCCGCAGAACAGGTTTCCGCAAAACTCCCTCTTGCCGAACTGGCCAAGAGCCAGTTTGAAAGCGGGATCGCACAAGGCTTCGGGGATCTGGATTGGGCCGCTTTGATTAAATGTATCAAATAACAAAACACCTCTCCATTACCAGGAGAGGTGTTTTTTACAGGCGCGGCAGCTTCATTTCTTTCTCAAACATCAGGTCATCAATGCTTTTAAACGTGTAGCCTTCTTTTTTCAAATCGGTAATGGCATCGTCCAGAGCTTCTGAATTGTCCTTTGAAACGGTGTGAAGAAGGTAGATCGCGCCGGGATGCGCCTGCTTTATCATGTGATCATAGGCGTATTGTTTCCCTTTTTGCTCGTTAACCTTCCAGTCGACAAATGCGACGGACCAGAAAACGGTTTGGTAGCCGAGGCGCTTCGTTTCTTTGAGGACATATTCGCTGAATACGCCGCGCGGCGGACGGAGATACAGATTGTCCCGCTTTCCGGTAATGTTGTACACAGCTTCCGTGACGGAATCGAGTTCGTCTTGAATCTGATCGCCCGTTTTTGTCGTCAGATCAGGATGATGAAAAGAATGATTGCCGATGATATGGCCTTCCTTTGACATCCGTTTAATCAAATCAGGCTGCTCTTTCACAAAATGACCCGTGACAAAAAAAGTGCCCGTGACGTGATGTTTTTTTAACACATCAAGCACTTTCGGGGTGTACCCATTTTCATATCCGTTATCAAACGTTAAATAGATGGTCTTTTCTTTCGTATTGCCCAAATAAAAGGCATCATATTTTTTGACCAGATTGTCCAGCTGTCTGCCGGCCTCCGGCGGCTGATGATTGACGCTGCGTTTAAATCCCCAGTTTATCCGTTCATTCGGCACCGCTTCTGCGCTGTTGATGCCTCCTGCAAGTAAAACGGCCATGCAGCAAATTGAACAAAACCATTTCATGACCAGCACTCCTTCTGCATTTTTCCTTATTTTGCAGTAGGCCCTGCCCTTTTATACAGCCGCATTATGGAAAAAGAAAAACCCCGGCATCCGCCGGGGGTTATTCCCAATCCTTTTTAAAGCGTTCGTATTTTGCTTCCAGATCATCAAGCATGCCGATGAGCCGGTCTATATCTTCAACGTCCGTTGATTCAGGGTCTAATGAATCAATGACATTCATAAACATATCGAGTCTGTTCTTCAGGTAATCGAGCTGCTGATCTTTGCTGTTTACTGCATTCCCCATACTTCCACTCCATTCATTTTTTATAATGGTAGCGTATTTTTTGGCGTTTTTCAATGGTTCCGCTACTTGCGATCTTGGCAGATCAGGTCTAAAATTAACAGTTGGCAGACGTTAGTATGCCCCATTTATAAAGGAGTTAGATAGTCATGACACAAAACACAACACTGCGTCCGATCACACCGGAGTACGATCCTTGGGAAGCGTACATGGATGTCGACCAGTATGGAGATATGAAATTGACGAACGTTGAATTCACAACGACGACTTTGTGCAATATGAGATGCGAGCACTGCGCCGTCGGGTACACGCTCCAGCCGAAAGACCCGAATGCGCTGCCGATTGACCTTTTATTAAAGCGGCTTGATGAAATTCCTCTGTTGCGCTCTATCAGCATTACGGGCGGCGAACCGATGCTTTCGCTGAAATCGGTAAAGGAATACGTCGTCCCGCTTTTGAAATATGCGCATGAACGCGGCGTGCGCACACAGATCAATTCAAACCTGACGCTTGATATCGGGCGCTACGAACGGATTATTCCTTATTTGGACGTTCTTCACATTTCCCACAACTGGGGAACAATCGAGGACTTTGCCGACATCGGATTTGCGATGATGGAGAAGAAACCGACATTTGAACAGCGGGCGCGCTATTTTGACAAAATGATTGAAAACAGCCGCACGCTGGTCGAAGCAGGCGTAATGGTTTCAGCGGAAACGATGCTGAACAAACGCACGCTGCCGCATATTGAACATATTCACCGGCAGATTACGGAAGAAATGAAATGCCAGCGGCACGAAGTCCATCCGATGTATCCGAGTGATTTCGCCAGCGCGCTTGAATCACTCAGCCTGAAGGACATGAGACAGGCCATTCATCATCTGCTCGACATTCGCGATGAAGAGACATGGATGCTGTTCGGCACGCTCCCGTTTTACGCATGCAGCCCTGATGAAGAAGACCAGAAGCTCCTCCGCCGCCTGCGGGAAGCGAAAAACGTTACGGTGCGAAACGACCCTGACGGCCGCTCCCGCCTGAATGTGAACATTTTTGACGGAAATATCATTGTCACGGATTTCGGCGATACACCGCCGCTCGGCAATATTAAAACAGACAGCCTTCCCGATGCATATGACAAGTGGAGACAGACGAAGCTGAGCAAAGAGCTGAACTGCCGCTGCACAAACGTCCGGTGCCTCGGACCGAACGTCCTTGTCAAAAACAGTTATTATCAGGACACGGATTTTTCATTACGAAAAGCCAGAGGTTAACAGAAGATGGAAACGACAATTACGGATATTTTGAAAAGCAAAGTGGTTGAGATCATCATCGTCGCTCTCGTTCTTTACGCCGGTGTTTTTCTGATCAACCGCTTTGTCCAGGTGTTATTTAAACGCATAGATTTCTTGGAGGAACGGAAAGGGAAAACGATTGAAAGCCTCGTCCGATCCATCACCCAGTATACGGCGACGATCGGTTTTATCTTTTACGTCATTTCGTTATTCGTTCATGATTTCGGCCGAATTTTAGCCGGGGCGGGTGTTGCCGGTATCGTCATCGGTTTCGGCGCCCAGTCGTTAATCAAGGACATATTGGCCGGTGTCTTTTTGATATACGAACGCCAGCTTCATAAAGGCGATTACGTGACGATTAACAATCTGTTCAACGGCACAGTCGAAGAAATCGGGCTCCGTTCCCTTCAGATCCGTGAGTGGACCGGCAAGCTGCTTACCATTTCAAACGGTGAGGTCAGACAGCTTCAAAACTATAACATTGATTTTATGCGGATTACCGAGTCCGTCGTGATCAGTTATAAAGAAGATCCCGAGCGGGTATATGCCGTCTTAGAAAAAGCCTGCGACATGCTCAATGATGAGCTTCGCGATTCACTGAAGCGGGATGAATTTCTCAATGCGACGGAGCCGTTTCAAGTACATGGAATCATGAGCCTGAACAAATTGACGAGAGGCATAGAATTTACCGTCAAAGGCATGGTTCAAGATAAAGAATACTTCTCGGCGAGCCTTGCGGTGAGACGCGTTCTTGCCCGGGAGCTGTACAACAACAATGTGCAATTGCTTGAGGAAATGTATCACACACAAAAAAGCTGATTCCCGAACCGGAATCAGCTTTTTTTAGTTATCTCGGCTGCGCTGTCATTTGAAAACCGAATGTGACGTGATCCTGTACCGGAATCCAAGCCCCGATTCCTTGCGAAGTCACATTTTTGACGACAAGTTTCCGCTTGCTGCCTTTCAGCACCAAATACACTTCACCGTATGTTACTTTTCCTTTTTCATTAACGGCCGGAGCGTAGGCGTGCAGGTAGCCGAGCCGCTGCGGAGAAATTTTGTAGGTTTGATCGCGTTTTGTGCCTGCGCCGATAACCGTTTCAAAAGCGAGCGGCAGTTTTGTTTTCTTCATCGCTTTTTGCATCATCATACTTTTTACGTCTTCTGCGTTCGGCACCTTCGCTGTGAGCCCGCCTTTGATTTTGTATTGCTGTTCTTGGGCGTATGAGATAACCGCGGTTTGCTGTCCGCCCCGGTTATCCGCTCTGTTTGTGTTAATTTTTTTATATTCCCAGTTGGCGACCGTTTCGTTCGATTGATAGCCGAGCGCCCATTTCCCGAGAAATATTGTCGCCCGGTAGCCGATGGCAAGCGGTGAACCGGAAACCGAGGATTCATTCAGCATTTTTATCAGATGCGGATTTTCGATGTTGATCTCGGATGTATCTAACAATTCCTTTGCCAGTTTGCTCGGCTGAAGCATCGGCTGGTCCTGTGAAGCATTCGGATACGTATTTTCCTTTGAAATGCTTACGACAGAGTTAGGAACCTTAAACGGTTTCTTTGCACCGGCAGACGGCATTGCGAAAAAACTAAAGGATAACAGCAGAATCAATGTGGCATGAAACAGCTTTCTCATCATATCACTCTTTCTATAGCATTTTCCTTTAGTCTTTTCCTACGCAATCGTTGTTATCCGCATTTTTTACAGGTTAAAGCAGGAAAAAACCGATCGCCATGATGACATAAGCGGCAAGGAGCGTAGCCCCTTCAAACCAGTTCGAATCGCCGTCATTTGAAATCATCGTCATCAAAAGGACGGATGATATCATCGCCACAAGCTCGGGCAATGTGAATACAAGCGGCATATTGACCGGAAAAAAGATAGAACAGATCACAAGAACCGGGGCTACAAACATGGCGATCTGCAAAGTCGAACCTACCGCGATTTCAACGGCGACATCCATCTTGTCTTTGTACGCCATAATAATCGCCGACGCATGCTCTGCGGCATTTCCGACAATTGCGACGATAATCACCCCGATAAACAGCTCGCTCCAGCCGAACTGTTCAGCCACCGCATGAAACGTATGGACAAGGTTTTCAGATATGTAGGCGACAATAATAGTTGAAATAAATAAGACGGCTGTCGCTCTTTTCCCCGACCACTCAGGCTGCTCCTCTTCTTCCTTTGCCTCCGGCTGATTCGGCTGATAAACACCGCGGTGGGTGACGAGCTTGAAATAAAGAGCTGCCACGTACAAAAGGATCATGATGATGCTGATGCCGACACTCAAATTTAGCTTGTTTTTTTCCCCCATATCCATGGAAAATACTTCGGGAATGACAAAAGCTACGATAATGGCAAAAATCAGCAGGCCAGAATTATGCCGTGCATCATGAATATTGAATTCCTGCCGCTTATATTTCAAACCGCCGATAAAAAACGACAGTCCCGCGACGAGCAAAAGATTGCCGAGCACCGAACCGGTCAGTGAAGCAAGAACGATGCCCGTCAGCCCTTCTTTTAGGGCAAAAAGCGATATAATCAGCTCTACCGCATTACCGAACGTGGCATTCAGCAGACCGCCGATCCGCGGTCCCGCGATAATGGCAAGAGATTCAGTCGCTCTCCCCATATAACTTGCAAGCGCAATAATCGTCAAGCAATAAATAATAAACAAAACCGCTGACGGCCAGTGCATCAGGCCGCCGATGACTGAAAGCGGAACTCCCGCCGCAGCCGTAAAGAAAAAAATCCGATTCATATCTGCCTGGCTCCTTTTTTCGAATAAGTCTTTTTATATCCTTCTCAAAAACTCCCTCAATTACACTTCCTCGGCAGCCCGAATTGGCATTTTCAGGTTGCCGGACGCGGAAAATCCGTGTACGATCAAGAAAGATACTGAAGAAGGAGAAATACGCGATGTCACGACTGTACTTCTTTATTTTGGTTCTGCTTGTTTCCATCTCCGGATTTTCCCAAGGCATGCTGCTGCCGGTGATCTCCGTCATTTTTGAAACGAACGGAGAATCCGCAGCCATAAACGGACTTCACGCAACCGGCCTTTATATCGGCGTGCTTCTGGCGTCGCCGTTTATGGAGGCCCCGCTGCGCAAGCTCGGATTCAAACCTCTGATGGTCATGGGCGGATTTCTTGTTATCATCAGCTTATTCAGTTTTATTTGGCTTCAATCCATATGGTTATGGTTTTTTCTTCGGCTGCTTATCGGAATCGGGGATCATATGCTGCATTTTTCAACCCAAACGTGGGTGACTTCCAAGTCAACGCCCCGAAACAGAGGAAGAAACATTTCGCTGTACGGACTGTCCTTCGGGCTCGGATTCGCTGTCGGCCCTTTCATGGTCCCTCTTGTGAAAACAAGTCCGTCCCTTCCGTTTATCGTATCCGGCTGTATCAGTCTTTGTGCCTGGCTGTTTGTGTTTGCCTTACGTAACGAGTACCCGGCGCAAGGTCCGGATGAAACATCCGGGGACAACAGCGCAAAACGGTTTTACCGCGCCCTTCTTTTCGGCTGGGTCGCTTTTCTCCCGGCTTTCGGGTACGGTTTTTTAGAAACGGCGCTGAACGGAAGCTTTCCCGTGTACGCCCTTCGTTTAGGTATATCCGTTGATGCCGTCGCGCTGATCTTGCCCGCTTTTGCCATCGGAAGTATTGTATTCCAGTTCCCTCTCGGTTTATTAAGCGATCGATTCGGGAGAAAACGTGTCCTGCTCGTCATCTTATTAACGGGTGCCCTTTGCTTTTTGACGGCCGGACTGTTTCCGTCGCCTTCTGTCATCGGCTGCTGCTTTTTCACGGCGGGGATGGCGGTCGGCAGTATGTTTTCCCTCGGCATCAGCTATATGAGCGACCTGCTGCCGTCCCATCTGCTGCCGGCGGGCAACCTGCTCTGCGGCATTTCCTTCAGTCTCGGAAGCATGATCGGCCCGGTGGCGGGCGGCTGGTATATGCAGCGGTTTGAAAGCGCCAACTTGTTTTACTTTATTACGGTGATTCTGGTCTGTATTTGGCTTGCGCTCGTCTTCGGGAAAACAAAGCACAGCCCCGCTTCCGAATCCCATTCTTTTCCGGCCACATAAAAAAGCCGCCTGATCTGAGCCAGGCGGCTTCTTTCTAGTGGTATCCGTTCTGCCCGTTGGCGCTTCCGCTTGTTTTATTCTTCGGGCCGTTTTTTGAGTTTTGTTTATTATGGCTTCCGCCTTTTTTCGTATGCTTGGTCATAGCCGATTCCCTCCGTTTTTCAGCTTGAACGTCATCCGTTCCTCTATAGCTTGCTCCCGCGGTACGGATTTTCATCAGGAAGCTTTTTACGTTTATGTAAAAGCGCGTTGATTTCTCCTCCTAAAATCAACAGGGTTCCCGTAAGGTAAAACCAGATCATAAGGACGATAATTCCCCCGATGCTCCCGTATGTGGCGCTGTAGTTGGCAAAGGTGCCGACGTAAAATGAGAACAGCATACTGACGATAATCCAGCCGGCTGCCGCGAATACAGCTCCCGGCAGGACAAAACGGAGGGAAAGCTTTTTATTCGGCGCGAATATGTAAAGCGCGGTGAACACGATTAAAAGGATAAGCGGACTGATACCCCAGCGGACAACCGACCACACCTGCAAAAACAGGTCCGAGGCGCCGATGAAATCTGCGGCCAGCATTCCGATTTCTCTGCCGAACACCGGCAGAAGCAGTGCGATTAAAATCGTAACCACCATCGCAATGGTTAAAAAAATTGAGGTCAGGCGAATGATGATAAATGAGCGGTTTTCCTCGACTTCGTAGGCATGGTTAAATGCTCTGACAATCGCGTTCATACCATTCGAAGCCGACCAGATGACGGCGATAATCCCGAATGACAAAAGTCCGCCGCTGCGCTTGTTCAGCGTTTGCTCCGTTATGGATTTCACCATGGACATGGCGCTGTCGGGCGCGTATTGATCGACCGCCCCGAGCACGTCTTCTGCCGATATGGGAAGATAGGCGGTGAGCGTCAGCATGAAAATCATTAACGGAAACAATGACAGCAGGAAAAAATACGCCAGCTCCGCCGATTTACTTTGTCCTTCATGCAGAGAAAACCTTGCAAACAGCTCCTTTATAAAACTCATGACATCCCACCTCAATGATCGTTTTTCGAAAAATGCTCCTTCGTTTCTTTTAACAGGTCAATGACCTGCGGCGTCGTCTGCTTCAGCTTGGTGATCTGCCCGTTTAAAAAACTCAGATCGTCCGATACGGTATTGGCGAGGCTTTTCACTTGATCCAGTTTTGCAGAAGCCTGCTGCTTCAGGGCTTCAGGATGTTTTCGGTAAAATGCCGCACGCCGCCTGCACGCGTCCATATTCCGGAAACATGCCTCTCTCGTCGGCTTATGTAATAAGGACAGTGCTCCGCCGGCGGCAGCGCCGATCAGAATCGCTTTTGCCATGATGCGTGTCTGCTTCATCGGTCAATCCCCCTTATAAATGATGGTCTTTCTTTATTATCTCCAGCAAATGACGGCACCCGGACTCGACCAAAGCGTACACCTCGCTGAAATTTCCGGTATAATACGGATCGGGCACGTCGGCAAGGTCCGACTCCGGTACATAATCAAGCAGCCTTGCAATACGCGGCGCCGCTTTTTTATAACCTGCCATGCTGCGCAGATGTCCGATATTTTCTGCATCCATCGCAATGACGTAATCAAAATCGGTCAGATCAGACTCACGGACCTGCCTCGCCGTGATGCCGCTTGCGCTGATCCCTTTCTTCTTCAGGATCTCCTTTGTCCCTTCATGCGGCGGATTTCCCGCATGCCAGGCGCCGATTCCCGCTGAATCAATGTTAATCTGCCCGTTCAGCCCGTTTTTCTTCACCATATCAGAAAATACCGCCTCTGCCATAGGCGACCGGCAAATATTTCCCAGACAGACAAACAGCACATGTATCATATCGATAACCTCCCTATTCTTTCCCCGCATTTTGAGGATCAAAAACCTTATCAACATCTTAGCAACTTTTCTGCGGCTGTGGAAATAAGCTTTTATTCTAAATGAATTCTGTTAGAATAAAGGGTACGAAAACGGTCATGAAAGGATGCATGAATTTGCCGAGCCAACAAACAGAAACGTTAAACAAAATGATTGAAGACATTTCGCAAAAGCTCAACATGCTCAATGTCGGCGTCATCAGAGCGGAAGATTTCAGTGATGAAAAAATAGAAGATCTTACATACCTTCATCAAATGGTCATGAAAAAAGCATCATTCAGCCCGAGTGAAATGCAGGCCATTGCCGAGGAGCTCGCTTCTCTCAGAAAATAAACCCATGTCAGACCTGCCGAAAAACGGCGGGTCTTTTCTTGATTTAAAAAAGTAAAAAATAAAAGTTCATCGGTTTGACACATATAAAAAGAAGGAGTATAGTAACTGTGAACTTGGTAGAACGATATACTAAATGAGCGGGCCGCTTATCTTTTTTTGTTTAGTAGAACGATATACTCATTGTGATATCAGCGTTATTCAAGTTTGTCTATGCAATCGTTTTATCAAACCAGTTTTCAAAGAAAGGCAGTGGTTCAATAAAGGGGATTGGTGCTGTGCTTTTATCAATTAAAAAAATAATTTAATTCTTTATTAACCGCATTAGGGGATGTCATCATGAAAAACATATACACCAAAATGGCAGCGGGTCTTTATATTAACTATTTCCTGCTGGGCATGATCAATATTATTATTGCATCCAATATGGAGGCATTATCAAAACAGCTTCATACTTCCGCGGCAGGGGTCAGCTATTTGGTCTCCGCCATCGGGATCGGGAAGCTGATTTCGCTTCTGTTTGCCGGGAAGCTTTCGGATACATTCGGGAGACGGCCGTTTATCGTGTCGGGCGCCTTTCTGTATCTGATTTTCCTAATCGGAATTCCGCTTTCGACAAACTATACGGCCGCGTTTATCTTCGCCATTTTCGCCGGGATCGCCAATTCCTTTTTGGATTCCGGGACATATCCGGCGCTTATTGAAGGATTTCCGAAAAACGCAAGCTCTGCAACCGTGTTAATCAAAGCGTTTGTATCCATCGGCGCGACGGTGCTTCCGTTTTTTATCGCGTTTATTGCGGACAGGCATTTGTTTTACGGCTGGACGTTTTTCGTACCGGGCATTATTTTCTTCCTGAACGGCTTTTTCCTGTTGAAAGTTCCGTTTCCGAATCATAAGCAAAAAGAAGACGGCGGCCGGACGGAAGCCTCTCCGTCTGATGACGCGTTCACATCACAGCCGTCGATATGGCGCGAAGGCCTCGCAATCATTCTGTTAGGCTTTTCATCAACGGCGCTGTTTATGCTCGTTCAAGTATGGCTTCCTAAGTTCGGGCAATCCGTTTTGGGCATGCCTGAGGTGCAGGCCGTCAAATTGTTGAGCTATTACAGCATTGGGGCGCTTGTGTCCGTGTTATTGCTGGCTGTGCTGTTAAACAGAGTGATTCAGCCGATTACGGTAATGGTGCTGTACCCTGTGATCGCGGCAATCGCGCTGCTTGCTCTGATTTTCATTCATCAGCCGGCCGTATCAGTCATCAGCTCCTTTGTCATCGGACTTTCAACTGCGGGCATTCTGCAATTGGCGATGACGGTTATGGCTGTTTTATTCCCTAAAAATAAAGGTACGATCACATCTTTTGTTAATATAGCATCAAGCTTATCTTTTATTGTCATTCCGCTTGTAACGGGAGCGATATCCAAAGCCGCCGGCCTGACGCCTGTTTTTCTGCTTGATATCGGAATTGCGGCCGTCAGCGCCCTTCTCGCATTGTTTATCGGAATCCGCTTTAAGCAAGTGATGAAAGCCTGACTATTTTTTAAGGGAGAGGATTTATCATGCAATCTATCACGATCAGAAATACGGTCATCGGCGAAGGGCTTCCGAAGATCATTGTGCCGCTGATGGCGGCCGGAGAGAAAGAACTGCTCGAAGAAATTGAAGCCGTCAACAGGCTTCGCCCGGATATCATTGAGTGGCGGGCGGATGTATACGAGCATGTTGACAGCCTGGACGCCGTAAAAGGCATGCTTGAAAAGCTGCGGAAAGCCGCAGGCGCAACACCGCTGCTTTTCACATTCAGAACCCATAAAGAAGGCGGAAATAAAGTTATTGATGACCGCTTTTACATTGAATTGCTTAAAACCGCCATCGAAACAAAACATATTGACCTTGCAGACG
Organism: Bacillus sp. JK106; assembly: GCF_053663355.1. Lineage (NCBI taxonomy): Bacteria > Bacillati > Bacillota > Bacilli > Caryophanales > Bacillaceae > Bacillus > Bacillus sp. JK106. Next base: position 229,862 of record NZ_JBSJQC010000005.1, on the reverse strand, counting down.
TTGAGCTGTTTACGGGAGAAGCGGAAGTCAAATCAATTGTGAAAACCGCTGAAGACAACGGCGTATATGTCGTTATGTCCAATCATGATTTTCATCAGACACCGAAAAAAGAAGAAATCATTTCCCGGCTGCGGAACATGCAGGCGTATGGCGCGCACATTCCGAAAATCGCGGTGATGCCGCAAAGCACGGAAGATGTTTTTGTCTTATTGGATGCCACTCACACGATGAAAACACAATACGCGGACCGGCCGATCATCACAATGTCAATGGCGGGAACAGGCCTGATCAGCCGCCTGGCCGGCGAAGTCTTCGGCTCGGCGTGCACGTTCGGCGCGGGCAAAGAAGCATCAGCGCCCGGGCAGATTCCCGTTGAGGAATTGCGCAGCGTACTCAGCATTTTAAATAAACATATGTAATCAGCGTTTTTCTGCCCTCAAAGCGGGTTGAAAAACAAATGAATGGACTAACGGAGGAATACATCATGAAGAAAGAATTAGGACGGATTAACGGAAAAACTCAGCTTATCGGATTATTCGCGACACCGATCGGACACTCTTTATCTCCGGCGATGCACAACCTGGCGTTTAAAAAATTAGGATTGAACTACGCTTACCTCGCGTTTGAAGTCGGCAATGAACAGCTGGAAGATGTGGTAACGGGAATGCGCGCCTTAAACGTCAGAGGCTTCAATGTCTCGATGCCGAACAAGATGAACATTCTCCCTTATCTCGATGAACTCGCGGATTCAGCGAAATTCACCGGCGCGGTAAATACAGTCGTTAATGAAAACGGCAGACTGATCGGACACTCCACTGACGGTATGGGATACGTCCGCAACTTAAAAGAACACGGCATCGATATCACAGGGAAAAAAATGACGCTGGTCGGTTCCGGCGGGGCCGCCACTCCGATAGCGATTCAATCCGCATTGGAAGGCCTCGGAGAAATCTCTATTTTCGCCCGCAATGACGCGTTTTTCGAAAAAGCGGAAGAAAATGTCCGCATCATCAATGAAGAAATGAAGGGATCTTCTTGTAAAGCGAAAGTCTTCCCGCTCGAAGATCAAGATGCGCTGCGTGCTGAAATCGCTTCAAGCGATATTTTCACAAACGGAACAGGTGTCGGCATGAAACCGCTTGAAGGCTTGAGCGTTATTGAAGATACATCCATGCTCCGTTCGGATTTGATTGTGACAGACGTCGTTTACAACCCCGTTACGTCGAAATTGCTTGAACAAGCTCAAGCGGCCGGCTGCAAAACCATTAACGGTCTCGGCATGATGCTTTGGCAGGGCGCCATGGCGTTTGAATATTGGACAGGCCGTGAAATGCCGGTTCAGTATATTAAAGAGCAAATGTTTGAATAACCTATTGTGACAGAAGCGCCGAAGGACAATCCGTCTTCCGGCGCTTTATCTTTTTCCCCCTCCTCTCTCTTTCTTCTCATGCGCCAAAACGCTTATAATGGATGTAACGAATAAAAACCAAGTGAGGAATGCGACGTATGAAACAGCAAAAAAAACGCCGGGTGACATTGCAGCAGGTCGCCGAACATGCCGGCGTCTCAACATCCACCGCTTCATTAATTGTCCGCAACAATCCCCGAATTTCCGAAGCGACCCGTGAGAAAGTGCTGCAATCCATGCGGGAGCTGGGGTACGTATATGATCGGGTCGCCGCGAATTTACGATCACAGACGTCCACAACGGTAGGATTGATTATCACTGACATTTCCAATACGTTTTTCTCAGAGTTTCTGATCGGCGTTCAGAATACGCTTGAGGAAGTCGGATTAACGGTGCTGTTAGGCACGACATTTGATTCCGTCGCCAAACAGGAGCAGCTGATTTCGACCATGCTGGAGCACAGGGTCGGCGGATTGATTTTGTGTCCGGTTTCAGGTGCGGCTGAGGAAACCCTTTCCCGTCTTGAGCAGCTTGACATTCCGGTCGTGCTCGCCGTCAGGGAGATTGCCGATGCAGACTGTGATTTTGTCGGAGCCGATTATGAAGAAGGCACTTATAAGGCAGTGCGTCATTTCATTGAGAAAGGCCATCAGGAGATTGCGTTTCTGGGCGGGGTGAAGCACTCATCAACATGGACGAAGCGTATGAAAGGGTTTAAAAAAGCGCTCCGTGAAGCGGATCTGGAAGTGAAAAATGAATATGTCATTGACAGCGCGCCGACCCGCGAAGCAGGCTGTGACGCCGTGACGGAGCTCCTCCGCCGGTCTGAGCGCCCGACCGCGATTTTCTGCTTCAGTGATTTGGTCGCGTTCGGCGTCATGCAAGGGATCAGAAAAGCCGGGTTCGTTCCGGGCGAAGATATTGACATTGTCGGCTTTGATAACGTGCCGGAAGCTGAAATTTCTTATCCCCCGCTTACAACCGTTTCTTCCTTTCCGCGGCAGTCGGGAAAAGAAGCGGCTCAATTGCTGCATCATAAAATCACCAATTCCCAGCACAAAAAACAACGCATTATTCTGGCGCCTGAGCTGGTCATCCGGGAATCTTCACAAAAAAAGCGGAACGCCTGATACGGCGCTCCGCTTTTATATTACGCAAGCAGTTTTAATGATTCGCGGTTGAAGGCCGGAATGTCATCCGGTGTGCGGCTTGTGACCAGCTGGTTCTGGCAGACGACGACTTCTTCATCCACCACATTCGCGCCCGCGTTTTCCATGTCGATTCGGATTGAAGTAAAACCTGTCGCTTTGCGCCCGTCCAATGCTTTCGCGTTGATGAGAAGCTGAGGGCCGTGGCAGATGGCGAACACCGGTTTTTTATCATCCATAAACGCTTTGGCAAATTGGACGAAACGGTCATCCGCACGCAGCATGTCAGGAGAGAATCCGCCCGGGATCAGCAATGCGTCAAAGTCTTTCGGATTCACATCATCGATGGACGCGTCCACTTTCACTTCCGCTTCCCCTTGTTTGCCTTTGACTGTTTTTCCTTTCTCCTGTTCAATTACGGTTAATTCATGACCCGCATCTTTAAAAGCTTTCGCAGGTTCAGTATACTCGACATCCTCAAAGTAATCCGTTAATACAACTGCAATTTTTTTACCCATAGTTACTACCTCCTGCTTGATGAAGTCTACATAAATCCATGTACCCCAGCCACACTAACATCAAACATAGGTAACGCGTTTACCGCCCGCCTGTTTTACATAGGTCATTATCCTCATTTTTTATCTTTTTACAAGAATCATCATGAAATCTATATAAACTTTCACAAAATATTCTTACAATGGTACTGCATGACAAAATTTGTTGAAAGGTGGAGAACAGGTGAGAATACAGAAAAGACGATGCAGCGTCAATATGACACTCCGTATTCTGCTGCCCCTAGTTATGATACTTAGTCTAATCCTCCCAACATCACCCATTAAAGCAGAAGAAAACAAATCCTCCAGTGTGAATCTCAGCATTTTAGCCACAACTGACGTTCACGCTAACATGATGGACTACGATTACTACAGCGACAAACCGACAACGGAATTCGGACTGGCCCGAACGGCTCAGCTTATTGAGAAGCACAGGCGCGAAAACCCGAATACGCTGCTTGTCGATAACGGAGATCTGATTCAGGGCAATCCCCTCGGAGAATATGCCGTAAAATATGAGAAAAATGATATCATTTCAGGCGCAAAGACCCATCCGATCATTGAAGTGATGAACAGTCTGCATTATGACGCAGGAACACTCGGCAATCATGAATTTAATTACGGGCTTGAATTCCTGGACGGGACAATCAAAGGCGCTGATTATCCGATCGTTAATGCCAATGTGAAAACAGTAAGCGGCGAAAACCGTTATACGCCTTATGTCATAAAAGACAAAACCGTCACGGATGAAAACGGCGGCAAGCATCAGCTAAAAGTCGGCTACATCGGCTTTGTTCCTCCTCAGATCATGACGTGGGATAAGAAAAATCTCGAAGGCCGCGTTCAGGTCGAGGACATTGTGGAATCCGCAAAGAAAACCGTTCCGAAAATGAAAGCTGAAGGAGCCGATATCGTCATCGCCCTCGCCCACAGCGGCATCGAAAAAAAAGCGCAGTCTTCCGGAGCGGAAAACGCCGTTTTTGACCTGGCAACGAAAGTCAGCGGAATTGACGCGATCGTATCGGGCCATCAGCACGGGCTTTTCCCTGATGCCGAATACAAAGGCGCTGCTCAATTCGACGTCGATAAAGGCACGATTAACGGCATCCCCGTTGTTATGTCAAGCAGCTGGGGCAAATATGCGGGCGTCATCGACCTTAGGCTTGAAAAAACAGACAGCGCGTGGCATGTGGAAGATGCAAAAGGCAGCATCGAGCCGATTGCCGGCAATGTGACTTCGGAAAACGAAACCGTCGTCAATACCGTCAAAAAAGCGCACGAAGGCACTTTAAAATACATCAGAGAACCCGTCGGCCAGACAAAAGCCGATATCAACAGTTTCTTCGCCCAAGTCAAAGATGATCCGTCCATTCAAATCGTAACGGATGCGCAAAAATGGTACGCCGAAAATAAGATGAAGGATACGGAATACAAAGATCTGCCTATCCTCTCGGCGGGCGCCCCGTTTAAAGCCGGCGGGCGGAACGGCTCAAATTACTATACAAACATTTCCGCGGGCGACCTCGCCATCAAAAACATCGGCGATTTGTACCTGTATGACAACACGGTTCAGATCGTCAAGCTGAACGGAAGCGAAGTGAAAGACTGGCTCGAAATGTCCGCGGGGCAATTTAATCAGATCGATCAGGCAAAAGGCGGCAGCCAAACGCTTTTAAATGACGCCTACCGCTCATACAATTTTGATGTCATTGACGGTGTCACCTATCAGGTCGATGTCACAAAACCGGCGAAATACAACGAAAACGGAACAGTCATTCATCCCGATGCAAGCCGGATCGTCAACCTTTCTTATCAAGGAACGCCCGTCAGCGCCAAGCAGGAATTTCTGATCGTCACAAATAATTACCGCGCTTCAGGCGGCGGAGGATTCCCTCACTTAAGCAATGATAAAATCGTATACTCTTCTGCCGATGAGAACAGGCAGGTCTTAATGGATTACATCATCCAGCAGAAAACGATTAATCCGCAGGCTGATCATAACTGGTCCATTCTTCCGGTCAAAGGGACAAACCTGACATTTGAATCTTCCTTGGCCGCAAAGCCGTTTGCCGACCGCGCAGATGACGTCGCCTATATCGGTGAATCACAAAACGCGGGCTACGGACAGTACAAGCTCCAATTCAAAGATGATGAACCGGGCACAGATCCGCCGAAAGATGACGCATGGAAACTCACCGTTATGCATACAAATGACACGCACGCCCACCTTGATAACGCGGCGAGGCGGATGACGAAAATCAAAGAAATCAGAAGCGAAACCGACCGCAGCATTTTGCTGGATGCGGGAGACGTTTTCTCAGGCGATCTCTATTTCACAAAGTGGCAGGGGCTGGCTGATTTAAAATTGATGAACAGCATGGGCTACGACGCAATGACCTTCGGAAATCATGAGTTTGATAAAGGTCCGGGTGCTCTCGCCAGCTTCCTGAGCGGTAACGGGAGCGCGTCTGACCCGTCCGGAAAATACAATTTTCAAGCGCCTGACTTTCCGCTCGTCAGCTCAAATGTCGATGTGTCCAAAGAGTCAAAACTCAGACCATTCATGAAAAAAGCAGACACATTTACGGCAGGGAAAAAGAAAAAAGCAGGCATCTATCCATATATTCTGCTTGATGTAAACGGAGAAAAAGTCGCCGTGTTCGGCTTGACGACAGAAGATACGTCCGTCACATCAAGCCCGGGAAAAAGCATTGTCTTTCATAATGCCTTCCAATCCGCACAAGATACGGTAAAAGAAATACAGAACAAGGAACATGTCAATAAAATTATCGCCCTGACCCATATCGGGCATCAGCGTGATCTCGATCTCGCCAAAAAGGTAAAAGGCATCGACTTAATCGTCGGCGGACATACGCATACGCTTGTAGATAAAATGGAAATTGTCAAAAACGAAGAGCCGACCATCGTCGCCCAGGCAAAAGAATACGGCGAATATTTAGGCCGTGTCGATGTCGCATTTGACAAAAACGGCGTCGTCCTGCCGGAACAATCCTCTCTTCAAGCGCTGCCGGTGAATGAGCAGACGAAAGAAGACCCGGATCTGAAAAAAGAGCTTGATCCGTTTAAAAAAGAGCTCGTCTCAGTTAAAAATGAAAAAGTCGGTTCAACGAAGGTCGCACTTGACGGCCAGCGCGAGCATGTCCGCTCCAAAGAAACCAATCTCGGAAACTTCATCGCGGACGGCATGCTGCAAAAAGCGAAGGAAGCCGCCGGCGCCCAAATCGCGATCACAAACGGGGGCGGCATCCGGGCAGGCATTGATAAAGGAGACATCACACTCGGCGACGTGCTGAATGTGATGCCGTTCGGCAACACGCTTTACGTCGCGGATTTAACCGGAAAACAGATCAAACAAGCCCTGGAACAAGGATTAAGCGGAATTGAGGCTCAAGGCGGCGCCTTCCCTCAAGTTGCCGGTTTAACATACACGTTTACACTGAATAAAAAGCCGGGACACCGCGTTCTTCAAGCTGCGGCCGTACAGGATGACGGCAGTGTAAAGCCGATTTCTGATAAGAAGACATACAGAGTCGCCACCAGTAACTTTGTCGGTGAAGGCGGAGACGGATATTCCGTCTTTAACGAAGCGTCCCATAAAGAAGACCTTGGCTTTGCCGACTATGAGGTCTTCGTTGAGCAGCTTGAAAAAGCGGGAAAAGCGGTGGAACCGAAAGTTGACGGCCGCGCGCAGGAAGTGTACCTGCCGACAAAACAAAAAAACGGTTCGTGGACGCTTGAAGATGACAGCGCATTTGCCGTCTATGCCAAAAACGCCAACACGCCGATCGTGTATTATGATAAGAATGACGGCGCCAAAAAGCCGATTGATCTCAGCGTGACCAAAAAACAAATCGGCCTGTTAAAGGACAGAACATCGGATTCTTCCCTTACGATCCTGCATGACAAGTTCAGCATGAAAATGCCGATGGCAAACGCTGCTTCAGCTGATACACGATTCGGTGTGACGCCGAAAGGAAAAGTTAGCGGGGCGCTTTCAAATGTATACGACTTTACAATGAAGCAGAAAAACAAAGACATCAAAACATTCAAAGCGCCGGTAAAGCTCACCCTGCGCATTGAGAATATGAAAAAGGCGAAACAGCCCGGCATTTATCATGTAGACCGGAAAAAGAACGTCTATACAAAAACAGACAACGGTTCGGTTTCACACGATCTCGTCACGGGCTATACAAATCATTTCAGTGAATACACCATATTAAACGCAAACACGAAGAGCGCGCCGCCGACAAGCGGCGATCACGGCTCCGGAAAGCAGCCAAGCGGACAAAAACCGTCATCCGGCCCTGCGCAGGACGGAGTATCGCCGGGCGGCCTGCTTCCTGATACGACCACAACGATGTATTCTATCCTTCTTGCCGGGTTACTCATCAGCGCGCTCGGAACGGCACTGTATCTGTACCAAAGAAGAAAAGCAAAAAAAGTGAAAGTGAACGAAGCATAAAAAGACCGCTTTTATCAGGCGTTTCATCCCAAGAGCTCTCCTGATCTGATATCAGGAGAGCTTTTTCTGCCGGTCCCCCCTCTGAGTCGACAGCCGTATGGCCGAGTGATAAAATATGAACGTTATTCGCGAAAGACTGCATCCGCATCGTTCAACACTTCACGGCAGGGCCTCTCTTTCACACGGCGCCGCCTGTTTGGAGGACTTTTTTTGAAGATTACAGGAAACAAACGAAACCGCATGTCTTACAAGAAAAAGCTGTTATACGTGATAACAGCGCTTTGTTTTATCAGCTCGCTCATTTTTGTCACTCACAACGCTTCTTTTTATGAGCGGCCGATTGCCAAAGTGACGAAAACAACATTGGAACATCAGTCTGACGTACAGGACATGCATAAAAACAAAGATAAGATTTTCACTCAGACGATCACAGCCAGACTTGAAAACGGAAGTCAGAAAGGACAGCTCATTCATTTGTCCAATCAGTATTCTTTATCCGGAGCAAATGATCAGAAATATTCGATTGGCGATGAAGTATTCGTTTCTATTGATAAAGGGAAACCATCAAACAAAGATATATCGGGAAGCATTATAGATAAAAAACGGGATAAACAGATTTTGCTGATCGCTTGGGTTTTCATCTTCACCTTGCTTATCGTCGGCAAAAAACAAGGCTTCTTTTCGATCGTCAGCCTGATGTTTAACGCCGTTTTACTGTCGTTTGCATTAGATTTGTACAGGAAGCATCCTAATATAGGGTTAATTTTCATCTGCGGTATCTGTATTCTCATCTTTACGGTCATCTCATTGCTGCTTGTCAGCGGTTTTCACGCGAAAACATACGCCGCCATAGCCGCGACACTCGCAGGCACGTTCGTTTCCCTGCTGATTACGTATCTGGTAATGCTGGCAACCGGAGAGAAAGGTCTCAGATATGAGGAAATGCAGTATTTAACCCGCCCTTATCACACGGTGTTTATGGCCGGGGTATTTATCGGATCACTGGGAGCGGTCATGGATGTAGCCATTACCATGACGTCATCTGTCTTCGGATTATATGAAGAAAACAAGGGTATCTCATTACAAGCTCTCAGACGTTCCGGGATGGAGATCGGAAAAGACATCATGGGGGCGATGACCAACATTCTGTTTTTTGCTTATATAAGCGGCTCTATTCCGATGATGCTTTTGTATTTGAAAAATGATTCCCCGATAGGATTCACTCTTTCTATGAACATTTCCTTGGAAATAGCCAGAGCATTGGCCGGAGGGATCGGAATTGTATTGACCATCCCCGCCAGTCTGTATGCTTCTGTCTTTTTTATTAAACGAAAGAAGGCAAGCTCATGAATGTCATCGTAATTCTCGCGGCGATTTTATTTCTATTAATGGTCATTATCGGCGGAAAAAAAGGAGCGAGGTCTTTTATTGCGTTATTCTTAAATTTCGGGGTTCTCTTTCTCACCATTATTTTCATGACAGATCCGCATATCAATCCGATTGTTTTAACATTGCTCTCTTCCGCCGTGATTTGCAGCATTACTCTTTTTTATATTAATGGAGGAAACGTCAAAACCGTAACCGCCTTTATTTCTGCGATGCTGACCATTGCATTGCTGCTGTTTTTTATTATGGCCGTAACAAAACATACTTCGATTCAGGGATTCGGTGAAGAAGAATTGGGGGATATCGGCATATTCACACTGTTTGTCGGGGTGGATTTTGTGAAGGTTACCGCAGCTATGATCATCATGGGCACGATTGGGACGATTACTGATGTCGCGATTTCCATTACTTCACTCATGCGGGAAATTTACAGTCATAATCCGTCCATGAGCAGAAAAGAACTGTACACATTCGGATTAAGCATCGGGAGAGATATTTTAGGAACGAATACGAATACGTTATTCTTTGCTTTTTTCGGCAGCTATTTGGCTTTAATTATCTGGTTTAAAGACTTATCATACTCAGCTGAAAAAATAGTGAACTCAAAAGTATTCAGTGCGGAAGCCGTCACCATTCTTTGCGCCGGAATCGGGATCGGCATCATCATTCCCGTTACGTCCTGGATCACCGCCTGTTTTTTAGCAAAACCAAATAAACAGTAAAAGCTGCCGGGACACGCCCGGCAGCTTTTTTTATCTTATACCCACTTTACAACGTCTTTTGAGGCAGATCTTGTTTTCGGGCGCGGTTCTCTGACACGGTAGCCGAATGCGGCCATGACAGAGATGTCGAAACTTCCGTTTTCCAGAAGCCCTTCTTCTTCAAGAATCCGGTGGATTTCTTTGTAGTTGAAGCCTTCAACAGGACAGGAATCGATGCCGATCTGCGCAGCGGCTGTCATCATATTGCCGAGGGCGATGTAAGTCTGTTTGGATGCCCAGTCAAACAGCGCGCGATCTGATTCAAGCAGATTGAAATCATTTTTCTGGAATTCTTCCGTTTTGCTGATATAGCCTTCATACATATCTTCCGGCATTTTTTTGACTTCCCGCAAGTGATTTTTGACATAATCGGCGTCAAAACGGATATCCTTTGCCGTCCGGGCAAGCAGAAGTACGAAATGGCTTGCGGTCGGCAGCTGCTTTTGCGCCCCCCATGTGAACTCGCGGAGTTTTTGACGAAGCTCCGGATTTTGAACGACGACAAATTTCCAAGGCTCCAAACCGAGTGAGCTTGGGGATAATCTTCCCGTTTCTAAAATGAATTCAAAATCGCTTTCTGAAATTTTCTTCTCAGGATCAAATTCCTTTGTGGCGTGTCTGAATTGATATGCTTCGATGATCTGCTGTTTTTTATCTGACATTCATGATCTCTCCTTTTCATCTCGTTATGTACTATTGTAGCCATTATTTTTGAAAGTACCAGTACGCACATTTTTGTTGGATAGTATTCATTTTGATACTGACAAAAAAACGGGCTGCCGCGGCAGTCCGTTTTTATTTTTCTCTTCTCGCAAAGTCGACGAAACGGAATTTATCGAGCCTGTGCCGGCTTTCCGTATATTGGAAGAGGCTGGTATCCTCCAAAAAGACGCGGTTTTTCACGACCGCCATATGGCTGAACCCGCCGAGATCTAAATACTTCCCGTCTTCCTCCCCCGCCGGCTCCACGACAATTTCCTTTTGCGCGTAGCTGATGGACAGGCCGAGCTCTCCTTCGAGATACTCATAGATCGAATCTTCACAAATCGCCTTCGTTAATAGAGGCACATGTTTTTTCACAAAGTAATCCTTGTCCAAAATAATATGGTCTCCGTCAATCCGTCTTGATCTGACGACTTCCCACACCTTTTCATCCGCTTCTGTACCAAGCTCTTTTGCGGCTTCTGAGGGAGGCAGGATCAGCCCGAGACGGTGAACCTCCGTTCTCGTCTCTTTTCCGAGCGTTTCCGAAAGCTCTTTGAAACTGATCAGGCCTGAGACTGGAAAACGCATTTTTTCTCTGTCTAATATGACGGAGCCTTTGCCTTTGATTTTCTGGATGTAGCCGTTTTGCGCCAGCATATTGAGCGCTTTACGGACGGTTTCTCGTGATGTGCCGTATTGATCGCACAAATCATTTTCAGACGGAAGAACGTCTTCAGCCTTCCGCTGGCCGCTTTCAATCTGCCGCACCATATCTTTATAGATTGTGATATATTTATTCACTTTCATTCATGACCACCCAGATTAGTGTATCACGCTTTTGTCAGATGATAAACGATCGATTCATACGGACGGAGCGTCAATCGTTCCGGCCGCCCTTCCCTCGGTTCATCATTCGTCAGCAGCACCGTAAACCGCCAGCCGTCCGTGTCTTTAAGCGTTACCGTAAAGTCCGCTTCTTTCCCGTAGAAGTTGTTGATGCACAGAAGTTTTTCATCCTTGCCGTGTCTGACGTACGCCAGAACCGCCGGATCATCTTCAGCAAGCAGCTCAAACGTTCCTTCAGTCACGATGTCATATTCCTTTCTGAGCTTGATGAGCTTCTGATAATGGTAGAAAATTGAATCCGGGTCCCGCAAAGCCGCTTCCGCGTTAATGTCCCGATAATCATCCGCCGCCGGAATCCAAGGCGTTCCCGTCGTGAAGCCGCCGTGCGGTCCGCTGTTCCATTGAACGGGGGTTCTTGCATTGTCTCTTGATTTCTCTTTTAAAATGGCGATAATGTCTTTTTCTGACACGCCTTCTTCCTTCATCTTTTTGTAAATGTTCAGTGATTCGACATCGCGGTATGAGCCGATGTCATCGAACTTCGGATTGCCCATGCCGATCTCCTCACCTTGATAAATGTAGGGCGTGCCCTGCATCATATGAATGGCCGCCGCCAGCATTTTGGCTGATTTCGTCCGGTATTCGCCGTCGTCTCCGTATCTGGATACAGCCCGCGGCTGGTCATGATTGCACCAGAATAATGCATTCCAGCCTCCGCCTTTTTGCATCTCCGTCTGCCAAAACGCTAAAATCCGTTTCAGCTTCAGAAAATCAAACGGAGCGAGCGCCCATTTTTCACCATTCGGATAATCCACTTTTAAATGATGAAAGTTAAAGGTCATATCGAGTTCTTTATTTTCAGGGTTTGTGTACCGGATGCAGTGGTCAGCCGTTGTCGAGGACATTTCACCGACCGTCATGCTGTCATATTTCGAAAACACTTCCCGGTTCATCTCATGAAGAAATTCGTGCACGCGCGGCCCGTCCGTATAATAAGGGCGTCCGTCACGGCCATCCTCGGCATCAGGAAACGATTGGTCTTTAGAAATGAGGTTGATCACATCCAGCCGGAAACCGTCGATCCCTTTTCGGAACCAAAAATGCATCATGTCGTAAACCTGTTTTCTCATCTCTTCATTTTCCCAGTTCAAATCGGCCTGCGACACATCGAATAAATGCAGATAGTGCTGGCCTGACGCCGGGTCGAGCTCCCAAGCGGAACCGCCGAATTTTGATTCCCAGTTGTTCGGCGCCCGGCCGTCTTCCTTTCCGTCTTTCCAAATGTAAAAATCCCGATACGGACTGTCGGGTGACGAGACCGCTTCTTTGAACCATTGATGCTCGACTGATGTATGGTTTACGACAAGATCCATGACGACCTTGATTCCTCTTTTGTGCGCTTCATCAAGAAGGCGTTCAAAATCCTCCATTGTTCCGTATGCTTCATAAATGGTGCAGTAATCGCGAATGTCATAACCGTTGTCATTCTGCGGCGAATCGTAAATCGGCGTAAGCCAAATGACATCAATCAAAAGCTTCTGCAAATAATCAAGCTTCTCGATAATACCGTTCAGATCACCGATCCCGTTTCCCGTCGTATCATTAAAGCTCTTCGGATAAATTTGATATACCGCTGCCTTTTTCCACCATGGTGTGCTGTCTGTTTTCATTTTTCTTCACCGCCTGTATTGTTTTGAATGGAAAGGGAAAAGGGACAGCCTGTTAGAAGGCGCCCCGCAGGTTTTCTATTTTTGCCGTTTCAGCCGCGCATACCCGTATGTTCCCGCAAACGGGAGAATCAGCACAATCAGCATTCCGATCGCAAACGGACCCCAGTACCGGCTCATAATGGAGAAGATCCCCGGCACGCCGCCGACTCCGACCGAGCTTGCGAGAACGCCTTTGACGGAGATGAACATCCCCGCGATTCCCGAACTGATCATAGCGATCACAAACGGAAATTTGTAACGCAGATTCACGCCGAAAATCGCCGGCTCTGTAATGCCCAAATATGCGGAAATGCCGGCCGTCAGTGAAAGCCCCCGCTGTTTTTTATCTTTTGTAATCAGCATCATGGCCAGAGCCGCCGATCCTTGAGCGATATTTGATAATGCGAGCATCGGCCATAAAAATGTGCCGCCGAGCTTTGATCCGATTAATTGAAGATCGACCGCGAGAAACGTATGATGCATCCCCGTGATCACAAGCGCCGAATACAGCCCTCCGTACAGCAGGCCTCCGATGGCGGAGAATTGGCCGAAAACGGCAATCAATCCCGCCGTCAGCGCGTTACCGATCGCAAAGGTGATCGGACCGATGATAACAAAGGATAGAAAACCGATGACCAAAAGCGTCACCGGCGCGACGACCAACAGCTGAATGCCCTCCGGCGTCCGTTTCGTCAAAAAGAGCTCAAGCCTGGCAAGTAAATAAGACGCCAGCAGAATCGGGAGCACCTGACCTTGATACCCGACTTTCTGCACCTCAAGGCCGAACAGGTTCCACACCGGAATATCGCCGCTCTGCTCGGCGGCCCCGTAGCCCCATGCGTTTAACAGATCAGGATGCACCAGCATCAGCCCGAGCACGATGCCCAAAAGCGGGCTTCCTCCGAACCGCTTCACTGCCGACCAGCCGATTAAAGCCGGCAGAAAAGCGAAGGCCGTCCCCGCGATCAGATTAATCATATTGGCAAGATCCGCCCATTGCGGATACACTTGAACAATCGATTTCGTGCTGTAGAAAATGCCTTCCGCCGTTAAGATATTGTTCAGACCCATTAACAGCCCGGCCGTGACGATCGCCGGCAAGATCGGAATAAAGATGTCCGCAAGCGTTTTCACAGCACGCTGTAAAGGATTCATGTTTTGCGCTGCCGCCTTCTTCACGTCATCCTTGGACGCTTCACCGATACCCGTTTCCTTCACTAATTCCGCATATACTTTGTTGACCGTCCCCTGCCCGATCACGACTTGAAACTGCCCGTTTACCGCAAAAGATCCTTTGACAATGTCTATTGCATCAAGCATTTTTTGGTTTACCTTGGTTTCATCTATTAATGCAAACCGCAAACGCGTCACACAATGAGTCGCCGCCTCAATATTTTCGATTCCGCCGACAGCTTCAGCGATCTGCCGCGCAGCCCGGTTAAACTCACCCATGCCAACCCCTCCGTAACCGTTTTCATTTTGTCTCGCAAACTTGTATATACATGTTTATGACTCTATTGTAATGATGTATATACATGTCGTCAATCTATTTTTATAGCGCTTTCATCACAAATATACTGCGAAAGCCCTGAAACAAAAAAAGCCCCGCCGGAACCGGGCCTTGACTTCTTGTTTGGTCGGGAACATGTCCGGGCGAAATTCACAACAGGAGCACAAAAAGCATACAGTACTGTACAACTAAGTTAAAGAGGTGTGAAGAGATGCCATCCACTGTTATCAACCTGTACTATTTGAAGATTAACAGTATTTCTGGCAACGGATCTATTACGATTGGGGAAGCGGCATACAACAGTCCCACCACAAATAACAAATCACAAGGACTGAACTCTTCATTCGGCGATACGTCACCTATAGAATCGATGATGGAGAACTTGTTAAATGATCCTGATGTCAACGACCAGACAGCCATCGGAACCGCAGATACCGCAAATATTACGCCGGTGCCGCCCATTATAGATTAAAGGGGTTTTTATGAATGCCTTACCAAATTAACGTCGTCAATATAAAAGTAAACGGAGCAACGCAAAACGGAAACGTCGATATCGGTCAGACCGTACAAAACAGCCACACCGCCAACAGCAAGTTTGTCGGCGCGAACTTTTCTTTAGGGGATTTTTCGCCGGCCGCCGGATGTTTGAATTCGGGCCATCTTGACCCTGACGTGAGCGACCAGGATCAGATCGCCAACCCGTCAATGCCGATCGCAAATCAAATATAGGGAGGTTCTGCCGAGGTGGATATCGAAAAAATGAGAAAGTGGCTTGAGATTACGAACGAGCACAAGCCCAGCGACTTTTGGACCAATGTCCTGAAACGGAAATCTCCCGAAGATTTTTTCTCCTTACAAAAAAACACCCTGACTTATGATATTTATCAGGATGAACAGCACACATTTGTCATTGTGGAAATGCCCGGCGTTTACGAAGAAGAATTGACATTGAGGCTGCTGTCAAGGACACGGCTGCATATAAGAGGAAACATCACACCCCTTTTTCCGAAGAACATGGGCGTCTGCCAAAACCGGTATTACGGGGAAATCGATGAGACGATTGAGCTTCCTGAACCGGCTGAGCCCCACCTGTTACAGGCGCAGTGCGTAAACGGCCTGCTCCACATTTCCTACCCGCGCCTTATGGAGCACATTCCTTTTCAGAAAAAAATCTAAAGAGCCGGCTTACGGGCGGCCCAGCCGTCTGTACACTTTCTCCTTATAATGAGAAGATGCGGGTTTTGAGAACATGGCTTTCTCCTCCGTCAGTTTGTCGAGTCTGACTTGTTTTTCCGTCCGTTTGTTCCGCAGGTGATCCCGCTCCTGTTCATTGCGGCACTTGGCGATCAAATAATCGAGCGTCATCAGCTCTTTCTTCAGCGCGCCCTCATCCTCGGCGATCCCGGCGTTTTTTAATATGCGGTAGCCCATTCTGAGCGACTCCGGAAGATGTGCGGCATCGTCTTTCGGCAGGGGCTTTCCCATTCCTTTGATGCTGGCGAACTCTCCATCCTTAATGGCGCGCTTGATTTTATCTTCAGCCACGATATGGGCAATATCCATCACTGTTCACCTCTTTTTTCAATAGAACCGGGTGTGATCATACGGAAATTCACATCCCAGTTTGTGCCATTTGTGTTTTTTAAAGCTGTCATTCAACAGATGAACCGCTGTTGCGACAGCGTTTTTCGCCCTTTTTCCGATGAGCCTTTTCCACCTTTTCTATTTGCTGGTTTCATGGTATATTGATTACGTTCGTTTTTTCTATCGTTCCGTGTAAACCGTGATCGGAAAAAAGGAGTGTAACAATGAAAACATTTATAAAAGAAAGAGGACTTGCCTTCTTCTTGATAGCGGTCGTGTTATTGTGGGTGAAAACATATGTCGCTTATATTTTAAACTTTAACCTCGGCATAGACAACACGATCCAGAAAATATTGCTTTTTGTGAATCCGCTGAGCTCCAGCTTGTTCTTTCTTGGATTTGGGCTTCTTTTCAAGAAAAAATTACAGCAGACAGCCATTATTGTGATTCATTTTTTATTGTCTTTTTTGCTTTTTGCAAACATCGTCTATTATAGATTCTTTAATGATTTCATTACCATCCCGGTCATGATGCAGGCAAAGACAAACGGCGGCCAGCTCGGAGACAGCGCGTTCTCGTTAATGAGATGGACAGACGCCTTCTACTTCCTGGATACCGTCATTTTGATTATTTTGGCCCTTAAGATGAAAAAACCGGCTGAAAAACCGGCGAAGAAATCATTCAGAATCGTTTTGGCTTCCGCCGTGCTTGTGTTCCTGATCAACCTCGCCGTCGCGGAATCCGACCGTCCCGAGCTTTTGACACGCTCATTTGACCGAAATTATCTGGTGAAATACTTGGGCACGTACAACTTTACGATTTACGATGCCGTGCAGAATGTGAAATCAAACAGCCAGCGTGCGCTTGCCGATTCAAGCGATGTAACGGATGTGGAAAACTATATGAAGGCCAACTATGACGTGCCGAATAACGTCTACTTCGGAAAAGCCGAAGGAAAAAACGTCATCTACGTCTCATTAGAGTCTCTGCAATCCTTTATCATTGATTACAAAATTAACGGCAAGGAAGTGACGCCGTTTTTAAACAAACTGGCGCACGATAATCAAACATTCTACTTTGATAACTTTTTCCACCAAACGGGACAAGGTAAAACATCTGATGCGGAATTTATGATGGAGAACTCTCTGTACCCGCTTTCGCAAGGTTCGGTTTTCGTCAATAAAGCGCAAAACACGCTGCAGTCCGTTCCTGCGATCTTAAAAGGCAAAAAGTACACGTCTGCCGCTTTCCACGGAAATACGCAGACTTTCTGGAACCGTAACGAAATGTACAAATCGGAAGGCATCGATAAGTTTTTCGATTCCGCTTATTATGACATGAGCGAAGAAAACACGAAAAACTACGGCATGAAAGACAAACCGTATTTCAAAGAATCCATGCCGCTCTTAAAGAGCCTGCCGCAGCCGTTCTATACGAAGTTCATTACGCTGTCCAACCACTTCCCGTTCGGAATGGATAAAGAAGACACGGACTTCCCGGCGGGAGACTTTGGCGATTCAGTCGTCAATAATTACTTCCAGTCCGCGAACTATCTGGATGAATCAATTGAACAGTTCTTTAATGACCTGAAAAAAGACGGCCTGTACGATAAGTCGATTATCGTGATGTACGGAGACCACTACGGCATCTCCGAAAACCATAATAAAGCGATGGCGAAAGTGCTCGGCAAAGATGAGATCACTGAATACGACAATGCCCAGCTTCAGCGGGTGCCGCTCTTTATCCACGCTCCCGGCGTGAAAGGCGGCCGCAATCATAAATTTGCCGGTGAAGTCGATGTCGCGCCGACCGTTCTTCATCTGCTCGGCGTCGATACGAAAGATTATCTCATGTCAGGTTCTGATATCTTATCGAAAGAGCACAGAGAAGTCATTCCGTTCCGTAACGGAGACTTCATCTCGCCGAACTATACGAAAGTGTCCGGCAAGTATTACGATACGAAAACCGGAAGACTTTTAGATGATTCAGAAGTCGACAAAAAAGAAGACTCTCTCGTCAAGACCGAGCTTGAAATGTCTGATAAGATCATCAACGGCGATCTGCTTCGTTTCTATCAGCCGAAAGGCTTCAAGAAAGTGGATCCGTCACAATTCGATTATACGAAGCGTGAAGATTCCTCAGCAGACGATCAAAAAGAATAAACAAAAGCCAGATCATTGATATGATCTGGCTTTTTTATGTTCAGCTCCCGGCGGCGGCCATAGTGCGCTTTTGCAGGCTGTCGGAAAGAACTGAATAAGCGACGACTTTCTTTTTCTGCTGTTTGACGACATCTACATGATCTTCGTAGCTGTATACAAACACCGTCACATCTTTTTTTCCTTTTCTCGTCTTAATGACAAGCGGATCGGCTCCGTTTTGCGGATGAAGATAACGCTCTTCATCCCCTGGGTATATATAATGCCGTTCGATAAACACGGCTTCGTTAAAATCATCAATCACCCGTCGTTTGTCTTCGCCTTCCAGACGTTTTCCGCCGAGGGAAACGGCAGCGGACTCGTCACTGAGCTTTGAATGGGTTTCAAACTTGCGGAGGATCCATTCCACCGCTCCGGTAGGAAGGCATGTCAGCACAATCTTAATCAGGCTTATGACAACAATTGAAACAACTGCAATCCATGTCACCTTACATCATCTCCATACTTGTTCTACATGAATCTTAACATAGAAGAAAACATTGTTTTTTGTACATTATGTGAAACTTGATATATGTTCAAAAAAATCCGGATCACATAGGTGATCCGGATTTTTCAAGTCTGCTTCTGATCGTCAAGGCGGACGGCTTCTCTCAGCTCTTCCGCAACAAATTCGACGTTCGGCCCGATAATGACCTGCGCCGTTTTATTCCCCGTTTTGATAACCCCTTTTGCTCCCGCTTTTTTAAGCGCCGCCTCATTAATGAGAGACGTATCCTGCACGGTCAGCCTGAGACGGGTCGCACAGTGATCAATCGTTTCGAGGTTTTGCCTGCCGCCGAGCCCCTTGAGCATGGCATGTTCTTCGACGGAACCGGCCGTATCTTCACTAAGCACTTCTTCCTCTTCCTCATCATCTTCCCGTCCCGGTGTTTTCAAGTTTAACGTTTTGATGAGCATGTAGAAGACGACAAAATAGATCACCGCATAACAAAGCCCGACAACGAGCAGCAAAAGCGGTTTTTCGGCAATGCCGTAGCTGAGGAGATAATCGATCGCCCCCGCCGAGAATGAAAAACCTGACCTGATTCCGAGAACATTCACGATAAATAAAGAGAACCCGGTTAATATAGCATGAACCCCGTACAAAAGCGGTGATAAAAACATAAATGCAAATTCAATCGGCTCTGTAATTCCGGTAATAAATGCCGTCAGCGCGAGACCGATCATCATTCCGGCCGTCGCTTTGCGCTTACTTGGCTTAGCCGCGGCAATCATTGCCAGACATGCGGCCGGAAGCCCGAACATCATAATCGGGAAGAATCCCGTCATATAAGTCCCCGCCGTCGGATCCTTCGCAAAGAAGCGGGCCAGATCTCCCGTTTTTCCGTGAAAATCGCCAAACTGGAACCAAAAAATATTATTCAGCACATGATGAAGACCGAATGGAATCAAAAGCCGGTTAAAAATCCCGTAAATCCCGGCGCCGATCCCCCCAAGCCCGATCATCCATTCCCCGAAGGACGTAATCACCGACTGAATCGGCGGCCACACAAATCCGAAGATCCCCGCCAAAATAATGGTAATCAGCGCCGTTACAATCGGAACGAGCCTGCGCCCGCTGAAAAAACCGAGATATTCGGGCAGCTTCGTATCCTTAAAGCGATTATACGTGTATCCCGCAATTAACCCCGCGATAATCCCTCCGAAAACGGCCATATTATTTGTCGAATTGATTGATTTTACAGCCGCGTCCAGCATGATATAAGAAATGGCTCCCGACAGAGCGGCGGCCCCGTTGCTGTCTTTGGAAATCCCGATTGCGATTCCGATCGCGAAAATCAGCGGCAGATGATCAAATACCGCGGTCCCCGCCGCGTAAATGAACGGAATATTTAATAAGTCCTCTCTGCCGATGGCCAAAATAATACCAACGGCGGGCAGAACGGCAATCGGAAGCATAAAAGACTTTCCGAGTTTTTGCAAAAATTGAAGCATTTTACCCATCCCCCTTCTTTTTTCTTAAATATACCACATAAGTTATCTAGTGATCTATACCAATTTTCCTTCATTTATTCACATAAGGCTTGTTGGTTTTCTATTTATAAACCAGTTGTGGTAAGCTTGAATCAGATGATTAAAAATAGAAAGCGGGAATGACAATGATTGTAACGAACGATCAAGAATTAGAAGGCCTTAAAAAAATCGGCAGAATCGTCGCGCTGGCGCGTGAAGAAATGAAGAAAAAAGCCGAGCCCGGCATGAGCACGAAAGATCTTGACCTGATCGGAAAGGCGGTGCTTGACGAGCACGGAGCCGCTTCCGCTCCGGAGAAGGAATACGATTTCCCGGGCGTGACATGCATCAGCGTAAATGACGAAGTCGCTCACGGCATTCCGAGCGCCTCTAAAATCTTAAAAGCCGGAGATCTTGTCAATATCGATATTTCGGCGGAGTTCGGCGGTTTTTATTCCGATACGGGCATTTCATTTGTGCTCGGAGAAGGCGATGAACGTCTGCAAAAGCTTTGTAACTGCGCGGCATCCGCATTTCAGAAAGGATTGGATCAGGCAAAAGCCGGCAAACGTCAAAACCAGATCGGCAGAGCCGTCTACCATGAGGCCCGCTCCAACGGATTTACCGTCATTAAAACGCTGACGGGCCACGGAATCGGCAGAAACCTCCATGAAGCGCCGAACCACATCATGAATTACTACGATCCGTTTGATAACGCGCTGTTTAAAAACGGAACCGTGATCGCGCTTGAGCCGTTTATTTCCACGAAAGCGGAAACGATTGTTGAAGCGGGAGACGGCTGGACGTATAAAACGCCGGATAAAAGCCTTGTCGCCCAAGTGGAACACACCATCGTGATTACAAAAGACAAACCGATTATTTTAACTGCATTGTAATGTTTCATCTCCCTCCCGAACAGGTATACAACAACTAACCCGAAGGAGGGAGACGCATGAAAAAAGATAAAGAAAAAATCAAAATCGAAAACGAAATACACGCCATGCACGGCGTAACGAAACAGCAGATTTTAGAGGATTTCGAGGAATTTAAGGCGTACCTTCATCAGAAAATTTCCGCCGGAAAAAAACTGGGTCTGGATGACAGCAAAATCATTAAAAGCGCCGCCATCCTCGGGGACTATCTCGCCAAACACGAGGAGCCCCGCAATGCGGAAGAAAAACTTTTACAAGAACTGTGGGACATTGCGGATGACAATGAAAAACAGCATTTGGCCCAGCTTCTCGTCAAACTTGCCGGACACTGATACAGTGCCCGGCTTTTTTATGCTCCGTTATAAGAGTTGTGCTACACTGGACATATGTCTGTGAAAGGAGCCATTTTTCAACATGTGGTTTATTATCTTCGGGTTTATTTTCTTTATTGAAAGCATCATTCTCACCGTTTACGGGGTGAAGAAAAAGAAGGGGATGCTGATTTATTTCGGCGTCGTTTTCGGAATCATGACACTCGGAACGGTGCTGTTAAAATTAACCGGCCATTAAGCATGAAAAGACCGCCCTTTACATATATATGTAAGAAAGCTTTACATCTCTGAATCGAAAGGCTCAGTTTTTGCATTATCCCTTTTCAGCGTCTTTTTATAGATGTTACAATGCCAAAAGTTTGGCAAAAACTGAAGAAACCTCCCCAGCGGGAGAACGGAGAAAGGAGTTTTCTGACATGCATTATGGCAGTAAAGGCTGGTATGTAGAAGAGTTAAAGAAAAAAGGAATTACCCACTATGAAGGAAGAAAGCTTCAAAGCTTCAAAAAGTACTTCCTTGCCAATCTGCTGGAAACAAAGAAACAAGCATAACGTAAATCAGCCGTGCTGTCAGTGCAGCACGGCTTTTTTTCTATACATTAGTGAGCCTGTCCCTTTTTTTAAGGAAGGACTCCCTCCAGCTTTCTGACAGCGCTTCTTCCCGCAGTATTTCTTCAATCGCTGACAGATTGCCTGAATCACGGTATTTCACTTCGTTCGCATACCAGACGGAAATGCTTTCTTTGCCTCTCGACAGACGCTTGAGAACGGGACGCGGATCGACATATCCTTCTTCAAGCACCCTGAAATAAAAGCCGGTAAATCCCGTCTGCTGTACACGGAGCACCATATCTTTGATGCCATATTTGAGCGCGAGTTTGACGCAGGGCTGGCGCGGCTGGCTTACTTGAACGACGGCTTCCCCCAGCTGAAAGACGTCGCCGATCCACACGTCTTGTTCGGCCAGTCCTTTGACCGTTACATTCTCTCCGAACGCGGCGGCGGGAAGTTTTCTCGCGAGCGTTGTTTCCCAATATGAATAATGCTCGGCGGGATACACGCACACCGCTTTATCGGGACCTCCGTGATGCTTCAGATCAGCCTGCCCGTCCCCGTCAAAATGGGTTTTATACAGCATGACGGGAGAATCTGCGGGCCGCTTGATGATGCCTGAATTGATTTGTCTGCCGGCAAATTCATGAATTGCGGGCTTTCCGAGATTGATAGATAAGACAGAATAGTCTTGCGTCATCTCGTTCACATCCTTTGCGAAATATCCTATCTTTCCTTTATCATAGTAAGAAAAAGGTGGTTTTTCCATGCTTCAGTATCATATGATTGCAGACGGCCGGGTTCAGGGCGTAGGTTTTCGCTACTTCGTCCAGATGGAAGCCGACAGACATAAGATAGCCGGCTGGGTAAAAAACCGTGATGACGGCCGGGTGGAAATCCTTGCCGAAGGCCCTGAAGAGTCGTTAAAACAATTTGCCGAAGCGGTCAGAAAAGGCAGCCCCTTCTCAAATGTCACAAACGTAACCATCGAAGAATCACACCGTCTGAAAGGGTACCGCACCTTTTTCATCAGTTACTGATAAGGCTTGTCCTGATAAAAATAATTCGGCTTCACAATCGTATCGTCATATGATTTATGAAAAATGTGGGTGGAAGCCGGCGAGATCGGCGGAATCAGCCAGGTCCAGTCGCCCGTCAGCTTTCTGCCCGCGTCTTGTTCCTGTTCTTCAAAGCGCTTAAATTGATTCGCGGCCGTATGGTGATCGACAATGCTGACACCGTGTTTTTTGTATGAATAGAGCACTGCCTTATTCAGTTCCACCAGCACCTGATCTTTCCACAGGTCAGTATTCAGGCTGGCGGAAATCCCCATGACCGAAGCGGCTTTTTTGAGCATATCATACCGCTTTTCGTCAGCAAGATTCCTTGCGCCGATTTCGGTTCCCATATACCATCCGTTAAAAGGCGCCGCGTTGTACGACAGTCCGCCGATTTCAAGCCTCATATCGGCGATAATCGGAACCCCGTACCATCTGAGATTTAAATCGGCAAACTCTTCAATATCCGGATGGGTGATCGGCACTTCTTTCACGAGCGTCTGAGGCAGGTCATACCAGACCGGCTGCCCGTCCCCTTTCATCCGGAAAAGCAGCGGCAGAATATCAAAATCGGTCCGCTTCCCGCGCCAGCCGAGTTTTTCGCAGACAGCCGTCAGCTCATATGATGCCGGATCACCGACTCTTCCTTTTTCAGTCTCATATCCCGCATAGCGGATGAGCTGGTGATTCCAGATTTCCACTTGTTTCTCCCCATTCTTCTCAGGAGGTAAAATCGTAATCGTCGGTTTAATTTTTCCGCCGTTCGTGGCGATTTCAATATGTTCAAATAATGCGTCACGCACCTCTTCTTTCGTGTTCACATTGCGCCGGTCAATGACGTTCAGCGATTGCCAGAACAGACGCCCGATACAGCGATTGCTGTTGCGCCACGCCATTTTCGCCCCGTGTTCAAGCTCTTCCGCCGTATGGACGTAACTTCCCGTCCGATCTATCTCATCTTTTATCGCGTGCAGTCGCGCGTTGATTTGCGATTCCATTCCGAGTTCGTGATAGCAGACATCAATAAAATCCTTCGCCTCATCCCAAAGTATTTCCGTATGTTTCAAAAAACTCTCTCCTTCAATTTACATCTGTTTCCCATTGTATCGTTTTTAGGTGTGAACACAATGGTTTTTTTGTATCATACTGGAAACTGCAAAGAAAAAACACCTGTGATTTTCGCAGGTGTTTCACAAAACGGAATGCAGTTTTTCAGCCAGTGTAAGCAAATCCTCACGGTAGTTTTTTCCCGTCATCGGAATTCCGTGACCCGTCAAAAGCGCTTCCGGCTCCAGTTCCGCCAGTTTCTGAACGGATGCGACCGCCGTCTGCGTATCCGCTGTAAAATAGGCGGGCGGCCCGTGAAGCTCTTGCTTTTGTATGACAACGTCCGCAAGCGATTCCTGTTCAACAGTGATCACGGCATCACCGGCAAGCAGCACGCGGTCTTTATCCCGGAATAATGAAATATGGCCGGGTGTGTGGCCTGGCGTATGCACCCATCTCCATTCCTCAAGAAACGGAACGGTACCGTCTGAAGGCAGTGCCTGAACGGACGGAATGCGGATCGTATGGCGCGGAAACAGCGGTGACAGCTTTGCGACAAGCCCTTTTTTCGCATCGGGCCTGGCAGGCGGATAATCCGCTTTCCCCGTGACGTACGGGAGCTCCTTTTCATGAATGTAAACCGGCACATCCCAAAGCTCAAGCAGTTCTTCAATCGCACCGACATGATCAAAATGACCGTGTGTCAAAATGACCGCCTTCAGCTCATACCCCTCTTTGAATCGGCGTTTCATTTCTTCTGTTATCATCTCCGCCGATTGAGGCATTCCCGCGTCAACCAGAATGATTTCCCGCGGAGCTGAGGGATTTTCGATAAAGTAAACATTCGCAATCTGCACGGTCAGTCCGTAAACGCCGTCCGCCGCTTTAAAACCGGCGCCGCTTCTCACTGAAAAAAGCGGCATAAACGGATCACTCATCATGGCACCTCCTCTGATGCCTTTAGTGTGCGACGAACCGGGTGTTTTATGTTAAAAAATCGTGATTGCGCCGATGATGAGCGCAAAGGCCGTCATGACGATAACGGCAAGAACCGCCCATTTCATCGCAAATTTCTGGTGTTCATCAATGGTGACCCCGGCAAGCCCGACTAATAAATGCGTCGACGGCACGAGCGGGCTTAACATATGAATCGGCTGGCCGATAATCGAAGCGCGGGCGATTTCCACCTTATCTACACCGTACGCCACGGCAGTCTCAGATAAAATGGGCAACACGCCGTAAAAATAGGCGTCATTAGGCATCAGAAACGTAAAGATACCGCTCGTTAAGGCAACAATCGCCGGAATAAAACCTCCCATCTGTTCCGGAATAAGCGATACGAGGGAAATGGCCATTTCATCAACCATCTTCGTCCCCGTTAAAATTCCGGTAAACACGCCTGCGGCAAAAATCATCGAACCGATCGCAAGCACATTGCTCGAATGGGCTGAAATGCGCTCCCTTTGATCGTTAAGTTTCGGATAGTTGACAATCAGCGCGATACAAAACGCAATGATGAACAGCACGGTTAAATTCACTTTTCCTGACACTAAAAATCCCACTAAAGAAAGCGTTAACAGTAAATTGAACCACCACAGTTTCGGCCGCTTCCATTCATCTTCCGCAGCCGCAGCCGTTTCATTTGTATGGGACGGCTGCTTTAATTCGATCACCCCGAGCCGTTTCCGTTCCATCCTTCCGAGTACATAAGCGACCACAATCATACACACCATTCCGCTCGCGATGACGGGCAGCATCGGCCCCGTCAGCTCTGCCGGGTCAACGCCGAGCGCACTCGCCGCACGCGGCGTCGCGCCGCCCCATGGTATCGTGTTCATGATACCCATGCCGACCCCGGCGATTCCCGCTAAAATAATCGGACGGATTCCGAGCATGATATACAAAGGCAGCATTGCGCTTGTCGTAATCATATACGTCGTCGAGCCGTCTCCGTCCAGTGCGACAAGCATGGTCAAAACGGCTGTTCCGACTACAATTTTGAGCGGGTCGCCTTTAACCAGCTTTAAAATACGCGACACCATCGGATCAAATAAACCGGTATCAATCATAATGCCGAAATAAAGAATCGCAAACATAATCATCACTGCGATCGGCGCCACCTGTTCAATGCCGGAGATCATCATCTCGCCGACCCGGTTAAAAGAAAACCCGGCAATCAGCGCAAACACGATCGGCGTTAATACGAGCGCCGTTAACACTGAAAGCCGTTTTGTCATAATCAGCACCATAAAAACAAGCATCATAAGAAAGCCTAAGATTGCTAACACAGTATGTCCCCCTTATTATGAATACGCTTACATTTTAAAGGCCCGATTCCCTTTATCCGCCTTTTTGCTATCTTATGAGAATTGGATATTGAAGTAAATATTTTGGATTTTAAAGATTTTTAATTTTTTATAACCTTTTCGTTCATTTTGTTCATTTATAAATCAAAAGCCTTCCGCAAATATGCGGAAGGCTTATTTTTCGCTGCTCATCATCTCTTTATAGAACTCGGTCTGCTCTTCTAAAAAGCGTTTTGCGCCGCTGCTGTTTTTATAAAAGCTCTCCCAATCCCGTTTTTTCAACATTTGCTTCCACTCCGCGGATGAAGTAATCTGTTTCAAAGCCTGATCCCAATAGGCGATCTCGCCTTCGGTCATGTCTTTCGGCCCCATGATGCCTCTCCAGTGCGCAAAGACAAACGGCACCCCCTGCTCTTTCCATGTCGGCACATCGCTGAAGCCGGAGAGCCTTTTGTCAGACGTAACGGCCGCCAATGTGATTTTCCCTTTCCGATAGGCGTCTCTCGCTTCTGAAATGGTCATTGAGGCGGCGTCTATCTCGTGACTGATAAGAGCTGCAATGACTTCATTACTGCTCCCGTATTGAAAAAAGCGGATATCAAACGGAGAAATTCCGGCCATTTCCGCCGCTCTCGCAAAGGAGAGCTGGTCATCATTTCCGAGGCCGGGCGCAAATCCGATTTTTATGCCGCCCGGATTTGCTTTAATATCGCCGAGCAGCCGACTTCCGCTTTTTATCTTTGAATCCTTCGGAAGAGCGACGGTCTGCCACTCTTTTGCGATAATGGCCAAAGGCGTAAAATCAGCTGCCTTCAGCCGGCTTTGTCCCAAAATTTCATTGCTTAACAGCAGGCTTGAATTCATACTGATGACATCCGTTTTTCGTTCGTTTACATATTTCCAGCCGCTGTCTCCGCCTCCGCCGGGTTTATAGATGATCTTTACGGGCCGGCCTAATATTTGCTTCCGCTCTATTACCGATTGCAAAGCTTTTGCCGTTACGTCCCAGCCCCCTTGAGGCGCTGCCGGGACGACAATTTCAACCGGCCCTTCAGCTGAGCGGAAGCCCGCCATCTGCCGTCCGTCAAAAGAAACCAGCGCCGCCAGCATGACAAGAAGCACTCCCAACCGCTTCATTTCTCCCATCCCTTATTCATGTGCTAAATAATATTTCCGTTCCGGCCTGCCGATAATGCCGTACTCTAATTCAGCGAGCGCTTCTTCCCGAGAAACGAGAAACTCGGCATAGCGCCGCGCCGTTGTTCTGGAGGCGCCCATTTTTTCGCCCAGTTCTTCAGCCGTCATCCCTTTTTGGGCCGCCCTGAGCGCGTTTTTGATTTTTTGAAGCGTAATCGAATTAATGCCTGTCGGCAGATCATTGTGCTGTTTTTGTTCTTTCTGACCGCTTCCGAAAAACATGTCGATCACGGACTGGCTCAGCTCCGGCTGTGAGTGCAGCCATTCTCTTTTTTCACGGTACTGCAAAAGCACTTCTGTAAATTTATGTGCCGACACCGGTTTTATGACATAGTGGGAAACGCCTGATCTGAGCGCTTCCTGCAGCAGCCTTGTTTCGGCAGAAGCCGTAATAATGATGATATCAACGGAAGGAAAACGGCCGCGGATAAGCGGGAGCAGATCTGTTCCCAGCTCATCCGGCATATAAATATCCAAAAGCAGCAGATCAGGCTGCCGTTTCTCAAGCAGCGATATGGTGTCTTTGGCATTGATTGCTTTGCCGATGACATTGAATCCATCAAGATGTTCGATAAATTTTTCGTGAATTTGCGCTATTCGAAAGTCGTCCTCTGCAATCGCGATGTTAATCACACCGATTCCCCCTTTGGCCTTTCTTTCGGTATAAACACCGTAAATACAGCACCGCCGCTCTTTTGCTGCGAAATCTCTATCGATCCCTGCAATTCACTGACGGCTTCTTTCAGATTGGCTAAGCCGTATCCTCTCCTAGTCCCCTTTGAAGAGTAGCCCTTTTCAAATATCGTTTCTGTTTTTTCCTGAGGCACGCCGTCTCCTGAGTCCGCCACTTCGATGACGATATCCCTGCCGATATCGGTCATGAAAAAGGATACCTCTTTTTTCTCTTTTTCGGCGACGGCTTCGAAAGCGTTATCAATAAGATTTCCGATGATCGTAATGAGCTGGGATGAACCCACATGCTCCGGCAGCGATTCTAAAAAGCTGTTTTCATCTATTGAAAGCTTCACTTTCTTCTCAGACGCCTTTCCCATTTTTCCTAATAGTATGGCCTGAACCCGCTGTGAATGAATGTTTTGAAAGAGGATTTCATGCTGTTCATTCTGGATGGCGTACTCTTCTTTTATCAGTTCAATGGCTTCATTATATTCTCCCAGCTCTAACAGACCGAGTATCGCGTAAAGCTTATTCGAGAATTCATGCGTTTGCGCCCGGAGATCCTCCGAGTATTTTTTCATTTCAGTCAGCTTGTTGATCAGTTTCTTGAGCTCCGTTTTTTCGCGGAAGCTGATCACCGCTCCGTATACTTGTCCGGTCTGCTTCATTTCTTTCACATTTAAGATAAATACTTTATCTCCGGCACGCACCTCCACGTTCGGCGGTATTTCTCCCCCTGCCAACACCGGCATGAGCTTTGCGCCCGGCATGATTTCTTTTATATGCCTTCCGATCATCGGTTCCGGAAGATTCAGCATATCAGCCGCAGATAAATTCATCATGGTTACCGCGCCTTCTTTGTTTACGGCGATAATCCCTTCTTTAATCGCAAGGAGCATCGCATTGCGTTCCCTGTACAGCGCTGCAATTTCATGCGGTTCAAGGCCGAGTGTATCTTTACGGATGCTTTTTGCGAGCGCTGCTGCTCCCCCGATGCCGATAAGAAACACCAAACATGCAAAATAGCCTAAATGCCGCAGGTGCGCTTTCATATCTTTTTCTATCTCATCTTGTAGAAACTCGACTGTCACCGTTCCGACGACTTCGTTATGATTTTTTTCCTCCAAAATAACCGGGGCGCTTCCCCGGACGGCCTTCATTCCGTCGGAAACCGGAGACCCGCCGAACATGACGGTTTTGTTTTGCAGATTTTGATTTTCTTTCGGAATACTGCTTCGGGCCGAATGAAATGCAACATGCCCTTTTTGATCAGTGATGTAGACGGCGTGCGCGCCTGCCTGTTCTTTCATTTGTTCAATGACGTCTAACTTTGTAAAAGCCTCTTGATCCGCAAGCCGGAACGCCTCTTTTACGGGAGGCAAATATGAAATGGTTTTTGCCGTTTGCACCGCCAGCTGTTCAGCCTGCTTCTGCCCTTCCTTTAATTGCTGAAAGGCAAATATAACCGTGAGCGTTCCGATAACAAGTATTAATAAAGCCGTAATTAATCCGGCGATTTTCATTTGCAGAGAGACATAAAACCGCTTCGCTTCCAACACAGCACCAGCCGTCCTTTCCTCCTAAAATCATACCATTTTTTAAATCTTTATTTCTCATTTTTGAGAATTTTCGTGATCTTTTTCTCTTGCGGCTTACCAAAAAGGTGATGATAGGTATATATTTACTTTTACACAATTGATATAACACATAAAAAAGACTGACCGAAGTCAGTCTGCAATCTATCAGGAAATTGTAACTCCCGCGCTTGCATATCCCGCCACTGTATTAATAAGCGAAAGGCCTGTAGCAGTGGCGGAGAATACCATTAACAGCCGGGTTTGAGGAGTTACCGCAATGTTCAGCCCTGTCGTGATTCCGTTGCTGATGCTGCCGATTGACAATACGCCGGTGAGGGGAGGAGCTAAAGTGACGGATGCTCCGGGGATCGGCGTGAACGTATTGTTCGGCACAGTAGAACTGTATAGTTGTGCGGTTATCGTAACAGTCGAGCCGACAAGCGACAATGCTGCGGTTGTACTGAAATAGGCGGCAATTGATGTAATGGTTCCGCTTCTCGGAGCAGAAAAAGCAAAGTTCAGCAGAGTTCCTCCAGCCCCGGTAAGATCAATTGCGCCTCCACCTCCGACATTGACGCCCGTCACAGAATTGCCGAACCCGACAAGGCTCACCGTTCCGATTAATCCGCCGGCAATGGTCGTCACGGCAGTGGGAAAACCTGAAGCATAAGGAATGATCGCGCCTGCTCCGGTTATTCCAGTGGCTCCGGTGATCCCAGTTGCGCCTGTTACTCCGGTTGTTCCCGTTACCCCAGTTACACCTGTGGCTCCCGTTACTCCGGTAGCTCCCGTTATTCCTGTCGCTCCTGTGACTCCGGTAGCGCCTGTTACTCCGGTGGCGCCTGTTACTCCGGTTACTCCAGTTGCTCCCGTTACTCCGGTGATCCCGGTTACTCCGGTTACTCCGGTGGCTCCCGTTATCCCAGTATCCCCGGTTACTCCGGTAGCCCCTGTTACTCCGGTGGCGCCTGTTATTCCGGTTGCTCCAGTATCCCCGGTTGCTCCTGTTACTCCCGTTACCCCGGTTACTCCAGTTGATCCCGTTACTCCGGTAGCACCTGTTACCCCGGTTGCTCCTGTTATTCCTGTAGCTCCTGTTACTCCCGTTATCCCGGTTGCTCCCGTTATCCCGGTTGCTCCCGTTACTCCGGTAGCGCCTGTTACTCCGGTTGCTCCCGTTATTCCGGTAGATCCAGTAGCTCCAGTAGCTCCGGTTGCTCCGGTCAAGCCCGTTACTCCAGTGGCTCCGGTTACCCCGGTTGCTCCCGTTATTCCTGTAGCTCCTGTTACTCCGGTTGCTCCCGTTATTCCGGTAGATCCAGTAGCTCCGGTTGCTCCCGTTTCTCCGGTTACTCCAGTTGATCCAGTTACTCCGGTGATCCCGGTTACTCCGGTGGCTCCCGTTATCCCAGTATCCCCGGTTACTCCGGTAGCACCTGTTACTCCGGTGGCGCCTGTTATTCCGGTTGCTCCAGTATCCCCGGTTGCTCCTGTTACTCCCGTTACTCCTGTGACTCCGGTGATCCCGGTGGCGCCTGTTTCTCCGGTGGCTCCCGTTATTCCTGTCGCTCCTGTTACTCCCGTTACCCCGGTGGCGCCTGTTACTCCAGTAGCTCCGGTGATCCCGGTTGCTCCCGTTACTCCGGTAGCACCTGTTACCCCGGTTGCTCCCGTTAATCCTGTAGCTCCTGTAGCTCCTGTTACTCCCGTTATCCCGGTTGCTCCGGTCAAGCCCGTTACTCCAGTAGCTCCGGTGATCCCAGTGGCTCCCGTTATCCCGGTGGCGCCTGTTACTCCGGTAGCACCTGTTACTCCGATAGCCCCTGTTACTCCGGTTGCTCCTGTTACTCCGGTTGCTCCTGTTACTCCGGTAGCCCCTGCTACTCCGGTTGCTCCTGTTACCCCGGTGGCTCCTGTTATTCCGGTAGATCCAGTATCTCCGGTTGCTCCTGTTACTCCGGTTGCTCCCGTTATTCCGGTAGATCCAGTAGCTCCGGTTGCTCCGGTTAAGCCCGTTACTCCAGTAGCTCCGATGGCTCCGGTTACCCCGGTTGCTCCTGTGACTCCAGTTGATCCCGTTACTCCGGTAGCGCCTGTTACTCCGGTGGCGCCTGTTACCCCGGTGGCGCCTGTTACCCCGGTGGCGCCTGTTACTCCCGTTACCCCGGTTACTCCAGTGACTCCGGTGATCCCGGTGGCTCCGGTCAAGCCCGTTACTCCAGTAACTCCGGTTACCCCGGTTGCTCCCGTTACTCCGGTTGCTCCCGTGGCACCGGTTACACCAGTCGCGCCTGTATTCCCGGTCGAGCCCGTTGCTCCGGTCAGCCCTGTTGCTCCAGTGAACCCCGTAGCTCCAGTCAGCCCTGTTGCTCCGGTCAGCCCTGTTGCTCCAGTGAACCCCGTTGCTCCGGTCAGCCCTGTTGCTCCGGTCAGCCCTGTTGCTCCAGTGAACCCCGTTGCTCCGGTCAGCCCCGTTGCTCCGGTGCACCCCGTTGCTCCGGTGAATCCTCTTACATGAAAATGATTTGGATGACAGCATGGACACCATCTTTCATGACAGCAAGAGGTTTTGCAACAGAATTCTTCACAGCAATGGGCCCGATTTTGATAACTGCGCCTTTGATTTCTTCTTTTATGTTGAAAATGACAGCAGCACTCATTACAATTCCGGCAGTCGTAATCCCAAGAGTCGTATCTGTTATACCAAGTATCTCCTTTTCTCATTACACCACCTCTTCTTGCATAATATTTCCGCAAAAGAAAAAGGTGTGGCAAAATCCCATTTCTATTGGGCGAATTTTCAAATGTTCTTAAGGCTGCACCATGCACAGCTTTTAGAGAAAAAAGACCTAACTGTGCATAAGTCAGGTCTTTCATCTTTAAAATATCAGTCTGCTATTGTCATTAGGTTGTCGGGAAACGAATGCTGTTAAAATCGATATTGAGAGCTGACGCTGCTGTTATATTATTTGCAGTTGTGAAAACAACTCTCAACTGGTACGTATTTGTTCCTGCGGTCGGCGCTGTATCCACTGTTGTATCAGCAATCGAAAAACTATCCGTAGCTGCGGTAGTATTAGTTCGCGACAGAGTTCTTGTATGAATTTGCACTGCTCCCCTATATAATCTCACTTCAAAAACAAAGTTTGAATTCGCTGCAGTTGTTAGCGCGACACTGAGTGCATAATCAAGCTTTACATTCTGCAAAGCGTTAACCGGGATTGCCAGCGTAGCAATGGGAACCTCTGTATTTAACGGCGGATAAACAGTGAGCGGCCCGTTGGTTCTTGTGAAGAGCAAGGTTGGTGTACTGCCTGTGGCGCCGGTTGGGCCTGTTGGGCCTGTTGGGCCTGTTGGGCCCGTTACTCCGGTTGCCCCGGTTACACCAGTCGGGCCGGTTGTGCCGGTTGCTCCTGTCACTCCCGTTGCTCCAGTTGGACCCGTTAGGCCTGTTGTACCTGTCGCTCCTGTTATTCCGGTTGAGCCTGTTGATCCTGTTACTCCAGTTACTCCGGTTACTCCGGTTACTCCGGTTGCACCTGTTGCTCCTGTTATTCCGGTTGAGCCTGTTGATCCTGTTGGGCCAGTTTCTCCCGTTGCACCAGTTACTCCGGTCGCTCCAGTTACTCCCGTTGCACCTGTTGGGCCGGTTGAGCCTGTTACACCTGTTGGGCCTGTTACACCGGTCGAACCTGTTACACCAGTTGGGCCGGTTTCTCCGGTCGAACCTGTTACACCAGTTGGGCCGGTTTCTCCGGTCGAACCTGTTACACCAGTTGGGCCGGTTGAACCCGTTATGCCAGTCGATCCTGTTGCTCCTGTTACTCCGGTTGGACCGGTCTCTCCCGTTGGGCCGATTTCTCCGGTTACCCCCGTTGCACCGGTTTCTCCTGTTGGCCCTGTTGCGCCGGTTGGGCCTGTTACTCCGGTTGCGCCGGTTACACCAGTCGGGCCGGTTGTACCGGTTGAGCCTGTCGATCCAGTTGCTCCGGTTTCTCCTGTTGAGCCAGTAACCCCTGTTGGGCCAGTCACACCGGTTGGGCCCGTCGCGCCTGTTATTCCAGTTAGCCCGGTTGCACCTGTTGCTCCTGTTATCCCCGTTGCTCCGGTTATTCCTGTTGACCCTGTTACACCGGTCGCTCCGGTTTCTCCTGTTGACCCAGTCACTCCTGTTGCACCAGTTACACCAGTCGAACCGGTTGCTCCTGTTACTCCTGTTGGGCCGGTTGAACCCGTTATGCCAGTCAATCCTGTTGCTCCTGTTGCTCCGGTTGGACCAGTCTCTCCCGTTGCGCCGGTTTCTCCAGTTATTCCCGTTGCGCCGGTCGCTCCGGTTGCTCCGGTTATACCCGTTACCCCAGTCGCGCCGGTTGAGCCGGTTGCTCCCGTTACACCAGTTGAGCCCGTGGTTCCGGTTGCTCCTGTTGATCCTGTTAAACCTGTTGGCCCTGTTGCGCCGGTTGGTCCTGTCGATCCGGTTGGACCGGCCTCTCCCGTTGGGCCGATTTCTCCAGTTACCCCCGTTGCCCCTGTTGCGCCGGTTACTCCAGTAGCTCCGGTATCCCCGGTCGAGCCAGTTTCTCCGGTTGCTCCAGTCGGTCCTGTTGCTCCAGTTACTCCCGTTGAACCTGTTACTCCGGTTGAACCCGTGGTTCCGGTTTCTCCGGTTGGACCTGTTACACCGGTTTCTCCGGTTGAACCCGTTGCTCCGGTTGGGCCGGTTACTCCAGTAGCTCCGGTTGCCCCGGTCGAGCCTGTTTCTCCTGTTGGCCCTGTTACACCGGTTTCTCCGGTTGTGCCTGTTACTCCTGTTGCACCAGTCGATCCAGTTGGACCTGTTACACCAGTTGAGCCCGTGACCCCAGTTGGGCCGGTTTCTCCAGTTATTCCCGTTGCGCCGGTCGCCCCGGATGCACCCGTTGCTCCGGTTGAACCGGTTTCTCCCGTTGAGCCAGTCGGTCCGGTTATTCCTGTTGACCCAGTTACACCGGTCGCTCCGGTTTCTCCTGTTGCTCCTGTTGGCCCTGTTGGACCCGTGATTCCGGTTGGGCCGGTTTCTCCGGTCGCCCCAGTTACTCCCGTTGCTCCAGTCACACCCGTTGGACCGGTTGGGCCTGTCATTCCGGTTGTACCGGTTGCGCCAGTCACTCCAGTTGAACCGGTTTCTCCTGTTGAGCCAGTAACCCCTGTTGGGCCAGTCACACCGGTTGGGCCCGTCGCGCCTGTTATCCCAGTTAGCCCGGTTACACCAGTTGCGCCTGTTGCTCCGGTTGATCCCGTTATTCCGGTCGCTCCTGTTGCACCGGTTGAGCCTGTTGCTCCTGTTATCCCCGTTGCTCCAGTCACTCCAGTTGAACCGGTTTCTCCCGTTGTCCCAGTTACTCCGGTTGATCCCGTGGTTCCGGTTTCTCCTGTTACACCTGTTGGGCCGGTTGGACCGGTCGCTCCGGTTATTCCTGTTGACCCTGTTACACCGGTCGCGCCGGTTTCTCCTGTTGACCCAGTCACTCCTGTTGCACCAGTTACGCCGGTTGGGCCGGTTTCTCCCGTTACACCGGTTGCTCCGGTTGAGCCTGTTACACCTGTTGGACCGGTTGCTCCAGTTACTCCCGTTGCACCGGTTTCTCCTGCTGCTCCAGTTACTCCCGTTGAACCTGTTACCCCGGTTGGACCGGTTGCTCCGGTTGGGCCGGTTTCTCCGGTTGAACCAGTCACTCCCGTTAAACCCGTTGCCCCTGTTATTCCGGTTGCGCCGGTTGCTCCAGTCGCTCCGGTTATCCCCGTTGACCCAGTCACTCCCGTTACACCGGTTGTGCCGGTTGGGCCTGTCGATCCCGTTTCTCCGGTTATTCCTGTTGACCCTGTTACACCGGTTGCGCCGGTTTCTCCCGTTGCACCAGTTTCTCCGGTTGGGCCAGTTACACCGGTTATTCCTGTTGACCCTGTTACACCGGTCGCGCCGGTTTCTCCTGTTGACCCAGTCACTCCTGTTGCACCAGTTACGCCGGTTGGGCCAGTTTCTCCCGTTGCACCGGTTACACCAGTTGAACCGGTTGAGCCTGTTACTCCAGTCATTCCGGTTGAACCCGTGGTTCCAGTTGCTCCTGTTGCTCCTGTTGCTCCTGTTGCTCCTGTTACACCTGTTGGCCCTGTTGGTCCTGTTGGTCCTGTTGGTCCTGTTGCACCCGTTTCTCCGGTTGGACCGGTCGCTCCGGTTATTCCTGTTGACCCAGTCACTCCTGTTGCACCAGTTACGCCGGTTGGGCCGGTTTCTCCCGTTACACCGGTTGCTCCGGTTTCTCCTGTTACACCTGTTGGGCCTGTTACACCGGTCAAGCCGATTGCTCCGGTTGGACCCGTTTCTCCCGTTGAACCTGTTACTCCAGTTGGGCCGGTTGCTCCAGTTACTCCCGTTGCACCGGTTTCTCCTGCTGCCCCTGTTACTCCGGTTGAGCCCGTGGTTCCGGTTTCTCCGGTTGGCCCTGTTGCGCCGGTTGGGCCAGTTTCTCCAGTTACACCAGTCGAACCGGTTGTTCCTGTTACTCCAGTTATTCCGGTTGAACCCGTGGTTCCGGTTACTCCTGTTGCTCCAGTTACTCCCGTTGAACCTGTTACCCCGGTTGGACCGGTTTCTCCGATTGAACCTGTTGCTCCGGTTGGGCCTGTCGATCCTGTTGGGCCCGTTATTCCAGTTACTCCGGTCGCTCCGGTTGAACCCGTGGTTCCGGTTGCTCCTGTTGATCCTGTTAAACCTGTTGGCCCTGTTGGTCCTGTCGATCCGGTTGTTCCTGTTACTCCGGTTGGACCGGTTACTCCTGTCGGTCCTGTCGGTCCGGTTGTTCCCGTTCCCCCGGTTACACCCGTTACCCCAGTCGCTCCGGTTGGACCGGTCGATCCGGTTATTCCAGTTGAACCAGTTACTCCCGTGGCTCCGGTTGGTCCCGTTTCTCCCGTTGAACCTGTTACTCCTGTTGGGCCTGTTACTCCCGTCGCTCCTGTTTCACCGTTTATTCCTGTTGACCCAGTCACTCCTGTTGCACCAGTTACGCCGGTTGGGCCAGTTTCTCCCGTTGCACCGGTTACACCAGTTGAACCGGTTGAGCCTGTTACTCCAGTCATTCCGGTTGAACCCGTGGTTCCGGTTGCTCCTGTTGATCCTGTTACACCTGTTGGTCCTGTTGGTCCTGTCGATCCTGTTGCACCCGTTTCTCCGGTTGGACCGGTCTCTCCCGTTGGGCCAGTTTCTCCCGTTGCACCGGTTACACCAGTCGAACCGGTTGTTCCTGTTACTCCAGTCATTCCGGTTGAACCCGTGGTTCCGGTTGCTCCTGTTGATCCTGTTAAACCTGTTGGCCCTGTTGGTCCTGTCGATCCTGTTGCACCCGTTTCTCCGGTTGGACCGGTCTCTCCCGTTGGGCCGGTTGGGCCGGTTGCTCCGGTTTCTCCGATTGAACCTGTTGGTCCTGTCGATCCTGTTACTCCGGTTGGACCGGTTACTCCCGTTGCCCCAGTTTCTCCGGTCGCTCCAGTAACTCCAGTTGGACCGGTTGCTCCTGTTGCTCCAGTCGCTCCGGTTGAGCCTGTCGATCCCGTTGCCCCGGTTACTCCTGTTGGACCCATGATTCCGGTTGGACCCGTTTCTCCCGTTGAACCTGTTACTCCAGTTGGGCCGGTTGCTCCGGTCGAACCTGTTACACCTGTTGGGCCGGTTGAACCCGTTATGCCAGTCGATCCTGTTGCTCCTGTTACTCCGGTTGGACCGGTCTCTCCCGTTGGGCCGGTTGGGCCGGTTGCTCCGGTTTCTCCGATTGAACCTGTTGGTCCTGTCGATCCTGTTACTCCGGTTGGACCGGTTACTCCCGTTGCCCCAGTTTCTCCGGTCGCTCCAGTAACTCCAGTTGGACCGGTTGCTCCTGTTGCTCCAGTCGCTCCGGTTGAGCCTGTCGATCCCGTTGCCCCGGTTACTCCTGTTGGACCCATGATTCCGGTTGGACCCGTTTCTCCCGTTGAACCTGTTACTCCAGTTGGGCCGGTTGCTCCGGTCGAACCTGTTACACCTGTTGGGCCGGTTGAACCCGTTATGCCAGTCGATCCTGTTGCTCCTGTTACTCCGGTTGGACCGGTCTCTCCCGTTGGGCCAATTTCTCCAGTTACCCCCGTTGCACCGGTTGGGCCAATTTCTCCAGTTACCCCCGTTGCACCGGTTGGGCCGGTTGCTCCAGTTACACCGGTTATTCCTGTTGACCCAGTTACACCAGTCGCTCCGGTTTCTCCTGTTGACCCTGTTACACCGGTTGATCCCGTTACACCGGTTAGGCCGGTTTCTCCCGTTGAGCCAGTCGGTCCGGTTGAACCAATTGCTCCTGTCGATCCTGTTGCCCCTGTTATTCCGGTTGAGCCTGTTATTCCGGTTGAGCCTGTTGATCCGGTTGGACCGGCCTCTCCCGTTGGACCGGTTGCTCCTGTTACTCCAGTTGAGCCCGTTACACCAGTTGGACCGGTTGCTCCGGTTGAACCAGTTGACCCTGTTGGACCGGTTACACCAGTCGCTCCGGTTATCCCCGTTGCTCCTGTTACTCCCGTTGCTCCAGTTGGTCCTGTTACTCCGGTCGATCCGGTTGAGCCTGTTGGCCCTGTTACTCCGGTTGCACCCGTTACTCCTGTTACTCCAGTTGCTCCAGTTGCTCCAGTCACACCCGTTGCTCCAGTCACACCCGTTGCTCCAGTCACACCCGTTGCTCCAGTCACACCCGTTGCTCCAGTCACACCCGTTGGACCGGTTGGGCCTGTTACTCCAGTTGCTCCAGTTAGTCCTGTTACACCAGTTATTCCCGTTACACCAGTTGGACCAGTTGCTCCGGTTGAACCTGTTACCCCTGTTGCGCCAGTCACTCCAGTGGCTCCTGTTGATCCCGTTACTCCTGTGGCTCCTGTTGGACCCATGATTCCTGTTGGGCCAGTTTCTCCAGTCGCCCCTGTTACTCCTGTTGGACCCGTTTCTCCGGTTGAACCTGTTACTCCTGTTGCGCCAGTCGCTCCGGTTATCCCCGTTGCCCCAGTCACTCCAGTGGCTCCTGTTGATCCCGTTACTCCTGTGGCTCCAGTCACACCCGTTGCTCCAGTCACTCCAGTGGCTCCTGTTACTCCAGTTGCTCCAGTGGCTCCTGTTACTCCAGTTGCTCCAGTGGCTCCTGTTACTCCAGTTGCTCCTGTTACTCCAGTTGCTCCGGTTGGACCCGTGATTCCTGTTGGGCCGGTTTCTCCAGTCGCCCCTGTTACTCCAGTCGGTCCTGTTGCACCAGTTACTCCAGTAGCTCCAGTATCCCCGGTCGAGCCAGTTGGACCGGTTTCTCCTGTCGGTCCGGTTGGTCCCGTTACCCCAGTTACACCCGTTACCCCAGTCGGTCCTATTGCTCCTGTTGATCCGGTTGCGCCAGTAACTCCTGTTGGACCGGCCTCTCCCGTTGGCCCGGTCGCTCCTGTTGAACCAGTCACTCCGGTTATTCCCGTGGTTCCGGTTGCTCCTCTTGCTCCTGTTACACCAGTCGATCCGGTAGCTCCAGTTACTCCCGTCGCCCCTGTTACTCCTGTCGGACCAGTTACTCCAGTTGGGCCTGTGGCGCCAGTTGGGCCGGATGCCCCGGTTGAACCAGTTGATCCCGTTGCACCAGTTACTCCGGTCGCTCCTCTTGCTCCTGTCACTCCTGTGGGACCCGTCACTCCTGTGGGACCTGTAATTCCTGTTACGCCAGGTTCACCCCCGGTTTGCGCCAATGAAACATCGTCTATTAAAACCGTGCCGGAAGAAACTTTACTTAATACAATGACGGCAGAGGCCGCGCCAGAAGGCACACTGCTTGTTTTATAGAT
Organism: Bacillus sp. JK106; assembly: GCF_053663355.1. NCBI lineage: Bacteria > Bacillati > Bacillota > Bacilli > Caryophanales > Bacillaceae > Bacillus > Bacillus sp. JK106. The sequence goes on along the minus strand of NZ_JBSJQC010000005.1, from coordinate 190,051 downwards.
TTCAGACCATGTGTGAAAGAGCACGTTCGGCAAATTTCCGGGTGTGATATTTTCTTGAATGGAACTGATTTGTTCACCTGCTGCGCTGACATAGATGATCTGGAGAGTGACTTGGGGACTTGGCTCATTTCCAAGCGTTGCGAGTGATACGAATAGAGTCACTGACTTGGCTGAAATGGGAACGATTTGACTGAGGTAAGCATATGGCTGAGCTCCAATAAATTGCGCAGAATATCTCCCTGAATGTGCAAACAAACTGTTAATCTGGGTATTTGCCGAACTCCAGCCCGCTAATGTGCCGGTTTCAAAGCTTCCGTTTATAATCGGATTATTCATTCAATCTTTTTCCCTCTCCTTCCCGTTGTTGACCGTCTTACTTATTAAGACAGCATATTAATACGGGCTGTGTTTTGACAACCTAAATAAAAAAGGTGATTTCTTTTCATCACCTTAATCCGATCCTTGAATGGGGAATCCCGTCGCAATGAGGGAGCGGTTTGCGGCTGCGACTTGTGTTACGTAGTTCGAAGAAAGGACGGATAAATAGAGCTGATACGCGGCTGTTTCATCCGCCTTCATTTCGTCGATGTACGTAAAAGGAATTCCTATGATTTGCCCGCCTGAAGAAAAGAGGTTCCTCTCTTGTCTCTGTGTTTGTATCGATACGCCATTTCTTTGCAGATCGACAGCTAAGACCAATGAGAAATGAGACGCGAGCGGATCTAATTCCACATTTACTTGTATGACGGTATCCGTTTTCACCAATTGATCTGTCGGCGCAGCTATCACTGCGCTTAACACGTTTATCGGTGTTCCTTCTAACGGAATCGTCATTAGTTCTGCTGTATTTTGAAAAGCTACCGCAGGAACCGCTCCCGGCGGACCCTCAGGCCCCGGGGGACCGGGCGAACCGGGCGGACCCGCCTCCCCTTGCGGACCGCGGGAACCGGCGGGTCCTCTTTTGCCTTCGGGACCTCGCAGCCCGGGTACGCACAAGGCAGATCGATTTTCATCTGAAGACGGAAACCGTTTTTCCGTCCCTGTTTCCGGACTTTCAAGTTCACATGGTAATTGTTCATACCGGCGTTTCATATGTCTGCTCATATATTTGTAAGGTTTCTGTTTCAATATCATGTATTGATTACGGCCGCTGCTCATATTATCACCCCGGCAATATTCTATTCGCACTGAAGTCATCATGTGCAGGCCCTTCCCATTCCTTACCGAAATAAAAAAAGGCAGACCTGAGTCTGCCTTTTTTCTTCTACCATAACCCTAATACTTTCCACCATAATCCGCCGATCACAAGCCATGTCACAATATGGACGATTGACAGGATAAAGCCGATGGACCACCATTTGCTTTGCGATATATAACCCGCTCCGAAAAAGACCGGAGCCGCTCCTGATCCGTAATGCGTCGTCGAACCGAAAAGGTTGCTGAAAAACGCCAGGCTGAGCGCCGCCAACAGCGGCGGAGCGCCTGCCGCCACGATGACGGCGAGAAATGCCGCATACATGGCGCTGATATGCGCGGTTGCACTCGCAAAGAAGTAATGCGTGTAATAATACACGACAATCAGAATCATAAATGCCACAATCCATGAAAAACCGGAAACAGATGATTTCATCATATCGCTGAACCAAGACACCATGCCGAGCTCATTCAGGAAATTCGCCAGCATCACAAGCGCCGCGAACCAAGTAAGCGTATCCCATGCACCTTGTTCCTTTTTGATGTCCTCCCATGTTAATACCTGTGACAAAAGCAAAACGGATAATCCGATCAGGGCCGTCGTCGTTGCGTCGATATTTAAGCTTCCTCCGAAAATCCACAGCGCAAGCACCAATAAAAAGACGATGACCATGGAGAGTTCGGATTTTTTAAACGGACCCATTTCTTTCAATTTTTCCGTTGCGATTTTAGCCGCGTCCGGTGTTTCTTTAATTTCCGGCGGATACAGCTTATAAATGACGAGCGGCGTAATGATTAAGCTCGCCAATCCCGGTACAATGGCCGCGATTGCCCAGCTTGTCCATGTGATGTCCACCCCTGCGACATCGTGGGCCAGCTTGGCGATCAGCGGGTTCGCCGCCATTGCCGTCAAAAACATCGCAGACGTAATCAAGTTTCCTTGAAAACCGGTTTTTAATAAGAAAGCGCCGATTTTCCGCTCTGTTCCGTCTGCCGGCGTTGATCCGAAAGTTTCGGATAATGATCTGATAATAGGAAAAATAATGCCGCCCGCCCGTGCCGTGTTGCTCGGAATGGCAGGTGATAAAATTAAATCACTGAACAGCAGTGAATAAGAAAGGCCGAGTGTTTTCTTCCCGAACCGTTGTACGAATACGTAAGAAATCCTGGCGCCGAGCCCGGTTTTGATAAATCCCCGGGAAATAAAAAAGGCGATGACAATCAGCCAGATTGTCTTGTTTCCAAATCCGCTTAACGTATTTTCAATAGATAGCGTTCCCGTTAACGCGGTGACTGCCAATGCAAAAATTGCAATTGCGCCCATTGGCAAGGGCTTGGAGATAAAGCCGATAATTGTTGCGACAAAAATAGCGAACAAATGCCATGCTTTAGGTTCAAGTCCGGACGGCGCGGGAATAAACCAAATGATTAATCCCACAGCAACAGTAATAAGCAAAGGAATGATTTTTACTGCCTGCTGTTTTTTTGCGTCTTTTTCTGAAGCCATTACAGGTCTCCTCCTATTTTGTTGTCTTCCATCCCCTATCCCATTTTACTACTTAACTAAGTTAATAAACGTTTTTGTTAATTAAAAAACACAAAGGAATATTTTCCTTTGTGCTTCTTGTTTATTATTTTAATATACCCGACCCGGCTTTAGATATAACATCTGATTTTACATTTGATGATGAGCCGATGGAACCGTGCAATGACGGTGTCCAGCCGACGGACTGACTTAATCCGTTGGCGGCTGACGCGTTAATTGCGGCGCCGTTTAAAAGAGTGCCGTCTTCATGAAGCGCTTTTCCGCCGCTGAAGACGCTGATGACTTTATCAGCAGCCAGTCCCGGCACTTCAAAGACATTATTCTGGGCATATATTTTTGACGCGTGGCCTGCGCCCCACGCATAGCTGAACGGGTATGCGGCGCTTTTAGAGCCTGCGTAAAAATTATTATAAATATGAACCTGCCCGTACCGGACCCGCGGTGCACGCTGGACGATGTTCTGGTAATAGTTATGGTGAGTGGTCACCTTCAGTTTTCCTTCATCCGACGTCTTGCTGTCGCTGTTTCCGATGACGGAGCCTTTGTCATGGTCATGATATTTATTATAGGACAATGTAATATAATTCGCCCCGTTGGCTATATCCGTCTGGCCGTCATGGTGCTGATATTTTCTCCCGTAATAGTAAGGAAAACCGCTGTCGGGATTCGATCCGTCATTAAAGGTGCAATGATCGATCCAGATGTGCGTCGCGCCGTTAATGGTGATATTGTCATATTCCGAGTTCCAGTTGCCGCTGCTGCCGTCCGTCGGGTCCCATTGCGGAAAATAGTCGTAAGCGTCTTGAAATTCAATGTTGCGGATGATGACATTGTCGACGCCGTTCTTTATATTAAAACTTCCGCCTGTCACTTTGGCATTTGAACCCAAACCGATGATCGTCGTATTTGAAGGAATGTCAATCACGACCCGTGCTTTCTGGTTTTTTTGAGATCGCTGTCTGGCGTCTTCCTGGGTGCCTGACGGCGCTTTTTTCCCCCATTTGTCCGGGTCGTACGCCTTCAGATAAGCGTTGAGATCATATGCCGGATCTTTATAATCATTAAAGCCGAGCGTTTTATTCCGGTCGTCCGTATTCATATTGATTGTGCCTTGTATGTAAATAATCTTCGGCGTGCTGTTGGCGCTTCCCCCTAATGCAGAAACGAGCTGCTGTCTGTTTGATACGGTGTAGACATTCGATGAAGAGGCTTTCGCGCCGCCGGTTGTCCCGCCGGAAGCGGCTCCCCAGCCGTCATTTGTTCCTAACGTCTGCCGTCCCAGGTCAGCGGCATAGACGTCCGCAGGGATCATACATAAACAAACCGCCAGCATAAATAACATTTTTTTCATGAATTGTGCTCCTCCTGATTTTTCGTTCCAATTTATTACAATTGAATTCTATCAAATCAGTTGAGAAACGGCACCGAAAATGTACAGCATGTGCCTTTCGGTTTTATTGCGGAAACCGCAAAAAAATCCCAAGGGACCGAAAACCCCTTGGGATCTGTTCAGCTTACGCCCATGATTTTACTTTTTCGTTATCCGTGACAAACAGAAGAACTTTTCCTTCATCTAAGCGCTTTTCAAATTGTGATGCTTCCTCTTCTGAAAAGCCGATTTCGTGAATTTTGTTGCGGAGCTCGTCGCCTTTTTTATTAAACATATTGCCGACCGCGTGTTTAATGCCCGTTTCTTTCGCTCCGATGGTATTGACATCAGTATTATCTGCCAGGCGGTCCGTTCTGTCGTCATCATGAGAAAGCACATATACGTCTTCTTTTGCGACACCCAATTGCTGAAGCTCTTTTACGTCCTGCATCAGTTTTTGATCATTTGTATATTCTCTTACTACCGGTTTCATTGATAAGTCCTCCCTTTTGTTTTTGTATATTGGATGTTTACCCGCTCAACCAAAGGTCAAACAAAAGAAAGAGAGTTCCGGGAAAAAACGGGCAGATTGTCGGTGGATATTTTCCGGCGGGACATGTTACAGTAGGGAAAGCTACATTTTCAGAAAAATAAAAATCTTCATGAGCCGATTAAGCAGGGAGGTGGTTCCTATTCATTACTTTTCACCGGAACAGCGATTTAACGCTTGGGTTGTCAGTGATTTAGTGAAGCAGGTATTCCGCCGGCATACCCGCTGCCCGGATGGAATAAAAGAGCTTACGGTCTTTGCTGAAGATACTTTTCATATTAATATCGATTTCGTTTTCTCTATCATTATCAATATCGGTGATATCGAATCCGTTCTGCCGAAAGAAATTGAAAATAAGCTGGGTTCTTATCTGACCGCGCTTCAGCCCGTCATTACCGCTGACATGCTTCATTCTTCAAAAACGAATGCCTATGAATATTTGGAACATGAGAAAAACACCGATGTGTACCGGTTATTCTTTTAAATACGCATATAAGGAAAGAAGGGCCCTGGCCCTTCTTTTTTTGTTGCCGGCGGACGGTTTGATTTTGTATTCGGGAAATGGTTCGTGTTACATTTGGAACAAACACTCATGTTGAAGGAGGATGCATCATGCCGAAAAATCAGCAGCAGATTCAATTGGCAAGACGCCCTAAAGGCGTTCCCGTCCATGACGATTTCCGCTTTGAAACGATTGCCGTTCCCGAACCGAAAGACGGCGAAGTGCTTGTGAAAACGAGTTATGTGTCCGTTGATCCGTACATGCGCGGACGGATGCAGGATACAAAATCATATGTAGAGCCGTTCGCTTTAGATGAAGCCATAACAGGCGGAGTGATTGCCGAAGTTCTGACAGACGGCGATAAGCTGAAAAAAGGAGATGTTGTGATCGGAAATCTCGCATGGCAGGAATATTCAGCCGTCAATGAGTCCGCCCTCCGCAAGTTGGATACGGATATCGCACCCGCCCAGGCGTATCTCGGCATTTTAGGGATGACCGGACTGACCGCTTACTTCGGGCTGCTCGATATCGGCCGTCCGAAAAAGGGCGAAACCGTCGTCGTTTCAGGGGCTGCGGGCGCCGTCGGCTCAACAGTCGGGCAGATTGCAAAAATCAAAGGCGCGCGGGTTGTCGGCATCGCCGGTTCTGACGAAAAAATCGCGTATCTGAAAGAGGAGCTTCAATTTGATGAAGCCATTAATTACAAAACGGCGGATGATATTCAAAAAGCGCTTGAACAGGCATGCCCTGACGGCGTCGATGTCTATTTTGACAATGTCGGCGGACCGATTTCAGATGCGGTGATAAACCTGCTGAATGAATTCGCCCGCATTCCGGTATGCGGAGCGATCTCTTCATATAATACCGAAAGTGAAGAGGAAGACATGGGCCCCCGCGTCCAGCCGAAGCTGATCAAAACAAAAGCGCTGATGCAGGGGTTCATCGTCGGTGATTATGCTGACCGCTTTTCCGAAGGCGCGAAACAATTGGCCGAATGGCTCAAGGACGGGAAGCTTCATTATGAAGAAACGATTACGGAAGGATTCAGCCATATTCCTGACGCGTTCCTCGGCCTGTTTAAAGGAGAAAACAAAGGCAAACAGATCATCAAAGTCAGTGATCTAAGTTAACATGATGATGAAAAAAGGAGGGCTTTGTCCCCTCCTTTTCTGCTTTTTCGCATCAGCCGCGAAGAATCAAAGTCAGAAAGCCGTCTTCATCAGGCTCCGTATCTTCCAAAGTGAATCCCGCTGCTTGAAAGCAGGCTAAACTGATTTGATTGTCTTTTTCGATGCTTGCCGCCCATTCCCGCACGCCGGTAAACCATGGATCAGTCAGCAGTTTTTGCAAAATCTGTTTTCCGTACCCTTGAAGCTGGTGCAAAGGATTGACGATCAATCCGATATACGCCCGTTCCTCCACAAACTCTATAGAGACCATTCCTGCCGGAAGCTGCCCGTCATATGCCATAATGACAGTATCGTCTTCATCTTTATTCAATCGTGCATACCACGCGTCTAATGGCAGCATCGCATCCATTCTCCGTCTGATGTTATCGTTCTTAAACCAGTGTTCAAGTATTTTCAGCTCACGTTCCTTCAATATTTGAAATCGGTCTATTGAACCCATCTTCCCACTCCCCCGCCCGAACCTTTTCTATTATTTTACAATAAAAAAAGAAGGGCTTCCCGCCCTCCGTTTCTTATTTCTCAGATAATTTTCCGCCTGAATAAACGGCCTCTTTCAGCTCAATTCCGAGTGATTTGGCCATTTTTTTCAGTTTGGATTCTTCCATCGGCGTGACAAGGCTGAGTACGGTTCCCTCTTTACCGGCCCGCCCCGTCCGGCCGGATCTGTGGATATATCCGTCTTCATTCGGGATGTCCGCGTGAATGACGTACGGAAGATCATCGATATCGAGTCCGCGCGCCGCAATGTCAGTCGCCAGAAGCAGCGGAAATTCTCCCCGTTCAAACGCTGATAATATCTTTGCCCGCTCCATTTTTTTCGCTTCTCCGTGCAGGATGCCGAGATCCACATGGTGATAGGCGAGTTTTTCCGCATAGACGCTTAAATTTCCGATATCTCTGACAAACACGAGCGCCTGCATGCCGTTCAGCCGTGACAGCTTTTGCAAAAGCTTCACTTTATCCCGCTGATCGCAGACGAGATATTGATGCGTGACGCGCGCTTTTTCCGCCGTATTCCGCTCCACTTTCAAAACGGCCGGTTCATGTGCGATGGCATTCAGCACCTCTTCTGTCTCCGGCTGCAGCGTAGCGGAAAAGCTTAAAAGCTGTCGGTCTTTCAGCGTCGTTTTAATGATTTTTTTCATCGTTTCGCGGTGTTCCTTTGTCACGAGCTGATCCGCTTCATCAAGAACGATCGTCTTGACTTCATGCATTTTCAGCTTTTTCGCCTGAATCAATTCGAGCACCCTGCCCGGTGTGCCTGCAATGATATGCGGTTTATTTTTGAGCTTCTCCACCTGCTTTTTCACGTTTGCCCCGCCGATCAAAGACAAAGCGCGAAGATCGGAGCCTTTTTTCCACTCCTGAATCACTTGAAAAATCTGCATCACAAGCTCGCGGGACGGCGCTAAAATGATCACTTGCGGATGTTTCTGTTCCGGGTTGATCCGCTCCAGAACCGGAAGCGTGTACGCCAATGTTTTTCCCGTTCCCGTCGGGGATTCGGCAATGACGTCTTTCCCTTCCATGATCACCTGAGCGGCTTTTTCCTGAATAACGGTCGGCTCCTGAAAGCCTGACGCCTCCCAGTTTTCGGCGATAAATGGTTGTGTATGCTGTAAAAATGGCCATGTTTGGGTCATGTCGTTCTCCTCAATTCTTAAAATCTACTCCATAGTATCTCAAATGCACGCGGCAAACGCAATTTTCTTTTTCCTTCCAAGCCTTTTAACAAACGGTCTCCTCCTTTATAATCATAAATGAGAAAGACACATGATAAAAAAAGCGTGTCTGATAACGATAGAGGTGTAATGATGAGTATTTTATCCGTAAAAGATTTAAGCCACGGCTTCGGTGACCGTGCGCTTTTTAACAATGTATCGTTCCGTCTTTTAAAAGGGGAACACGTCGGCTTAATCGGAGCAAACGGCGAAGGTAAATCAACGTTTATGAATATTATTACCGGAAAGCTTGAGCCTGATGAGGGTAAGGTTGAATGGGCGAAAAACGTGCGTGTCGGCTATCTCGATCAGCATACCGTGCTTGAAAAAGGAAAAACGATCCGCGACGTGCTGAAGGATGCGTTCCATTACTTATTTGCGATGGAAGAGGAAATGAATGAGATTTACAACAAAATGGGCGAAGCGGACCCTGACGAGCTTGAACAGCTGCTTGAAGATGTCGGTGTCATTCAGGACGCCCTGACAAACAATGATTTCTACGTGATTGACAGCAAAGTTGAAGAAATCGCCCGCGGCCTCGGCCTGCAGGATGTCGGACTTGACCGCGACGTCACTGATTTAAGCGGCGGACAGCGGACGAAAGTGCTGCTCGCCAAACTGCTTTTGGAAAAGCCGGAAATCCTTCTGTTGGACGAACCGACGAACTACCTTGATGAACAGCATATTGAATGGCTGAAACGCTATTTGCAGGAATATGAAAATGCGTTCATCTTAATTTCCCATGACATTCCGTTTTTAAACAGCGTAATCAATTTGATTTATCATGTGGAAAATCAAGAGCTGACGCGTTATGTCGGTGATTATCATCAGTTTATGGAAGTCTACGAAGTGAAAAAACAGCAGCTCGAAGCCGCCTATAAAAAACAGCAGCAGGAAGTGGCTGAGCTGAAAGATTTCGTCGCCCGCAACAAAGCCCGCGTCAGCACGAGAAATATGGCGATGTCCCGTCAGAAAAAGCTTGATAAGATGGATATGATCGAACTGGCGGCCGAAAAACCGAAACCGGAATTCCATTTCAAGCCTGCGAGAACGTCAGGCAAGCTCATTTTTGAAACGAAGGACTTAGTCATCGGTTACGATACTCCGCTGTCACGCCCGCTCAATCTCAGAATGGAGCGCGGACAGAAAGTCGCCCTGTACGGCGCAAACGGCATCGGGAAAACGACGCTGTTAAAAAGCCTGCTCGGTGAAATCCAGCCGCTGGAAGGCACGGTGGAGCGCGGCGAGCATCAATACACGGGCTATTTCGAGCAGGAAGTGAAAGAAACCAATAACAATACGTGCATCGAAGAAGTGTGGAGCGAATTTCCTTCCTTTACCCAGTACGAAATCCGCGCCGCCCTCGCCAAATGCGGCCTGACGACCAAACACATTGAAAGCCGCGTCTCCGTTCTCAGCGGAGGAGAAAAAGCGAAGGTCAGACTGTGCAAGCTGATCAATTCAGAAACAAATCTACTTGTGCTTGACGAACCGACAAACCACCTGGATGTCGATGCGAAAGAAGAGCTGAAACGCGCGCTGAAAGAATACAAAGGCTCCATTCTGCTGATTTCCCACGAACCCGAGTTTTACATGGATATCGCGACGGAAACATGGAATTGTGAGTCTTGGACGACAAAAGTGCTGTAAACACAAAAAGGAACTCCCGCCCGTGCGGAAGTTCCTTTTTTTCTTAATGTCCGGCTTTTATTCCGGCGAGATGTTTGCGTCCCATGAGAAGGACAAGCATGCCTACAAAAACGACGATCCCGCCTACTGTATATGGAGTGCTTGCGGTGAAGTGTTCTGACAGCATTCCCGCAATCCACGGAGCGAGCGCACCGCCGATAAAGCGGACTGAGCTGTAGGCTGAAGACGCGATTGAACGTTCAACCGGCGCAGCACCCATCACAGCGGTTGTCATGATCGTATTCACCATACCGAGAACGGCACCGGCAACAACGATACATGTAATGATCAACGTCTGATGGTCAGTCCAGACCCCCATAATAACGAGAATGGCCGCAAAGGCGATAAAGAGAACGACGAGCGAACGCACTGTGCCCAGCGCTTTGTGCACGAGCGGCGCCGTAAAGACTGACGTAATTGCCAGGAATAACCCCCAGCCGAAGAAGACATATCCAAGGCCGTGTTCATCTAAATCCAGCACGAACGGAGAATAAGCAAGCAAAATAAAAAATCCAAAGTTGTATAAGAATGCAGATACTGCCATTGTCAAAAGGCCTTTATATTTGAGCGCCTTCATCGCATCAAACACACCGACGCGTTTCGCCGGTTTCGGCAGCTTCGGCAGCATGAGTGAAATCGCGCAAAGCGCTATAAACATCAGGACAGACACTCCGAAGAACGGAGCGCGCCATGAAAGGCTGCCTAGCTCTCCGCCGGCAAGCGGCCCGACGGAAATTCCCAGTCCGAGCGCGGCCTCATACAGAATAATCGCTTTGGCGCTGCCGCCGACAGATACCCCGACGATGACGGCAAGCGCGGTTGAAATAAAGAGAGCATTCCCAAGCCCCCAGCCGCCGCGATAGCCGACAAGCTGAGCGATTGAACTTGAGCTTCCGCCGAGAGCGGCAAACACGATGATAAAAATAAGTCCGAGAAGCAGCGTCCATTTTGCGCCGATCCGGCTGGAAATCGCGCCGGAGAAAAACATCATAAAACCGGTAACGAGCAAATAACTTGTAAATAACAGAGATACTTCACTAGGTGAAGCATGTAATTGTGCGGCGATCGCCGGAAGAATCGGATCGACAAGACCGATTCCCATAAAGGAAATCACACAGGCAAACGCAACCGCCCAAACGGCTTTCGGCTGGCTGAATAAGCCTGTTTTCTGTTGTGATGATGTATCCATTTGACCAAACCTCCTGTTTTATCCATTAAAAGAAACGCTATATCCATAGCGTTTACAGCAAAATCATTCGATTGATTGAATGGCGCGGTCAGCTTGTTCTTTCATTCCGTTAAGGCGCGTTTTAAAATGCTGAAATGTGCTGATCTTCTCATCAATCATCTCAAGCTGGTGGTTCAAAGCGTGCTGAATCTCTTCCAGCTTTTCTTTCCGTTCCTTCGGATCCAGTGACAACAAGTACCCCTCTTTGTTTAATTCCAGCTGACGGCTCATCTCCATAAACTGCTGAAGCTCCTGAAGGGAAAAACCGAGCACTTCTTTTGTGCTGGTGACTTTTTCGAGCTCTTCCATATCATCTTCAGAGTAAAGCCGGACGCCGCCTTCTGTCCGTTTAGGAGCAGGAATCAAACCAATCTCCTCGTAAAAACGAATGGTTCGTTTTGTCAGTCCGCTTCGCTTGGCAACTTGATCAATCTTCATCCATTCCAAGGTGAATCCCCCTCTTGTCGTATCTGTTTCTATTATACACCATTTGAACCTTAACGTAAACGTAAACTTTTTATGCCGGATAAACTTGGCTTGGACGGAACCTTTGTCTTTAAAGCGCCGGGAGACATCTGTGTAAGATAAAAAAAGCCGGTATGACCCGCCATCTTCTCGGGGGTCGTACCGGCTTTTCTTAATTCTCAAGTTCTTCAATCATCAGTGACAATTCGGTCCAGCGTTCCATCGCCGCTTCAAGCTCTTCAGCCGTTTTTGCCTGTTCGGCCATCAGTTCTTGTATCTTTCCGAAATCACTTCCCGCTTCAGCGATTTCCGCTTCCAGACGCTGATGCTTTTCTTCAAGGCCGGCGATTTTGTCTTCGATGCCGTCCCATTCGATCTGATCCTTATATGAAAGCTTTTTGCGCTTTTTCTTCGGCTCTTCTTCCGCCTTTTTCTCTTCGGCCGGCTGTTTTACCGCTGTCTTCTTCGCTTTTGCTTGTTCCATGTATTCACTGTACGAACCTTGGAAACGGGAAATGATGCCGTGTCCTTCAAATACAATCAGGCGGTCCACGACGCGGTCAAGGAAATAGCGGTCATGGGATACAGTGATGACGACGCCCGGGAACTGTTCGATATAATCCTCGAGCACGCTTAATGTTTCTGTGTCCAGATCATTGGTCGGTTCATCTAAAAACAGCACATTCGGCTCCTGCATCAGTACATTCAGCAAGTACAGACGGCGCTTTTCCCCGCCCGACAGCTTTCTGATATATGTCTGCTGCATCGGACGCGGGAACAGAAAACGCTCAAGCATTTGTTCCGCGGTGATGACATCGCCTTCCGCCGTTTTGACGATTTCGGCCGTCTCTTTTATATATTCAATGACTTTCATATCGCCGTTCATTTCGCTGTGATCCTGGGTGTAGTAGCCGATCCGGACCGTCTGCCCGATGGTGATATTGCCGCTGTCAGGCTGAATTCTGCCGGCGAGGCTGTTTAAAAGTGTCGTTTTCCCGATTCCGTTCGGCCCGATGATGCCGATTCGTTCCCCAGGGATGACAAGCTCATTAAACTGGCTGATCAGCGCTTGGCCGTTATAGGTAATGGCGACGTTATCGGCTTCGATTACTTGTTTTCCGAGACGGTGGGAACCGATCGCGAAATCGAGTGATCCGGAGACTGCCGGCCCTTTTTGCTCCTTGAGCGCCTCCGCTCTGTCCACTCTCGCTTTTTGTTTCGTCGAGCGCGCTTTTGCTCCTCTTCTGAGCCACGCCAATTCGCGGCGCAGGAGGTTTTGGCGTTTTGTTTCTTTCTGCTCTGCCAGCGCCTCCCGTTCGGCCCGTTTTTCCAGGAATACTTCATAGTTTCCTTTATACGTATAAAGGCTGCCTCTCTCAAGCTCGTAAATTCTGTTCGTCACCCTGTTCAGAAAATATCTGTCGTGCGTGACAAGCATAACGGCGCCCGGATATTGCGATAAGTAGCCTTCCAGCCATTCAATCGTTTCATTGTCCAAGTGGTTTGTCGGTTCATCCAAAATGAGCAGGTCAGCCGGCTGGATGACGTTTTTCGCAATCGCGACGCGCTTTCTCTGGCCGCCGGACAGCTCGCTGACATCCTTCATCAGATCGGTGACGCCAAGTTTGGTTAAAACCGTTTTGGCTAACGTATTCGCCTCCCACGCATCATTCGTGTCCATTCGGGCCTGCGCATCAAGCAGGTGTTTCTGGCGCTGGTCATTTTCCGGTTCTTCATTCAGCGCCTGAAGCGCTTTTTCGTACTCTCTCATCGTTCTCATGACGGCTGATCCGCCGGAATAAATATGTTCAAGAACGGTTTGTCCGGCCGGAAGCTCAGGGTCCTGATGCAAGAACTCAATATGCACGTTTCCTGAAGCCGTAATCTCGCCTTCCTCCGTTGATTCAAGGCCGGCAATGGTTTTCAGAAGCGTAGACTTCCCCGTTCCGTTCGGGCCGATTAAACCGATTCTTTCATTCTCTTCAATATGAAAGGAGATATGGTCGAATAATGTCTTATCTCCGTATGTTTTATAAAGGTTTTCCGCTTTTATGATGCTCATGGTTCCTATCAATCCTCACGTAAGTTCATGTGTTCATTTTAAATCAGGCGCTGGAATAAAACTAGTAAAAGGACAGACAAATTTCTTGGAAGAGATCATTTTGTCCGAAGAATGTTTCCGCCTCTCCTTTTATACACTGGAGGGGAAGAGGTGATGACATGATCAGCGTCAGTTTGTGCGTTATCGTGAAAAATGAAGAGGAGGTGCTTGCGGGCTGTCTTGATTCCGTCAAAGACATTGCGGATGAAATTGTGATTGCTGATACGGGCTCGACCGACCGGACGAAAGAAATCGCGGCCCGTTATACGGATAAGATTTATGATTTTGAATGGATCGATCACTTTGCGGCCGCCCGTAATTTTGTGTTTTCGAAAGCGGAAATGGATTATATTCTGTGGCTGGACGCCGACGATATGCTGACGGAAAAGGACCGTGAAAAGCTGATTGAACTGAAGGCGTCGCTTTCAAAAGAGGTGGACGCGGTATCCATGTATTATCACGTCGGCTTTGATGATCGGGGAGAGGTCAGCTTCAGATACCGCCGCAACCGACTCGTCAAGCGTGAAAAAGGATTCCGCTGGATCGGAGCCGTGCATGAGTATCTTGAGGTATACGGAAACATCATAGAAACCGATATTGCCGTCACACACCGGAAATCCGAGAAAAAGCACTCGCCTCCCTCAGACCGCAACTTGAAGATTTATGAGAAAATGGCGGAAAACAGTGAAACGATGACACCGCGCGATTTGTTTTACTTCGCGAATGAATTAAAGGATCACGGCCAGTATCAGCGCGCCATCACGTATTATCACCATTTTCTTTCCACAAAACAGTGCTGGATCGAAGACGAGATCAGAACGTGCCAATATCTATCCGATTGCTACAGGGCGGTCGGCCATGAAGAGGCCGCCATGACGTCTCTCTTAAAATCATTTCTGATCGATTGTCCGCGGCCGGAGTTCTGCTGCAGGCTCGGCGACTATTTTGCGGAGAAACGGCAATACCGGCAGGGCGTGTTTTGGTATGAGCTCGCCCTATCCGCCAAAAGCAGTGATGCAGGCTTTACCCAGCTCGAATATTCCACCTGGTACCCCCATCTGCAGCTCTGCGTCTGCCACTGGCAGCTCGGCGACAGAGAAAAAGCGAAGATTCATAACGACAAAGCCGCCTCCTATCATCCGTCACATCCGAGTGTCCTGTATAATCAAAACGTGCTCGGCACATAACAACGAAAATAAGAGCTGCCCCGTATGCAGGGCAGCTCTTTATTGATTACGCTGTCGGAATTCCTCCGCTTACACTGTAAATTTGGGATGTCACATAGCTCGATTCTTCTGAGGCCAAAAAGACATAAATCCCTGCAAGCTCCGCCGGCTGTCCGGCACGCTTTAATGGAACGGCCGGTGTTTCCTTGCCGAATTTCGGAATGTTTTCACCGGGCTGTCCTCCTGAAATCTGCAGCGGTGTCCAGATCGGCCCCGGCGCTACCGAGTTGACTCTGATTCCTTTATTCGCCAGCTGCTTTCCTAGGCCGACGGTAAAACCGATAATGGCATGTTTCGTCGCGGCATAATCCAACAGCATCGGGCTTGGATTATACCCTTCTACGGACGTTGTCGTGATAATAGACGCGCCTTCCGGCAGATACGGAAGCGCGGCTTTGACGAGCCAATACAGCGAGAATACGTTGACTTCAAATGTTTGATAGATTTGTTCTGCGGCAAGATCGCTGATATCATCCACTGCCTGCTGTTTGCCGGCGACAAGAGCGAGCGTATCAAGACCGCCAAGCTCTTGATACGCTTTTTCCGCCAATTCTCCGCAAAACGCTTCATCGCTTAAATCTCCCGGCAGCAGAACGGCTTTTCTTCCCTCTTTTTCAATTAACGCTTTCACTTCTTCGGCATCCGGCTGTTCCTCAGGCAGATAGTTAATGGCCACATCCGCCCCTTCCCGGGCATAAGCAATTGCGGCGGCCCGGCCGATACCTGAATCGCCGCCGGTGACGAGGGCTTTTCTTCCCTTCAGCTTGCCGGCTCCTTTATAGCTTGTTTCACCGCAGTCCGGCACAGGCTTCATCTCTTTCTGCAAACCGGGCGGTTCTTGATATTGTTTTGGAAATTCATCATGATCATATTTCGTCAGCGGGTTGTGCAGATTTGCATCAGACATACAAGACTCTCCTTTATCATTGGTGATGTATTCGTATGTGTACCCCTTTAGCATGACGGATCAAACGTGTAAGTGCAGTTTCCGCTTGATAAAGGGAAAACAAAAAAGGAGCCCGTAAGCTCCCTTTTTTTTATGATTCTCCGAGAACGTTTTCAGCCATTTTCGCTAAATGCTGGGCGCTTCCTGAAATCTCCTGCATCGTGGCAGAAATTTGTTCAACCGCCGCCGCTTGGCCGTCCGTGTTCTGGTTGATGGATTCAATTGAGTCCTCCAGCCCTTTCAGCAGGCTGTGGATTTTTTTCGTAATCTGGTCAATTTGGCCGACATTGTCTTTTGAATGAGTGGCAAGCTTGCGGATCTCATCCGCCACCACGGAAAAGCCCTTGCCGGATTCTCCTGCTCTCGCGGCTTCAATGGCCGCATTCAAACCGAGCAGATTGCTTTGATCCGAGATGCCCTTGACAGTGACGGAAATGTCAGCGATTTCTCCCGCGCTTTCACTGACTTGTTTCGCCTGAGCGGAAATTCCGGTCATCTGTGCTGAAAAGCCGTTGATGGATTCTGAGATATCCGCGATCGCCGAAGCGGTCTGTTCCACGACGGCGGACAGGCTTTCAGCGACATCATGAAGCTTGGCTGATTTTTCAAGGCTCGTGCCGAGACCGACGCCGCCGATGACTTTTCCGTTTTCATCATGAAGCGGAATCGCTCTGGCGATCAGCGGAAATCCGAACAGCTCTTTCGGCACCATGCTTGTCTTCTTCTGATTCATGCGGATCGCGTCTGTAATGATGTCCCCTTTTTGCAGCGGATCTCCCGGCTTTACATTAAGAGAAAACGTTTTAGCCGGAATATTCACGATTAATTTTTCTGTATCATAAATTCCGATGGTGATGTCATCTTGGATCAGGCTGTTTAAAAAAGGCGCAACTTTGACAAAAGCGTCAAGCAGGCTGGGCGTTTGCTGCTCCGTCTGTATACTCATTTCTTTCACTCCTTCTTAATATGGGAATTGACGTTTTTCATGCTGAACCGAAATCCATTTCAGCGTGGTGAATTCTTCAAGGCTCCATTCGCCGTTCAGCCTGCCGAGACCTGATTGTTTCTCGCCGCCGAACGCGACATTCGGTTCATCATTAATGGTCGTATCGTTGACGTGAATCATGCCGGTTTCGATCCGCTTAGCAAACTCAACGCCCCGCTCCACGTTTGCCGTATGCACGGCTCCGCTTAAACCGAACGGTGTCGCGTTTGCGATGCTTACCGCTTCATCCTCCGTTTCAAACGGCATGATGCAGACGGCCGGTCCGAACAGCTCCTCCTTCGCGATGCTCATCTCAGGTTTCACATCTTTTAAAATGACGGGCTCAGCGACCGTTCCGCTGAATCGGCCGGACAGCACCGGAACCGCTCCCTCTTCTATCGCTTTTTCGACAGACCGTCTCAGACCTTCCGCCTGTCTCTCATTGATTAAAGGACCGATAACCGTATCAGGGTCCATCGGATCGCCGACTTTCAGCGATGACACTTTCGCTTCGTAAAGCTCTGTAAATTTGTCATATACAGATGTGTGAACGAGCACGCGGTTCGCCGACATACAGATCTGGCCTTGATGCGTAAACCGGCTGAATACGGCCGCATTGACGGCGTATTCAAGATCAGCATCCTCAAGCACGATCAGCGCGCTGTTTCCGCCAAGCTCCAACAGCGGTTTTTTAAAGTGTTTGACCGCAAGCTGTCCGATATAGCTGCCCACTCCGGTTGAGCCTGTAAATGAGATTATCCGCGGCACGGGATGCTCAACAAAGCTGTCGCCGATCTCCCCGATATCCGTCACGATGACATTCAGCAGCCCGTCCGGTACGCCGGCCGCTTCAAAAATTTTCGCGATAAGCGTTCCGCCGCAGATCGGCGTTTCTTCATGAGGCTTCAGCACGACGCCGTTCCCCGCGCCGAGTGCCGGCGCAACAGATTTCATCGAAAGGAAAAACGGGAAATTAAACGGGCTGATCACCCCCACGACTCCGGCGGGTATTCTGTACAGCCTGTTTTCTTTTCCGTCAATCGTGGACGGGAGAATTTTCCCTTCCATCCGCACCGGAAATGTTGCGGCTTCTTTTATCATATTTTTGACAAGTCCGATTTCAAACTCAGCCTTCAGCCGTGTTCCGCCAAGCTCCTCCATGATTAAGTAAATAATCGCTTCTTCGTGCTCTTCAATGAAAGAAACGGCTTTTTCCAAAATGGCCCGCTTTTTAAAAGGGTTTACTTTGTCCCATTCTTGTTTCGCAAGAGCCGCGGCGCGATATGCCGCATCCACGTCATCAGGCGTCGCTTTTCGGAATGAGGTGATGACTTTTTGAGTATAAGGATTTCTGTTTTCCAATACGTTCCGGCTGCTTCCATCCCTCCATCGGCCGCCGATAAACTGCTTATTTAGTTCTTCATATTGAAACATGTAAACATCTCCCTTTCACCGAAACTTGAAATTAGTTGATGAGTCATCTTTTGTATCGGTCTTAAGGTGAGAAAATTGAACTATTTCACAATAAAATTCCCTTTCCTTCCGTGCATCGACGCTTTTTAGCTTTGTCCTTTTAAAGTGGAAAATTCTTTAATTGACTGCGAGAAATTTCGACAATATAATACAAACGTCAGTGTATATAATGATAAGAATATTATGAATTTTCAGGAGGACCCATATGTCTTTACTATTTCGGAAAAAGCCGCTGGCCGACTTAAAGGCCCAGAGCAAACAGACCAGCCTGTCCCGCTCGTTAAGCGCTTTTGACTTGGTTTTGCTCGGAATCGGCTGTGTTGTCGGCACGGGGATTTTTGTGATTACCGGGACTGTGGCCGCGACAGGCGCAGGACCGGCTTTGATTCTGTCGTTTGTGCTCGCGGGCCTTGCCTGCGCGCTCGCCGCGTTTTGTTATGCGGAATTTTCTTCATCCATTCCGATTTCAGGCAGCGTATATACGTATTCATATGTCACTCTCGGGGAGTGTCTCGCGTTTTTAATCGGATGGGACTTAATGCTTGAATATGTTATCGCGCTCGCCGCCGTTGCAACCGGCTGGTCATCTTATTTCCAGTCGCTTCTTGCAGGCTTCGGGCTGCATCTTCCGGAGGCGCTGACCGCCGCACCCGGCAGCAAAACGGGTGCCGTGTTCAACCTGCCGGCCGTTATCATTATCTTGGTCATTACCGCGATTGTTTCAAGGGGCGTGAAAGAAAGCACCCGCTTTAACAATGTCATTGTATTGATGAAAATTGCGATCATTCTGCTGTTTATCGTCGTCGGTTTCGGCTACGTGAAACCGGAAAACTGGTCGCCGTTTATGCCGTTCGGAATGAAAGGCGTCATCACGAGCGCCGCGACCGTTTTCTTCGCGTATCTCGGATTTGATGCCGTGTCAAACGCGTCGGAAGAAGTGAAAAACCCGCAGAAATCAATGCCTGTCGGAATCATCGGCGCGCTTGCCATCTGCACCGTCCTTTACATTACGGTATCGCTTGTCCTGACGGGAATGCTTTCGTACACCAAGCTGAATGTCGGAGACCCTGTATCTTTCGCGCTCCAATTTGTCGGCCAGAACAAAATAGCAGGCATTATTTCCGTCGGCGCGATTATCGGGATTACAACGGTCATGCTCGCTCTGCTTTACGCTCAGGTGCGCCTTACATTTGCGATGAGCAGAGACGGCCTTTTGCCCCGCATGTTTTCCAAGGTTCACCCGCGTTTTAAAACACCGTTTCAAAACACATGGGTGACGGGGATCGTTGCCGCCGGGATCGCAGGTTTTATTGATCTGGGAACCTTGGCGCATCTCGTCAATATGGGAACCTTGGCAGCCTTTACGGTCATTGCGATCGCCGTCATCGTTTTAAGAAAGAAACATCCGGAGATCAAATCTTCCTTCCGTGTTCCTTTCGTGCCTTTTGTGCCGATCATCAGCGCATGCTTATGCCTGTATCTCGCAAGCAGCCTGCCGGGCGTGACATGGCTCGCCTTTGTCATCTGGATCGCCGCCGGGATCGTCGTTTATATGATGTATTCTAGAAAACACAGTTTGTTAAATAAATAAAAAGGGAGGCTCTTTTTTCTGTTTGAGAAAGAAGAGCCTTTTTTGCACTTGATAATTCATTCACCTTATGAATAATATGGTGTATGCTTCGTTTACATAAAAAGGAGGAGAATCACTTTGGCAATTGCCGCCCCGCTTAAAGAAAAACCTGTCCATCGTCCCGAGACAACCATGTATTCTATTCTGTTCATTATCGGGATCTGTCATCTGCTGAACGATTCACTGCAAGCGGTGATTCCGGCGATGTTTCCGATTTTGGAACGTTCCATGAATCTTACATTTACGCAGCTCGGAATTATCGCCTTTACGCTGAATATGGTGTCTTCCGTGATGCAGCCCGTCATCGGCTGGTATACGGATAAACGCCCGATGCCGTATGCTTTGCCGCTCGGGCTCACCGCAAGCATGCTCGGCATTTTAGGTCTCGCGTTCGCCCCGTCTTTTCTGACGATTTTATGCTGTGTCTTTTTTATCGGCCTTGGCTCCGCCGTCTTTCATCCTGAAGGATCGCGTGTCGCTTACATGGCCGCCGGCGAAAAGCGCGGGTTGGCGCAATCAATTTACCAAGTCGGAGGGAATACCGGCCAGGCGATGGCGCCCTTGATTACCGCGCTGATTCTCGTTCCGCTCGGTCAATTCGGCTCTGTCTGGTTTACGCTAGTCGCCGCAATCGCTGTGCTGTTTCTCATTTATATCGCCAAATGGTATAAAGGCCGTCTTATTCATTTGCGCGCCGCAAGTAAAAAATCATCGGCCGCCGCTGTGCAGACCGTCATTACAAAACCGATTATTCTCGCACTTATCATGATTATCTTCTTAATTTTCGCGCGCTCCTGGTATGTGAGCGCGATCGGCAACTTCTATACGTTCTATGCGATGAATGCCTATCATGTCAGCATTCAGCAGGCACAGAGCTACATCTTCGTCTTTTTATTTTTCGGAGCTGTCGGAACGTTTCTCGGCGGGCCGCTTGCAGACCGTTTCGGAAAGCGGAACGTCATCATCGTTTCCATGACGGCATCGGCTCCCTTGACGATTTTCCTTCCGTTTGCGGGACCTGTCATCGCCTATGGCGTACTGGCGCTGATCGGCGTTGTTCTGATGTCCAGCTTCTCCGTGACGGTTGTCTACGCGCAGGAGCTTGTTCCCGGCAAAATCGGAACGATGTCAGGGCTTACGGTCGGGCTCGCCTTCGGAATGGGCGCGATCGGAGCGGTTGCGCTCGGAGCTCTTATTGATTCAGCGGGATTGACGCCGACCATGACAGCCGTCGCCTTTCTGCCCGTTTTAGGTCTGCTCGCCTTTGTCCTGCCGAGCGACAAAACATTAAAAGAATGGCATTCATAAAAAAATCCCTGCCGAAAAGGCAGGGATTTTATGTTTCAACCGTATAAAAATGAGTGTCAGGAACCGCATATTTCGGAATAAACCCGTCTCTGAAATCAGGAAACGCTTTTTGAATTTCATCAATCCATTTTTTTACGTTTTTGATGTACGGGACGTAAATCATACTGACTGTCGCCTCGTCATCAATGTGATAGTACCAGCAGAGATTGAATTCGTTCTCCGTGACGAGCGTAAAGCCTGAAAAATGATAAAAAATCAGCGGGGTGTCATTGACATATACAGCCCCGTCGCGCAGGCTGACGTCATATTGCTCAATATTCCACAGCGCCGCATTCGCGCCGATCGACTCCGTGACATGAACGTGTTCAAACTGCGCGGGCCACTTTTCAACATACCTTTGGTCACCGTATGTCTTTTTTTCTTCATTCATCTCCACCGTACAATAGGAGATGCAATCCTGTCTCCACTGCCAGACCGCCCGGTACGCTTCCCCGGTATTCCGCGCGCCGACAAACCCGGTGTTGTACTGCCCCGTCAGCTTGTAATAAGACGCAAACCGTTCTGAATTGCGGTGATCCGTCAGAAAAAGGGAAGCATCCGGCTTTTCCGCAAACAGCTCGCCCGCATCTGAGAAGAAAAAGAGATCGGTGTCCAAATGGGCAAAATATTCGGCTTCATCATACTCCGTCATCACATGGAACAGAAAAGCCGGCTTCAGCGTCCAGCAATATTCATGAAACGTCCGGCCGCCCTTTGCTTCAAGCAGCTCCGGGTCCTCCATTTCATGGAGCTGAACCGCCGTGACATGTTCCCACGGCACCTGCTGAAGCAGTTCGTACGCTTTCTGATCGACACACAGCACATACAGATGAAAATCCCGGCAATGCTCATGGAGAGAATGAATCATCGGCATCAGTTTAAAGATATGCGTTCTGGAAACAATGGTTGAAAAATGATATTTACTCACCATATCACATCCAATTTATTTAAGATCCACATGCAGTAAATCAGCAGTCAGCGCTTTGAACGCCCTTGCAAAGTGCGTGACGCCCAGCTTTTTTTCCGCTTTTGCCAAAAGCTTTCCGACCTCCGGCAGCTGGAAGCTGTTCGCCGTGATCCGCGGGCTTTTCGTCTTCCAGTCCGGATCGAGGTTGCGGTCTTTAACCGCGTGCAGCAGCTCGAGAAAAATGTGCAGCAGGCTTTCATATTTCTCATAATCAAGCAGCACCTCGATGTCTGCCATTATACTGTTGGTTAACTCCGCGTCAAACGGGCCGTTAAACGCGAGGTGCACGTCAAGCGAATGAATGTCATTGTACTTGTCGCACATGTACGCGATATTCGCCCTGATGTCATCAACGGAAGCGCAGTTGCTCGGATGCTCCTGATGGACGCTCATGATATCGCGCCGCAGCTGAAATCTCATTCCCGACTGATGAAGCCTGATGCCGAGATCATAATCTTCAAAGCCGTATCTGACAATGCCTTCATCAAACAGGCCGAGATCTGCCACGTGCTGCCTCTTAACTGATGAATTGTTCGTAATGAAAAAACGCCATGGCAGACGGTAGCCGTTCAAATCATCTCCGTATTTTTCCAAAATGCTTTTCAGCACCCGGATAAAGTCGGTATCTAAATCAAAGCATCGGTCAAGAAAGCTTCCGTCTCTGATGTCACTTTCATCAAGGAGCGCCTCTTTATCGCCCGGCAGCTCTTCATACAGTTCGGCGAGTTTTTCCTTATGCTCTTTTTCAAAACGGTCATAATAAAAGCTGTAAATCCGCTTCCAGAACATACCGCATACGACAAGATCGTCCCGGTTCTCATGAGCCTTGATATGCTTCGCCACCAAATCCTTTTCGGCAAGCATGTCGCTGTCATGGAAAATCAAAATATCGCCTCTGGCATTGCGGACCGCCTGATTCCGGCCGTAAGCGATCCCTCTGTTTTCTTTAATTCTTACAAAAATCAGCGGAAAATTCGCGCTGAATGATTCAAGCATGGATAAGGTTCCGTCTTCCGAACCGTTGTCAGCCACAATCACTTCGAACGGCTCTGTGCATTCCTGTTCATTCAAGGACAGCAGGCTGTTATAAAGCCTCTCCTTGGAATTATATGCGGGAACAATGACGCTTGCCTTCACTTTTCGTTCACTTCCTGTATATGATCATTTATTTGTTATCATCCTCAGATGCAAAGCCGCTGAACTCCGGGCAGACGGCGCTGACCGTCCCGATCACCCGCTTCAGAATGTCCTGATAAAGCTGATGGACAAACGGCAGGTCGGTCCGGTCCGTCTCATGAATCTGCCGAATGTCGCTGGCTGTGACGATCCGGTATCCGCTGAAATGATAGAAAATCAGCGGATTTCCGTCTTCGAGCACAAGACGCCCGTCCTTCCATGAAAACGTGTGGCGGCCGTAATTCCAATGGCCGATATTCACGCCGGGCGTGGTGATGTCACACACATTCGGGAACAGGCCGGACATGTAATCCAAGTAGCCTTGATCTCCGAATTTTCCTTCGCCCGGCGCATTTTTGCATTCTTCCAGGCAGCGTTCTTTCCACCATCTGAGACAATCTGTTCCGGCACTGTCGGTTTTGAAGCTGAGAAAACCGGAATTATACCGGCCTAAAAGACGCTGCAGCATGTCGATTTCCTGTTTTTCAAATGAGGGAATGACGATATCACCCCGTGACAGAAGCACCGAACAATCCGGCTGATTGTCAAAAATCGCGCGCGGATCAGCGAAGAAAAACAAATCGGCATCAATGTACGTGACACGCTCTAATTCCGGGTGTCCGTCCAGCACGAATTCGAGAAATACCGGCTTCACCGTCCAGCAATATTCGCTCTGATCCCTCGTCCGCTTCAGTTCAAGGAGCGCCTCATTTTCCAGTGCGGACACCTGAATCAAGGTGACATTATCCGGCCGCATTGCCTGCAGCACGTCATAGGTGTCTTGATCCATACACAAAGTAAAAATGGGGGCGTCCGCCTGAACCGCTTTCAATGAGCCGAACAAAGCGATAGCCTGATACAGCCTTCCTTTTGATAAAACTGTGCAATATGCGCTTGTCACGTCTTTCTCTCACCTCTGTTTCTGTTACTTTTGAAAAAAGGCTTTATACCATTCGATCGTTTTTTCCAATCCTTCATCAATGGTATGCGCGGGCGTCCAATTCAGAAGCTTCCTCGCCTTTTCCGCTGATAAATATTGGTGCTTGATTTCGTGGCTTCCCTGGTTAAGCACTTTCGGCTTGAGGTCACTGTCCATCGCCTTAAGAATTTTTTCTACAAGTTCCAGCACCGTCAGCTGAATCTCATTGCTGAAGTTGAACGCTTCTCCCGCAAGATTGAGCTCCTCCATCTTTTCCGCCAGCAAAAGGTATGCCTCGACCGCATCCTCGATGTAAAAATAATCACGGATAAATGTGCCGTCGCTGCGGATTTCCGGCGCTTCACCGTTCAGCACGAGCTGAATCGTCTGCGGAATAATCCGGTTGAAGTTCAAATCTCCGCCGCCGTACAAGTTGCCGCAGCGCGTAATACAGACCGGAAGTCCGTACGTATTAAAATATGTGTGGCTTAATAAATCGGCACAGCTTTTTGATACGTCATACGGATGTTTGCCCTGAAGAGGCATGTTTTCATCGTACGGCAGTGTCGGCTGGTCGCCGTACGCTTTATCACTGGACGCGACGATCACCCGCTTGATGAGCGGATGCCTGCGGCACGATTCAAGGATGTTCCATGTGCCGAGAATATTGGCTTCAAATGTGGAAATCGGATTGCGGTTTGCGACGCCGACGATCGCCTGAGCGGCTAAATGAAAGACCGTGTCAATTTCATACTCGCCCAGCGCCCGCTCAATCACATCCAGATCTTCAAGCGCGCCCTGCACGATATTCATTTGCTTCACTTGTTCTCCCTGATACAGGTTCGACTTGGGCACAGTGTCACGGACAAGTCCCGTCACATTAGCCCCCTGATCGATCAGTTCCTTCACCAAGCAGCTTCCTAAAAGACCTGTACATCCCGTCACAAACACATTTTTATTTTTCCAGAAACTCAAACTTGATCACCATACCTTCCATACATGTTGTCCCCGGTCCCACATCTTGTTAATTTCCAGCAGATTTTTATACGTATCGATCGCCGTCCAGAAACCGTAATGCCGGTATACCGCCAATTCGCCGTCCTTTGCCAGCTCCTTCAGCGGTTCTTCTTCAAACATGACGTCCCTGTCTTTCGGCAGATAATCAAATACCTTCGGGCTGAGCACGAAAAATCCGCCGTTGATGATGCCGTCACTTGAGGTTTTTTCAGAAAAGCTTTTCGCCATACCGTCTTCAACCGTCAGCGTTCCGAATTGCGAGGTCTTTTCTATACCGGTGACGGTCGCCGCAGCCCCTTTTGATTGATGATAGCTGATCAGATGAAACAGGTTGATGTTGGCCAGTCCGTCCCCGTACGTCATAAGAAAGGTTTCATCACCGATGATGTCCTTCGCCTGTAAAAGCCGCCCCGCTGTCTGCGTGTGTTCCCCCGTGTCTAAAAAAGTGATTTTCCACGGCTCGGATGTTCCCAATATCCGCACTTCTCCGGTAGAGCTGTCCAGCGTCATGCTGTGATTCTTCCAGTCATAATCTAAGAAATATTCCTTAATCATCTCTCCTTTGAAACCAAGAAGCAGGATAAATTCGTTCACGCCATAGTATTGATAGAGTTTCATAATATGCCATAGAATCGGTTTGCCGCCTATCATGGCGAGCGGTTTGGGACGTTCATTGGTGATTTCGCTCATTCTCGTTCCTTTTCCGCCGCAGAGAATGACTGCTTTCATCTCTACCCCTCTTCTCTGTGAATATTGGATTCGAAACCGCCCGTATAAGAGAAACCAACCCGATAATTTGTCCGATTCTCTATCACCGGTTTCAAAATCTACTGTAAGATATGAGAGATTGGCGCCCTTTGTGACCAAAAGCTCTCTCTTTTTTCAGATTGGTGAAGATACACACAAAAAAAGAGCCTCACGGAAATTCCGTAAGGCTCTTTCTATTATTTATTATCCTGATTCAGCTTTTCTTTGCCGTAATGATATTTAGACGGATCAACCGGCGTAAAGTCGCTCAATTTGTGGAATCTGAGCAAGTCTTTGTACATCACGCTGTCAGACAGCTTCAGCTGCTCTGTGACTCTGGCTTTCAGGTTTTTCGTTTCCTGATTGCCTTTCAGTTCTTTTCCTGTCTTCGTATCGTATACGACATTGGAGATGGAAGTATATTTCGGCGTGACGTAATCTCCGTTACGGAACGTCACCGTATCATCATGGTCTTTCGAGAAGAGATCGGTGCCGAAATTAATATATTTCTTAGAATCGATGCCTTCCAAGTGAAGGATCGTCGGCACAACGTCCATTTCACCGCCGTACGTATGGTTCACCCCGCCTTTTTTGCCGGGGATGCGAAGCATAAGCGGCACACGCTGATTCTGCGCGTTTTGATAAGGCGTAATTTCTTTGCCGAGAATTTCTTTCATCGCGCGGTTATGGTTTTCAGAGATTCCGTAATGGTCTCCGTAAAGCATAATCACCGAGTTGTCATATAAACCGGATGACTTCAGATCTTTAAAGAACTGTTCAAGCGCTTCGTCGAGATAACGCGCCGTCTGGAAATAGTCATCCACAGTCGCGTCGCCCGTTTTCGCTTTTTCGATCGTTGCGTCTTTTTCATCAAGCGTAAACGGATAATGGTTCGTCAGCGTGAGCAGATGCGCGTAGAACGGCTGTTTCAGCGACTGAAGCTTCGGTATGGATTCTTTGAAGAATGGTTTATCCTTCAGTCCCATATTGACAAGGTTGTCATCAGACATATCGTATGTGCTGGCGTCAAAGAATTTATCGTAGCCGATATGTTTGTAAATCTGGTCACGGTTCCAGAATGATTTGTAGTCACCGTGTAAAACGGCGCTTGTATAGCCCTCACTTTGGTCAAGGATGGCAGGAAGCGATTGATACGTGTTTTCCCCTTTTGTCACGAAGGCTGACCCTTCAGGCAGTCCGAACAGGCTGTTATCCATCATCAGCTCGGCGTCAGATGTTTTACCTTGGCCTGTTTGGTGGAAAAAGTTATCAAAGTACGTCATGTCCTCTCCGCCGCGGGCGAGTTTATTCAGGAACGGCGTGACTTCTTTTCCGTCAAGTTTGTAATTGATCAAAAACGATTGGAAGCTCTCCAAGTGAATCTTAATGATGTTTTTGCCTTTGGCCTTGCCGAAATACTCGGCGTTCGGCTTCGCATAATGCGACGATGTGTAGTTTTCAACGCTCGTCAGGTCATCGCTGCTGGCATATGCCCGCTGTGATTCCGTCTGCGCCGTCTGTACGCCGTCATAGATCGTGTAATTATAAAGGCCTAAGTATTTTACAATGTAATTGCGGTCAAACGTTCTTGTCAGCAGCTCCGGGCGGTCCTCTTCGGCAATCGCCAGGTTCACGAAGAACAACACAATACCCGTCACGATAATTAATGACGTATACCGTTTTTTCAGCTTGAATTCCTTCAGCTCACGTCTCCACACCAGAAGCGCGATTAAAATAATAATATCAACAAAGTATAAAATATCATGGCCGGACATAATGCTGAAGATGCCGTCTCCCATATTTCCGACATTACCGGATTGCTTTAAGTTCGGGAATGTCAAGAAATCATCGAAGAATCGATAGAATAGGATATTTGCATACAAAATAAACGTCATGATGAAATCAATAATCACCATGATAATCGCTGATTTGCGGCCTTTCGCAAACAATGCCAGTCCTAAAAAGAAAATGGCGCTTGAGAACGGATTGATCACAAGCAGAAACTGCTGCGTCGGACCCTTCACCCCAAGGTTGAATTCAGCATGATAGGCTAAATACGTTTTGGCCCAAAACAAAATAATAGCCAGTACAAAAAAACTAAGTCTGTAAGAAAATAATTTCTTCATGGCAACCTCTACTTTCCTAAACACTTTAAATCTGTATTCTTACTTTTTGCTTCAATTCCTGCTTTCCGAGCAAAACGAAAGCATCACACAGCCCCATAAACACACCATTTTAAAAAACGATATATTTATCATTCGTGTCATGCCCATTGAACATCTTATCCCGCCAGCCATTAGACGCAGGATATCCGTTCTTCGTTTCACATTTTTTTCTGGCATTAAAAGGTACCGTATCAGACCCGGTCTGAAAATAGGAGATACCAAATATAAGAATAACACAAACTTCTAAAAACGAAAAATGAATATCAAAGACAGCCGCCCAACAGGCGGGCTGAAGTTATTGTATGCAAAGGGACTGAAAAACTTGAAGGTTTTTTTGGCTGATGTAAAAAAAGGACCGGAGTCATCCAGTCCTTTCCCTGTCAAATTATCGCTTAGACCCTAAAAATATACAAAAATGCTTTCTTCACGTATACCTTTTGTTTTTTATAATCCAACCATGCAGCAGAGCTGGCATTTGTGACTGCTTAAACTGTTCTCCAACACTGGTCCTTAACGCGTCTTGCAAATTTCTGTTTCTCATTAGCGAAAAAAATTGTGAACTGGTTTCATCAGACCCGCCAATAAAGGAATTAGCTCCGTTTTTTTTCTGTTCAACAACGAGTTTTTTTCATACTTTTTAAATTGAGCCTCGACATACAGTTTTAGTTTTTCACTAATCATTTCCCGCTCTCCTTTTAGTCCCAGCTGCGTTTTAATATCTTAATTCTCACGGAGGTTTAATTTCTCGCCATTTTAATGTAATGTCTGTATCCAATTAGAGAAACTATAAATCCTAGTATTGTATAGCCCAGTACAACAAATGTTACCCATACTAGACTTTCTCCTCCCGATATCGTCGAGACCGATTGAATTAACCCTTGATGCGCCCAGTACTGAGGGAAGAGCATTCCAATAGTTTGAAGATAGCTTGGCAATTGATCATAAGGAGTCCATAAACCACATACAACAGCGGTACCTAATGCAATCACATTTGTCATGACCAAGCCGGTATTTTCAGTCTTTGCAAAGACCGAAATAGCAACTCCCCAGGATGTAACTAGTAAAGATATCAACACAACAACCCACAAATACGCCGGAAAATTATTAATTTCAATATCGTACAGAAATATTCCCAGAACGGAAAGGAGAAGAATTTGCATAAAAGTTATGACTAAAAAAGGGATACTTTTTCCTAAGAAGAAGTTATAAGGCTTTAAAGGAGTACTTGCCAGTCTTGATACAATTCCTTTTTCCCGATCCTTTACAAAACTTATAACGATGGAGATAATAATGAATGTTGAAAAGAATACGCTCATGCCGGTTACAGATTGAGAAGCTACTAAAGTTTTGTTTGCACTGTCTGTCGTAAATAGCTCAATCAGCAATATGATGGACACAATGGGTAATATAATCGTCCAAAAAAACAGAGACTTATCCTTTAACTGTTTTAGCGTTTCAATTTGAGCGAGCGGTAACATGATAAATTTCCCCTTTATTCTTCATCACGCAAATCAGTGCCGGTAAGTTTAAAGAATACATCTTCTAATTTTGGCTTATATAAAAACAACTGATGAGGCACAATATTGTTTTCCTTACTGACCCTAATTAAGCGCTCCATGGTTTCTAAAGGTTCTTTGGTTTTTATTATCAACCCTGAATTAACGACTGAAAACTCAAAACCATGGCTCTTTATTAATTCAGGAGACAATGAGGAGTTAAACATAATAGATGATTCTTCATGTCGTTTAAGCAGTTCATTTATTTCTCCTTCATCGATAATTTGCCCTCTGTCGATAAAAGCTACATAGTCACAAAGAGTTTCAATCTCTTCCATGTAATGACTCACATAAATAATGGTTTTACCGGCTTTTTTGAGTCGATTTACGATTTTAAAAATGTAGCGGCGTGATTGCGGGTCCACACCTACCGTCGGCTCATCTAGAATAATTAAGTCTGGATCGTGCATTAATGCACACCCGATATTTAAACGGCGCTTCATTCCTCCAGAAAAGTTCTCCACAACGTCGTTTGCCCTTTCTAACAACCCGATATCTTCTAACAGTTTTTTTGTTGTTTGCTTTAGTTTTAAGCCATTCAGCCCGTGTAACTTTCCGAAAAATTCCATATTGGTTTTTGCGGTTAATTTTTCTTCAAGGCTGATATCCTGCGGAACATAACCCAGCCTGCCATTTTCCTTGCCGACAAATTCAACCTTACCGTCATATTCGCGGATGATGCGCGAGATGATCTTAATTAAGGTAGATTTGCCGGATCCGTTCGGTCCAACAAGTCCATAGCAGACTCCTTTCGGAATTGTTAAAGCAACATTGTCCAAAGCCAGAGTCGTGCCATAGCGCTTACTTATATGTTCAACTTGCAGCATTTACACCATGCCCCCACTGTTATTTATTTTAAATATGGATTCAATCGTATTAATGTACTCCTTGTAGGCTGCTTTCCCTTCTTTCGTGATCTGAACAATAGTCTTCGGCTTTTTGGATACGAACTTCTTGGTTAGTTCTATATAAGCTGCATCTTCTAACTTTTTCAGATGCGAACCTAAATTCCCATCTGTGATGTCTAATGACTTTTTCAGGAAAGTAAAATCACATTGATCATAAGTCATCAATAAACTCATAATTCCCAACCGCACTTTGGCATGTATTAAATCATTGATATTGTTAACATTACTCATTTCCTTGCCCTTTTCTTTTCAAAATCATTCCTGTAAGTAATAGGCTGCCTCCGCCAATAAATGCAAAAACAATATTCATTGCATCAGGAAATAGGCAGAATGTAAGCATACCGAGTATGCTCAGCCAAAATCCCATAACAAAAATCTCTTTTGTTAACACGATGCCTAAGAATATGTACATAATAGACACCATTAAAACAATCAAAAACGATAGAAATTCTCCTGTTCGCGGCAATAATCCCATTAAAAACAGGAAAACAAAAATGCATACCACTAATATGAATCCAATCCAAGCATATTTTAATTGATTCTTTAAGAAAGTGGGCATAGGATCAAATTGTTTCTGCTTAAGATATGTCTTCAAAGTCAGTATCCATCCTAATACTGCCAGTATTAACCAGACACAAGCAAGGACTACAGAAAGTACCTTAAATAAAGAAACGGAATACGCAATAATCCATATACAGCCCCAAATAATGAAATATGGACTGGTTTGCCTTGAGTACTCAGTCTTGTAATTCGTCAAGACTTTGATATGAGATAAGTTTTCAGCTATCTCTGATTCACGAAAATTCTGATTTGACATAAGACAGGCTCCTCTTTTCGCAAAGTACTTTGTGAAACAGAGTATATTCTAATTCCATATATTTGTAAAGAGGTTTTATCCAAAATAGGCGCAACTATTTAGTCTTGGGAACAGCAGATGGGACTCTTTGCGCCGGTATGCTTCCATTACAGCATGAGACGTCCTTTATATAAGCATCCTAATAAAAAAGAGAAGCCTGCTGATCTTCAACTCAATAGATAGCATGCAATGGCTGTCTGAATTTCTGGCTAACGGAGGAACATATGGTAAAACTTTTAAGCCACACTTCTGATGACAATTTCTGCAGGTTTTAGAAATGACCAAAATAGAAGGTCCGGGAGTCAAGCAGGGAAGATATCTTGACCAGGTGTGGTTGGACAAGCCGAATGTATATCGATTGGAAAGCAATTCATTTTATTGAAGGAAAAAGGACTGGAGTCATCCAGTCCTTTTCATCACATTGGTCAAATCCCCGCCCAAACATCTTTTGCGTAAATGCCTTTTGTCTGGAGGTCCAAAAGCCATTCTTGCGCTTGCCGTTCGTCTGTTTCGTGGACCGACTGATACGCTTTTTGCAGCGTTGCCTCTACATCGGGCGCCATTTTGCTGCCGTCGCCGCATACGTAGAGGTGCCCTCCCCGGCCGAGGATGGAAATTAAAGCGCCGGCGTCTTTCGCCATTAAGTGCTGCACATACGTTTTCGGTACGCCTTCTTTGCGGGAGAAAGCCGTATGAAGCGTCACGATTCCGTCTTTTTCATAAGCTTCAAGCTCATCACGGTAAATAAAATCATGATCGTTTCTGCATCCGAAATACAGACGAGCCTCGCCCAGCTCTTTTCCTTCTTTTTTTAACGCCGCGCGGGCCTGCAGAAATCCGCGGAACGGGGCGACTCCTGTGCCGGGACCGACCATAATAATCGGTTTTTCCGGATCTTCCGGCAGCCGGAATCGTGTTTCCGGAGTGCGGACAAACATCACGATACCATCCTCAGGGCGGCGGTCCGCTAAATAATTCGAAGCAACTCCGCGATACTCACCCAAACCGCTCCGGGCGGGGCCGCGAACGACACCGACGGTAATTGAGGCCTGCCCGGGATGTTTCCGCGGCGAACTTGAAATCGAATAATACCGCGGCTTCAGCGGGCGCAAAAGCTCCAGAAATCGCTCAAACGGCAGTTCACACGCTTCATATTTTTCAAGGAGATCGAGCATTGAGACGCGCGGTGTTAAGATTTGCTCCTGATAGACGCCCTCCTCAAGAAAATCTTCCAATTCCCGTTTGTGCGGCGGACAGACCGTATAAGCGGCCATTTCCCGGATTTGAGCCCTTGATGCCGCTTCCTGCAATTCGACACAGCTGCTCAGAAGATCATGCAGCCTGACCGGCCGATCGAGCGGGAGATGAGCCGCGCTCTGTCCGCTGGCCGTCAGCAGCACTTGATCATTCCCGTTCAGATTGAACCGGCGGAGAACACGGCTGACCTGCTCTTTGCTGTTTACCGGCAGCACGCCGAGATGATCCCCTTCATGATAGGCAGCCTCTTTCGGCAGAGTGATTTCAATATGCCTTGTGCTCCGGCCGCTTTCCGGCGCCTGAAGTTCCCTGTTTTCCGCAACGGATGCGTAAACCGCCTCATACGTCTTTGCCAAAGGAGACCCGCCAAGCCCGCTGACAAATTGAAGACCCAGCGCACTTCGCTCTTTTTCGGCATTTTCATTCAGCTTGAGACCGAATGCCTTCATGGCGTCCGTCCACATGCTTTTTTTCCATTCATCAAGCTTTCCTTCAAAATCGCCGCTGACGTCCCCTTCGCCTCGTGCAGAAAAGCGTTCCGCCCCTTTTTCGGCAAGCTTCTCATCAATCAGCCTCGGCACAGCCTGATATGTCGCCGCCCAGTTATGATCACCGCAGCCGAAGACGGCATATCGGACGCCTTCCAGTTCCCCGCGTTTGACTTCTTCAAGCCATTGAACGAATTGTCCCGCGTTGCTCGGAGGCTTTCCGTTATAAGAGGACGTAATGATCAAGAGAGCTCCTTCTTTCGGCAGTTTTCCGATCCGGTCATTTAAAGGCGCCGTTTCAGTCCGGACGCCGTGCATCCCGGCAGTATCGGCAAGTTCCCGCGCCACGCCTTCTGCGGTTCCCGTATCTGAGCCGTACAAAATCAGAAGCGGTCGGTTATCAAGCCCGATAATGGATGCGCCTTTTGTTTCCCGTTTTTCTTTTTCGACGTCTTCCGCCGCTTTTTCAGCCGCCGGGAGAGCTGCCGCAACGGCTCCTTTGTTTCTCGGCCGCACCCGGATATGAAAGTCGCCGGGCTTAATCGTCAGTGTCTGTTTAATATCGAGCTCATAATCGGTGTGATCGATAAAGGTAAAATGCTGCAGAATCATCCCCAGAACAAGAGTTGCTTCATGCAGGGCGAACTGCATACCGATACACGCCCTCTGACCGTTTCCGAACGGCTTGTACGCATGGTGAGGCACTTGATCAGGATGTTCAAACCGCTCCGGATAAAATTCCTCCGCATTGTCTCCCCACGCGTCTTTATCACGGTGAAGCTGGGGAATTAAGACGGAAATTCTGTCTTTCGGCGTGATCGGATATTTCCCGCCGATCACCGTATCCTCTTTCGCATAAAGGCTGAACGCAGGCGCGGTCGGCCATAAGCGCAATGACTCCTGCAAAATCATTCGGATATAACTAAGCTCCAGTACTTGTTTATAAGAAGGAACGGGATCGGTCAAAACCCGATCGGCTTCTTCATAGGCTTTTTCCAAAACACGGGGATGTTTCAGCAGAAAGTAGATGGCAAAGGAAAGCAGGCCGCTGGTCGTTTCATGGCCGGCAATTAAAAACGTGATGATTTGAAACCGGATATTTTCATCATCAAGTTTTTCGCCCGTTTCCGGGTCTTCCACATTCAGCATTCTGGCCAGCAGATCCTTTTCATCCCGTCCGCCTGACCGGCGCTCTGCGATAATACTGTCTACTAACGAAAACATCGCCTGAATGTCATGATGAAATTGGCGCTTCGTCCTGATCATGAGCTTATCCTGAACATCGAGACGCTGCATTTGGTGCATCGCTTCATCAAGGGCGCGCACCATGCTGTTGATAAACGGATGAGGCGTTTCCCTGTAATAGCTGTTAAACCGATAGTTAAAGCCGCAAAGCCCGATCGTATCAAGCGTCAGGCGGGTCATATCAGCAGGCACATCAACGGCCTCATCCGGATTCAGCCTAGCCCATTTTTGAATCAGCTGCACCGCGATATCAGTCATCATCGAATGATAATCTTTCATCGCGCGCTGGCTGAAGGTCGGCATCAGAATATTATGCGCCTTTCGCCAGTTAGGCTCATGCGTCCAGCTTGTAAACAGCCCGTCACCGGAAAACGCCCGGACTTTCTCCAAAGCACCTTCAATGCTTTTATCGAACCGCTCTTCATCACATACCTCTTTCACCAGTTCATGTCCGGACACGACGATAATGGCGCCCGCCGGGGTATGCAGCTGAAAAATAGGCCCCTGCTCGTTTGCCAGTTTGATCAGCGACATTGTAGGCTTGTCTTTATCAAGCAAAGGGAGATTGCCGAGAGGACCGAATGTCTTCGGCTGCGGAATCGGACCTGTTTCCTTCATGAATAACACCCTTTCTTACACATTGATGCGTTCCTTCCAACTACAGTGCCCTTTTCACCGGCCGATTATCCGCCGTTACGGATCAATCCCCGGATTGACGATTGATAACGGTTTTTTCTATACTGGAGAGGCTTGTTAAATACAGAAATAAGGTGAGTTCACATATGGATTTTGAAATCAAGTTTTTATCGTTTTATGTCATTCAAGTGGAAGGAAAAGACGAACAGGCAAATAAACAGTTCAAACATTTCCAGACCCTTGACACAGACGAATTTGAAGAAAGCGAGCTGAAGGATTTTCTTGACGGGGAATTGAAGAAAATCGTCAAACGGAAAGCTGAACGGCATCCGCAATCCGAGCAGGTCCCCACAAAAATCGGCCATTTTATCACGGAGCCGGGCCATGAGCTTGATTCAAATCCGAATTACAACCTTTTCAACCGCGCCAGACTTGCGGATACGAAGGAAGCATTTATCGAAGCAAGCGAACAGTTCGTCCGCACTTACCTTGACACGAGCGCCGTTCGCGGCGGTGTTTTTATCGTGGCATCGGCCGTGCCGCGTAAATATTTTGAGGACAAGTTCGTCTTTATGATGAAATGCGATTTCGAGCCGAAGGTCGCCCGGATCTCAGACGCCTCATCTCTCATTAAAAAGGTCGAAATGGCCATCACGACAAAGAACATGAAAAGCATTCAATATCCGTATATGCCGGAAGAAGGCATGACGGAAGAGCATGAGCTGAAAATCCACCAGGCCTCGCACGCCCGTTATTTCGAAGATTTTCTCAAATTTGTCGAATATGGCGAATCGATGCCGGAAATCATGAAAAACCAAGTCATGAACATGGTGCAGGAGCACGTGTATGAAACTTTTGAAGAAAACAGTGAAGAGCTTCAGCAGTTTGAGCACGACATTGAAATTTGGGAAGCGAGTGAAAAGCGGGAAATTCAGGAGCGCCTCGACACCCATCAAGTCATCGAGGCATCCGCGCAGATCATTGAACACACGCCGGAAGCCGAGCTGAAAATGAAAGTCGGAGAAACAGAGATTAAAGGATTACTGGCTGATTTCGGCGAATCCATCCATCTCGCAAAAGTGAACGGGCGCTATGTCGCGCTCATTGAGGCGGAGACGATCTCGTTTGAAAAAGGCAGTTCGCCGGTGGAGTTTCACAAGCCTGAGGGGCTGCATGAGGTGATTGAGCGGATACGGAATAAATCTGAACAAGACTGACAAAAGTCCAGACGCCATGTTCTGGACTTTCTTTATTTAATAAGGCTCTTTGAGCAATCGATAGCATTCACCGATGATGTCTTGGACGCCGGGCGTTCCCTTTATCTCGCGGCGGACGATTTCAGATGAGAGATTCTGCACCTGTAATGCCCGCTCCGCCCGTCTTTCAAAGTATGATTGACATGCAGTTTCATGGTTTTCGTGCTTTTGCAGTTCTTCACTAAGCACAATCGCGTCTTCAATCGCCATCGCCGCTCCCTGCGCCAATGTCGGCGCTCCTGCATGGACGGCATCCCCGCCCAGAACGACGCGGCCTCTGTGCCACGGTTCTTTGACCGCCATCTGCTCAATCTTATGAAACAAAACGGGATATTCCCTTGACATATTCTCTGTCACAAACTTTACTCCCGGAATTCCGCGCAGCAAGTCTCTCACCCGTTCAAAACGTGTGTCCTCGTCATCCCTGAAGTCAGCGTCATACGGCCGGATGATAAATACGTATCCTGTTTTTTCAGAGAGCGGCACGACCCCGACCTGCGTCTGCCCTTTTTTATACATCAGTGTTGAATCATGAAAAACCGGCTCGGGAAAAGAAATGTAAAATCTGTGCGCTCCCATGCCGAGATACTCTGTTTTCACTTCCATTTGCAGCATTTGATCGCGGACAGCGGAGCGGATGCCGTCAAAGCCGGCGAGAATGTCAGCCGTCATCGCGGTTCCGTCTCCACAATGCACCGTTATTTCATCTGCCGTTTCTTCGTAAGACACGACTTTTTTACCGGGCAGAATCGTGACTCCCGCCGCTTCAGCATGCTTCCTGAGGATATCGTTTAATGTTTGCCGCAATATATTATTCCGCCCCGGCAATGTATCATCTAAAAACGCCTCACTCACTTTAAACTGCAGCGTTCCGTTTTCATCATGCTGCTTCAGCCAATCCGTTTGAAAGCCGTGTTGACAGCATTCATCATACACACCGATTTCCCGAAGCACCCGAAGCGCATTTTGAGGCTGAAGAATGCCCGCTCCGCTTTTTCGCATGTCGGACGCCGCCTCGCAAAGGGTTACTTCAAAACCCGCTCTGCCGAGAGAAATCGCTGCGGACAGGCCGCCGATCCCTCCGCCCGCTATGATGATCTTTTTCACTTCATGGTTCATCACGATACCGCCTTCTCGATTTATTTATCATTCATTAACTATTAGCCACCTTACTATATAGTCTGAAAAACTGTCAATCTTTATAGGTTGCCTTTTGAATCCGGCAAGCTTATACTTTGAATCACTAAAATGGTACGGAGGCTTACAAAATGGAGTTGAGACATTTGCCGGATTACTCGCAGATTGCCGGACGCGCTGAGATTTACGCCGGTATGGATGCTGAATCATTGAAAACATTTTTGACGTTATTTGATATGTCTAAAAAAATGAATCAGGTCATGGAGCATTATTTCTCAAGTCACGGATTGTCCGAAGGGAAATTCAAAATTTTAATGTTTCTGTTTGACGAACCCGGCCACAGCCTGAGTCCGACGGAGCTGGCGAAAAAATCCAATGTCACCAAAGCGACCATCACCGGATTGATCGACGGACTCGCACGGGACGGCTTTGTAAACCGCAGCCGGCATACCGGTGACAGACGAAAAATCAGCATCGAACTTACAAGGGAAGGAAAAGAAAAGCTGATGCTGTTTCTTCCCGGCCACTTCTCCAACATTTCAGCAGTCATGGAAAGCTTCACTGCTGGAGAAAAAGCGGAATTGACAAAAATGCTTGAAGTTTTATTTGATAAGCTTCTGCTGTTTTCCGGCGGCAGAACATAAAAAGGCGCCCCTCTCAGCAGGGCGCCTTTTTCGCGCGGTTAATCATCACTGTTTAAAATCCCGAAAAACCGAAGCAGGTTGATAAACAAGTTGATAAAGTCGATATAAAGCGTCAATGCCATCAAAGGAATCAGGTCAGCCGTGATGTCCCGGTGCTTGATCTGGTTCAGATCGTATAAGATGTACATTGAAAACACAATCGTTCCGATGACGGAATACGCCATCATGGCGGCGGAATTCAGCGGGCTGAAAATATTAAAGATCCCCACTGCGAGAAGCGCGATAAGAGCGACAAGCAAGAAGGACCATAAAAACGACAAGTCCTTTTTCGTTTTAGCGCCGATCGTGCCGAGCACCGCAAAAATCACAAACGAAGAACCGAATGCCTCCAATACGACATAGGCTCCGGCTGCGGACGCATAATGGCTGATGATCGGAAACAGCGTCATTCCGGAAATAAAAGCGAACGAAAAGACAAACACATATCCGACGGCTTTTTTTCGGCGCAGCCAAAATGCGGCGATGATCATGACGACCTCTAAGATCGACAGCGGCAGCATCAATGCCGGCGGAATGAACCGGCCCGTATACAGGCCGATTGTCGCAACTAACAGTGTAAACACAAATACCGTGATAATGCGCTGCATAATAGATTGTTTGCTCTCATAAGCAGCAGTTTGCATGTCAAAAGTCCTCCCAAAAAATGATCGTGATAGGTCTATTATAAATAAAATGGGAGAAATTTGCATGATTTTAAGAAGATTTTAAGGATGTCAGGCCTGACGTTTTGCTGCGCACTCCTGCATATCCATGAAATCATGCAGTTTTTTCGTCAATCCGCCGTGCCCGAATCGGATATTCCCCTTCTGCCCCGGCGTTTTCACGAAATCAAGGAATGCCAGCACATAAAGACGCCTGACGGGAATCGGAATGACGCCCGCATCATAAAACCAGCCGTCAATTGTATTGAGCACGCCTTTATTTATGCCGTATTGCTTCGTGCACCAATGCAGAAAGCGCACTTCGGGCAGGTGCAGATACCGGCTCTCCCGGAAAGGAACAGTTGAATGCTTCATATGTACCGCCTCCTGTCATTGGCTGTTTTTTAAGATTGTTTTAATTCTTTGCTCTTCAGGGAAAATCGATATTTCTCCACCTTATCAATTTGTGTCACTTGGGAATTATGAACCGTAATCTGAACAGTCCCGAAATCGAGCGTTTCCAGCGCACTGATAATCTTTTCGATCACATGCGGATCTACGTTTCCTTTGGACGTCATCATGCTCCCCCTTTATGTCTGGCCGTTCGTCTTTTGACAATGAGTGTTTTAATTCATACTATTCTGATAAGAAATATATAATTATACTATTATGTTTTCATTCAGAAATCAACAGCATTTACACAATTTTCGGATATGTTTTCTTTGCGAAAACTTTCACTTCCTTCGCTTTGACATAAACCGTGTCGCCGACGCCCGCCCCCAAGGCGTCATATTGCTCTTTTGAGAGCTCAATCTCCAAGTGCTGGCCTGTGTCGGTACGGACGGCTTCCAATCTGACGGACGGTCCGATGGCGCGGATATGAGCCGCCTTTGCTTCAAATGAATGCAGACCGGACGGTTTTTTTTCTACGGTAAAATGGTGCGGCCTCACATAAGCGATCCCCTTGTCCTGATCAGCATGCCCGACAGGTATTGCCGCGTTTCCGGTGATCAGCTTTCCTTCCTCCACTCTTCCTTCAAATACGTTGACACTGCCGAGAAAGTCGTACACAAACGGATTTGCGGGGTGATCATACACCTCCTGCGGCGTTCCGATCTGTTCAATTGCACCTTCATTCATAATGACGATGCGGTCGGCCACATCAAGCGCTTCTTCCTGGTCGTGAGTGACGAAAATACTTGTCATGCCGAATTCATCATGAAGCCGTCTGAGCCATTGCCTTAACTCTTTTCTTACTTTGGCGTCAAGCGCGCCGAACGGTTCATCCAACAGCAGAATGTTCGGTTCTACGGCCAAAGCGCGTGCGAGGGCGGCTCTTTGTCTTTGTCCGCCTGACAGTTGCGAGGGATAGCGCTTTTCATAAGGTTCCAGTTTCACAAGCGCCAGAAGCTCTCTCACCTTTTCGGCAATTTCCTTTTTGGCGGGACGCTGCTTTCGCGGACGGACTTTTAATCCGTAGGCGACATTTTCAAAAATCGTCATCTTGCTGAATAACGCATAGTGCTGAAACACAAAACCGACATGTCTGCTTTTTACATGCGTATCCGTCACATCTTGTTTTCCGAACAGGACACGTCCCCCATCTGCCTGCTCGAGGCCGGCAATGACTCTCAATAATGACGTTTTGCCTGAGCCTGACGGGCCGAGAAGCGCAACCAGCTCGCCATTATTGACGTGAAGATTGATATCCCGCAATGCCTGATAGTTTCCGTAATGCTTAGAAATACTGTCGATCGTAATCTCCATAATGACTCCTTCCTCATCCGGCTTTGACAGAACGATAACCGGCTTTCCATTCAATGATGTTTTTCAAAAACAGTGTCACAATCGCAAAAACCGACATGACGGAGGCCGCCGCAAAAGCGGCCGTAAACTGATATTCGTTGTACAAAATTTCGATATGAAGCGGGAGCGTGTTGGTAACACCCCTGATATGACCGGAAACGACTGATACGGCGCCGAATTCGCCGATTGTCCGGGCCGCGCTCAAAATCACGCCGTAGATCAGCCCCCATTTGATATTAGGCAGCGTCACATGCCAGAACGTTCTCCAGCCACCAGCACCAAGGGTGACGGACGCTTCTTCTTCAGCATTTCCCAAGCTTTGCATAAGCGGTATTAATTCCCGGGCGATAAAAGGGAGCGTCACAAACAAGGATGCAAGCACGATTCCCGGGACTGCGAATACGATTTTTATCTGGTGATCAAGTAAAAATGGACCAAGCCAGCCGTGAAGCCCGAACAAAAGGACAAAGATTAAGCCCGCGATTACCGGAGACACGGCAAACGGCAGATCAATCAGTGTCATAAACAGACTTTTCCCCCTGAATTCATATTTGGTCACAGCCCACGCCGCGGCGACGCCGAACAGCGTATTCAGCGGAACCGTGATGAAAACGATGAGGAGCGTCAATTTCATCGCGGCAAGGGAATCCGGATGCGTGACAAAGAGGATATATGCTTCCGCTCCCTTTTTAAAAGCTTCAATAAATATGAATGCAAGCGGCATAATTAAAAATATGGACAAAAAGA
Source organism: Bacillus sp. JK106 (assembly GCF_053663355.1). Lineage (NCBI taxonomy): Bacteria > Bacillati > Bacillota > Bacilli > Caryophanales > Bacillaceae > Bacillus > Bacillus sp. JK106. The sequence goes on along the minus strand of NZ_JBSJQC010000005.1, from coordinate 148,661 downwards.
GCAGAACTGCTGAGATCAGCACCCATTTCACAACGGGTGATTCCCGTATCTCCCGCTTTGGCACGGCTGTTTTCGCTGTTTTCGCTGTTTCCAGCTGCATGGCATATCCCCTACCTTCCTGCGTATTTTCTCGCGGTGAGCCATTGCAATCCATTGATGATGAATAAAATGAAAAATGTGATGACAAGCATGACTGCCGCAACAGCTGTTGCCCCGGCATAATCGTATTGCTCTAATTTCGTCATAATGATCAGCGGGGAAATCTCGGTTTTAAACGGCATATTGCCCGCGATAAATACAACAGAACCATACTCCCCGAGGGCGCGGGCAAAAGATAATGCGAAACCCGATATAATAGAAGGAAAAAGCTCCGGCAGAATGACCTTTTGGAAGGTTTTCCATTTCGAAGCTCCAAGTGACGCAGATGCTTCTTCCGTTTCCTTTTGGAGATTTTCTAAGACGGGCTGAACCATCCTGACGACAAAAGGCAGCCCGATAAACGTCAATGCGATGACAATGCCGATCGGTGTAAAGGAAATACGGAAAGGAAACAACTGTCCGATCCAGCCGTCCGGTGAATACATTGCCGTTAATGTAATGCCTGCGACGGCGGTCGGCAGCGCAAACGGCAGATCAACCAGGCCGTCAGCCAGCCTTTTCCCCGGAAAGTCATATCTCGTCAGCACCCAGGCGATGACAACGCCGAAAACCGCATTGATCAAAGCGGCGCAGCCCGCCGTCAAGAAGCTCAGCCGATAGGAAGCCGCGGCCCTCGGCTCAGAAATGATATGCCAGACGTCCCCGGGCCCCATTGACATCGTATGAAAAAACACCATGGACAGCGGCACGATAACCAAAACGGCCATATATAAAAATGTAAATCCCATCGTTAATCCGAACCCCGGAATCACGGACGGTTTTGTTTTTTTGAAAAGTAACGTTCTCATACTCGTTTCCTCTTTCTATTTCTCATAGATGCTGTCAAAGGTTCCGCCGTCATTGAAATGGGTTTCCTGCGCTTTTTTCCAGCCGCCGAATTCCTTTTCGACCGTCACCGTTTTAATCTGCGGGAATTGTTTTTCATACTTTTTCAGAACCTCTTTATCGCGGGGCCGGTAAAAATTCTTCGCGGCGATCTCCTGCCCTTTTTTGCTGTAGAGGTAGGACAAATATGCTTCAGCCGCTTTTTTTGTTCCTTTTTTATCGGCGGTTTTGTCGACAACAGAGACAGGAGGCTCAGCCAGAATGCTGATTGAAGGATTGACAATCTCATATTTCTCCTTGCCGAATTCCTTCAGTGTGAGATAGGCCTCATTTTCCCAGGCGATCAGCACATCCCCCATCCCTCTTTCTGTAAAACTGGTCGTGGCTCCGCGCGCCCCTGAATCAAGCACTTCCACATTGCCGTAGAGGTCTTTCATAAACTGTTTGATTTTCGTGTCGTCATGATGATACGTTTCATCGGCATATGCCCATGCCGCTAAATAGTTCCATCTGGCTCCGCCCGATGTTTTCGGATTGGGCGTAATGACCGAAACGTCCTTTTTCACCAAGTCAGCCCAATCAGTGATGTGTTTCGGATTCCCTTTTCTGACTAAGAATACGATGGTTGACGTGTAAGGAGTTGATTGATCCGGCAGACGTGACTGCCAGTTTTGATCAATGAGCCGGGCTTTTTCTGCTATCGAATCAATGTCATAACCTAAAGCAAGCGTTACGACATCAGCGTCGAGTCCGTCTATTACGGATCTGGCCTGCTTCCCCGAACCTCCATGCGACTGCTGAACGGTTACATCTTGACCCGTTTTCTTTTTCCAATAGGAAGAAAAGGCCTGATTATACTCTTTATACAGCTCCCGTGTCGGATCATACGATACATTCAGCAGCTGAACGGTCTTTCCGTCTGATGACGCGCTGCCGGACTCAGATTGACAGGCTGACAGCGCCCCTGCCAATAAGATCAATACTAAAAATGCCGCTGTTTTTTTCATGTGCCTGATTTCTCCTCTCTTTTTCCGCATAAAAAAAGGCATATTATCCCCTTTCAAAAAAGGGAAATAATATGCCTTCAGTTGACTGATGGGCAATTATACCGGTATCAGATTTGGACAGAACGGCCAGCTTTCGTTTGTGTACGATCAGCTATTTGTGCCGGTTCGATGTGTATAAGAATAATTCAAACTATCCCTAGCTGTCAACTAAGTTTTAGAATATTTAAATTGTTTTCCGCTGACAAAAAAAGCGCCCCGCCTCTGGCCGGAGCACCTTTTTTCTATGCTTTTGCTTCCTCGATCACACATGTGACACCCATGCTGGCGAGCGCCTGCTCCAGAGAGCCGTAAGTTTGATACTCTGAAAAATCAAGTCCCAATTGGATAGAAGTCTGTGCCACATCAGGCCGAATGCCGGAAAACACGGTTCTGATGCCGAGGAGAAATAACGTTTTCGACAGCATATACAATTGCTGCGCCACCATCGTATCGACAATGGGCACACCGGACAGATCAATCACAAGGTTTGTGATCCGTTTGGCGACACAGTTTTCCGGCACCGACTCCAAAATCACACGCGCCCGTCTCGTATCAATCGCGCCGATGAGCGGCAGAGTGCCGATCGTATCCGCGATCAAAATAACCGGACAGCTCAATTCGGAAATAAGCTCCTGCTGAGATGACAGCCTCGCGATCATTAATTTCTGAAACTGTTCAGTAAAATCCGTCATCAGCTGATCAAACGAGCCGTTGACAATGTAATTCCAGCGGCGGGCATCCTCATTTGTTACAATGTCCTGATGCTCATCCATAAAACGGGTGACCGCCTCCCAAAAGACGGTTCTTGAATTGCCGATCGCCTCAACGACCTCATGAACCTCCGCGTCTTGCTCCACTCTGCTTTTCGCTACCTGTGCGGCCCATTTTTCTTTGTTATGCTGAAAAACGGCCGGATCTTCCAAAAAAGCGCTTGCGATGACCGTGTTTGTAAAGGTATGCTGCTCGATCAGCAGCCGTTTCATTTCCTCACTTAATTGATCCGCAGAATAAAAACGCCCTCTCAGCTTCCGTCTCAGCTTAAGCCATTTTTCCGTCAGCTCTGCCGAATGTGTAATAATATAATCATGAAGTAATTGGTCTTTGTTCACTGCCGTCTCCTCTTTCAAGAATATGTACTTTTGTCTAAATTATAAATCGGAATCGCCAATCGCACTAGAGAAATTAAAAAAAGCCGGCACATTAAAGCTTTTGATTGCTTTTTTCGGCAGGAGGATACACTATAAAAGAAATGAAACAGGAGGTCAGTATGATGATCAAAAAAATCGCGACAGTTGCCGTATACACTGATGATCAGCAAAAAGCGAAAACATTCTGGACGGAAAAAGCGGGGTTTGAAACCGTCGCCGAGCATCCGATGGGACCGGGCGCCTTCTGGCTTGAGGTAGCGCCCAAAGGGGCCGCCACTCATTTGGTTATTTATCCGAAATCGATGATGAAAGGGGCCGAGCATATGAAGGCTTCTATCGTATTTGAGTGTGAAGATGTCTTTGCCGCATACGAACAGATGAAAAAGAACGGCATCACCTTTTTAGATGAACCGAAACAAATGGAATGGGGCAGCTTCGTGCAATTTAAAGATGAGGATGGTCATGTCTTTCTCCTGAAATCGTAATCCGTCAGGCATCTCAATTGACTTTGAGAATCATTTTCATTTAAAATGTTGGATAAAGCGTGAAAATGATTGGAGAGCTACCAGATGTTTGTGCAAATCAGAAAAATGACCGTAAAAGAAGGACATGCCGACAAAGTAATCGAAAGCTTCAGTTCAGAAGGCTTGATTGAAAAGCAGGAAGGTTTGATAGACGTAACGGTTCTGGAAAAAAAAGTCCGCCGCGGTGATGAAGAAGTCGTCGTGTTAATCCGCTGGGAGTCTGAAGACCATTGGAAACAATGGGAAAAAAGCGAAGACCACATCGCGGCCCACAAAGCAAACCAAGGCAAGCCGAAACCTGATTATATGCTTGGAACGGATGTCGGTATGTATCATGTCAGAGCCGTTAAAACAGGCGCACACGAAAAATAATAAAGAGCATTTGCCCCAGGGCAATGCTCTTTTTATTTTTTCTCCTCATACGGCAGGACAAACAGCGGTTTATCGGGCTTCCATTCCGCATACAGCACGTCCTCCGTTCTTTTGATGTTCAGCTTTTTCAGCTCCTGATTCAGCTGCTTTTCTTCCAGCCCGGCTTCTTTCAGATTTTCATACAGCACTTCGCCGTCAATAATCAGCGTGACCGGCAAAGAGACCTGCTTCGGCTTTATTTGCATGTCGCCGTTTTTCGTCGTGTCATATTGGAATTTCGGCAGGACGCTGACCATCCCGTTTGTTTCTAAAATCGCGTACTCCGCTTCCTGTATGGAAAAGCAATTCGCCTGTCTGAGAAGGCTTTGCAATTGATTAATGTCCAGCTTATTCTTTTTCAGCACATCATATTTCAGTTTTCCTTTATGTATGATAATACTCGGCTCGCCTTCCAACAGCTTTCTGGAGCTTTTTACTTTCTGCGTAATCAGTTCGATGAGATAAATTAAAACCCCCCATAACAGAGAAGCAAAAATGATTTCAATAATCCTGACGCCTTTATCATACACCGCATTTCCGACCAGTTCGCCGAGGATGAGCGCGGAAATAAAATCAAACGGCGTAATTTGCGAGAATTGGGTTTTTCCAAGCAATTTTAAAATCACAAATAAAATACCCAAGCCGCATACTAACTCCCAAGCCACTGTAAGTAAATGTCCCATATTCGCACCTTCTTCTTAAAAGTCATTACCATTATGGACATCCGCCTGTTTTCTATACAGCGGCCGGCAATACACAAAAAAACGCAGCCGAGGCCGCGTTTTTTCACTTCTGCTTACTGTTTTTGATTCGATCTGACGACCCGTAAGCACACCTCAGCGGCATAACCGGCTGCCGCTCCGGAACCCGCAAACATCGCGGCAAGCCCCAAGCCCATTCCTTCCCAGCCGCCGACACCGAAAATGCTGTAAACAACCGTACCGAAAGCAGTCAGGCCCAGCACCGCCAAAAGGCACTCAGGCCACATCTTTTTCGGCCATTTCTTACGGAGCACAGCCGATACGGCAAAGTTAAGACAAAATGCGGCCAGACAGATCAGATAAAAAAACCCCATGTCTTTTGCACCTCCGTCATAAGGAGCTTTTTATTTACTCACCTTTTTTTCAAACAAATGATAACCCGGCGCGAGCCCTTTTGATTCGTAACCCATTCCGCTGTAAAACGACTGAAGCGCCTTGTTTTCGGCCACGCAGTCGAGCCGGATTTTCGTTTTTCCCGGACAAGACACACCCGTCTCCGCCCAAGTCATGATTGTCCGGCCGAGCCCCGCGCCTTTAAACCGCCTGTTAATCGCCAGCCGGTGGAGATATACGGACTCCTCATGTCCTTCATCGCCCCATAGACGTCTGTCCCACCCGCTTGCTTCGGGAAGCAGCATGACGACGCCGGCCAGCTCTTCATTCTGCCTGAATAAAAAAACATACCCTTTGGCGATCGCCTCCCGCATATTGTGGGTATCTTCCCCTTGCAGAAGACCGCTCCACTGGTTCGACCCTTTATCGCGAAGCCATTCTGCCGCCTGCACGAGCAGATCCATGACCTCTTCTTCATCATCCTTCCGGGCGGAGGTGACCCGGAATGCCCCCGCCTTCTCCTCCGTAATCGTAAATGGTGTCATAAAATCCTCCTATAATCAGAATATTCGACACCTTTATTATAGACCAAACGCAGAAAGGAAAAAAACAGCCGTCATGTTTGAGGGCCGTTTAAAAAATTTTCTTCTTATCACGTTCTTCTTTTAAAATCTCAACCGCTTCCCTGAAACGCATAGAGTGAACGATTTCACGCTCACGCAGAAAACGGAGTGAATCATTCAGGTCAGGATCATCGGAAATATCAATAATCCATTGATACGTCGCTCTCGCCTTTTCTTCAGCCGCAATATCCTCATATAAATCAGCAATCGGATCTCCCTTCGCCTGTATGTAAGACGCTGTGAACGGAACTCCGGCCGCATTGTGATAAAACAGCGCGCTGTCATGGTTGACGTAATGATCACTGAGCCCTGCATCACGCAGCTGCTCCGGTGTCGCATCTTTTGTCAGCTTATAAATCATCGTCGCAATCATTTCTAAATGCGCAAACTCCTCCGTGCCGATATCCGTCAGCAGGCCGATCACCTTATCAGGAATCGTGTAGCGCTGGTTTAAGTACCGGAGCGCTGCGGCCAATTCGCCGTCCGCCCCGCCGTATTGTTCAATGAGAAACTTAGCCAGCATCGGGTTGCATGTACTCACTTTAACCGGATACTGCAGCTTTTTTTCATATACCCACATTTACAGATCCCTCCTTATACTTGCCATGGCCAAGGACCGCGGCCCCAGTCCCATTGAGCGCCGGCCTGACTCACGCCGAATTGCAGAAGCGGTCCGTACTCAGGTTCAAACCGTTTTCTCAGCTGCCTTGAGTACCGGGAATATTCATGAAACTGCTGAAGCGCGAGACGGTCATGGGGATGCGTATCCAGATAAAGCGTCAGCTCCACCAAGACAAAGTCCGCCGCCTGGATTTGTTCCAGCAGCCGATAGTATTCATCATCAATCTTTTTCGCCATATTCGATTCCCCCCCGATAAGGATTATCATAGAAATCGTAAAGATCCTTCCAAAGGGTTCCTTTTCTCAATGCCTCCATCGGAGAAAACTGCTCCAAGTGATACGGCTGAAACCGCATATAAAGATGCGGCGGCGTTCTGTAGTATTTTCTTCCGATCGGCGGGCAGGGATCAAACCGGCTGTGGAAGGGTTTATAGGATTTGACCGGTGTAAACGGCTGATTTTCTTTCATTACGATCCTCCTTTCCTAAACACATGACCTTAATAGGTATGAATCCGTATCGGCATTTATGCCCTGTAAGAAAATAAAAAAAGCCCGTTAAAAACGGACTCAATGCAGCTCATCTGGAATTTTAAGTAAAAAATCATAATGAAAAATCTGATTGAAAGCGCTGATAATGTTTAATTGTATATTCCGTAATTTGCTGATCATATTCAGGATATTCATATCTCAATAAAACAGCCACTGACGTTGAATATGCTCTGAAGAGATCCTGGCAGTCAAACAATGCCTTCCACACGCTTTCATACGTATTGCCGACATAAGTATTCAGCAGAATTTCCCAATCTTTCGCATTCATGTAATGTTGAATATACTTATAATTCTTCCCTACACTTAATGAAAACTGATGCTCTATCCCGATATTCCACGCAATCATACGCAAAACATTAGGCCTTAAAATGTCATTCATATGATCCAGCGCAAACAGTATTTCTTTACGCATTAATCCTTTAATCACATAGGTTGAAACCATCCAAAATTCATTGCAGCAATCATCAAACTCTCCGGGGGTCGGTTTCTTTATATGATATTGTTCATCACTCGCAATCATCTTACTGTTGATTCGGTCATCCTTGTCTAATAATATTTCCGCCAAACCATCACTCTGTGTAAAATAATTCTCTGTTTGACTCAGAGGGATCAAAGTTAAGTCGATTTTATGATGATCTTTAAAAAGCATGAGATAGGAGAACCAGTCTCCGAGTTCCGGAGGGAAAAGTTCCATATCTTCAGGTTTTTGTATCATCATTCTTTCGCCAAACTGATCCAGCCAGCTTTCGTCAGATGTGAAAGAGTCCATATCGGTCACAAAATAAGAAATATCATAGTCTTGAAATTTGTCTCTCGGTACATTTTTATTGGTTCTTGATCCCTCTAAAGTGACAAGACGGATTCTCTCGTCCTTCATCGCAATATCAAGAATCAATTTCATCATTTCGTCTTCACTTCTCACATGTAAAACCTCCCGATAAAGAGTTTTTACAGATCATGCTTTTCAGTTTATAAACAACTTGCTCATGATTTACAGAAATGTCCTATGTACTTGATGATTTTGCTCCAATCGTAACACAGCTGCAAGAACATGAGAAGAGCACTCTTGCTGTTCCAAGAGTGCTTTTCCCGAATGGTCAGATAAATTGGCTGTCCCGATGATGATGGTGATGGAACGGGTAGCCGCCGTAGCCTCCGCCATAGCCGCCAAAACCGTACCCCGGATATCCTCCGAAGCCGCCGTAGCCGCCAAAACCGCCGTAACCGCCAAAACCGTATCCCGGGTAGCCGTAGCCTCCGCCGAAACCGTATCCCGGATATCCTCCGAAGCCGCCGTAGCCACCGTAGCCTCCGTAGCCGCCAAAACCGTACCCCGGGTAGCCTCCGTAGCCTCCATAGCCGCCGCCGTAAATCGGTCTTCTTTCATTCATGATTTATCGCTCCTTCACATAGGTTACAGTCCAGTTTATGACATGCGGAAGGAAACGTATGGGCATCCGCCCAGTTTTGGTGAAATAATCAATAATTGCTTACGGAGAAATACGATACAGGCCGGCCGCATAAGCAAAATAAAAAGGCCGGAACTTATGCCGTCCCGGCCTTTTTGTCTTTATTCGCCTAAATCCACATTGTGATAAACCTGCTGTACGTCTTCGAGGTCTTCCAGCACATCGATCAGCTTTTCAAATTGAGCTTTCGCATCTTCCGGAAGCTCGACTTCATTTTGCGCAAGCATCGTCAGCTCCGCAACCGTGAACTCTTCAACGCCGGCATTTTTGAATGCCTCCTGTACGGCATGGAATTGATCAGGCTCGGCATATACGATAACACTGTCATCCTCTTCCAAAATATCGCGCACGTCCACATCAGCTTCCATCAGCAATTCCAGCGCTTCATCCGCCGTCTTGCCTTCAACGCCGATAACGGCGGTCGCATCAAACATGTAAGCGACAGACCCGCTCACACCCATATTTCCGCCGTTTTTCCCGAATGCGGCGCGCACTTCAGGCGCCGTGCGGTTTACATTATTCGTTAACGCATCAACGATGATCATTGAACCGTTCGGCCCGAAACCTTCGTAACGCAGCTCGTCAAAGTTCTCCTCCGCGCCGCCTTTCGCCTTTTCAATCGCACGCTCAATAATATTTTTCGGCACACTGTACGTCTTTGCGCGCTCAAGCACCACTTTTAACGCCTGGTTCGATTCCGGATCTGGCTCGCCTTGTTTTGCCGCCACATAAATCTCACGGCCGAACTTCGCGTAAATCCGGCTCGTATTTGCGTCCTTTGATGCTTTCTTTTCTTTAATATTGTTCCACTTACGGCCCATTTTGTTCCACTCTCTTTCACGAATTGAATCTGTATGATAAATACTCTGCTTCTATTATACCTCAGCGGTTGGGTTGTTTCGAGTGTAAGACATTAGAAAAAACAGGCACGCTTAAAATCACCGGAGCGCAGTAAGCCGAATTTGAGGATTATTGTACAAAACATAAAAAAGCCCCCTTCATACAGGAAGGAAGTCGCAAGCCAAAAGATTCATTTTATTCTTATTACCTATTTCCTACACTGTATATCCTGACTCACGTGGTAAAATTTTGATATCGAACAAAAGAAAGGATATGGTCATGAAAGTTTTCGAAGCAACCACCCTCCTGGCCGCCGCCAAACAGCGCGCGGGTGAATACAAAAAACTGCGCGGCCAGATGGTTAATCTGAAAAAAGCGTTTCAAGGCATGGCTGACCTCGGTGACGGCGATTTCTCTGGTCGGGGCGCCGACAACATCAAAGCCTTTTTCAAAGACCACGCCGGCGTCACAGACAGCTGGCTTGATCTGATCGACATGAAAATCGCATTTCTCACAAGCCTTCCCGGCAAGGTCGAAGATGCCGGACTTTCCAGTTCGCATGTGGAGGAATCTTTCCTGGAGCATGAACTCACCCACGCCCTCAGCAAATCAAAGGCGATTATGGAAGGGCAAAAAAAGGACATGGGGTCCATCCTCAGAGAAATCGAAGACATCATCTCGCTTGATCTGTTTTCAACGGAAAACACAGATCAGAAGCTCTCTTCAGCTGACAAAAAAAGAAGCGAAACGATACATAAGCTCGGCAAGCTTGATCACGATCTAACGAAAGAATACGCAGAAACCGAAGCGAACGAACAGTTCATCCAAGCTGACTTCCAGCAGCTTCAAAACGCCACAGGCAAAGGAAAAAGCGCCACGCCGCTTCACTACAACGCCAAGGCGTACCGTGAAAGCGACATCCATAAGAAAAAAGGCGAGATTGCAAGACATTCGGATGCTTATTTGAAGATGAAGAAAGAGGAAGCGAAGGAACGAGAGATTGAAAAACTGAAAGAAAGACTGAAAAACTACGATTATGCGAATGCTGATGAATTCTACTCAATGGCCAAAACAATCGGCTATAAAAACCTGACAAAAGAACAGCAGCGCTACTTCACTCAAATTGAAAACACGCGTGAACTTACAGACGGTTTCAAAGGCGTTGCCGTCGGCCTTTATGATTCCGGAAAAGACGCGGTCACAGGCCTGTGGGATATGGTCACAGATCCGGGCGGAACGGTTGAAGCCATTACAGGAGCGGTGGCTCACCCGATCAAAACGTATGAAGCCATTTCAGCGGCAATCGAAGAATCGTACCAAAAAGACATGGTGAATGGCGACACCTACTCCAGAGCAAGATGGGTGTCATATGCAGTGGGCACCGTTGTGACATCAGTCGTCGGCACAAAAGGCGTCGGTGCCGTCTCAAAAACAGGCACAGCCGCCAAAGTGACAACCAAAGTCAAAACAGCAGCAAGCAAATCCGCCGCAGCTCAAAAAGCGATAACGGTCTCAAAACAAACCGTTGACCACATCAAGCAAAAGGTCAACACAGGCATAGAAGTATCAAAAAAACGTGTCAAAACCAAGTTACATCAAATTGGAGATCTCACCCTGGCTGATATTCTCCCGTATCATCCGCGTCACGACTTAGTGCCGGCAGGCGTTCCTTACAACGCAGTCAACGGGGTCACACTTAAAGAGGGACTGCGGAAATTCGCCAAGGTCATCCTGCCGAAACCGTACGGAACCTCCGCAAGCGGCAGACGGACACCGGCACCGCATGTACCGCCGGTAACGGTCAAATACGGCGAGCATTTTGCGAAATGGACCAGAAAGAAAGTATTAAAACCGAATGTCATCTATAAAACAAAAGAAGGCTACACGTACACCACTGACAACTATGGTAGAATTACAAGTGTCAAAGCAGACTTACAGCTGGGAGAAGCAAAACGCAACCAATATGCACAGTCAAAAGCAGGTAAACCAGACCGTCTGACAGATGACGACGGAGGCCACCTAATCGCCACTCAATTCAAAGGCTCAGGCCAATTCGACAACATCGTGCCTATGAATTCTCAGATTAATAGGAGCGGCGGGAAATGGTATGAGATGGAGCAGGAGTGGGCAAAAGCTCTTAAAGAAGAACCTCCCGAAACAGTTAGTGTGCAAATAGAAAATGTTTATCAAGGCGATTCACTAAGACCAACTTTATTTAAAGTAAAGTATAAAGTTGGTGACGGCAGATATAAAAATATGACAATAAGAAACCAAGCAGGAGGTTGATATTATGGAGACAGAAAAAATGGGCCAATTATATCAAAAAATAGCAGAACAAATTAATGAAATGATTCCAGCAGAATGGAATAAAGTTGCTCTATACGCAGAGATTTTAGACGATTCTAGAGAAGTATACTTTTTCTTTAATACAAAAAATAGTGAAGAGTTCATTTATTCGCATGACATTCCGGAACATTATCAAGTAAGTGAACAAATTTATGATGACCTGTTAATCGAACTACAAGATTTATTTGATGAACTAAGAAATGAATGGAAAGCGAATAACTCAGACGTCTGGACTAACCTTACACTCAAGCTAGAGTATACCGGAAAGTTTTCAATTGACTATAATTATGATGATGTTATTGCTTCAGAACTAAACGGTACTCAACGTCAAATAGTTTGGGAATATAAACATTTAGGTTTGGCTCCTACTGGTAAGAAAAACAGGGAGTTCTTGGAACACTATCTCAATTCGGAAGAAGAATAATCTATTTTACAATAATCAAAAATAGCTCAGCCTTCACTGCTGGGCTATTTTTGATAACTAAGATTTCTCGACGATTGAAGGTGAAAAGATTGGAAACTAGGAAAATGCAAGATTTGTATCAGCTTATTAGTCAGAAATTGAATGACATCATACCTTGTGAATGGACAAAGATATATCTTTATGCAGAAGTATTAGATGATTCCACAATGGTTCTTTTTCACTTCAGAACACCAGAAAATAATCAAATTATTTATTCACAAGATATACCTAGCCATTACAACGTAAGCAAGGACATTTTCAAGACGTTGTTAAGAGAACTAAGAGAACTTTTTGAAGAATTAAAAACTGAACACAGAAATAATAACGATGATGTTTGGACTAACCTTACACTAACATTGGATCGTAGCGGAGAATTCCAATTAGATTATAATTATGATGATATTTTAGCATCAGATTTAGATGGATATGAAAGAATCGCAATATGGGAATATAAAAACCTTGGTATTTTGCCTGAAGATGACGATGATAAAGAATTTGTAATAGACTACTTCGGTCTTTAAATCAATAATGGCCCAGCGCTTCTCTGCTGGGCTATTTTTTATAACTAGGATTTCTCGACGATTGAAGGTGAAAAGGTTGGAAAATGCAAGATCTGTACCAGATTATTGGTGAGAAATTAAATGACATCATACCTTGTGAATGGACAAAAATATATCTTTATGCAGAAGTATTAGATGACTCTACCATGGTTCTCTTTCACTTCAAGACACCAGAAAAACGTCAATTGATTTATTCGCAAGATAACCAGTCCGATACAGTGTAAGTAAAGATATCTTCAACACTTTTTTAAGAGAAATCCGAGAACTTTTTGAGGAATTAAGAATTGAGCACAAAAAGAATAATAATCAGGTTTGGACGAACCTTACATTGACATTGGAGAGCAACGGTCAATTCCAACTTAATTATAATGATGATGATATTTTGGCATCTGAGCTTGATGGGTATCAAAGAATTGCATTATGGGAGTACAAAACTCTTGGTATCTTGCCTGAAGACGAGGCAGATAGAGAATTTTTAATTACTTATCTAAATCAATAATAATAAAAACTGGGGGCATCATGGAAACTGCAAAAATGGGTGAATTATATCAACAGATAGCAGAAGGCATTGACGAAATCATTCCATCTGAATGGGAAAGAGTTATTCTTTATGCGGAAATACTTGACGATTCATCTGAGGTTTTCTTTTATTTCAATACTCCACATAGTGAAGATTTTATATATTCTCATAACATTCCTGAGCATTTTCACGTCAGTGAGGAGATTTATGAGGGGCTGTTATTTGACTTACATGACTTATTCGAGGAATTACGTAATGAATTTAAAGAAAACAATCAAGATATATGGACTAATCTAACACTTAATCTGGCGATAAGCGGAGAATTCTCGATAGATTATAATTATGAAGACGTTATTCAATCTCCATACACCATTTCTGAAAGGCAAACAATCTGGACTTATAAAAATGTAGGAAAATATCCTAAGAGTGAACCTTTAAAATCCTTTTTAGAACAATATCTAAGTTCTCAAAATTAAAATTCCCCCTCCTTTTTTTGGGGGTTTTTTTGATACAAATGATCCTTACAAATTACCAATTATAATGCAGGAGGCTGATTCTTTTTGGAAAATGAATTAAATGCATTATATAGAAGCATAGCTGAAACCGTTAACGAAATGATACCTGAACCATGGGAGAAATTTTTGTTCTACGCTCAGGTTTCAGAGACAGGCGGAAGCACTTACTTTTTTTATAGTTCTCAAATGAACCTAATCATTTTAAGTACAGTCTTGAAATTCCGTTTGAATTTGATATTGACGAAAATGAATTCGATCAGTATGAGATGGAATTATTTAAACTAAGCGAAAAAATGAGAGATGTTTTCAAAGATCATGATCAAGAATTATTTTATTCCTTCACTCTTAGCCAAGAGAAATCAGGAAAATTAACTGTCAACTTTGATTATACAGATTGGTTTAAGACAGATTATAGTTTCAGTGATCAGCTTATCATCTGGAAATTTAAAAATTTAGGAGAAGAACCTAAGGATCCATCATTACAAAAATTAATAAAAAAATATTCAGAAGAATATCCTGAAAATCCAATTTAATAAAGTTGGGATAATGATGTTAGAAAAAACTTATCTAAAAATAACTGATGTCATAGGAAAAATAATCCCTTCCGAATGGAGCAAAGTTGTTCTTTATGCGGAAATACTAGACGGTTCCAGAGAAGTGTATTTTTTCTTTCAAACACCAGAAAACGATGAATATATATACTCTCATGACATTCCAGAACAATTTCAAGTTAGTAAAAAAATTTATACCGAACTATTAATAGATCTTCAAGAGTTATTTAAACAGTTACACAATGAGTTTAAAGAAAATAATCCTGAAGCATGGACAAATTTGACACTGAATCTTGAAAGCGATGGAACGTTCTCAATTGATTATGATTATGAAGATGTTATTGAATCTGATTTGGACGAATACGAAAGACAAATGATTTGGGAGTTCAATAACTTGGGTATTTTCCCCGAAGATGAAGAGGATAAAGAATTTGTTAAGGATTATCTAAATATTAAATAATGGCTTCAACAATTCAAAGGTAGAGGATCATCAATGGAAACTGAAAAAATGGAACAACTATATCAAAAGATTGCTGAACATCTAAATGAAATGATTCCATCTCAACGGGAAAAAATCATTTTATATGCTGAAATACTTGATGACTCAGCGGATATATACTTTTATTTTACAACACCAAATAACAGTGATTATTTATTTTCTCATTATATACCTGAACAATTTAATATGAGTGAAGAGATTTACGATCAACTGCTAATTGAACTTCAAGAGCTATTTGAAGAACTAAAAGAAGAATTTAAGTTAGGCAATCAAGACATTTGGACTAATCTCACTTTAAAATTAGAAAACACCGGACAGTTTTCAATTGATTATAATGATGATGATGTTTTATCCTCTGAACTTGATGACCTTCAAAGACGAGATGTTTGGAAATATCAAAATTTAGGGCTATTACCTAAAGATGAGGACGATAAAGAATTTGTAATAAGCTACTGCAGTCTATAAAACAATAATGGCTCAGCACTTCCTTGCTGGGCTATTTTTTATAACTAGGATTTCTCGACGATTGAAGGTGAAAAGGTTGGAAAATGCAAGATCTGTACCAGCTTATTAGTAAGAAATTAAATGACATCATACCTTGTGAATGGACAAAAATATATCTTTATGCAGAAGTATTAGATGACTCTACCATGGTTCTCTTTCACTTCAAGACACCAGAAAAACGTCAACTGATTTATTCGCAAGATCTACCAGCCTGATACAGTGTAAATAAAGATATCTTCAACACTTTTTTAAGAGAAATCCGAGAACTTTTTGAGGAATTAAGAATTGAGCACAAAAAGAATAATGATAAACAAAACAGGCAGCATCCAGTAAACGGATGCTGCCTGTTACATCGTTATGTATCGTCTGAAGAAGTCATTTATTTTGTTTTTTAAATATGAAAATAGATATGACGGTAAATATGATGGCTGTCATGACAATGACCCACAAGCTCGCAGCCGTACTGATAAAATGGCCGTTTAACTTGTAGACGATCCCGTAATGCTTTTCATATTCCTGTATTTGGTCCGCAGAAGCATGTTTAAACACTTTATCAACTGAGTCTGTCATAAACGCTTTTCTGAACAGAACGGCGGTGTGGCTGATAGGGAAATACATAATAATCTTCTGCACAAACACCGGTACGCCGCCGATCGGTACATATACTCCGCATAAAAAACCGATGGCTGTTCCGACAATCGTACTTAACGTCGAAAATGCATTTTGTGTGTGAATAAACAGCGTTAAAAATAAATTTATGGAACTCGAGAGTGCAACTGAAAGAATAATGATCCCCAATACTTCAAGTATATCTGTACCGCTTAAAAGCTTGCTGCCTGTTGAAACGAGAAAAATTTCACAGCCTAAAAAGGCGATGAAAGAAAAGATCAAGCCGATGACAAATGAATGAATGACATAGCTCAATTGGATGGTTGCCCTTGATAAAGGAGCTGTTAAAAAGTCATACGTTCTCTTGCTTTCTTTATCTTTCACCATAATTCCGAAAGCGCCTAAAGTCGTTGTCACAGCTGTAATGGACAGCAATCCCGCCACCATCCATTCGTTCACCATTGCTTTGGAATCATCTGTCGAACCGACCAGGGCCTTAATGGCGTCCAGCTGTGTCTGCTGTAAGAACACGGCATATAACAGAATGACGATAAATACTGACAGCAAAGAAAGAAGCAAAAGCGTTCGATCACGGAAGTATATTTTTATATTTCTGCTGATTAAACTGGATAAAGACTTCATTTATGCAATGCTCCCCTTTACTGGCAAACTGCTTCCTTGTTCTTCGATAATATGGATAAACACATCATCCATATTTCCTTTAATCACCTCGAAAGATTCAATTTTTCCTTCAAGACCTTTCAAAATGTCCAGCGCATGGAGAGTAGACTCAACACGAAGGGAATAAATAGAGTTTTTAACCGTAAAATCCAGTTGTTTATTTTCAAACCATGCAGTCGGATCAACGCCTTGCTTAAACATCATATGCAGACTGTCAAACGCATATTGATCTTTCAGCTGACTCGGTGTACCCTCTGCGATCAGACGTCCTTCTTTGATGACCACAACGTTATCAGCCACAGCGGCCTCCTCCATGTAATGGGTCGTTAAAAAGATCGTCATGTTTGTTTCTTCCTGCAGCCTTTTAATCGCATTCCAAACAAATACTCTCGTTTGCGGATCAAGACCTGTAGTAGGCTCATCTAAAAATAATATAGTTGGTTTATGGATGATGGCACGGGCAATATCCGCTCTTCTTCTTTGTCCGCCTGACAAATCGCTGTATTTTTTCTCCTTAATATCATCCAATTTTAAATAGTCTGTTACAAACTGATAGTTCTCTTGCACTTGTACCTTGCTTAAATGATAATATTGTCCGCGGTTCATGATATTTTCATAAACGGTCAATCGTTCATCCAAAATGCTCTCTTGGAAAACGACTCCGATCTTTTTGCGAATATGATTATTCTCTTTCCCCTCACCAAGCGTATAACCGTCTATTACCACTTTTCCGGATGTCTTTTTAATCAGCGTACAGAGAATATCGATAGTGGTCGATTTCCCTGCACCGTTCGTTCCCAGAAATGCAAACAGCTCGCCGCGTTTGACAGAAAAGGATACCCCTTTCACTGCTTCAAATGATCCATATTTTTTGCGCAGATCGGTTACTGTAATAATGTCTTGTTCTTCTCCCATTCTGTTCACCTCGAAAAGTAAGATTCTATACCGTTGTTCACTAACTTTATATCGTCATTCCCGCCAGGATTTTCCTCATTTTTATCCAACTTTATTATCTTTTTATAAATAATTATCTTAATTATAACGATATAATTTATTATTTTCGGGTTTTGTTATTGGATTTAGGGATCGGTGGATTTTCTATACAAGGGGATCACTATTGATTTTGCAGGAAATTTATACATGCTGTATTCAATAAACTCTTTATCATTAAAAGGGTTTTTATTGGTTAAGAATTTCAATACTATTTAAAACTCCTGTTTATAACCGAAATACATACTATCTTAGAACATTAAGAAAGGAGAACATAATGGAAACATGCCCTTATTGTGCAACTTCAATTCAAAAGGATAATCAGTATTACTGTAGTTTTTGCTTAATGTACATACATAATGTTCAGAGAGATGGCAAACGTGAAATCATAGATTATCGTGAGCATACTTCTGAATTAGATTTGGATAAGTCTACACCAGAACTAATGACTATGCCAACAATTGAATTATTTCATTTACTGCGGCTCTCAAGAAAAATACGCAAACAGAAGTATGATCAGCTATATAAATCTCGACTTGAATCAGAAAAGGGAAATGAATCAGAAAGTGTTCAAATCGCAACGGATAATTACCAATATTACACAAAGAAAATGTATATCATAGAGAATATATTAAATAAACGTCTGGGTTACATCCCGGATAGGATAGATAATGTATTTCTTAAGAGTTATTTAGAAAAAGTAATGATTAGTAAGGAGAAAAAACAAGATATGAAAGTGTATTAAAAAAGCTGCCCCTCTAGAGTGAATATTAATAAAGAGATGTATAGAAAGCTATATTATAGACGTTAACCAAACATCTTCTGGTACTCCTCTCATGTCACGAGTTCGTCCTGAATACAAAAAAATGCGGATTAAAAAAGGCAACCATCCCTAAGGGTTAGTTGCCTTCTCTTAATTCCAGCACAGCCACACACTCCACATGATTCGTATGCGGGAACATATCCACAGGCTGCACTTCGAGCGTCTGATATCCGCCATCCTCAAGCACCCTCAGGTCTCTTGCAAGCGTGCCTGGATTACAGGACACGTACACCACCCGCTTCGGTTTCATGTCGATGATCGTCCGCAGGAGGGCTTCGTCGCAGCCTTTTCTTGGCGGGTCGACGACTAGCGTATCTGCCGTGATGCCTTCTTCATACCATTTCGGAATGACGGTTTCCGCTTCTCCGACTGCGAATTCCGCGTTTGTGATGCCATTCAGCTCAGCGTTGCGTTTCGCATCCTCGATGGCTTCCGGCACGATTTCGACGCCGTACACTTTTTTCGCCTGCTTTGCAAGAAATAGAGAAATGGTTCCGATGCCGCAGTAGGCGTCGATGACGGTTTCTTCTCCTTGCAGCTCTGCGTACTCAAGCGCTTTGTCGTAGAGCACTTTTGTCTGTTCCGGGTTGACCTGATAGAACGATCTGGCGGAGATGGCGAATTTGACGTCTCCGATGAGGTCGTAGATGTATTCTTCGCCCCAGATGACGTTTGTTTCGTCCCCAAAAATGACGTTTGTTTTATTTGGGTTGATGTTTTGCACGATCGATTTGACGTGCGGGAATTGCGCCGTGATGTCTTTGATGATCTTCGCTTTGTGCGGAAAATCGCTTGTTCTTGTGATGAAGACGATCATCATTTCGCCCGTGACGACGCCGTATCTGACCATGATGTGGCGAAGCCAGCCTTTGTGGCGTTCTTCGTTATAGGCTTTGACACCGTATGCTGCACAGATGTCTTTGACGGCTTGGACGGCTTCATCGTTTTTGGATTGCTGAATCAGGCAGGCGCTCATGTCGATGATGTCATGGCTTCTTTGCTGATAGAATCCGGCGACGAGTCCGCCTTCTCTTTCTCCTACCGGCACCTGCGCTTTGTTTCTGTAGTTCCACGGGTCTTCCATGCCGAGCGTCGGGTGCACGGTGACTTTTGAGAGGTCCAGCTTGCCGATCCGTTCTAAGACGTCTTTGACTTGTTTCTGTTTAAACAAGAGCTGGCCTTCATAGGTCATGTGCTGAAGCTGGCAGCCGCCGCATTGCTTGTAGATCGGGCACGGGGCATCCGTTCTGTGCGGGCTTTCTTCCTTCAGCTCGATCAAACGGCCGAAAGCGAAGCCTTTTTTGACGCGTGTCACTTTAATTTGCGCTTTTTCGTCAGGCAGGGCGTTCGGCACGAAGATCGGGAAGCCCTGAACCTTTGCGACGCCCGCTCCTTCATGCGTCAAATCCTCAAATGTCACGTCATAGTATTCATTTTTTTCTATCGGGGGTTTCATTTTCATCTATAATCACCTCTCGTTTTACCAAAAGCCTTGTTTCAGCGTGCTGGCAAACCTTCAAATTCAATGTCAGCCTTCAAAGGTTTCCGATCACGCTGAAAAGATGACAAAATCCTAAAACGAATACTGTTTTAGGATTTTGTCCGCGTATTAGTCATCCAGCTGTTCCGCTTTCTCCTTCGGCATGATGACGTGAATATGCCGATACAGATTCACGAATTCGCCCGGCAGCATGCCGCCGTATTCGCCGTCCAGGTTCAGCTGCATCTTTTCTGATACATTGACTTTCACACGGTTCGCTTTTGTGTAAATAATGTGCTGATCGTTAATATGATCGCCTCTGAGCGCCATGCTCGCGACTCTGATAAACTCCGCGAGATTGGCTTTTTTCAAAATAATTAAATCAAACATGCCGTCATTCAGGCTGGAATCAGGGGCCAGCTTCTCGAATCCGCCGACCGAGTTGGTCAGCGTCACTAAAAACAGCATAATTTCGCCTTGAAACAGCTTGCCGTCATATTCAATCTCGACTTCTGTCGGTCGAAGTGAAGGCAGCATTTCCATTCCCTTTAAATAATAAGCAAGCTGGCCGAGCATCGTTTTCAGTTTGCTTGGCACATCGTACGTCAGCTCCGTCAGACGGCCTCCGCCGGCGATGTTGATAAAATACTGACCATTCACCTGTCCGATGTCGATCGGGCGGGCCACGCCGTTAATGACGGTATCAGCGGCATTCAGTATATTCTCTCTCGGAATGCCCAGCGCTCTGGCGAAATCATTTGTCGTGCCGACCGGAATGATGCCCAGTGTCGGGCGTTTGTCTAACGGCGCAAGACCATTGACGACTTCATTAATCGTTCCGTCTCCGCCGGCTGCGATAATCAGGTCAAACTCCCGCAAAGCGGCTTCTTTTGCGGCGTGGGTGGCATCCCCCGCGCATGTGGTGGCATGGGTGGAGGTTTCATAACCAGCTTGTTCAAATTTTTGCAGGACCTGGGCAAGATTTTTCTTAAAAAGCTCCCGTCCTGAAGTCGGATTGTATATTATGCGTGCACGTTTCATTATCTCATCATCCTACTTAAGAGTATCCGATCCATTATTAACACTAACAACCTTTAATTATACTATGACTTGAGAAAATCGCAACAATATGTACAGGAATTGCCAGAAGAAAAAAGGCCCCGGCTCCGTTTAAGGAGCCAAGGCCCGCTGTCTTACTCTTCTTCCGTTCCAGGTTTTTTCTTACGGAATTTCGCTAATACTTCATATACGATCGGCACAATCAGAAGAGTCAGCAGAGTCGAACTGATTAAACCGCCGATAACGGTGACACCGAGTCCTTTAGAAATGACTTGGCTTCCGCCTTCAAAGCCCAATGCCAATGGAAGCAGGGCGCCGATTGTCGCGATCGCCGTCATCAGAATCGGACGCAATCTCGTAGAGCCGGCTTCCAGGAGCGCTTCTCTCGTCGATAGGCCTTCCGCTTCTTTATGGATGACGCGGTCAATTAAGACAATCGCGTTTGTGACGACGATTCCGATCAGCATCAGCATACCGATCATGGCATTCAGACTGACCGTCTCTCCGGATACATACAGTCCGACTAATGCGCCGATGACTGTAAACGGAAGCGAGAACAGAATCGCAAACGGCGCTAATGCTCCGCCGAACGTGATCACAAGAACGAGGTATACGATGGCGATTGCGGCAAGCATCGCTAACCCGAGTTTCGTAAAGGAATCTGCAATATCCGCTGATACACCGCCGGTATCAATCGATACATTGTCCGGTTTATCCAGTTTGTCAACTTTCTTTTGAACGGCTGATGACACCTTCGTGACGTTGTCAGAAGTGACGGTTGCCGTTACGTCAGCGTACACTTTGCCGTCGCGTTTGGAAATGGTATCAGACGTCGTGCCGTTTTTCACTTTCGCCACATCGCCGATTTTTACTTCTTGGCCTGCAGGCGATGTGATGGTTTTATCCTCTAATTCTTTTACACTCTTATACTGGTCTTTTTCTGTTTTGATGTTGACGTCAAGCTCTTTGCCGTCTTTTTTCACCGTTGTCAAAGGAGACTGTGACGTTTGGGACATCAGGGCTTGGGAGATTTGCGAAGCCGTCAGGCCCTGCTTGCTGAGTTTCTCCTGGTCAGCGACGAACGTGTACTCATCATATGTGCTGGAAAGGCCTGAGTTGACGTCTTTCAGATCCTTCTCCTTTTTCATGATGCCTTCGATGTCTTTGACCGTGCCTTTAATATCAGACTCTGAATCTCCGTACACATAGTACGTTAATTCGTTGTTGTTGCCTGACGAACTGAAATTTTGTGATTTCCATTCGCCGCGGCTGGATGTTTTTTTGATTTCTTTTAAGACATTGTCTTTTTCTTTGTCAAAATCAGGCGTGTCATCCTCGTATTTCACGTAGAACAATGCGCCGTTTGAGCTTCCGCCGAGCGGACTTTGCGAGCCTAAAGAATACTGAACGGTATCGACATGTTTGCGTTTAAGCAGCATGTCTTCCGCTTTTTGCGCAGCTTTTTCAGCTTCGCTTTTCGTTTCGCCCGGTTCAGGCGTGTATGTGAGCTGCATCGTTTTGTCCGCTTGCGCAGGCAGGTAGCTCGCGCCGATCAGAGGTACGAGGAACAAACTTCCGACAAGCATCAGAACCGCGATGATAGATGTAATCCATTTATGGCTTAATGACCAATTCAGCACTTTTTTATAGAAATTGGCCAATCTGCCCGGCTTATGCTCTTTCGCTTTAACAGGCGCGCCTGTGAGCGATTTTTTGAATAAGCTGTGCGCAAGCATCGGCACCAGTGTGATCGAAATCAACAGTGATGCGGCAAGCGCAAAGACGATTGTTAAGGCAAACGGCATAAACAGTTCGCCGATCTGTCCGCCGACCATGGCAAGCGGCAGGAATACGGCAATGGTTACGATCGTTGATGACATGATCGGTTTAAACATTTCTTTCGTCGCTTCACGCACCAATTGCTTCCCGCGTAAAGGTTCATCTTTCAGCCTCATGCGGCGGTAAATGTTTTCGATCACGACAATCGAGTCGTCGACTACCCGTCCGATGGCGACCGTCATCGCACCGAGCGTCATTATGTTCAATGTGACATCAAGCTGATTCAGCACGAGAAGCGCAATCAGCAGTGACAGCGGGATGGAAACGATAGAAATCATCGTTGATTTAATATCTCTTAAGAATAAGAGAATGATCACGACCGCAAAAATCGCGCCGAAAATCGCTTTGCTTAACATCGTATCCACTGACTCTGTAATCGGCTCTGCCATATCAAGAGTCGAGCTGTACTTGAACCCTTTGTGGTCTTTTTTGTATTGATTCAGTTCATCTTTAATCGCATCGGCCACTTCTACCGTGTTGGCGTCATTGGCTTTTACGATATTAATTCCGATGCTGTCCTTTCCGTTCGTGCGGGAAATGGATTCAGCTTTTTTCACATCTTTAATGTCGGCAATGTCAGAAAGCTTGACTGTCGGCACCCCTGCTGACGCGCTTTGCTGTGCCTGCTGCATAGCCTGAGCGTCCGCCGCAGATGCCGCACCGGCTCCGCCCGCTTGACCTTGAGCGGCAGAAGAAGATGTGACCGGAATTCTCATCTCTTTCAGATCTTTAATTGACGTAATATTTCCGTTAACGACAACTGATTTTTCCTTGTTGCCGAATGTGTACAACCCAAGCGGCGTATTGACGTCAGAGCCTTGGATCACTTTCTTGACGGTATCTTCATCAAGTCCGTACTCTTTCATTTTTTTATCTTTGAAAGAGAATTCCACCTGCTCTTCCTGCTGTCCGGAAACTTGTACGGACGCAACGCCCTGAATGCCTTCAAGCTTAGGAACGAGAGTGTTTTCCACATTTTTAGTCAGATCTTCAAGCGAGCTTTTGCCGCTTGTCACACTGAGCGTCAAAATCGGGAAAGAGTTGAGGCTGTAACGGGAAATGTCAGGTTTTTTCGCGTCATCAGGAAGGCTGACACTGTCCAGCGCTTCAGCGACTTCGGTTTTCGCCTTGTCCATATCCTTGTTGTAATCATATTCAATCATAACCGATGAGACATTTTCAGAGGATGTGGACGTTACGACGCTCACTCCTTCTAAATTCTGCACCGCCTGCTCGATCGGTTTTGTCACGTCATCCGCAACTTGACTCGGAGCAGCTCCGGGATAAGTCGTATTTACTGAGAGGTAAGGCATGTTGACGTCCGGTATGGATTCCTGCTTCATATTCATACCGGCATACAGCCCTGCTACAGTAACGATAATCGTCATCAGCCAAACTGCGAATTTGTTCTTCAGTACAAAGTTAATAATGTGGTTCATCATGTCCTCCGTTAATTTTTATTGACTGACTGGTCATTCTATATAATACTAAACGGTATAACTCAACATCGTCAACTAATAAGGCAGTAAATTTTTCTAAATTTTTCAGGATTAAGGGGAAGCACGTCATGAACGAAAAAAAAGAGAAAATCATAAAAACAGGCATCCATTTATTTGCCAAAAAAGGGTTTTCTTCAACAACCATTCAGGAAATCGCCGGTGAATGCGGAATTTCAAAAGGGGCCTTCTATCTTCATTTTAAATCAAAAGAAGACCTTTTGCTCTCAGCATGTGAGTATTACATCGGCATGTCTATGGAAGAAATAAAGAAAATCAAAACAGAACATCAGCATAAATCGCCTAAGGACGTATTCCGAAAACAAATCGCTTATCAATTCCAGGAATTTATGGAGCACAAGGACTTTATCATTCTCTTGCTGAGCGAAAAGGTCATTCCTGAAAATCAAAAGGTCAAACAGTATTTTCATGAGGCCAATATTCAATTTAACATGCTGTATCGGGATGCTTTGCTCTCCGTTTACGGAGATGCCGTCATACCGTTTATAGCGGATGCGTCCGTTATGGCGCAAGGAATAGTGAGCTCCTATATTCATTTCTTGATTTTTAATGAACATACGGCATTCCGGACGGAAAACGTGGCGGCCTTTCTGATTGCCAGAATCGATGATCTGATTACGGGACTGATAAGAGACAATCCCGATCCGCTGCTGCCGGAGGATATCTTCACTCAGCCCGCGGCGGACAGAGAAAGGCTGCTTGCGGATATTCAAAAGATAAAAGCACAGCAGGGGCTGCCTGAGGACGTCCTCGTATCGCTTGAAGTCATTGAAGAGGAATACGCAAAGGAAGAGCCGCGAAAACCGATTATTAAAGGAATGCTGTCCAACTTGGCAGGCAGCGGAAATGAGCAGATTGAAACGCTGCGGGCTTCCATTGAAACCTATTTCAGCTTATAAAAAAAGAGACCGGCGCTTACCGGTCTCCGTATCAGCAGCGCCCTTTCAGGCGGCTGCTTTTTTTATCGTTTTTTGATTTCTTCAAGTAAGATTTTGTTGACCATCGGCGGGTTGGCCTGTCCTTTTGAGGCTTTCATAATCTGCCCGACAAGGAAGCCGATCGCGCGGTCTTTTCCGTTTTTGAAGTCTTCAATTGACTGCGGGTTGCTGTCAAGCGCATCTGTTACCAGCTTCAGAAGCACGCTTTCGTCAGAAATCTGCACAAGGCCTTTTTCTTTGACGATTTTTTCTGCGTCGCCGCCTTTTTCAATTAATTCTTTAAAGACTTTCTTCGCGATTTTGGACGAGATGGTTCCTTTTTCAATCAGCTTAATCATGCCGGCAAGGCCTTCAGGAGTCAGTGCGACATCCTCAAGCTCTTTTTGTTCGGCATTCAGGTAAGCTGACACTTCACCCATCAGCCAGTTTGATGCCTGCTTGGCTTCCGCGCCTTTATTGACCGTTTCTTCGAAGAAATCAGCCATTTCTTTCGTCAGCGTCAGAACCATTGCGTCATAAGCAGGCAGGCCGAGCTCTTCGATATAACGCTTGCGGCGCTCGTCCGGAAGCTCAGGAATGGTTGCTCTTACGCGTTCTTTCCATTCGTCATCAATGTAGAGCTCGACAAGGTCAGGCTCAGGGAAATAACGATAGTCGTCCGAACCTTCTTTGACACGCATCAAAATGGTTTTTTTCGTCGCTTCATCGTAGCGGCGCGTCTCCTGCTGAATGACTCCGCCTGACAGAAGCACCTGCTCTTGGCGTTTTTCTTCATGCTCAAGTCCTTTTTGCACGAACGCGAAGGAGTTCAGGTTTTTCAGCTCCGTTTTTGTGCCGAATTTCTCCTGGCCGATCGGACGGAGGGAAATGTTGGCGTCACAGCGCAGTGAACCTTCTTCCATTTTACAGTCGGAAACGCCTGTGTATTGGATAATTGATTTCAGCTTTTCGAGATATGCGTAAGCTTCCTCCGGTGTGCGGATATCCGGCTCAGATACAATCTCGACAAGCGGCGTGCCCTGGCGGTTGAAGTCAACGAGGGAATAGCCGTCGCCCGTATGCGTCAGTTTTCCCGCATCTTCTTCAAGGTGAAGACGGGTAATGCCGATTTTTTTCGTTTTTCCGCCGACTTCGATTTCAATCCAGCCGTTTTCGCCGATCGGCTTGTCAAATTGAGAAATTTGATATGCCTTCGGGTTGTCCGGATAGAAATAGTTTTTCCGGTCAAACTTCGTATCCGTTGCGATTTCACAGTTCAAAGCCATTGCGGCTTTCATCGCGAATTCGACCGCTTCTTTGTTCAAAACGGGCAGCACGCCGGGATAGCCGAGGTCGATGACGCTCGTTTGGGTATTCGCTTCCGCGCCGAATGGCGTCGGTGAGCTTGAGAAAATTTTAGATTTTGTTTTTAATTCCACATGGACTTCAAGTCCGATTACCGTTTCAAAGTTCACTTCATTTCACCCCTTACAGTTCAGGTTTCGCTTTATGATGATCTGTTGCCTGCTCAAAAGCATGAGCGACGCGGTATACAGTGCCTTCATCGAAGTGTTTTCCGATGATTTGCAGTCCGAGCGGCAGTCCGTCCGCAAATCCGCACGGCACGCTGATTCCCGGCACACCCGCGAGGTTGACAGGGATCGTTAAAATATCGTTGGCGTACATTGTGAGCGGATCGCTGGTTTTTTCGCCGATTTTGAATGCCGGTGTCGGCGTTGTCGGTCCGACGATGACATCGTATTTCTCAAATACGTCTTCAAAATCTTTTTTAATAAGCGTGCGCACTTTTTGCGCTTTTTTGTAATACGCGTCATAGTAGCCGGAGCTGAGCGCGAAGGTGCCGAGCATGATGCGGCGCTTCACTTCATTGCCGAAGCCTTCAGAGCGTGTCTGTTTATAAAGATCAATCAGGTTGTCCGCATTGTCTGAGCGGTATCCGTAGCGGATGCCGTCAAAGCGCGCAAGGTTTGCAGACGCTTCGGAAGAAGACAGCAGATAATATGTCGCAAGCGCGTATTTGCTGTGCGGCAGAGATACTTCTTCCCATGTCGCTCCGAGGTCTTCAAGCACTTTTAAAGCGGCTAAAACCGATTCTTTCGCTTCTTTGCCGACGCCTTCTCCGATATATTCTTTCGGTACGGCGATTTTTAAGCCTTTAATATCGCCAGTTAATGAAGAAAGAAAGTCCGGCACTTCGACATTGGCGCTCGTAGAGTCCATTTTGTCCGGGCCTGAAATCGCCTGAAGCAGGAATGCGTTATCTTCTACGTTTCTTGTGATCGGTCCGATCTGGTCAAGTGAAGACGCAAAAGCGACCAAACCGTAACGTGACACGCGTCCGTATGTAGGCTTTAATCCGACGACGCCGCAGAAAGAAGCCGGCTGACGGATGGAGCCGCCCGTATCAGATCCGAGTGAAAACGGCACTTCGCCGGCTGCAACCGCAGCTGCGGAACCGCCGCTTGATCCGCCGGGAACCGTATCGAGATTCCAAGGGTTTTTCGTCGCTTTGTACGCGGAGTTTTCAGTAGAAGAACCCATCGCGAACTCGTCCATATTCAGCTTTCCGATTGTGACGGCTTCAGCGGCTTGAAGGCGTTCCACAACCGTCGCATCGTAAATCGGATCGAAGTTTTCGAGGATTTTGCTTGAGCATGTTGTGCGAAGCCCTTTGGTCACGATGTTGTCTTTGACGCCGATCGGCATTCCGAAGAGAAGACCGTGTTCAGACCGTCCGTCAACCGCTTCGTCAAGTTCTTTCGCGTAAGCGCGGGCTCTTTCTTCATCAAGCTGTAAAAATGCCTGCACCTTATCATCCACGGATGCGATCCGTTTGTAAGATTCATCAACAAGATCGGAAATCTTGATTTCTTTTTTATGTATCATTTGTTTCAGTTCTGTGATTTTGTGATCAAATAATGACATACTGTCTCCCTCCTTTAATCCAGAATAGATGGCACACGGACATAGCCGTCTTTATGATCGGGAGCATTTTTCATGACATCCTCGACCGGAAGGCCTTTACCCGCTTCATCTTCTCTCATTACGTTTTTCATTTTCAGCACGTGTGTTGTCGGTTCCACGTTATCCGTGTCCACTTCATTAAGCTCCTCGGCAAACGAGATGATGCTGTCAAGCTGTTCTGTGAACATTTCAGCTTCTTCATCCGTAATGGCGAGTCTCGCCAAATGAGCGACATGCTTTACTTCTTCTATAGAAATTCGTGACATAAGATCCACCTCCGCATAATTCTCCGTTTCGTCATATAATACTGATCATATCAAAAACGAGCCCTCTAAAGCAACAAAACGCCGCCTTCTGAGGCATGATGAAACCCTCTCTATTTTATCCTAAATCGGGGAGAAAGAGAAACGAATTATATGTCAGAAAATTTTTACTTTTATAATTTATTGGTAGCGTTTTCATCTCTAAGCTGTTCTATGTTGGCGGGGATTTTTTCCTTGAGCGGGCCAGGTTTCGAGAGTTGATTGATCGGGGATACTTTGTTAGGTTTAGTAACCATAGCCGGCACTAAATATGTGATTCGCATGGAATGATGACTAAAGGCTGGATCGCCGGCGCATATTCCGGCACTACTAATCTACAGAGGTGATGCAACATTTACATGAAAGAAGAGAGGGTCCAAAAACGTGAGTATTGAATTAATTATATCTCTTGGCATTTACTTTGCTGCCATGCTGTTAATCGGCTGGTACGCATTCAGGAAGACAACGAATATTAATGATTACATGCTGGGCGGAAGAGGACTCGGCCCGTTCGTAACGGCGCTGTCCGCAGGTGCGGCGGATATGAGCGCATGGATGCTGATGGGAGTTCCCGGCGCAATGTTCGCAACGGGGTTATCGACCTTATGGCTGGCGCTCGGTTTAACGATCGGCGCGTATTCAAATTATCTGCTGCTTGCTCCGAGGCTGCGCGCTTACACGGAAGTTGCGGATGATGCGATTACGATTCCCGATTTTTTCGATAAACGGTTCCGCCACTCGTCATCATTGCTGAAAATTGTTTCCGCCGTGATTATTATGATCTTTTTCACACTGTACACATCGTCCGGGATGGTATCCGGAGGCAGGTTATTTGAATCGGCATTCGGCGCCGACTACAAATTCGGTTTGTTTTTAACGGCCGGTGTTGTTGTCCTTTACACGCTGTTTGGCGGTTTCCTCGCTGTCAGTCTGACTGACTTTGTACAGGGAGCGATCATGTTTGCGGCATTAGTGCTTGTGCCGATCGTTGCTTTTACCCAGCTCGGGAGCGTTTCAACGACGATTGATTCGATCAACGCCGTTAACCCGAAACTATTGGATATCTTTAAAGGCGCGAGCGTCATTAGCATTATTTCTTATTTGGCATGGGGACTCGGCTATTACGGCCAGCCTCATATCATCGTACGATTTATGGCGATTAAAGAAGTGAAAGATTTAAAACCCGCCCGCAGAATCGGGATGAGCTGGATGGTTATTTCAGTTGTCGGTTCATTGCTGACCGGGATTATCGGGGTTGCGTATTCTCATCACTTCGGGGTCTCCGTAAAAGATCCGGAAACGATTTTCATTATTTTTTCTAAAATCTTGTTCCACCCGCTGATTACGGGCTTCCTGCTGTCCGCGATTTTAGCGGCGATCATGAGTTCCATTTCCTCACAGCTTCTCGTAACGGCAAGCGCCATTACGGAAGATTTATACCGCGCCTTTTTCAGACGGGAAGCGAGCGATAAAGAATTGGTCATGACCGGACGCCTGTCGGTATTGATCGTAGCCGTTATCGCCATCCTGCTATCCATGAATCCGAACAGCACCATTCTTGATCTGGTCGGATATGCGTGGGCTGGCTTTGGTTCGGCTATCGGTCCGGCGCTCTTGCTCAGTCTGTACTGGAAACGGATGAATGAATGGGGAGCGCTTGCGGCGATGATTACCGGGGCAGCGGCCGTTTTAATCTGGATCACCACAGGGCTTGCCGCTTCAACCGGCGTATACGAAATCATTCCGGGATTCTTCCTCAGTCTGATTGCCGGTATTGCCGTCAGCCTGCTGACCAAAAAACCGGCCGATGCTTCTTATCAGCTGTTCAGCCGGATGGAAGCTCTTTTGAAAAACAAGAAATAGACAAAAAGCCGTCAGATTTTATCCCTGACGGCTTTTTTCTTCCGCACTTGTCCTGCTATAAATACTGTGAGAAAATCATATCAATTTATTATAAGAAAAATTGCGGAGGTGCTGTGCAAATTGAGCTGGCCTATCGAACCAGACATTTTATTAAAGCTGGGCATTGCCACGCTGATCGGCATGATCATCGGTCTTGAACGCGAGCTGAAAAACAAACCGCTCGGACTGAAAACCTGTATCGTCATCGCCGTCAGCTCCTGTATGCTGACGATCGTCAGCATTAATGCGGCATACCATTTCCCAAAATATTACCGTATCATGATGGATCCGCTCCGCCTTCCCGCCCAAATCATTTCCGGCGTCGGTTTTATCGGCGCGGGCGTGATCCTGCGTAAAAGCAATGACGTCATATCCGGCCTGACGACATCGGCTATCATCTGGGGCGCGGCCGGGCTGGGTCTGGCTACAGGCGCCGGCTTTTATAAAGAGGCGTTCGCAAGCCTCTTGTTTATCCTGATCAGTGTCGAATTTCTTCCGTGGCTGATCAGAAAAATCGGTCCCAACCGCTTGAAGGAAAAGGATATCCGCGTGAGAATGTCTCTTTCCGATAAAGACAAAATGACCGAGATTTTAAAGGAAATGAAAAGCAAACAGCTCCGCATTCACTCCGTCCGGATTGATGATCTGGGTGAAAAAGAATTTCCGATTATGGAAGTGAAAGTCAGTGTTCATAAAAACCGCTACACCACTGACGTCTATTATGATATTAAAGAAATTCAGGGCGTCGTCGGAGTGAAATGTGATACGTTATAAAAAACGCCGGGCTGGATTCAGCCGGCGTTTTTCTATTTATACGAATGCAGAAAATTGATACTCCGTAATCGGTGTTTCATTTTCGATATCGCGCCTGAAGGCTTTCAGCATCCCGAGTTCCTCGTCCCCGAGTGAATTGAGGTCAAACGCCTGATGCAATAATCCGTAGATCAGCATATGGCGCAGCCGGAGGAAATCCGGGATGTGTTCAAACCATGC
Organism: Bacillus sp. JK106; assembly: GCF_053663355.1. Lineage (NCBI taxonomy): Bacteria > Bacillati > Bacillota > Bacilli > Caryophanales > Bacillaceae > Bacillus > Bacillus sp. JK106. The sequence continues at coordinate 117,296 of NZ_JBSJQC010000005.1, read as the reverse complement.
GGAATCAAGGTCATTTTCTTCCCTGTAGCCTTTCATAAAGTGAGTCATGAATTCACCCGTAAACGCGGCCTTGTCTTCATACGGGATGACCGGATACCACAACATGTTGTACAGCAGAATACTGATATCATTCACAAACCAATTGTAGCCGATATCATCAAAATCAAATGCAGTGATTTTTCCGTTGTCCCAATTAAAATTGCCATGATGCAGATCGGCGTGCACAAGGCCGTAGTTTTCAGGATTCTTCGGCAAACGGCGCAGTTTTTCCATTAGAGCATCCGCCCGCTCAAATACGAGATGCTGATCTGCGGGCACGTATTTTCTCAGCTTCAGCTGCTCCTCTTCATCCCATTCCTGCCTTTTATATGCCGGATCGCTCAGACGGTAGCTTTTCGTCAGCCGGTGCATGTTCCCCGTGTACTTTCCAAGCTGGTAAAACAGAGTTCCGTTCCAGTCTGATTCCTCCACTTTGCGTCCGGGCGCTTTTTCATAGACTCTTAATAAAAACGCTCCGCCTTTTCCGTCCGGCACTTCTTCGACATCTTTGCCATTTAATGAAGGAATCGGCTTTGCTACTGAAAGCCCTCCCTTTGCCAGATGATGAAGCCATTCCATTTCTCCGAGAATATATTCCGGTGTTCTTCTGATCGTATGCGTAATTTTTAAGATATACGGTTCGTTATCTTTCACAATTTCATATACGTAGTTCTCTGCGTCCGCGATAAATTGAAACTTGGTAAATCCGTATATTTCACCTGCTTCAGCGAGCACCTTATCTTCCTCAAAAATCGCTTTAATATCTTTATGCATGCTGATTCACCCTTTTCATAACGTTTGTAGGCGGTGTGTGTACTCAGCAAATGTCATTCATCAACATTCCTGCCCTTCTTTTTTCACAGCAGATTCGTAACATCCGCTTAGAAATGCAATGTGTTTTCCTGTTAATTCCTAATTATACAAATATCTTAACATACCTCATTCCTCTCTCCAACGATATTCACACTAAAAACCCTTGCTCATACAGAAATGAACAAGGGCATCTTGGTTAATCGTAAATATGGACGGTCGGTTCTTTGTCACCCGCATTGCGGACGATCAGCGCTTCCTGCCCGTCAGACGAGGTAATGTTAATTTCGACATCAACTGAGCCTTTTGAATAATAATCCATCAGCTCACCTGTTAAGTATTGGGTAAAGGCGATGACTTCGCTTTTCCCGTAAAATTGCATCGGGATTTCAATCTTCATTTTTCTCATTTCATTGTTTTCGTACATTGCCGTTCCGACAACTCCGGTGTAATTCGGGAAGTAGCTGTCGATGGCGTTTTTGAAGCGTTTAAACACTTCGGAATCATCAGGGTATTTCTTTGCCGTGTCTGTATCCGCCGGATAGAAGACGTACTTTTCTTTGACATCATCCCAGTTTGAAATGGTGGATGAGCCGGCCTTGACTTCTGTTTTCGCAATGTAATTCCCCGGTACGATTGATGTTTTCGGCGCTTGTTTATAAAGGGCGACGGTAATCGGCACATTTTTCAGGTTATCCATTTTCCGAAGGCGGTTAACGACTTCCTGTGCGATTTCTTCACCGTGGCTGCGGATCGTTTTGTCGCTGAGCTCCACTTCCTGCTGCGGATCACCTGTGTTTTCGCGGTAATAGTATACAGAGTTGAGAGCGAGACCGATCATAACACCGCCAAGCTGGATGGAATTTTTATCTTTTCTTACTAGGTAATCCTGCTCAAGCATGGACGCTAAGTAAATCGGGCTGTTTTCGTTTTTCTCTTTTGCTGATCCCGAGCTTGGCAGCACCGGGTTTAAGCCGAGATTCTGGAAATTGGCGTCTGCCTTTTTCGCCTTTTTCAGATCACTGCCCTCTTTTTTGCGGTCAAGCCAGCTGAGTACCGTGTCCTCATCTAAATACTGGCCTTCCTGATACAAATAGTCATCCGTCGGGAACGTGTCTTGAGCGAGCCGCATCAGCCCCGTCTCGAATTCATCGATGTCCAGCCTCGTGTTCAGCCGGTCCGCGGTCAGGCCGCGCGCTTTTCCGGCCTTAAACGGGAGCACCATTTTATAGTAGGAATCAGAGATATTATATTTCGGTATGATCGCTTTTTCAGAAGACTTTGCCGTTTTCTGCGTGATCTCTTCCTCTTTTTTTCCCCCGAAACTCGGCGAACAGGCCGACAGCATGAGTACTGCCGCCGTTGCCGTCGCCGCCAATGCCAACATCTTTTTCAATAGAAAACACTCCTCTTATTTCTTTAGCTCTCCCAATAGCTGTGCTTCATTCCATACTTCAATGTTTAATTCCTGCGCTTTTGTCAGCTTGCTTCCGGCCGCTTCTCCGGCAATCAGCAAGTCTGTTTTTTTGCTGACAGATCCCGTCAGCTTTCCGCCGAGCGCTTCAATCTGCGCCTTGGCTTCATTTCTGGACAGCTCTTCAAGCTTTCCGGTTAACACGATGGTTTTGCCGGCAAAATAAGAGTCGCTGTCCTCCGCTTTTACTTTTTTCGGGCCTTTGTAGAGTGTGTTCACACCGAGTTCCTCAAGTTCATTCAAAAGCTCAAGCATTTCCTCTTTGCGGAAATAGGTGATAACGGCATCGGCCATCTTTTCGCCGATTTCATCTACCGCAAGCAGCTCTTCTTCCGTGGCTTGTTTCAGATTTTCCAGGCTTTCAAAATGCATGGCCAGTGTTTTGGCCGCTTTTGAGCCGATAAAACGGATGCCGAGACCGAACAGCAGGCGTTCCAGCGAATTCTCTTTCGACTTTTGGATGGAGCTGATCAGATTGTCAGTTGATTTTTCCCCCATCCGCTCAAGCCGGATAACCTGTTCTTTCGTCAGCTTATACAAATCAGCGACATTACGGACGAGATGTTCACGGAAAAGCTGTGTGATGACACGTTCTCCGAGTCCGTCAATATTCATCGCGTTGCGTGAGACAAAGTGAATCAGGCCTTCTCTGATCTGCGCCGGACATTCCGGATTGATGCAGCGCAGCGCGACTTCCCCTTCAATGCGGACAAGTTCGCTTTCGCACTCAGGGCAGCTGGTCGGCATATTGAATTCTTTTTCTTCCCCGGTCCGCTGTTCAATTAAGACATTGACGACCTCAGGGATGATGTCGCCCGCTTTTTTGACGACCACTTTATCGAGAATGCGGATATCCTTCTCTTTAATTAAATCTTCGTTATGAAGGGATGCTCTTGAGACCGTCGTTCCCGCGACTTTTACCGGTTCCAGAACGGCGGTCGGCGTAATAACGCCCGTTCTTCCGACATTCAGTTCGATATCGAGCAGTTTTGTCACGACCTCTTCCGCCGGGAATTTGTAAGCAATCGCCCAGCGCGGGCTTTTTGCCGTATACCCGAGTTCTTCCTGCTGGTCGAGCGAATCGACTTTGATGACGATTCCGTCAATTTCATAAGGGAGATCGGCCCGCTTCGCCTGCAGCTCTTCGATCATTTCAATGACTTCATCTATCGTGGCGCATTTTTTCCGTTCCTGGTTTGTTTTAAAACCGAGCTCATCCAGAAAATCCAGGCCCTGACTCTGTGTTTCCACACCCATCTCGTCAAGCTCCGCTATACTGTAGACGAAGATGTCAAGATTTCGTTTCGCTGCAATTTTCGGATCGAGCTGTCTGAGTGAGCCCGCAGCCGCGTTCCGGGGATTGGCGAACGGCTCCTCTTCATGTTTCAGCCTTTCTTCATTGAGCGCTTCAAATGACTGTTTCGGCATGTACGCCTCTCCGCGCACTTCTATGGAAAGATTCCGTTTCATTTTCAGCGGAATGTTGCGGATCGTTTTTAAGTTTTCCGTGATATCTTCGCCCGTCGTTCCGTCTCCTCTTGTCGCGCCTCTGACGAAATAGCCGTCTTCATAACGGAGAGAAACAGCAAGACCGTCTATTTTCAGCTCCACATTGTAAGCGACGCCGTCACCGACAGCCTGACGGACGCGGCGGTCAAAATCGCGGAGATCATCATCGTTAAATGCGTTGCCGAGACTGAGCATCGGCGTGCCGTGCTGCACCTTTTGAAAAGATTCAAGCACCGCTCCCCCGACCCGCTGTGTGGGCGAATCAGGCGTTCTGAGCTCCGGGTGCTCTTCCTCTATGGCAATCAGCTCCTGCATCAGTCTGTCGTACTCGGAATCCGGCACGCTCGGTTCATCTAAGGTGTAATATTCATAACTGTACTGATCGATGGTGCGGCGCAATTCTTCTGCCCGGTGTTTCGCTGTTTCTTTGTCCATCATGTTCTTCCTTTCCTCTTCAGGTTACTGCTTTTCAATCGGCGCAAAAGCTGCAAGCAGACGCTTCACGCCGACTGGGCTCGGGAATGCGATATCAAGCTCGGTGCTTTCGCCTTCTCCTTTTACGCTGACAACCGTTCCGGTGCCCCATTTTTTATGGCCCGCTTTATCGCCGACCGCCCAGCTGAGCGAGTCGCCGCCTGTTTTGTTCCCATAGGAAACGGGACGGGATACGGGCCCGCGTTTCGGCTGCACTTTTCGTCCCGGCTGCATGCGAGGTGTTTTCTTCTCATTTAGGTTCTCCAATAAATCGCCAGGTATTTCCCTGATAAAGCGGGATTCCGGATTCATATTGGTGCGGCCGAATAAGGTTCGCATTTTGGCATTCGTTAAATACAGTTCTTCTTCCGCCCTCGTAATGCCTACATATGCGAGCCTGCGTTCTTCTTCCATCTCGGCTTCTTCCATCAGGGAGCGGCTGTGCGGGAACACGCCTTCTTCCATGCCCATTAAGAACACGACAGGAAATTCAAGCCCCTTAGCGGCGTGCAGTGTCATTAAAGTGACGGCATCCTTTCCGCCTGATTCCTCTTCCTTCTGGTCGAGCTGGTCAATATCCGCGATAAGCGCCAAATCAGTCAGAAACGCGACGAGAGACTTGTCTTCGCTTTTTTGTTCGAAGTTTTTCGTCACGGAAAGAAACTCGTCGATATTTTCAAGGCGGCTTTGGGCTTCGATTGATTTTTCGGCCTTCAGCATTTCTCTGTATTCCGTTTTTTCGAGAATTTCTTCCGTGAGTTCCGTAATGGACAGATAATCCTGCATGTTCGTCAGATTCTCAATCATCGCGCCAAAGCCGTCAAGCGCGTTTGCCGCTTTTGCACTGACGCCGATGAAATCAACCTGTTTGATCGCCTGGAACATTGACATTCCGTTCATCGCCGCATATGACGCGATTTTTTCTAGCGAAGTGGCGCCGACGCCCCGCTTCGGCACATTGACGATCCGCGTAAAACTGATGTCGTCGTCCGGATTTGACACAAGGCGCAGATATGCAAGAATGTCTTTAATTTCTTTCCTGTCGTAGAACTTGGTTCCGCCGACGATATTGTAGTTCAGACCGGATTTTAAAAGGGTTTCCTCAATGACGCGCGACTGGGCGTTTGTCCGGTATAAAATCGCGATATCGGAAAGCTTCCGCCGCCCCGAGCTGTGCAGCTCATAAATTTTGCCCGCGACGAATTGGCCTTCGCCGAATTCATTGTCGCCGCTGTAATAAGAAAGCTTGATGCCTTCGTCATTTTCCGTCCACAGTTTTTTCGGCTTGCGGTTTGAGTTGTTTTTGATCACTTCGTTAGCCGCTTGCAGAATCCGCTTTGTTGAGCGGTAGTTTTGCTCGAGCAGAATCACGTTTGCGCTCGGATAATCTTTTTCAAAGGAAAGGATATTCGCGATATCCGCCCCGCGCCATCTGTAAATGGACTGGTCGGAGTCACCGACGACGCAGATATTTTCAAGACGGGCCGCAAGCTGCTTCACAAGCAGGTATTGCGCTCTGTTCGTATCCTGATACTCGTCTACGTGAATGTACTGGAATTTGCGCTGATAAAACTCAAGCACTTCCGGCACACGCTCGAAAAGCTTAATCGTCGTCATGATTAAATCATCAAAATCGAGCGATTGGTTTTTCAGCAGTTTTTTCTGATAATCGGTATACACGTCACTCGTGACCTGATCGTAGTAGCCGCCGGCCGTTTTTGCGAATTCCTCAGGTTCGATCAGCTCGTTTTTGGCGCTGCTGATGGAGCCTAAAATACTTCTCGGATCAAACTTTTTCGGATCGATATTCCGCTCTTTCAAAATCCCTTTAATAACGGAAAGCTGATCAGCCGTATCAAGAATGGAGAAGTTTCGGTTGATGCCGATTCTGTCAATATCCCTGCGCAGAATCCGCACGCACATGCTGTGGAAGGTGGAAATCCAGATTTCATCCGCGCCGGGTCCGAGAATGCTCTCCACCCGCTCCTTCATTTCTCTGGCTGCTTTATTTGTAAAGGTAATCGCCAGAATGTTCCATGGCGCCACGTGTTTTTCCGCCATTAAGTATGCGATTCTGTGCGTCAGCACACGTGTTTTTCCGCTTCCCGCGCCCGCCATCAGAAGCAGCGGACCGTCCGTCGTCTTGACCGCTTCCTGCTGAACGGGATTTAATCCGCTTAATAATTGATTGCTAATGTAATTCATATCCGTTCACCGCCTATCAAACATATGTTCTATCATAAATCAATTTCGTTCGCTTGGCTACTTTGTCTTTACAGCCGCCACCGTTTTGAGCGCCTGATCAAAATCTTCATATACGGCATTTCCGACAACGATGACATCGGCATGACGGCCGAACCGTTCCGCCGTTTCCGCGTCTTTAATCCCGCCTCCGTAAAACAGGACGGACTTGTCCAGCACAGCCTTCGTTTTCTCCACCGTTTCTATGTCCGCCAGCATCCCGCTGTATTCCAGATAAAAAATCGGGAGATGAAGCAAATGTTCCGCGACCCGCGCATAGGCGAGAATATCTTCTGTTTCTATATGTGTATCCGCCTCCGTCAAAGCGGCCGCCTTACAATCAGGGTTGACGATGCAGTAGCCCTCCGTCACGATTTCCTCCATTGACATGAGCTCTCCGTATTCTTTCATCGCCTGATGATGCATGCCGACAATCCAGTCCGCCTTTTTGCTGTTGAGCACACTCGGAATGAAATAAAGATCAAACCCGGGCACAATGGAATCAATCGTCGACACCTCAAGTACGCACGGCACTAAAAACCGCCGCACCTTTGACATCAGTCTCAGCACATTGTCCTCGGTGATATTGTCGCTTCCTCCGATCACAATGGCGTCAGTCCCTGATTCACAAAGCCGTTCCAGCTGTTCATCCGGTAAATCTTTATTCGGATCGAGTTTAAAAACATGCTTCCACTCGTTAACATCGTACATGCGTTTTCGTTCCTCCATTCGTTTCTTGCCATTTAAACATTATAACAAATTCGTTTGGCCCGGAAAAACGGAAAAAGACGTCATTCACCTGATTCACAAAAAAAGATTGCGCTCCGCCTGACGGGAAACGTCTATGTTTGAAAACAGACAATATGTGGAATGTCAAAGAGAAAAAAGGCAAGGAGTCTGGTCTCAATGGAACAAGCCATTATCGTACTGATTTGTGTATTGATTTTTATTATTTTAGTTCCCGCCGCATTGTTTCTCTGGATATACATAAGAGACGAAAAGCAGGAAGAACATTCAGTGCTGCGCAATTATCCCGCAGCGGGAAAACTGCGCTATATATTTGAAAAAATCGGACCTGAGCTACGGCAGTATTTATTCAGCAATGATAACGAAGAACAGCCGTTTTCCCGGAGAGAATATGAACAGACGGTCATGTCGGGAAAGTATAAAAGCAGAATGATGGGCTTCGGCTCAGAACGGGATTTCGATCAGCCGGGCTATTATATCCGTAACGCCCTCTTCCCGAAACAAAGGGAGGAGCTGCGCACAGATCAGACGCCGAAGATCGACACGATGGTATACAAGATTGACAAAGACAACCTGCTGAAACGCAGCGAACACCGCGAAAAAGCAAAAGCGGACCCTTATTACCTGCATCCGGACGATGTGCAAGTGATCGGCCGCGACACATGCAAGAAACCGTTTTATGTAAAAGGGTTAATCGGACAATCAGCGATGAGCTACGGCTCACTTGGCGACCGGGCAATCACCGCTCTGTCAAAAGGGCTGCACCAGGCCGGCGGCACATGGATGAATACAGGCGAAGGCGGCCTGTCTGAGTATCACTTGAAAGGCGGCGCGGATATTATCTGCCAAATCGGCCCCGGGCTGTTCGGCGTGCGCACTGAAGATGGAGAATTTTCATGGGAAGAATTTAAGAAAAAAAGCCGCCTCGAGCAGATTAAAGCCTTTGAATTAAAGCTTGCGCAAGGGGCGAAAGCAAGAGGCGGTCATATTGACGGTTCAAAGGTGACCGAAGAAATTGCCGCCATCAGAAATGTGCAGCCCGGACAATCCATTGACAGCCCAAACCGCTTCAACGAATTCTCAAATGTTCCGGACATGCTTGATTTCATTGAGAAATTAAGAACTGTCGGTGAAAAACCGGTCGGCATCAAAATTGTCCCGGGCAGCCGCAAAGACCTTGAAGACCTTATTTCCTGTATGAGTTCATCAGGCAAACTTCCCGACTTTATTACGATTGACGGCAGTGAAGGGGGAACGGGAGCTTCTTTCCATGAACTGGCGGATTCCGTCGGCCTGCCGATTCTGACCGGCCTCCCCCTTGTTGACGGCCTTTTGAAGACATACGGTATAAGAGATAAGCTGAAAATTTTCGCATCCGGAAAGCTGCTCACTCCGGATAAGATTGCCGTTGCCCTCGCGTTAGGCGCGGATTTTGTCAATATTGCCCGGGGAATGATGTTTTCAGTCGGCTGTATCCGTGCTCAAGTATGCCACACCAATCATTGTCCTGTCGGAGTGGCGACAACCGATCCAAAACTTCAGCGCGCGCTCAGTATCGAGGATAAACAGCACCGCGTCTGCAACTACGTGCTCTCGTTGCGTGAAGGGCTGTTTCACCTTGCCGCGGCGGCGGGTATCAGCTCGCCGATTCATTTCTCAGCTGAACACATCGTATACCGGGAGGAAGACGGAAGCCTGAGGGAACTTTCCGGCCTTTTGAATCAGCACGCATAAAAAAACCGCCTGCCGTCATCGGCAGAGCGGTTTTTTACGTAGCTGAGGAGGATTCTCCTTTGTTTACGCGGTCAAGCGCCATTTCATAGGCGTCGTTCCCGTAATTTAAGCAGCGCTTCACCCGGGAAATCGTCGCTGTGGAAGCACCCGTTTCGCTTTCAATTTTGTGATACGTATTTCCTTCGCGGAGCATTCTCGCCACTTCCAAACGCTGCGCCAGCGATTGGATTTCATTAATCGTACAAAGATCGTCAAAGAAACGATAGCATTCCTCCAGATCTTTCAGCGATAAAATAGATAAAAATAACTGGTCCAGTTCTTTTCCGCGTAATTTATCGATTTGCATCGTCAAACACCTTCTCCTTTACTAATGGAAGCTGCATCGAGATCAGGCACGATATTAATCCATGTCTTTCCTGGCACAAACGGAAGAATCTCACCGCCTTTTACGGGCAGAATACGGCCGTCTTTATATTCCCAGTCTGACTCTATAACATCGCCGTGCTGAAGCAGGAGGCCCTTCCCCCCTGACTGAATATCGATGGCCCGCCTTCCATCTTTGTCTGTCATGCGATGGCCGGCTTCAACAATAAAAATGTTGTGCATGGCTAAAGGCTTTCCGGTCTCCCGGTCTGTCGCTTTCACACCATCAGAGCTTCTTGTATAAGCATCAGCTTTTTTATCATAATCGTATTCGACAAGATTTGTAACGTTTTGTGTTCCATAATCTATCCGAATATTGTAGGTTTCGTTTCCGGGTTTTGCATCTGATGTCTGAAATGGGAGCGGTTCTGTTTTTCCGTTCAGCTTGTATCCTTTTTGTTCCGCCGCCTTCCTGATATTGTCATACGACGTGTAGGAATTGTGGGGCGGCTTGCTGAAATCGGCTCTCCAAAACAGGCTGCCGTCAAAATCCAAACCGTTTATATAATCGTAAGTTCCGGACTCCAGCTGCTTTTTAGCGCCGGGACTCCAGCCATGATGGACAAATATGCTGTTAAACCCGCTGCTGAGCGTGACAAAATATTCCCTCGCGCTCCGCACAGGCCCGACCGTTTCCGGCATCTCACTTTGAAAAATCGCGAGAAACCGCGTAATCCGGCCCTCCGCGAGCGCTTCGATGACAACATCCGCCTTTGACAGCCCGGATTGGGGCCTCGCCTTCGGATGATTGTTCACTGCGACTGCAATCGGACGGCGTTCTGCAAGCTTCTGCTCAGTTTTCAGCCCCGTTAAAGGAGCTTCCGCTTCTTTCGGCTGCACCTGATCGGCATTGTTCTGCCGGCAGGCGGCAAGCAGCAAAAACGCAAAACAAAGCATACAAACGGTTTTCCATCTTTTCATATGTCGGCTCCCTGCTTTTATATTTTAACGCATTATCGATGGAAAGAGTACAGTTTTTTTCATCACGTCGAATATTCCTCTCGGCGTAATGCGGATATAAGGCAGGTGTGTGCTCTGCAAAAAGAGCAGCGTATAGATCGGATCGCAGAATCGGTAGCCCCGCTCCTCCAGCAACGTCCTCAGTTTTTGCTCTTTCTCAAGCACTTCTTCATAATTCTCTGCGGATGCAGAACCGTTTAAGGCGAGGGGAATCTCATGCAGAATCTTCCCGTTTTCGGCAAGCACGATTCCACCGCCGATTTCTTTCATCCGTGAGAAAGCGAGCAGGATATCTTCTTTATTTTTTCCGGCAGCGATAATATCTCCGGTTGTCGTGTAAGAACTGACAAAGCCCTGCACCCGATCGGCAAAACCTTTCAGCATCGTATTGACCCGCCATTTTCCATGCTTATCGAGAAGCGTGAGATAGCATTCATCATGATCAAAAGAAAGCTGGTCAACAGAATTATCAATCGCAATCATATACGGCTCCATAATGACGGCGTTGCGCATAATCACACCCATCGGCATTGAAAACTGTAAATCATCCATCGTCATATCATATGAAAGCTCAAGAGGGACAAGACCGCCCTTTTTCCAATCTGTTTCTGTAAACGCATTCATATTTCGGCCGTCTTCCCTCAGCAGGATGCCTTTGGAGATCACCGTGACCGGGTCCGGATTCATCGGGTCATCGAGAATGTTCAATGAAGCAAGCCGGCCCGGACCGATCACACCGAGAAAGTCATCCATCTGATAATACTTCGCGATATTAAAGGAGGCCATATTGTAGGCGTCAATCACCGGAACCCCTTCCTCCAAAGCGATTTTAATTAATTCATTCGTCATGCCGCCTTTATAAAAATGCGGCGTCGCTCCATCCGTCGTGTAAAAGAAATGATCATAATGCCGGAAGCCTTTTTGATGGAGATCCTGCAAAATCGTTCTCAAATCAGGGCGGATGGATGAATGTCTGAGCGAGACATAGTAACCCAATTCAAGCCGTCTCATCACCTCGTCTCCATTCATCGCCTCGTGGTCAGAATCAGCCCCGAACAGTTTCATCTTCGTCAGTGTTTTTTCAGAGGCTCCGGGAAAATGCCCTTCTATCCGCTTGCGCAGTTTCTTTGTCGCCTGCATGCAATGAAGCATCAAGTCATCGCCGTCCATGAGGCGCGGCCATCCGGTCAATTCTCCGCCTTGAATGACATCCGGGTGCTCAATCCATTGCTTGCGGACATCAAAAGAAAGGAGCTGATCCTCATTCAGCACTTCAGTCTGCAGATCATATCTGGACCACCAGAAATATTGCACCGGCTGTTTTTTCAGTTCTTCCAATATAGTAAGCGCTTTCTTTTTACCGCTGTGCAAAAGAAAAAACAAGTTATCATTAACAAACGTCGTTGTTCCGAATTGAGACACATATTCGGCGAGCGTTTGGGGATTATATATTTGAAAAGGATGTGTATGCGGTTCAATGTAACCTGGCACAATGTATTTTCCTTCACAATTTATGGTATGAATGTGCTCTGCTGCATCAGGAAGCTCATGACCAACATATACAATTCGGTCTCCGTAAATCCAGACGTTTTTTTTCAGCCATTGTTTTAAAAAAGGATTTAATACGAGAGCATCCCGTAAAAGTAGCGTTGGAAGCAGCTTTGAGTCTACAACATCCGCCTGTGATCTGATGTCTTTATTTTTCCAGTTAAAGGTACGTTCGGACATTCACATACTCTCCTTCGCTTATATTAGACCCATCGTATCACATCCGCACAATTATCGCACGGCTAAAACGTTACAAATTATTGAAGATGAATGAAAAACTTTTTCTAGGGAGCTGAAATGATGAAACCGAATATCAGTTTATTAAATGCCGTTATGCGCATCACTTGCGGCCTCACCATTTTGTCTGCCGCTTCAGCGAAATACACGAGAAAACCTTGGTGCAAGATGCATCTCTTCTGTATGATGATGGGCGCGATGAAAGCGGCGTCCGGCATCCTCCGCTTCTGTCCGGTGACATATATGTTCCAGACAGGAATGAATCAGGATGACAGCCATCAGCAAGAAAAATAACAAGCCGTTTCGGCTTGTTATTTTATTTTCTCCTGTTATCACGATTCCGAGAAGAACCATCTCTCACGGCAAATCGACAATCTTAGTCGTCATTCAGAAGAAAACCCGCATCTTTTAAGACGCGGGGGTTTCCTCTTTATCGCTGCGATGCTTTCAGCGCACGGGCGCCGATATCGCTTCTGTAAAACAGTCCGGGTTTTGTCAGCCCTGAAACGGCGCTGTACACTTTATCCCTCGCCGCTTCAAATGTCTCAGCAAATGCCGTGACATTGGCGACCCGGCCGCCGTTTGTAACAAATTGTCCGCCGTCTTTTTTCGTTCCGGCATGAAAAACGGCGATCCCGTCTTCAGCGGACGTCAAACTGCCGATCGGCGTCCCTTTCGCATAGCCTTCCGGATAGCCTTCAGAAGCCAGGACAACGCTGACCGCGGCCGTATCCTTCCATCTTAGGTCAACATCCTTCTCATGCAGAAGATCTAAGAGCACCTGAATGAGGTCAGATTCCATTCTCGGCACGACGACCTGTGTTTCCGGATCTCCGAAGCGCGCGTTGAATTCAATGACTTTTGATCCGTTTTCCGTCAGAATCAGTCCCGCGTACAGCACGCCCGTGAAGGAGCGTCCCTCTTTCACCATTGCTTTTGCCGCCGGCTTCACAATCGTTTCGACTGCGCTTCTGACGATATCATCGGAAATGTGCGGCACCGGTGAGTAGGCGCCCATTCCGCCCGTGTTCGGACCTTTATCTCCATCGAAGGCGCGTTTATGATCTTGAGCGATGACCATCGGATAGACGGTCTCCCCTTTTACAAACGCCATTAAAGAAAATTCTTCGCCGGCGAGGAACTCTTCAATGACAACAGATGCGCTCGCCTCCCCGAATTTCTCATCCTCAAGAAAATCGTGCAGGCATTCAATCGCTTCTTCTTCCGTCATCGCGACTGTGACACCTTTTCCGGCGGCAAGCCCGTCCGCTTTAATGACAATCGGCGCGCCTTTTTGCTGTACATATGCTTTCGCCTCTTCAAATGAAGTAAACGTCTCGTACTCCGCCGTCGGAATGCCGTATTTTTTCATTAAATCCTTGGCAAACTGTTTGCTTCCTTCAATAATAGCCGCTTTTTCAGACGGTCCGAAAACAAGCAGTCCGGCTTTTTCAAACTCGTCGGCTATCCCTTCAATCAGAGGAACTTCGGGGCCGATAATCGTCAGCCCGACATGATGTTCTTTCGCAAACGCAATGAGTGCGGCATGATCGCTTTCTTCAATGTTGACCAGCGCCGCGCAGTCTGCCATACCGTCATTTCCGGGCGCGGCGTACACCGTGTCAACAAGCGGGCTTTGCGCCGCTTTCCAAGCCAATGTATGCTCTCTGCCGCCTTTTCCGATAATCAATACATTCACGCTTCGTTCCCCCCTTAATGTTTGAAATGTCTGATGCCGGTGAATACCATGGCGATTCCGTATTCATCCGCTTTTTTAATCGAATCTTCATCGCGGACCGATCCGCCGGGCTGGATAATCGCCGTGACACCGGCTTTTGCGGCTTCTTCGACTGTATCCGGCATCGGGAAAAACGCGTCTGATCCGAGCGCGCTGCCTTTTGCTTTTTCTCCGGCCTGCTCAATGGCGATTTTGGCTGAACCGACGCGATTCATCTGTCCTGCGCCCACACCGACCGTCATATGTTCTTTTGCAAGGACGATCGCATTGGATTTCACGTGTTTGACGACTTTCCAGGCCAGCTTCAAATCTTCCCATTCCTGCTCGCTCGGCTCTCTTTTTGTCGGAATGCTGATGTCGGCGTCATCAAATCCATGGACGTCTAAATCTTGAATCAAAAGACCGCCCTGTACGGAAGTCAGCTGTTTTTCTTTCTTTCCTGATGCGGTCACGTCAAGCGTGAGCAGACGAAGGTTTTTCTTCGCCGTCAGCACGTTCAGCGCTTCTTCACTGAAAGAAGGGGCGATAATGATTTCTAAAAAGATGCCGTGAAGGGCTTCAGCCGTAGCCTGATCAACTTCACGGTTCAGCGCGATGATGCCGCCGAAAATGGAAGTTTTATCAGCTTCATACGCTTTATTGAATGCTTCCTCAATTGAAGCTCCCGTACCGACTCCGCACGGATTCATATGTTTAACGGCAACAGCTGCGGGTTCTGTAAATTCCCGGACGATTTGAACGGCCGCATCCGCGTCCTTAATGTTGTTGTAAGAAAGCTCTTTGCCGTGAAGCTGTTTTGCCGCCGCGATGGAACCGGAGACAGGAAGTGCGCTTTGGTAGAAAACCGCCTCTTGGTGAGGGTTTTCACCGTAGCGGAGCGACTGTTTTTTCTCAAAAGTAACGGTGAATTGCTCAGGGTCTTTCTCACCGGCCTCGCGTGTTAAGTAATCAGCGATTAATGCGTCGTATGCCGCGGTATGGCGGAATACTTTGGCCGCAAGCTCGCGTTTTCTTTTGAGTGAAACGCCGCCGTGTTCTTTCATCTCATTGAGCACGGAGCTGTAATCGGCCGGATCTGTGATGACCGTCACATCCTGATGGTTTTTCGATGCGGCGCGCAGCATGCCGGGGCCGCCGATATCAATGTTTTCTATCGCTTCATCGTATGTTACGTCTTCTTTTGAAATCGTTTCTTTAAACGGATAAAGGTTGACGACCACAAGGTCAATCGGTGCAATGCCGTGTTCATTGATCTGCGCCATATGCTCTTCATTGTCTCTTACGGCAAGCAGACCGCCGTGAATATTAGGATGGAGCGTTTTTAACCGTCCGTCCATAATTTCAGGAAATCCGGTCACTTCCGAAATGCCGATGACATCCACACCGTTTTCCTGAAGAAGTTTTTTTGTTCCTCCGGTCGAAATGACTTCGACGCCGAGCTCTGTCAGTTCCTTTACGAAAGGTACGAGATTTGTTTTATCAGAAACACTGATTAGTGCGCGTTTGATTGTCATGCCTTTTCACCTCTGTTATTTAGTCCCAGCAGCTGTTTCACAACGCTCGGATACCATTTGTGCTCAAGCTCGTGTATTGTACGCTCTATGTCTTCAAGCGTATCGTTTTCCTGTATTTCAAATGCTTTTTGCGCGATAATCGGTCCGGTGTCCATGCCTTCGTCGACGTAATGAACGGTAATGCCCGCCACTTTCACACCCGCCCGATACGCCTGTCCGACAGCGTCAATCCCAGGGAATGCCGGAAGAAGTGAGGGATGTATATTAATAATGCGGCCCCCGTATGCTTCAAGCAGCGTATCTCCAATCAGTCTCATATAGCCGGCGAGAACGATTAATTCCGCCCCGTGCAGACACAGCTGTTCAATAATGGCCCGTTCAAAGGCCGCTTTGTTTTCAAAAGATGACGGTTCAAAGGCGAATGACGGGATATGTAGAGCCTCCGCCCTTTCCGCCGCCTTTGCCTGAGGCTTATCCGTCACGAGAAGCGAGAGCTCCGCATCCCACTTCTCTTCTCTCATGCGTTTGGCAATGGCCTCGAAGTTCGATCCGTTTCCTGAAGCAAATACCGCAAACTTTTTCATGAAAGAGCCGCACCGCCGAAAGAAATGCCTTCGCCCCGCTTGACCCGGCCGATCAGATAAGCCTTCTCGCCCTGAGCTTCAAGCGTGCTGATGACGTCTGTCAGGTTTTCTTCTTTAACGGCAAGGACAAAACCGATGCCCATATTAAAGACATTGAACATTTCTTCTTCTTTCAGCTTGCCGTGCTCCTGCAGAAACGGAAAAATCGGCGGGATCGGCCATGAGCCGTGATCAATTTCCGCGCTCAATCCGTCCGGCAGCATTCGCGGGATATTCTCGATGAATCCTCCGCCTGTCACATGCGCCATGCCGTCCACCTTACCGCTTTTCACCGCCTTGAGCACCGGCTTCACATATATTCTCGTCGGTTCCAGCAATTCTTCTCCGAGAGGACGCGCAAACGGTTCATAGACAGTATCCAAATCAAGTCCGCCGTCATCAAGAAGCACTTTTCTCACCAGGGAGAATCCGTTGCTGTGAAGGCCGCTTGAAGTAAGTCCGATTAAGAGATGCCCCTCTTCGATATGTTCACCGGTGACGATTTCGTCTTTTTCCGCGACGCCGACTGAAAAGCCCGCAATATCGTATTCATCAGACGTATAAAGCCCCGGCATTTCCGCCGTCTCACCGCCGATAAGCGCTGATCCTGACTGCTCGCATCCGTCCGCCACACCTTGTACGATCTGCTCAATTTTCACCGGATCAGCCTTGCCGACCGCCAAATAATCAAGGAAAAACAGCGGCTCCGCTCCCTGGGCAAGCACATCGTTTACACACATCGCGACCGCATCGACGCCGATCGTGTCATGCTTATCCATTGAAAATGCGAGTTTCAGTTTGGTGCCGACACCGTCTGTTCCGGAAATCAAAACAGGCTTTTGATACGGAAGCTCTGACAGATCAAACATTCCGCCAAAACCGCCCAGGCTTCCCATAACGCCGAGCCTTTTCGTGCGCTCCACGTGTTTTTTCATTCGTTTGACGGCTTCGTATCCGGCTTCGATGTCAACTCCGGCATTTTTATAAGCATCAGACATCCCTATCACTCCTTGTCAATTCGTTTCTCCTTAAAAGGCAGAAAGAGAAAGGCAGCCTGAATTCCCGCTGCCTTTATGTCATTTTCACATTTTATTTTGTCAGCACCGCTTCTTTTACGTGAGGAAGCACTGTATCCTGATAAATTTCCGTCGGATATTTGCCCGTAAAACAAGCGAGGCATTGTCCGCAATTGGTGTCTTCAAATTTTCGGCCGACTCCTTTTAACAATCCGTCTATACTTAAGAAAGAAAGCGTGTCGGCACCGATGATCTGACGGATTTCTTCCACGGAATGAGAGGAAGCGATCAGCTCCTCATGGGTTGATGTGTCGATGCCGTAGAAGCATGGATGAGCGATCGGCGGTGAACTGATCTTGACGTGCACCTCTGTCGCCCCCGCTTCTCTGAGCATTGTGACAATCCGGCGGCTTGTCGTCCCGCGTACGATGGAATCATCAACCATGACGACCCGTTTTCCTTCGACAACACCGCGGACGGCGGACAGCTTCATTCTGACGCCTTGCTCACGGAGAGCCTGTGACGGCTGGATAAACGTTCTGCCGACATAACGGTTTTTAATGAGACCGAGTTCGTACGGGATGCCCGTTGCTTCGGCATAGCCGATGGCCGCAGAAATACTGGAATCAGGCACGCCTGTGACGACATCCGCTTCAACCGCGGACTCCCGGGCAAGCATTTTCCCGAGGTTTTTCCGGGCGCTGTGCACGTTAATGCCGTCGATATTGCTGTCAGGTCTTGAGAAATAAATGTACTCCATGCTGCAGATGGAACGGTTGATATTCATGGAAAAGCGCTCTGATTTCATGCCTTCATCGTTGATGATCAGCATTTCGCCCGGCTCTACCTCGCGAAGGTACGTTGCGCCGACGACGTCAAATGCGCACGTTTCTGAAGCGACCACATAAGCATCGCCCATGATGCCGATTGACAGCGGTCTGAGTCCGTTCGGGTCAAGCGCTACAATCATCTCTGTTTCTGTCATGATTAAAAAGGCATAAGCGCCTTTCAGCATAGATAGCGAATTTTTGATCTGATCCTTCAGCGAAAAGTGTCCGCTGCGTTTAATCAGATGAGCCAGCACTTCCGTATCGGAGGAAGTCTGAAAAATGCTCCCTTGGTTTTCAAGCTGCTGCTTCAACTGTGTGGCGTTGACCAAGTTGCCGTTATGGGCGAGCGCGAGGCTGCCGTTGTTTTGCGAACGGAACAGGAGCGGCTGGACATTTTCATATCCGCCTCCTCCAGCCGTTGCGTAACGAACATGCCCGATCGCGCCTTTTCCCTTTACTTTGCTGAGCTCGCCGTTTTGAAATACTTCAGTAATCAGCCCTTGGCCTTTGTGCGCCGTCAGTTTTTCGCCGTCAGTCGCGACAATTCCCGCGCCTTCCTGTCCTCTGTGCTGGAGGCTGTGGAGGCCGTAATACGTAATTTGCGGGGCTTCTTCATGTCCCCAGATGCCAAACACACCGCATTCTTCATTCAGGCCTTTGATTTCAGCAAGCATGGAATAGCTCCTTTCCACGCGCGCTCAAGTTCTTTCGTTTGCGCGTGAACCAATTGTTGTCCGTCCTGGTTTTGAATCGCCAGAAGTCCGTCAGCCGTTACCTCACCGATATGAACCGCATCAGCCGCAGCTGCTTCAAACGCCGCTTGGTGTTCTTTTTTGACCGAAACGACGAAGCGTGATTGAGATTCAGAGAATAATAACGCCGCTTCCCCTGCAACAGTCACGTTGGCGCCAAGGTTTTCCGTCGTCATGACGCTTTCAGCAATCGCTACGCCTAAGCCGCCTTCTGATACGTCATGCGCGGATTGAACGAAGCCTTTTTTAATCGCGTCAAGCAATGCTTTTTGGCGTGACAGCTCTATATCAAGATCGATTTGCGGCGCTTTGCCGTAAATGCGGCCTTCTGTCATTTTTTGCAGTTCGCTTCCGGCAAACTCAGGTTTTGTTTCGCCGATCACGTATACAAGATCCCCCGCTTGTTTGAAATGCTGTGTCGTAATATGAGCGGTATCTTCAATTAAGCCGACCATGCCGATAACAGGCGTCGGGTAGATGGCCGTTCCGTTCGATTCATTATAAAGTGATACGTTACCGCCGATGACGGGTGTGCTGAGAACATTGCACGCCTCGCTGATGCCGTCGGCCGCTTTTTCGATCTGCCAGAAAATTTCAGGTTTTTCCGGGTTTCCGAAATTCAGATTATCCGTGACCGCAAGCGGTTCGGCGCCGGAGCATACGATGTTGCGCGCCGCTTCGGCAACGGCGATTTTTCCGCCTTCTTCTGGATCAAGATATAAATAACGGGCGTTGCAATCCGTCGTCATCGCCAGCGCTTTTTTCGTGCCGCGGATTCTGAGCACTCCCGCGTCAGAGCCGGGAGCGACCACCGTATTTGTGCGCACCATGTAGTCATATTGATCATACACCCACTCTTTGCTGGCGATTGTCGGCTGCTGCAGCAGGTCAAAAAGCGTCTCTGTCGCATCTTTCACTTCAGGCGCGGCAACTTCTGTTTCCTGAAACTCGCGGTAGTACGCAGGTTCCGCTGACGGTTTGTGGTATACAGGCGCTTCTTCCGCCAGTGCGTCGACCGGAAGTTCGCAAACAACCTCTCCGTTATGGCGGAGGCGGAGCATTTTATCATCCGTAACATGACCTACGGAAACCGCTTCAAGATCATATTTATCAAAAATATCGACAATTTCCTGTTCACGTCCGCGTTCAATGACGAGAAGCATGCGTTCCTGAGACTCGGAAAGCATCATTTCGTAAGCGGTCATACCCGTTTCCCGCTGCGGAATGAGATCAAGGTTCATTTCAATGCCGGAGCCGGCTTTGCTTGCCATTTCAGCACTCGAACTTGTCAGACCGGCCGCCCCCATATCCTGAATGCCGACTAAGGCGTCGCATTGGATGACTTCAAGGCATGCTTCCAGGAGAAGTTTTTCCATGAAAGGATCGCCGACCTGCACCGCAGAACGTTTTTCTTCAGATGAATCTGACATTTCTTCTGATGCGAAAGTAGCGCCGTGTATGCCGTCGCGCCCCGTTTTAGCGCCGACGTACATGACCGTGTTGCCGACACCTTTCGCCTGGCCTTTTTTAATATCTTTATGATCAATCAAGCCGACGCACATTGCATTGACAAGCGGATTGCCCTCATAGCTTGCGTCAAACTGCACTTCTCCGCCGACCGTCGGGATGCCGATACAGTTTCCGTATCCCGCGATTCCCGCCACTACTTCTTCAAACAAGTACTTCACACGAGGTGAAGTGAGTTCACCAAATCGAAGAGAGTTTAATACAGCTATCGGACGGGCGCCCATTGAGAAAACGTCACGGATAATGCCGCCCACTCCGGTCGCAGCACCCTGGTATGGCTCAAGCGCTGACGGGTGGTTATGCGATTCAATTTTGAACACGACCGCCTGATTGTCACCGATGTCAACGATTCCCGCGCCTTCTCCGGGACCCTGCAGCACGCGTTCGCCGCTAGTCGGGAATTTGCGTAAAACCGGTTTTGAGTTTTTATAGCTGCAGTGCTCTGACCACATCACGGAAAAAATCCCGATTTCCGTGTAGTTCGGCAATCTTCCGATAATAGATTCAATGAGTGCGAACTCGTCATCACTGACACCCATTTGCTGATAGAGTTTCTCTTCTTTTATTTGTTCTTTACTTGGTTCAAGCAGTAGCGACATGAGTTTCCCTCCAATTTTTCACGATAGACCGGAACAATGTAAGACCGTCTGCGCTGCCGAGCAGTTCATCGACTGCGCGCTCAGGGTGAGGCATCATGCCTAATACGTTGCCTTTCTCATTCACGACGCCGGCAATGCCGCTGACGCTTCCGTTAATATCGCCGCCGTATGTGAAGGCGATTTGATTGTTTTCTTTTAATCTTTCAAGCGTTTCGTCATCACAGTAAAAATTGCCTTCGCCGTGGGCAACCGGAATCGTAATCGATTGTCCCTTTTCATAGGAAGATGTGAATAACGTACCGCCGTTCTGCACGATTAATTCAACCGGGCGGCAGATGAACTTTAAATCTTTGTTGCGTCTCATGGCGCCGGGCAGAAGTCCGAGCTCCTGCAGAATCTGGAATCCGTTGCAGACGCCGAGAACCGGTTTTCCTTCGGCAGCCGCTTTTTTCACGGCCGGCATGATGTTTGCGAATCTGGCGATGGCGCCGCATCTCAAGTAGTCGCCGTATGAAAACCCGCCGGGGATGAGTACGCCGTCAAATCCGTCAAGGCTTGTTTCCTCGTGCCAAACATACTCGACTTCTTCGCCGAGTTCGTCCTTTACGGCGTGAAACATATCAATATCACAGTTGGAGCCGGGTAACACAATCACCGCAAATTTCACTGTGCGACAACCTCCTCAACTTCATATCGGTAGTCTTCAATGACTGTATTGGCAAGGAGCTTTTCACACATTTCTTTCACGAGCGCGTCAAGATCGCGGTCAGATTTTTCGATCGTCAGCTCCATGTATTTTCCGATGCGCACATCCTGCACTTCATTGTAGGTCATGCTGTGCAATGCATGCTGCACCGCGCTTCCTTGAGGATCGAGCACACTTTCTTTTAAGCTGACATAAACTTTCACTTTATACATTATGAAATGCCTCCCAGTCTTTTGAAAATCTCTTCATATGCGTCGGTTAAGCTTCCCAGGTTCCGTCTGAACAAATCTTTATCGAGCTTTTCGTTTGTGTCTTTGTCCCATAGACGGCACGTGTCAGGAGAAATTTCATCCGCTAAAAGCACCCGTCCCTCTGCGTCTAAGCCGAATTCCAGCTTAAAATCTATTAATCTGACCCCGCAGTCTTCAAAAATATGCTGAAGTTCTTGATTCACCTGGTTTGTAATCGATTTGATCGTTTCGACATGCTCAGGAGCCGCCGCTTTTAAGAGCCGGATATGATCTTCTGTGATGAGCGGATCGCCGAGTGCGTCATCCTTGTAGTAAAATTCGATAATCGGCTGCGGGAGCTCTGTTCCTTCCGGGATGCCGAGACGTTTCGACATGCTTCCGGCGGCAATGTTTCTGACCACGACTTCAAGCGGAATGATGCTCACTTTTTTGATGAGCTGCTCTGATTCTGAAACACGCTCCACAAAGTGGTTGTCAATTCCTTTGGCGTGCAGATGTTTGAAAATCAGGCTTGAAATTTCATTGTTCAGACGGCCCTTTCCGCTGATCTCCGCTTTTTTCTCACCGTTAAAGGCTGTTGCGGAATCCTTGTAGACCACGCGGAGAATCTGTTCGTCTTCAGTTTGATAAATTCGTTTCGCTTTTCCTTCATAAAGAAGATTATTGTTCACAATATTCACGGAAGGCCTCCTAACCCGAATGTTGGGAATATTCAATCTAAGGCGGCTGAAGAAGCCGCCTCCGGCTGGCTTCTTCTATAAACCTAAACGCTCAAAGATCAAGTCGACGTTTTTCAGATGATAATTGTAGTCAAAGCAATCGGCAATCTGTTCCGGTGTGAGGCGGGACGTGATTTTTTCCTCCGCTTCGACAAGCTGGCGGAACGGCACTTGTTTTTCCCACGCTTCCATCGCTTTCGGCTGAACCGTGTCATATGCTTCTTCACGAGGCAGACCCGTGTCGATTAAAGCGAGCAGCACGCGCTGAGAATAGATTAAACCGAGTGTGCGGTCCATGTTGCGTTTCATATTTTCCGGGAATACCGTTAAGTTTTTGACGATGTTGCTGAATCGGTTCAGCATGTAATTCAGCGCGATTGTCGCGTCAGGAAGAATGATGCGTTCAGCTGATGAATGAGAAATATCACGCTCATGCCATAACGGTACATTTTCGTATGCCGTCAGCATGTACCCGCGGATCACGCGTGCCATGCCCGTCATATTTTCCGACCCGATCGGATTCCGTTTATGAGGCATAGCCGATGAGCCTTTTTGTCCTTTTGCAAAAAACTCTTCCACTTCACGTGTTTCACTCTTTTGCAGACCGCGGATTTCCACTGCGAATTTTTCAATGCTCGTCGCGATCAAAGCCAGTGCCGCCATGTAATCCGCATGACGGTCGCGCTGTAATGTCTGAGTGGAAATCGGCGCCGCTTTCAGGCCGAGTTTTTCGCAGACATACTGCTCTACGAACGGATCAATATTTGCATATGTGCCGACCGCGCCGGAAAGCTTCCCGACTTCGATCCCTTCTTTTGCCTGCTTGAAACGTTCAAGGTTGCGTTTCATTTCTTCGTGCCAAAGCGCGAGCTTCAGGCCGAAAGTCGTCGGTTCCGCGTGTACACCGTGCGTGCGGCCCATCATGACCGTGTATTTATGTTCTTTCGCTTTTTCTTTTATAATGTCAACAAATCTCTCAATGTCCTTGAGCAAGATCTCATTCGCCTGTTTTAATAGATAGGAAAGAGCGGTATCCACGACATCTGTTGACGTCAGGCCGTAGTGGACCCATTTTCTTTCTTCGCCTAATGATTCTGAAACCGCGCGGGTAAATGCAACGACGTCATGGCGCGTATCCTGCTCGATTTCCAAAATGCGGTTGATGTCAAAAGACGCGTTTTCGCGCATGACCTTGACGTCTTCTTTCGGAATGACGCCAAGCTCAGCCCAGGCTTCACAGGCTAAAATCTCGACTTCCAGCCATGCCTGGTATCTGTTTTCGTCCGTCCAGATCGCGGACATTTCAGGTCTTGAATAACGTTCGATCATTATGCTCGTCCTCCGTCTCTTTTCGTCCATATGTTCGTGATGTCCTGAATCCATGTTTCATCAGGCTTCCGCAAAAATGTCATATGCCCCATTTTGCGGCCTTTTTTAATCTCATGTTTTCCGTACAGGTACAGTTTGGCTTCTTTTAAAAGCTCCGTATGCTCCTCCGCAAGCTTCACTTCCTCACCGAGCAGATTCACCATCATTCCCGGTTTGAGAAGATCGGTTCTGCCGAGAGGAAGTCCGCAGACCGCTCTGATGTGCTGTTCGAACTGGCTCGTTTCACAAAGGTCGAGCGTATAATGCCCGGAGTTGTGAGGACGCGGCGCCAGTTCATTGATCAAAAGGTCTCCGTCTTCCGTAACGAACATTTCCACCGCAAGCGGCCCGACAAGCTCCAATTTCTCCGCGAGCTGAACGGCAAGCGCCTCTGCCCGCTTTTGAACCGTTTCCTCCGCTCTCGCGGGCACGATGCTTTGGAACAGAATATTATTTTTGTGGATATTTTCAGCAGCCGGAAAGGTTGAAATCTCACCGTGCACCGATCTCGTCACGATAACGGAAAGCTCCATCCGGAATGATACCCAGCTTTCCAGTATGCACGTGCCGTTTTCTAGCAGCGCGGCCGCTTCATCTGTCTGTCCTTCTTCCTTAATGACAAATTGGCCTTTGCCGTCATATCCGCCGCGGCATGTTTTCAGCACAGCCGGGAGCCCCAGGGCCTGAACAGCTTCCTCAAGCTCCCGTCCGCTGTTTACGATCCGATAAGGAGCGACTTGACAGCCCGCTGACTGGATCGCCTTTTTTTCCGTTTCCCTGTTTTGGGTGATGAGCAGCAGCTCGCTTCCCTGGGGAAGATATGCATGTTCTTTGAGCCAGTTGAGCGCCTCGTAATCGATATTTTCAAATTCGTACGTAATGATGTCACTGACTCCGGCCAATTTTTTAATCGCTTCACGGTCATTATACTGGGCGGTAATCTCAATATCGGCGATCTGTCCGCATGGCGAGTCTTTCACGGGATCGACGACTGCGACTTTATAGCCCATCTGTTTTGCGGCGACAGCCATCATTTTTCCGAGCTGTCCGCCTCCGATAATGCCGATGACGGCGCCGGGATAAATCGTTTTTTTATCAGACAAGCTGATCACTGCTTTCCAGCACCGTTTGTTTTGTAGCATTTCTTCTCGCCTCTAGTTTATCCGCAATGTCACCGTCAAATGCCGACAAAATCTGCGCGGCTAACAGACCCGCGTTCACTGCGCCCGCTTTTCCGATCGCCGTCGTCGCGACCGGCACGCCGCCGGGCATCTGTACGATAGACAGAAGAGAATCAAGCCCGTTAAGCGATTTTGTCTGAACCGGTACGCCGATCACCGGCAGTGTCGTTTTGGCCGCCGTCATACCCGGCAGATGCGCCGCTCCACCGGCTCCGGCAATAATGACTTTTAAGCCTCTGTCTCTGGCGCTTTCTGCATATTCAAACATCAAATCAGGCGTCCGATGCGCGGATACTACCTGTTTTTCATAAGGAATGTGAAGTTCGTCAAGTATGTCGCATGCATGTTTCATTGTCTCCCAATCGGAGGTGCTTCCCATGATGATTCCTGCTAGCGGCTGCATTCTGTTCCCACCTTCTCATGCTTTGTTTTTCAGAAAAAAAAGCCCGGCTTATATTGCAACTATGAGGAAGCAATACAAACCGGGCATGGCGCGCGTATCGTCAGTCGTTCGCTTCTGCGATATCCATGTCAGCTGTTTATCACTTTCCTGCATAGTCCGGCCGTTTACGGCAGCCGGGTAGAAACTTATGGGCCATATTCCCAAGATTATATGAGGTCGTGTTTTGATTTCATGTTTATCTTAACAACGGACTTGGATAATGTCAACGACATTATCGAACGATATAAAAATTCTTTCTTTTAATGTTCGTGTTTAGATCAATTTCCCTTCAAATACGATTTTTTTCCCGCAAGGAACGACTTGAATTGATCCATTTTCTTTCTTTTCTGTAAAGATCGGCTCTTCCATCCGCCGGACGGGCATATAACCCTCTTCCTTCATTAAAGTGAGAATGGTGTCAATCGTTTCATCTTCTGTTACTTCAAACCGTTTCTTTTTTGGCTTTGTCATTCCTTAATTCTCCTCTTCTTCACTGCTTTCACCCAGAATCCGCCGTGGATCGTTTTCGGCTCAAAGGCGATGATAAACGCTTTTTCATCAAGCGTTTTAATCGTATCATAAAGCTGAAGCTCATATTTGCGCGGCGTCAGAATCTGCATGGCGGTCCGGTCTCCTTCAAGTCCGCCCGCAACCCAGCTTGTAACACCGTATCCTTTTTCCCGGAGCTGTTTCGGCAGGTCCAGATCAAGCTCTTTCGTAATGACGTTGACTGTTATGTAGCCGAGCGCCAGTTTTTCTTCAATTTTCATTCCCACTATGACGCCGAGGCCGTAGCCGAGCGCATAGGCAATGACGTTTTGAATTTGATTCAGATTGCCGAGAACGAGACTCAGGCCGGTCACATATACAAGGATTTCAATCGTACTGATGCCTGCGGCGAAATAGCGCTGTCCCTTTAATGTCAGAATCATCCTGATCGTAAAGAAAGAGACATATATAATGTTAATGATGAGAATAATGAGAACCATACCTATACTGTTGGATAAAATTGTCTGCATCACTGATTCCCCTCCTCTGACTTTGAAAAGCCAATCTTTCAATTAAGGATAGTTTACCCTCTTTTCATCATTTTCAAAAGAAAAAAAAGCCCGCCCCGCAAGGCAGACTTTCAAGCTCTTATCAGTGAAGCTCGGCTTTTTTCAATCGTTTGACGGCTTCATATTCCTTCTCAAGTTCACTCAGCGTGTATCCGGACAGTTCCTGAACATGGTCTTGATAAAACCCAGAGCGGATCAGTTTTGTCCTCAGGTGCTGTTTTTTCCGATTAATGGCTTCTCGCAACAACGGGGCCATCTTCATCATCCCTTTCCGAATCATAAAGAGTAGTGCCGCTTTCGAATTGCTGTTGCTCTCATCATATCTCGGCCGGGTCCTCAAAACAACACGCTTTATTAGAAAAATTTGTAAACATTGTGAAAGACAAATTTCGACTTATAAAGGGATCAGCGAAGCAGTAAAGTACTCGGAAATGAGCGGCCATGTCACAGCCGTAAAAACGAGCATGATGATGACCGCCGCGGAAATACAGTACATCACGTCAGCCGCAGGCTTTTCAGCCGATTTGTATAGAATCTGCACAAACTGCACCATCGCCGAGGCGGCCAGAAACAAGGTCAGCGCCGTAAACACCACGGTGATGACCGGCAGATTCAATATCGCGAAAATCATCCACACGATAGAGCAGGCGACAGCCGGAACCAAAAGCGATCCGACCCCCGCGGCCGCATCCCGCATCGTAATTTTCTGCTTCATCATATAACGTGATACAAGCCAGACCGCGCCCGCCGCAGCGGCAAAAAAGACGAGCGTGTACACGAGAACGACGGTAAAGCCGTCAAAAAACGTATGATGCCGCTCCCCGTATCCGAGAGGCCTTTGCTGGCTTGCCCTCAGCTGAAACCAATTTCCGATTGAGAAAAAGATACTGAATACAAGCATTGAAATAAGAGCATATTTAAAGCGGGAAAAGCCGTCTTCCCCAACGACCTTCACCGGTGATGTCAAAATGCGCAGCGCGAAACGGCAATAACGTTTGACAGCGGCCCATGCAGAAGCGAGTTTTTCCGTAAAAGCCGGAGCCGGGCGCCGTTCCTTTTCTTTTTTCTTTTGCTTTTGATAACGTCCCGCATTTCTGGACATTCTCGACAGCGGTTCTTCATCAGTTCCCTGATGCTGTTTTTCTTCTTCCAACGTTTCTTTTCTTTCTTCCGTCATGTCAGCAACTCCTATCAAAAAAATACGGCGGAATTTGTTAAGCAAGAAAATAAAACACTTATATAAGGTACCGAAGCGGCCTTAAACAGTCAAGCGGTTTTCTTCACCCGGACACCCACATGACGTTTTATAGTATGTATTGGTTTTACGGAATAGGACAAAAACAAAAAACCGGCTGTCCTCAGCCGGTTTTTCCGTTATTTCAAGAAGATGAAATACAGGATAAAGATGACGAACAGCCCGTACATAATCGGGTGAACGCTTTTTCCTTTTCCTTTGCAGATCATTGTAATCGGGTAGAAAATAAAACCGATCGCAATCCCCGTCGCAATACTGTACGTCAGCGGCATCATAATCATCGTTAAAAATGCCGGAACAGCCACCTCGAATTTATCCCAGGCGATCTTACCGAGCGGCGCCACCATCAGCGCGCCGACGATAATTAAAGCCGGAGCCGTCACATTCGTGGTGACAACTGACAGAAGCGGCGAGAAAAACATCGCCAGCAAAAAGAGAATGCCCGTCACAATAGCCGCGAACCCGGAGCGCGCCCCCGCCGCAACGCCTGAACTGGATTCAACATAAGAAGTCGTTGTAGACGTACCGAGTACGGCTCCGATAACGATTGATGTTGAATCTGCCAAAAGCGCTCTTCCCGCACGCGGAAGTTTGTTTTCCTTCATCAATCCGGCCTGTGTCGCTACAGCTACCAGCGTACCGGCCGTATCGAAAAATCCGACGAACAGGAACGTTAAAATGACAATCAGCATTTGTACGGAGAAGATATCCGGAAGGTGCATCCACGCCTGTCCGAAAGTCGGCGCAAGACTCGGCACGCTGCCGACAATGTGTGTCGGAACCGGAATCAGCCCGCAGATCATACCGGCAACCGCCGTCAGAAGCATTCCGATAAACACGCCGCCGTTTACGCGAAGCACCATCAGAATGACCGTCACAATAACACCGAAAACCGTCAGCAGCACAGGGCCGCTGTGAATATTGCCGATAGACACCAAAGTCGATGAGTTCGCTTCAATAATGCCCGAACCCTGCAAACCGACAAATGTGATAAACAAACCGATACCCGCGCCGACCGCCAATTTCAGCTCAGGCGGAATCGCATTAATGATTTTTTCCCGCAATCCCGTCAGCGAAAGCGCCACGAAGATAATTCCGGAAATCAAGACGCCGGAAAGCGCAGCCTGCCATGAAATCCCCATGCCGAGTACGACAGAGAAGGCAAAAAACGCATTTAATCCCATACCCGGCGCAATCGCGATCGGATACTTTGCAATGAGCCCCATTAAAATACAGCCGGCCGCAGATGCCAAGGCTGTAGCGGTGAACACCGCGCCCTGATCAATTTTTAATGCTTCTGGAAATCCTTTCACACCGTTTAAAGACAATGTCAGCGGATTGACGAACAGAATGTACGCCATTGACAAAAAGGTCGTTAAACCGCCGATGATTTCATTACGATAGCTTGTCCCCAGCTCATCAAACTGAAAAAATTGCTTCAAGCCAATTGCCTCCTTCATTCTCTCCCATTTATTCTGCCCGTTATCCGCCAAATAAAAAACGCCCCAAATAACATTTTGGGACGCTTGACTACATACGTTCAGTCTGAATAAATAAGAATGGATTATTTATATCAAACGATTGAGATTGATCCGTAGTCAAGCCATTTACGGTAGCTTGGTAGAAACTTGCGGGCCATATTCCCGCCATTATACGATATCTGCATATTTGATTTCTGAGTCTATTGTATCAATTCAATTTTGAAAACTCAATAAAAAAAACGAACAATCCCGTTAAAAAAATTTGGTTTATTCGTTAATTGACCAAAAATGGAAGACGGCAAAAGCCGCCTTCCCGACACTATTTTCCGTCCGCAGGCCGAACCGGCACCGCGAATGTAATCCCCTTGTCATCCGCCAGCAAGTTCATAACCGTTTGATTGACGTACAAAGCATATGAATCGAATGAGAAATCGCGCAATGAATAGTCTTTATCGGATGAATCATCCAATTCAAAAACGGATTCCATTTCACCCGTTTTAAGATTCGTGACTTTCGCCTTATTCCCTTTCAGATAATAGCCTTTTTCATACTCATTAAGCGATGGCCAAGTTTTCATTTTTTTCGTATTGCCGAGACCGATTGATTCACCGACATTCATCAGCTGATCTTCATCCGCCTTGCTTACATCAATTCCGCTGAATTGATAATCGACAATTACCCGTCTGTCTTGCTGTTTGATCTTTTTGATGGTAATGCCGACATGATGATGTTTCGTTTTATAACTGACGGGCAGTTTTGTTTTCAGAGGCACGATTTCTCCCGGCTCTGATTCTGTTTTTATATCGCCCGTTATGAAAAGTGTTTTCGCTTTCGGGTCTATCGGTTTGCTGAATTGAGTTTGGCCGCGTATTCTTTTCCCGCCGCCAGGAAGATTCTTCCTGCCGCCAAGTTCAATATTCGACATCGTCATTTCATAATGGTTTCCAGCATCATCCGTTGCTTCGTCAATCGAGATGGTATCATTTTTAGCTGCATCATAGAAGTCGATAGAATACAGGAGAGCCGATCCCATCGTTCCGTTTTCCGCCCGGGTATCGAAAAAGCGGTATAATCCGTGATTTACATTCACAGCTTTCGTTCCTTCAAGAGAAACGGACTTTTGTTTTTTGATCGGAA
This sequence comes from Bacillus sp. JK106, assembly GCF_053663355.1. Lineage (NCBI taxonomy): Bacteria > Bacillati > Bacillota > Bacilli > Caryophanales > Bacillaceae > Bacillus > Bacillus sp. JK106. Next base: position 86,903 of record NZ_JBSJQC010000005.1, on the reverse strand, counting down.
GTGTAAAGCGCCAGTTTCCAGGGATATCCTTGATTTGTGTAATGACAAGCGGAAGCTTATCACCGTCTTTCAGCTTTGAGCCGTCCGTGAACAGGCGAAGCTGCCCCGCGTACCGCCCGTCTTTCATTTTTTTCATATCACTGCTGTCATAATCCTCTGCTAACATATTCCGTGGATCTTTATAATCAACTTGAAAAGAGATGCTCTCCTCATCTGATTTCAAATTATCAACGATAAAATTGTAAACGAGCTGTCCGCTGTCGTAATACACACTTTTCACTGTCACCGTGATTCCGCGTGATTCCGCTTTCTCGTTCAGTTTTGTCACCAAATTGCTTTTAAACAGCGCAGAACCTGCCTTATCCTGAAACAGACTGTAAATTTGTCCGGCAACAGGAATGTTTCCCATAGCCGTATTAACGGAGGGCATGAACAAGCCTGAGGACAGATACAGAATAAACAAAGCAGCAGCAACCGCAAGGCCGTTTATCACTTTTCGTCCCCATCTCCGTCTGACGGCGCCTTCTTTTCCGGCACGGACAGCGGCGCTATGTATCACGTTTTTCAATTCAGCTTTCGGCACGTCAATGTTCTGATACAATTGCTTCATTTGATGCTTTTCCATATGTGTTTATCCTCCTTTTCCAGCTCCTGCTTCAATGCTTTTCTCGCCCTGTGCAGATGCGTTTTTACAGTGCCTTCCGCCATTCCGGTCTGTTCAGCGATCATAGCAATCGAGAAATCTTGAAAATAATAAAGCTGAATGGTCAGCTGTATATGTTCGTCAAGCGTTTCCAGGGCATTCCGAAGATCTATGTATTCTTCAATGTTCTTATTCTCCGCGCGCGTATCATGCTGCGGCTCAAACGGAATGACGTCTCCGTGCTTTTTCCTCATCGCAAAAATCGTATGAAGCAGAATCCGGATCAGCCACGTTTTAAAATATTTCGGCTCCTTCAGCTGCGCGATATGAAGAAAAGCCTTGTAAGCCGTTTCCTGCACTGCGTCCAGTGTATCTTCCTTGTGATGCAAATAGAGATAAGCTGTTTTATATAAAGTCTCCTGATGGGTTGTGATCAGTTTTTCAAAGGCTGAGGCATCACCTTTTTTCGCCTTTCTGATCAATCGTTCTTCCTTCACCTTATCCACCTCCTATGCTGTTAGATATGAATCGGGGCAAAACGGTTTCAAAAAGATGAAAAAAAACGCCTCTTTTTTAAAAAGAGACGTTTTTTTCTTCATTTATTCCACTACACCAGTAACACATAGTTAGACTAAATAAAAATGATACTTTCAAAATACCAATAGCTAAAGAACATGCTTTGTTTGAAGTATATTTTATACAGATTTAGAGATTTACTAATTCAGCTAGTTTAGCAGCTATATCTCCGATTGATTCTTCAGATGTATCTAATCCGCTTCTAGACGCTAATAAGGGACTTACTTCTCTCAAGGCATCATAAGTTGTACCATGAACGATTGGGATTAGACGATCTGTAGCAAGTAATACAGACAACTCTTTATCCGCAACACCTTCATTCGAAAGACGGTTCAGGAAAGCAGGAGTCACTAGTACAATTCCGATCTTTGAATTTACCAACCCCTTATCAATAGCTCGTAATAATGGTTGACCAAGTAAGACATCTTTTTCGCTAAACCATACTGATACACCTAAAGTCTCAAGTAAATCATGTAAGTCTTTAGCAGACTCTTTTCTATCATCCCAGGCATGACATAAAAAACTCTGGTTGAGTAACAGTTATTTCTTCTACTTTATCACGAATTGGCGTAAGACTTCTAATTTCCGCTGAAGTATAGAGTACTGTGGAAGTAGACTTTGACCAACGTGCTTTAGAATTACGAGCCGCACTTCCATTGCTGATTGAGTTACTTCTCCCCGTATTTTCTGAAACTGAATAATAAGACGGGAAATAAGTATTGGAACTGTAATAATTACCACGAGAACGTCCTCCACATGCTGGGCAATTTGCTGCAGCACTTGCTGAACTATGTCCTCTTACTGGAGCTGTACATTTAACCATTTTTATACCTCCTGAATATTTATGATTTAGGATTATACTATTAGAATATATTGCCTATTTTTATAATATCAGAAATAAATATTTTATGAAAAAACTTTTTTGATAAATACTAAATCAAATGCCCCTTATTTTCGTAATAAGAGCACTTGTTATCAAAGCCATGTTCAGTTGAATTTTTAACTTTAGTATATGAAATAGCTGCACTTTTTAGATGGACCTCAAAAAATAAAAAGCTCTTCTATCATTTAGATAGAAGAGCTTTGGTGGGGAATCTGGGGGGAATCAATTAATTTCCAGTAAAAATCAACCTTCCTATATCCCATAAATCCCTATTAAATCAGCATAAAAACTTCAATTTAATTATATTTTTTATTCCCACTCAATCGTTGCAGGCGGCTTGCTCGTAATGTCATACACGACGCGGTTGATGTGTTTCACTTCGTTGACGATCCGTGTAGAAATCACTTCAAGCACATCCCAAGGGATACGCGCCCAGTCAGATGTCATGCCGTCAATTGATGTTACGGCACGGATACCGATTGTGTAATCATACGTTCTCGCATCTCCCATGACGCCGACGCTGCGGATGTCAGGAAGAACCGTGAAGTACTGCCAGATGTCGCGCTCTAGGCCGTGATTCGCCACTTCTTCACGCAGAATCGCGTCTGATTCACGAACGATTTCAAGTTTTTCTTCCGTTACTTCGCCGAGTACGCGGATGCCAAGTCCAGGGCCCGGGAACGGCTGACGCCATACGATATCATCCGGAAGGCCGAGCTCTGTGCCAAGCGCGCGCACTTCGTCTTTGAAAAGGGTGTTCAGCGGCTCGATCAGTTCAAACTGCATATCTTCAGGAAGTCCGCCGACATTGTGATGCGATTTGATCGTTTGCGCCGTTGCAGTACCGCTCTCGATAATATCCGTATAAAGCGTTCCTTGCGCAAGATAATCGATGCCTTTCAGCTTGTCCGCTTCATCATCAAATACGTAAATGAATTCGTTGCCGATGATTTTGCGTTTTTGCTCTGGATCAGAAACACCTTTCAGCTTGTTTAAGAATCTGTCTTTCGCATCAACTTTAATGACATTCATATTAAAGCCTTCGCTGAACGTTTTCATGACGCCTTCCGCTTCGCCTTTACGAAGCAGGCCGTGATCGACGAAAATACAAGTCAGCTGGTCGCCGATCGCTTTATGAATTAAAGCAGCCACAACAGAGGAATCAACACCGCCGCTTAGCGCGCAAAGAACCTGCTTGTCTCCGACTGTTTCACGGATTTTTTGCATTTCGATTTCGATAAAGTTTTCCATTGACCATTTGCCTTCACAATCGCAAACGCCGAATACAAAGTTTTTCAGAAGATCATTGCCGTATTCAGAGTGGCGCACTTCCGGGTGGAACTGAACGCCGTACCAATTCTTGTCCGCTTTGCTCATCGCTGAATTCGGGCAGTGATGGCTTGTTGCGTCAACAGTGAAGCCCTCTGGAACTTCTACAACCAAATCGCCGTGGCTCATCCAGACAACTTGTTCTTCCGGAAGATCTTTAAACAAGTCAGGAGTTCCTTGAATCTGAATGTTGGCTTTTCCGTATTCGCGCTGGCTTGCCGCCTCGACTTTTCCTCCGAGGTAATGAGTCATCAGCTGCATGCCGTAGCAGATGCCTAATACAGGAATATCGAGTTCAAAGATTTTTTCGTCACAGCGGAAAGATCCTTCATCATATACACTGTTCGGTCCGCCTGAAAGGATAATTCCTTTTGGATTCATTTCTTTGATTTCCTCAGCTGTCAACGTATGGGGGTGCAGCTCGCTATATACGCCAAATTCACGGATCCGGCGGGTAATCAGCTGGTTATACTGACTGCCGAAATCAAGAACAAGAATCATTTCATTCACTAACTTCGTCATGGTTGTCACCTAATCTCCTCTAAGTTTTTGACACAGAAAAAACGGAGGACAAACGTTCAGCCCTCTGTCGCGCAAGACTTGTACGGAAGCCCGGCTTTTTAACGCTCCCGGGCTCCCATTTAACATTCATTTATTCTAACAACAGGACGATATGCGGTCAAGACTATCTTGTTTTAATTATATTTTCCCACAACTGTCCCGATTCATTCCAAAGCTTTGCGGCATTATCCCTGCGGTATAAGGCCCGCTCATAGCGCAGCGTCAGCTCGGACATGTCGTTTGTATGGTGCGCCTCGTCAATCCTCGCAGCAAAATCGCGCAGTGTTTCTCCGTCTCCCCTGCTGAAACCTTTTCGTTTCAGCTGGCGGAGCAGCGCGGCATATGCGTCGAAAAAGACGTCTTCATCCGTTCGCCGCTTCAATCTGGCTGCTGTAACGTGCGGAATCCAGCGCGCCCGGAACAGCCAGACGAGTGCCGCCGCGGCTGAAATCACGATGACGATGGCTGCATACGGCCACAGGTGTGCCGCGGTTTTGTTGCGGATCACAGGATGCGGTGCCGCGCTGTGATCCCGCTTTTTCGGTGTTTCTTCTTTTTCCGGCTTTGTTTCCTGACGCTGCTTGTCAGACGGTGAATCCGAACCCCCCGCTGAGCCTCCGCTGTCTTTTGCCGCGGTATGATTTTGCTCTGACGTAAACTCCGTCGGATTGGTGAAGCCTTTTGTCGGCTCAAACGTCACCCAGCCCTGATCGGGAAAATACACTTCTACCCACGAATGGGCGTTGTTGTTTGTGACTTCATAAATGTGGCCGTTATGGTCGCCTGCCCCTTTATATTCGCCGGATGTATAGCCCTTCACCCAACGGGCGGGAATTCCCGCGGAGCGGAGCAGCACCGCCATTGCCGATGAAAAGTTATCACAATATCCTCTTTTCGTTTCAAACAGAAATTGATCGACATAATCCTGATTGTGCTCCGGAACCGCGACATCCTGTGTATTATACGAAAATGCGGAAGATCCGAGATAATCCTCGATCGCCTTCGCTTTATCGAACATATTATGATGATCCCGCGTCAGTCTGTCTGCAAGCTGTCTCACTCTTCCCGGAAGGCTGTCGGGGACCTGTAAATACCGGTCATTGAATTGATTCTGCTCACGGTATCGTTTCACTTTCACTTTTCTGAGATCATTCAGCTTAAAGACGGGCGCCTGAAAAGTCACCGTGTACCGTCCCATATTGCGGATGTTGCCCACTTGTTCACTGACCGGCGTAATTTGCTCGGTGTTTCCGTTCATTTCAAGCTGAATCGAGTGCTTCGGTTTAATATTGGAGACGCCGATCGGATACATGACGTGATTATAGAGATAATTCTCATCAATGGACACCTGTGCCGTATACCGTCTCGTCTGCACACTCCGGTCAAACCATACATCTTCCACATTGCCGCCGTTCAGTTTATAGGACATGCCCTGATCGGTCTCCACCCAGCCTTTCCCCGTGTATGTATCTTTCGTTTCCACCCGGAAGTACGCCCGTTCTTTTCCCTTCCATGTAAAAACCGGCGTATCATCCTCCTGAAAAGGGCCGCCCAATGTTTCATCATGATTGCCGTAGCCGATTTTGCTTTCGGCGGCGGGCACTTCTTTGTGGTTTGTTATTTTTTTTAGAAACGGCACGGGATCCGGCCAGTTCGGGTCTGATTTCGGAGCCGCCAGACCGAACACGACGGAAGCGCAGATAAACAGCATCAGCGGCAGAAACCATTTGAGTATCAATCTTTTTTTAAACGCTATGTGTTCCGTAAGCCTGATGCGCTCCATATACAAAAGCCCCATCATCAAAAAGCCGATAAAGACGATCCGGATGACGGCGTACGCGGCATCATAAGGAGTAAACGTATCAAGCACGGTGATATAAGCCACCGTCATGATAAAAAAGAATAAGATTTTCCGCTGATAGATCACCCAGTAATGCAGCAAATACACGAGCAGCCATAAAAGCACAAAAAACAGCAACGTGCGGAATGACGGATTCATATCATTCCATCTTCCGGTCCCGATGTGGCGGGCATTTTGCATCACGTCCCGCAAAAAAGAAACGAGCCATTCCGGCTGAAAAATAGAACCTTTATAAAACAGGATGTGAATACTGATCAACGTAAACAGAATGCAGGACGGCACGGTGACGTACCACCTCATCCGGAAGAATGACAGCAGAAATGCCAAACCGATAAAAACGATGAAAAAACCGGTATGTTTTGTATCCGTAAAATTGTGCAGCGGCCTGAGCCATTCCCATAACAATAAAAAAGCGAGAAAATAAAACAGCAGCAGACTCAGCCTGCTTCCCTGGTTCTCGTCATGCGGCATGGCGCGCCACCTCTCTTTCTAAACAACATGGGACACCTGTTTGCCCCTGATCATTTGCACCTTGATATTTTTTTGAGCGAAGATGAGAGCGAGTTTCCGTTCTTTTTCCGAAAGCGCGGCATTCGTTTCTTTCGCCAAAAACACCGTCATGTCAGCACGGCCGGGCTCAGCCTGTTTGAGAAGGTCTTCTGTAAGACTGCCCGTCACGACGGTAATGGAAGCTTTACCCAGCTCTTTTCCTAAACGCCCGCCTGCATCAGCTTCTTCCGATTCTGAAGCTGATGCCAGGTAACGCAGCATCTGTCTGAAATGCCGGTCTCCCTCCCGGACGGGAAATACAGTCCGGTCGCTCCCCAATGAAATAAATCCTGCGGGAGAGCCCTTCACAAGCGCCGTGTAAAGCAGGGATGCCGAAGCTGACACCGCGGCTTCAAACGAAGGGGACGGCCTGCAGTCCAAAAGGAGAATCATATTCATACTCTGCAGCGGGTCAAATTCCTTCGTCATCAGCTCATTTCGCCGAGCCGATGTTTTCCAGTCAAGTGCGGAAAACCGGTCGCCCGGCTGATAATTTCTGACGCTCGCAGCCATTGCTGTGCGGTGTACCTGAAACGGAGCGCCGGCACCCGCACCCTCTTCTCCGGATGCAGCCTGCGGCTTATAGTGAACAGGCCCGTACACCGGGAAAACCAGAACCGTATCCGTTACGGAAAACGACGCCGTCTTGTCCAAAAGCCCGAGAACATCTCCCGTCCGCACTCTTATCGTATGTAAATGATGCTCTCCGCGCGGCACCTGCGGCAGCTCATATTGTAACGTCAGCTTCCTTTGAAACCAGGGAAACACAAGCTGCTTCGCACTGCGCCTCTCGCCAAGCGTTTCCGGCATCACATCTTCAATGACCATATATGTCAGCGGAAACGGCAGGCGCCTCGTCAGCCTGATGGTGACAGACAGCCTGTCGCCTGAGGTTAACTGGGCGGAGGACACGTCACGCGTCACCTGAAACGCCCGCAGCGGGTACACAGCGACCAGCCCGGCGTAAACGGTAAACGGCAAAAACGCATAAAATAAAAACCAGCTCACAAATCCGCCCTGAAACATGGCATAAGAAAAGACAGCCGCCGTCAGTACGGCCAACATAAGCAGCTTCCAGCCATATAGAAGCCAATGCATCTTCTTTCTCATTAGCGGACCGACATCCTTTGAACGGGAACTTTTTCCGTTTGCATGATGTCTTCTATAACCGCTTCCGCCGTCACATCGTTAAATTTCGCCTCGGCGGTCAAGATCATTCTGTGCGGCAGCGTATACGGAGCTAAATACTGGACGTCATCAGGAATGACGTAATCGCGGTCATGAAGCAGCGCGTACGCCTGTGCGGCTTTCATTAATGAAATTGAACCGCGCGGGCTGACGCCCAGATGTACGGACGGATGCCGGCGGGTATGCTGAATGATGCCGACGATGTACGCTTTAATTCCATCATCCACCCGCACCTGCTCCAGTTTTTGCTGAAGGCTGATAAACTGTTCTTTAGAAATGACGGGCTCGATTGTTTCAAGCGGATTGCGCCCTTCCTGCAAAGACAGAACCCGAAGCTCCTCCTCGGCAGTCGGGTAGCCCATGCGCAGCTTAAATAAAAACCGGTCAAGCTGGGCTTCGGGAAGCGGATACGTTCCTTCATATTCAACCGGGTTTTGTGTGGCCATGACGAAAAACGGCTCAGCCAGCCGCATTGTCTTTCCGTCAATCGTGACATTCCCTTCCTCCATCGCCTCAAGCAGGGAAGACTGCGTTTTCGGAGAGGTTCTGTTAATTTCATCAGCCAGCACGATATTCCCCATGATCGGTCCCGGGCGGTATTCAAATTCCATTGTTTTCGTATTATAAATAGAGACACCCGTCACATCTGACGGCAGAAGATCCGGCGTGAACTGAATCCTCTTAAAGTCAGCTCCGATCAGCTTGGCCAAAGCCCGGACCATCATCGTTTTTCCGACTCCCGGCACGTCTTCCAGCAGCACATGCCCTTTTGCGAGAATGGCGGCCAGACTGAGTATGGCGATATCCCGTTTTCCTATGATGATGTTTTCAATATGCTCAACGGCTTTCTCCAGCAGCGGATGCAGCTCTTCTTTATAAGCCATTCTTCTCCTCCTAGTCATCTCTCAAATTTCAATCATCGTAACCTAACTTTACCACAAAATATAAACAGTATAAAAAAACGTTTCCAGCGAATTGTTTCCAGTCCGAAAAAGGAAAAAAGCTCCCTTTAGAAAGGAAGCTTTATTTCAGCTGGAGAGGCTCCATATGAACATGTGAATGGTCAATGGCATGTTCCTCTTTCATCCCGGCACCTACTGCTGTACGGATGAGAAAAAAATGTCATATTTTCTTACATCATTTTCAACTGTCTATGGCATTTATGATAGAATAATACTTGTCGGAATATTCAGCATAAACAAACCAAAAGGAGGCAAAGAATGAATCAGCCTAACTCTTTATCTAAGGGATTAAAAACCCGGCATATGACCATGATTTCAATTGCCGGCGTGATCGGCGCCGGATTATTTGTCGGAAGCGGATCCGTCATTCATTCCACCGGACCCGGAGCGATTGTCTCCTACGCTTTAGCAGGATTATTAGTGATTTTTATTATGAGAATGCTGGGGGAAATGTCCTCCGTCAACCCGACAAGCGGTTCGTTTTCACAGTATGCGCATGACGCCATCGGTCCTTGGGCCGGTTTTACGATCGGATGGCTGTATTGGTTTTTCTGGGTCATCGTCATTGCCATTGAAGCCATTGCAGGCGCCGGAATCATACAGTACTGGTTCCCGGGCATTCCGTTATGGCTGACGAGTCTGCTTCTGACCGTGCTGTTAACACTGACGAATATTTATTCAGTTAAATCGTTCGGCGAATTTGAATACTGGCTTTCCTTAGTGAAGGTAGCGACGATCGTTGTCTTCTTAATCGCGGGATTTGCGTTCATTTTCGGAATCGTCCCCGGCAGCAAACCGGTCGGGCTGGAAAATCTGACGGGCAGCGGCGGATTTTTCCCTAAAGGTCCGAGTTCCGTTCTGCTCGGCATCGTCGTTGTCATTTTTTCTTTCATGGGATCTGAAATCGTCGCAATCGCAGCGGGAGAAACGTCAAATCCGGTCGAATCCGTCACAAAGGCGACCCGCTCAGTCGTTTGGCGGATCATTATTTTTTACGTCGGCTCCATTGCGGTTGTGGTCACACTGCTGCCGTGGGATTCAGCCAATATTTTGGAAAGCCCCTTCGTTGCCGTTTTGAGCCATATCGGGGTTCCCGCAGCCGCTCAAATCATGAATTTCATCGTCCTGACAGCCGTTCTGTCCTGCCTGAACTCCGGGCTTTATACGACGTCACGGATGCTGTATTCACTGGCAGAGCGAAATGAAGCGCCGCGGCGTTTTATGAAACTGAGTAAAAGAGGCGTACCGGTTCAAGCCATTATCGCCGGCACCTTTTTCTCCTACATTGCCGTTGTTATGAACTACTTTTCTCCCGACTCCGTATTTTTGTTCCTGGTCAATTCATCAGGGGCGATCGCACTGCTCGTCTATCTCGTCATCGCCGTCTCACATCTGAGAATGAGAAAGAAAATCGAACGGACAAACCCTGAATCTCTTAAAATCAAAATGTGGTTTTATCCGTACTTAACCTACCTGACGATCATCGCCATTTGCGCCATCTTGTTATCTATGCTGTTTATCAGTTCAATGAGGTCTGAATTTCTGCTGACAGGATTTATTACTCTGCTGGTACTTGCCTCATATGTATTCCGCAAAAAACAAAAACCGAAAGAGAGCGCTTCCGAAAGCCGGGTTGCGCAATAACCGCAGACACCCCCCTCAAAAAAGGGCGGGTGTTTTTTTAACCAACCTGTTCCAGGCAGCATTAACTGTAGTACAGGATTTCAATAAATGATAAGGACAGGATGAAAAATGGCACTAGAAAAATTTGCAGATGAACTGCCGATTATCGAAACACTCCAGCCGCAGAAGAAATCAGACGGCAGCACGTATTATGAAGTCACCATGAAGGAATGCTTTCACAAGCTGCACCGCGATCTCCCGCCGACCCGGCTTTGGGGGTATAACGGTTTGTTTCCCGGCCCGACGATCGACGTGAACAAAGATGAAAACGTCTATATTAAATGGATGAATGACCTGCCGGATAAGCATTTTCTGCCCGTGGATCATACCATTCACCATTCAGAAAGCGGTCATCAGGAACCCGATGTCAAAACCGTCGTCCATTTACACGGAGGAGCAACGCCGCCGGACAGCGACGGCTACCCGGAAGCATGGTTCACGAAGGATTTTAAGGAAACGGGTCCTTATTTTGAGAAAGAGGTATACCATTATCCAAACAAACAGCGCGGGGCTCTGTTATGGTATCACGATCACGCCATGGCGATTACGAGGCTCAATGTGTACGCCGGGCTTGCCGGGATGTATATCATCCGCGAGCGAAAAGAAAAGCAGCTGAAGCTTCCCTCCGGAGAGTACGACGTACCGCTTATGATTTTGGACCGCTCGTTAAATGACGACGGTTCCTTGTCTTATCCGAGCGGACCTGCTAACCCTTCCGAAACGCTGCCCGACCCTTCCATCGTCCCGTTTTTTTGCGGAAATACCATTCTCGTCAATGGTAAAGCGTGGCCGTATATGGAAGTTGAACCGCGGACATATCGTTTCCGCATCCTTAATGCCTCCAATACGAGAACATTTTCTCTCTCGCTCAATAACGGCGGGAAGTTTATCCAAATCGGTTCTGACGGCGGACTGCTTCCCCGCTCTGTCAAAACACAATCTATCAGCTTAGCCCCGGCCGAGCGGTATGATGTGCTCATCGATTTCTCCGCCTTTGACGGAGAACATATCATTTTAACGAACGGCACCGGCTGCGGGGGCGACGTCGATCCGGATACAGACGCCAATGTGATGCAATTCCGCGTCACAAAACCGCTGAAGGGAGAAGACACAAGCCGGAAGCCTAAATATCTTTCAACAATGCCTAATGTGACATCAAAGAGAATACACAATATCAGGACGCTTAAACTCACAAATACGCAAGACAAATACGGCCGGCCCGTTTTGACGCTGAATAACAAGCGATGGCATGATCCTGTGACAGAAGCGCCGAAGCTCGGCACAACGGAAATCTGGTCGATTATCAATCCGATGGGGGGAACCCATCCGATACACCTGCACCTTGTTTCCTTCCAAATCCTTGACCGGCGTCCTTTTGACTTAGAGCGTTATAACAAATTCGGCGACATTGTGTATACAGGCCCCGCCGTCCCGCCTCCTCCAAGTGAAAAAGGCTGGAAAGACACCGTGCAGGCGCACTCGGGGGAAGTCATCAGAATCGCGGCGACTTTCGCTCCTTACAGCGGACGCTACGTATGGCACTGTCATATTCTAGAGCACGAAGATTACGACATGATGAGACCGATGGACGTCACGGATAAGCAGTAAACAAACATCTCCCCCTTTTCTCCAGAAGGGGCTTTTTTCATTTATCCAAAAATAAAAAATAAGAAGGCGCTTATTTGCATATACTGTAATAACAGGAAGACGATGCACCCTCATTGGAAATCTGGATAGAAAAAGGAATTAGGAGATTAGGGAAAAGTATGAGACAATGAAGGAGTGCACGAAAATTCATAAGGGAAGAAGTGACTTTATGTCTTACTACAACAAACGTAATCAGGAACCGCTGCCTAAAGAAGATGTCAGTACGTGGGAATGCACAAAAGAGGACTGTATCGGCTGGAGCAGAAAGAATTTTGCCGGCAGTGATACCCCGACTTGCCCCCTTTGCGGCAGTAAAATGATCGACGGCGTCCGTTCGTTGGTAAATCTCCAAAACAATAATCAAACGGCATCAAGTTAGACCTCCCTTTTACGAGTCTCAACATAGAGAAGGCCTCCATGTCTCATGAGAGGCCTTTGCGTTATCATGTCCTTTTACGATGCAAAGGAGCAATGAACATGAAAAACGATCGGCAGCAGAAAGATCTGAAGGAAATGGCAAAACGGCGGAAAATAAACCTTGCCGCACAGTCATTCATCGAAACGCTTCATTTTGCCGTTCCGATTCTCCGTTTTTTCAAATGGCTCGCCTCAGCCGCAGCCAGCTTTGTTCATTAAAAAACACCCAGCAGGCGCTGAGTGTTTTTTTTCATGATTGGATGACGGAAAAACTGTTGATAATGCCGTTGTCATTTTCCCAGACTTTTTCGCATTTTTTCGTATCCAAATGATAAGCATAAATGGTCCGGACCCTCGCATTCCGCCCCGTTTCATCCTTCAGACGCTTAGCGCCTTTTGCTTCCGCCATGAAATAAATGATGCTGCCGTCTTTAGAAAACTGAGGCTGGGCATCAATCAGCGGAGCGAAATCCTTCCCGTTTGAGATAATCGTTTCATCTTTTTTCGTTTTGACATTCATCAGACGGATGGACGCTTTTTGTTCCGTCCCTTTTTGTGTATAAGATGTAAAGACAAGGTTCTTACCGTCCGGTGACACCGCCACGCCGCTGATAAACTGTTCAAGGTTTGTCAGGTCCTGAAGGTGTTCGCCCGCTCCTGCTGCAAACCGGATATTCGTCGGTTCAGGGTCAATCCCCTTCTCATTTGCCTCATCCGTTTTTTGATAATCCTCTTTGACGGAATAATGCAGAAGCGCAAAATCGTTTTGGCTGCGGTTATAAAAGAAGCTGCTTACACTGTCGTCTTTCTCATCAGCGGCAGGATACAGATTTTCATAACGTTTCGTTTTCAAATCAAAAGATGCGAGACGGAAAATATCTTCATCCGCTTTTCCGAGACGGAAATAAATGTGCGTCAGATCCTTTGATAAAAACAGACTGTCAGCGCTTGCCGTTCCTTTATAAAGCACCGTCTTCTTTTTCGTCTTCAGATCAAGCTTATACAGACGCATCTCATTTTGGTCATTATTCCCGACAAAATAGAGCACCTGATGGGCGTCATCGAGTGCAAACGCCGGATATGCCGAAAGCTTTTCCTCGTACAGCACGCGGCCGTCCTCGTAATATTTCGTCATCAGATCTTTGTCTGTAATGGAAACTAGCAGCTTGTCATGGCCGCCGGAGACAACAGCTTTTCCGCCGCCGTCGCTTTTTCCTTTAATCAGTAAAACGGACGCGATGACCGCCGCCAAAACGGCGGCCAGCAAAATCCAGATCCATCGTTTCTTCTTCATTATCAATCTCTCCGTCAATCAGAAAAAGCAAGAATCAGAGTCCTTGCTTTTTAAGATGGTCTATTTTAATAGCTGTAGTGTCCGGATACTCTTCCTTTGCTTAATGGATATCCGAGCGCTTTGAACGCTTTCGGGCTGACATCCAATACGGCATTCGGCAGACGGCCTACATCATTTTTGTATACTGTGATAACCTTTTTCGGTTTTGCTTTCGCATAAGCTCTGATTTTCGTTCCGTTTCTCGGAACGTCAAATCCTAATTTTGTCGCGCAATCCCAGTGTCCCAGTTTTTTACCGGAAGATCCTTTTTTACCGACTCCATTATACCATGTAATATTTCCGTTCACTTTTTTAGCACTTGCATCAGAAGAGTAACTGATCGCTCCCAGCGTGCTTCCTGCTAAAATCAATAAGGCTAAGAATAACTTCTTCAAGCTTTCGTCCTCCTGATTCTTTATTCTAGGCAAAATTATACACCAAGAAGACGATTATAATATTTCAATCACTTTACATGTTCATTACAACGTGATGAGACATGCACATAACGACGGCACAATTACCTGTTCTATATAATTCCATGGTAAATTATACTACAAAATTTAATTCATTAGCGTTATAATATTCATAGAGTATTTCTGCATTCAATATGGACTTTTTATAAGGCCTATTGATAGTTGCATAATATGATATATTTTGAGAAATCAGGCTTTAGGAAGCACTTTATTCCTTTTAACCGTGGTTCATATTGATCATGTACCTATACTCGTTTCAATCAGACTAGGAGTGATAATCAATGAAAGCGGCAAGATGGCACAATCAAAAAGACATTCGAATCGAAAACATTGATGAACCTAAAGCAGAACCGGGTAAAGTCAAAATTAAAGTCAAATGGTGCGGGATTTGCGGAAGCGACCTTCATGAATATTTGGGAGGCCCGATCTTTATTCCGGTCGGCGAACCTCATCCGTTAACAAACGAAATGGCGCCCGTCACGATGGGTCACGAATTCTCAGGAGAAGTCGTTGAAGTGGGCGAAGGCGTCAAAAATTACAGCGTCGGCGACCGTGTCGTCGTGGAACCGATTTTTGCCACACACGGACATCAGGGAGCCTATAACCTTGATGAACAAATGGGATTCTTAGGCTTAGCCGGAGGCGGCGGCGGATTTTCTGAATATGTATCCGTTGACGAAGAATTGCTGTTTAAGCTTCCTGAAGAGCTTTCTTACGAACAAGGCGCGCTTGTTGAGCCGTCAGCGGTAGCGCTTTACGCCGTCCGCCAAAGCAAATTAAAAGCGGGCGACAAGGCGGCAGTTTTTGGCTGCGGACCGATCGGGCTGCTTGTGATTGAAGCCCTGAAAGCGGCCGGCGCCACAGATATTTACGCGGTTGAACTTTCACCGGAACGTCAGGAAAAAGCGAAAGAACTCGGCGCTATCATCATTGATCCGTCAAAAACGGACGATGTCGTTGAAGAAATCGCTAAACGCACAAACGGCGGCGTTGATGTTTCTTATGAAGTAACAGGCGTTCCTGTCGTTCTCCGCCAGGCGATCCAGTCAACAAACATTGCCGGTGAAACGGTTATCGTCAGCATCTGGGAAAAAGGAGCGGAAATTCATCCGAACGATATCGTCATCAAAGAACGGACCGTAAAAGGCATTATCGGATACCGTGACATCTTCCCTTCCGTTCTTGCACTGATGAAAGAGGGCTACTTCTCAGCAGATAAGCTCGTCACGAAAAAAATCGTGCTCGACGATCTGATTGAAGAAGGCTTCGGCGCTTTAATCAAAGAGAAAAACCAAGTGAAAATCTTAGTCAAACCGAACTAAACCGTTCAGCTGAATATCAGACACATCCGAAAAAGAGCCGTTCCGGCTCTTTTTTTCATCTCATCGTCTTTCCTTCCTTTTCCTTTTAAAAATGATCCCCTCTGCGCAAACTATTTTTCACCCTGTCCCGTCTATCCTTAGGCAGCAGCCTATGATACGTATTTTTTAAAAAGGAGCCCTTTGAAGCAATGAAGAACGAAACAGCCAAAGCGTCGCTTGTGACGTGCATAACTGAGCGCAAGGAAGACTTTTACCGGCTTGCGTACAGTTACGTAAAGAACAAGGATGACGCGTTAGATATTGTTCAGGAATCAATTCAAAAAGCGCTGACATCGGTCGAATCCGTCAAAAACCCCGATGTGATCAAAAGCTGGTTTTATAAAATTTTAGTGCGCACGGCCATTGATTTTCTCCGCAAACAGAAAAAACTGAAAGTGATGGACGATGAAACGATCGAGTTTTTAAGCCGCGGAAAGGAAGATCACTACAAAGACACAGACCTTCACGAAGCGCTTGATGACCTGCCGCATCAATATAAAACCATTATCATTCTGCGTTTCTTTGAAGACCTGAAATTAGAAGAAATCGCGGACATCACGGGGGAAAACATCAACACCGTCAAAACACGCCTTTACAGGGGGCTGAAGCTCATGCGCATTCAGCTGACGAAGGAGGATCTTTCTTAATGGAAAAGAGATTAGAACAATTAAGAGAAGAGTATAAAAGTGTGCCCATTCCTAAGGAACTGGACAGCATTGTCGAAAAAGCCCTTCAGCAAAAAACGAAGAAAAAACGAATCGTGATGTGGCCGACATCCGCGGCAGTCGCTGCGGCCGTCTTATTTACCGCCGTTGTCAATATCAACCCGGATGCCGCACAAGCCATGTCTAAAATCCCCGTCATCGGCAAAGTCGTCCAAGCCATCACATTCACGGAGATGAAGGAAGAAAAGAACCAATCAAGCATTGATGTGAAAACGCCCGCTCTGTCCGGACTTTCCGATCATAAACTCGAAGACAGCATCAACCGGCATTATATGAAAGAAAGCAAAGAGCTGTACCAGGAATTTATGAAGGCGACCTCAAAAAGCAAAAAAGGCCACCTCAGTATTTACAGCGATTATGAAACCGTTACTGACACAGCGGATCTGATCTCAATCCGCCGTGATATCGAAAAAACGCAAGCTTCATCTTATACGCAAAGCCGTTACATCACGATTGATAAAAAGAATGAGGCCGTGCTTACGTTAAAGAGTTTATTTAAAGATGACCGTTATATTAAAGTCATCAGCGAAAATATTAAAGAACAAATGAAAAAACAGATGAAAGAAGATCCGAATAAAATATACTGGGTCGAAGAAGATGATATGACGGAGCCTTTTAAAGCCATCCGCGCCGACCAGAATTTTTATATTACAGATAAGCATAAACTTGTTATTTCATTTGATGAATACGAAGCGGCACCCGGATATATGGGCGTTACAGAGTTTACAATACCGACCTCCGTCATCTCCAAGCTGCTTGTCGGAGACCGCTACATCAGATAAAGAAAGAAAAAAATCCATGATATCCGCAGATCATGGATTTTTTCTTTCGTCCCGCAACAGCCAAGATGCATAAGGGACCCTTTTCATATAACAGACGCCGGACGGAGGCTGAAAAGTTTAAGAAAATCACAGCATTTCATACATTTTTTCTGAAACAAAATCCCCTTCCGAATGCGTCTAATTAACGGAACAAATGGAAGACTGTACAGAAATCAGCTATAGCTATCCGCAAAACAGCGAGAATTTCCGCACACTTTATTGGAGGAATACCATGTCAGACAAGTCACTGCATCACCGCTATATTCCCGGACTGGATGGACTTCGCGCCTTTGCCGTCCTCGCAGTTATCGCATATCATCTGAATTTTAACTGGGCCGACGGCGGTTTCATTGGTGTTGATATCTTTTTTGTTTTATCGGGGTATTTAATTACATCTATTATATTGCCTGTCCAAGGCAATGCCATCACCCTTGATTTGCGTGATTTTTGGGTGCGCCGGATCAGACGGCTTCTGCCGGCGGCTTATCTGATGATTATCACGACGGTCATTTGGGTCGTATTGTTTAACAGCGAGCTCCTGCATACCGTACGCGGAGATGCGGTCTCCTCACTTTTTTACATAAGCAATTGGTGGTTTATCTTTCATCAACTTTCTTATTTCGACAGCTTCGGCTCCCCTTCGCCATTAAAAAACCTTTGGTCGCTGGCGATTGAAGAACAGTTTTATATCATATGGCCCTTCCTGCTGCTTGCGGGAATGTACATATGTAAAACACGGGCCCGGCTTGCGGCCGCGGTCATGTTCCTCGCGTTATGTTCGGCAGTCGTAATGAGTATGATGTATGTGCCCGGCGGAGATCCGAGCCGCGTTTATTACGGGACGGATACCCGGTCATTTGAATTGCTGATCGGCTGCGCTTTAGCTTTAGTGTGGCCGATGAAACGATTATCTTCCAAACGGCTGCCGAGCAGCATGAAACACCTGCTTCACGGGACGGAGCTTGCCGCTTTTGCCGCGCTGCTGCTTTGCGTCTTTTACACGGATGAATATGAACCCTTCCTGTACAAGGGCGGCATGCTTTTGATCAGCATCACCGCAGCGGTTCTTGTCGCATGTTTATGCCATCCGAGCAGCTTTTTGGGACATGTCCTTTCATGGAAGCCGCTTCGCTGGATCGGAACGAGATCATACGGAATCTACCTTTGGCATTACCCGGTTTTCGTACTGAGCACACCCGTGCAGGAAATCGGAAATCCGGTTTATTGGCACTGCGCCGTCAGAATCGGCGCCACTTTCATTCTTGCCGAGCTATCTTACCATTTCATTGAACAGCCGATCCGCACTGCGGGCTTCCGGCCATTTTTACGCCGCGTGTTTCTGAACCGCTTTCTGGAATGGAAGACGTCCTCTGTCATCAGCAGAATGTCGCTCGGCCTCATTCTTGCCGCCATTCTCGTATTTGCGGGCGGGCTGTCAGGGATAGCCGAAGAGAAAAAACAGCCGCAATGGACGTACGCGCAGAATGATCAGCAAGAAACCGCCGCCTCTTCGCACAAAACGGCCGATCACGATCAGCCTGCAAAAGAAGAAGACAGCAAGAAAAAACACGGCGGCGAAAAAACGGATACCGCGTCAGACAAAAACAAGAAAGAACCAGCAGACAAATCAGATACGAAGAAAAACGACGAGAAAAAGGAACGGTCATCTCAAAAAACGGCTGATCCAAAACAAACACAGCCTCAGCAAGACGTGCTGGCCATCGGTGACTCGGTGATGCTGGACATTGCGTCATACCTGCGGCAGTCCCTCCCTCATGTCACCATCGACGGAAAGGTAGGAAGACAAGTCTCTCAAGCACTCCAGCTCACTTCGGAATATGCGTCATTTAATCAGCCGAACAAAGCGGTCATCATCGAGTTAGGGACGAATGGCTATTTCACAAACAGCCAAATTGAATCACTGATCAGCTCCTTTTCAAAAGCCGATATCTATCTTGTCAACACGCGTGTACCGCGGCAGTGGGAAAGCAAAGTAAACGAATCATTGCGCCGGCAGGCCGAGTCACGCAAAAATGTGACGCTTGTCGATTGGCACGCAAAAGCATTGCAGCACCCTGAATACTTCACACCGGACGGCGTCCATCTCATACCTGAGGGATCAAAAGCGCTGACATCCCTCATCGTTCAAACAATGAAATCATGACAAAAAAAGAGGCCCCAAAAAGGCCTCTTTTTCGTATATCATCAGGCAAACTTCTGTCCGCAATTCGGGCAAAAATTCGCGCCTTCCGTTTTCGTTCCGCAGTTCGGACAGAATTTCGGCTTAGCCGCTCCTTCCGAGCTGTTTGCCGGCGCCGTCCCCTGATCCTGCTGACTTTGATCTTGCTGCGGCTGGTTCTGCTGATTTTGATTCATTTGGTTCATCATTTGATTTGCCACATTCATTCCCATCATCATGCCCGCCATGTCTGAAGCGGCGCCGCTTCCGCTCATTTTGCCGGATGACATTCCGTCCGTCATGGAAATCTGCTGATAGCGGTTCACATCCCCCACCATGCCGTAAGAAGCGTTTTTCGTAATCATATCCTGAACTTCCTGCGGATAGTTAAAGCTCATAATATTGAAGCCCGTAATCGACATGCCGTCTCCGATCAGCTGCATATCAAGATCTTCTTGAATCCCTTTTCCGATTTCAAATGAATTCGACTGCAGATTGAACATGTCTTTTCCTTCTCTGGTGATCCATTTCATCAAAAGCTGATCGAGAATAGACGTAATCCGGATTTTAATGTCCTCTACTAAATAGCTGTCTCTGACACCCGCAATCTTATCAATCAATCCGATGTAGTCAATGACCTTGAAGTTAAATGTGCCGTTTGCGCGGATCGGCATACCGCCCGGCATTCCTGCCGCCGGAATGTTGATGGCGTTTTTTGTGCCCCACTTCACGGTGAACTCCTTCGTATTCACAAACAGCACTTCCGCCCGCATGCCGCTGTTAAAGCCAAACTTAAACCCTTTTAGTGTCGATAGAAACGGAATGATTTCTGATTCGATATCATAATCGCCGTCATCACGGAAAATCCCTTCAATCTTCCCGTTGTATAAAAAGATGGCATCCTGTCCCGGCCGGATGATCAGACGGCTGCCTTTTTTAATTTCACGGTTGTTCCATTTATAGAAAACCATGTCGTCTCTGAATTCTTCCCATTCCACCACATTTGCTAACTGATTTCTGAAAAAACCCATGTATGCTCAAATCCTTTACATATAATTTAAAAACTTCCCTTGCTTCCGCTGTAACTCGTGCCGCCCCTCGTGACTCCGCCGTCATTGTCATTATCTTTATCAGGCTTTTTTTCTCTTGTAATGTCGGTTCGGATATATGTGTCGTGCTGGCTCAGCACTTCAGACGTATCGTGATCCATATACGTGCTGCCGGTGACGGTGACCTTGCCGCCGGAATTGTACACCATCACGGTGACGGCGATTCCGGCCGCGGCTGCAGCGATAATCAGCTGAAACCACCATGTGAGCAGCAGATTGTCAGACTTGTCGTCCGGACTTTTCCCCATATCTTTATAAGCCATCTTGATGTAGGTCTGAAACGCCTTTTCATAATGGCCTGCGGAAATATCTGACGAGATCGTATTTCTGATCGTATTCAGCCGGCTGCTGTTCAAATACGTCTCCGCCTTTTTATACCCGGAGAGAAATACTTCCCGATCCTTCATATCAATAGTCAATATCGCCGTGCTTCCGCTAAAATGACTGTCATAAAAATCACCGGCATACTGTTCGATCTCCTTACCGCCCGTTCCGTTTGCGGTAAGAATGATAAAATCGGTATGGCGCTTTTCTCCCAGCTTCCCGGCCAATTCCTCAAGTTTCTTCGTTTCATCCTTCGTTAATAAATGGGCATTGTCATAAACATATTGCTTCTGTTCCGCGGCAGACGCTGATGTATGTAAAGAAAAAGACAGCATCAGAAAAAGGACAAAGCAGAAGAGACACGCTTTTTTCATCGATACTTTCATTAAAAACCGCCTCCTATCATAAGTGAGACGAGTCTTAATGCTAAAAACGCACCGGCGGTTATGCCGCCGAACCACGCGGCCACTTTTCCGGCACTGATCGGCGGTTTGCCGACAACCTTGCCCGTCTGCCCGTTCATCGCAAAAATGTGCTCAGCCCGCTCATAGTCGTAGCTGACCATCCAGACCGGAAGCAGTACGTAAAAGCTGCTGATTTTATCGGTCTGAATCTGCTCATCCGTAATGTCAGCCGTCGTATACCCGGAGAAGGTGGATCTGATATAAGAATCAATATAATGGCTGATTTTATCCTTCGCCCGCGGAAAGAGATCGTCATCGGTATAATTGTACTTTTCCGCTATATATCCCGCTAAATAGGCCGTATTAAACTCCTTCAGCTCACTGTAAGCGTAAGGCTCCAATTTGTCCATTAATTCATCATTCATTTTTTCTGAAGCGTCGACTGGAATTTTGAGATAATCAAGATTGATATCGCGGTACGCGTTGTAATACTCGGTCTCCGTCACCCGGTATTCTCCATCTTCATAGTGATGCACTCTCGTACAAACGGCATTGACCTGAACCTTGCTGTTTAAGTCAAACATCCAAAACGGCACGTACATGCCGGTTATGCTCTTCACCCGATCGGCAGACATAAATCCTTTCGGTGTCAGACGGCCGTTTCGGCACCACTTTTTAAAAGCGCCCATGGCCTCTTCTTTACTGATCGTAAAAGGGATCACCATCGAAGGCGCGAGATTTCCCGATAATCGGTCGGCGAGAACAGCGGCTCCTCCGCAAAACCCGCACGTCGTGGCCGTCGTTTCCGCCTCAGTCATTAATACTGCGCCGCAGTTCTCACAACGGTACTCGTTCGCCTCATTTTCGGAAAATCTCGTCGTTATATACTCTTTTGGCAGGCTCTCAATCTGATCCTGCCGCCCGCAGCTGTGACATGTCAGCATGCCGGATGAACTGTCAAAGACCATATCATCGCCGCAGTTCGGGCATTTATAAGAAATGATCATTCTGTTTCTCTCACTTTCTCTTTGTATCGGACAAAACTGCAGCCCGCTGTCTATTGATCTTTACTGAAAAGCATTTTCTGCTTAAGCGCCGCCAACTCATCGTCGACACTGCTTTGATTGCTGTCATATTTAGCCGTCAGCTCGTCAATATCGTCTTTCGGAGACGCGTTCAGCTCAGCCATCGCATTGGCGTGATCAAGCGCCCGGTTGACCTTGTCTTCCATTCTGCCGAAAGCTGTCAGCGATTGGCCCGCGTTTGACACAGAGGACCCCAATTTGTTCATTCTCTCCTGCGTTTTTGCCACAGACCACTTCGCTTTGATGGCATTTCTTCGCGACTCAAGCTCTCCGATATCAGCGACAAGCTTGTCATGCATTTTGCGCATTTGAGACGCGTTGGAAGAAGCGAGCTGATAAGCCGTCTGCAGTTCAGTCAGTCTTGATTCAACAGCCGTTTTCCTTTCCAAAAATGTCCGCGCATCGGCTTCATTGCCGGCCTGCAACGCTTTCATCGCATAACTTTCCATCTTTTCGGCATCAGCCTGGCATTCCGTTAATGCTCTTTTCGCCCGCTGTTCCTCAGCCATGACAGAAGCTGTCTCCGCTTTCACTTTTCCTAAATCACTGTTCAGATTCCGTAAATATTGATCAACCATTTTTTCAGGGTTTTCAGCTTTATCCAGCAGCGCATTGATATTGCTTGACATAATGTCTTTAAATCTTCCTAAAATACTCATTTTTCATTTTCCTCCCAAAATTAAATAGTAACAAGTTCACAGTTATATATACTGTTTTTTTCGAAAAAGGTTTCATTTTCTCTTGAATTTATGTATTTTTATATGAAAATAGTCTCATTCAGCCCATTTGTGCCGGCGGAAATTCTTCACGAGCAGATACAGTGAGAACAAAAAATAAACAAACAGCCCGATCATCAACCCGCTCACTAACGGATAATGCTTCGCAGCATACACAAAGAAATCCAGCTGCGAAATCTGTTCCGGACTTGTAATCGTATCCGTCCCATTCAAAAGCTTTGAGAATTTAGCCGTATCATTCCAATCAAACGAATCAGAAACAAGCTCACTCCCCTGATACCAATTGACAGCGGCGAGACAAAGAAAACAAAAAACAGAAAACGCGCATTGCACAATAAGAAAAACATGTTTCATAAAAAAACATTCCTCCGCGGTTCAATATCACAGGCCGTCACACTGTACATGACGGCAGCAGCAGAAACTTGGTTTTACTCAGAACTGATAAAAACATTATTGTATGTACTTCACAGCGGTTCAATTTACTGGATGCCTTTCTAAAGTATACCGTATATCGAAAAGGGTTTCAGACCTAAATAAAGAGGATGCTTCCCGAAGTCCGATGACTTTCAAGAAACATCCTCCATACTTTACAGTGATACTTCAACCTCTTTTAAGCTCGGCAAAGCATCAATCGCACCGATTTTGGTGCACACGAGCGCCCCCACCTTATTGGCAAATGAGACAATATCACGCAGCTTCGCAAAATCTTCGGCTGCCGTCTGAATCTCAGCCGTGCGCGCCAGCTGATACAGCGCCGCGCCGACAAACGCATCTCCCGCTCCCGTTGAGTCTATTGATGTCACCGGAATGCTCGGAATGACGTCAATATCCTTCCCATTTGAAAGAAGGGTGCCGCTTTTCCCGAGTGTCACCGCCACAATACCGGCCCCGAGCTCATGAAGAACCGCAACGCCTTCTTTATGATCCTTCGCACCGCTGATGATCTCAAGCTCTTCGTCACTGACTTTCACAAAATCACTTACGGCAATGGCTTTTTTTGCGGTGTTTATAAACTCTGAAACTCTTCCTTTCCATAAATCCTCACGGTAGTTAGGATCGAAGGAAATAAACTGTCCATTGTCTTTCGCAATCGACATCAGCCGTAAATAGGCCGAGCAAAACGGATCAGATAACAATGCCGTCGCTGATCCGAAATGAAGGATTTTCGCATCGTTTACCTTTTCCAGATCAATATCATCCAGCGTAAACAAAGCGTCCGCTCCTCTGTTAAACACAAAGTCGCGCTCCCCGTTTTGTTTTAATGAAACAAACGCAAGCGTTGTAGGCGCTTTCTCATCCATGACGAGCATAGACGTATCGACGTGTACGGCGTCCAATGTCTGCTTCAGAAAATACCCGAACGGATCTTTGCCTGTTTTTCCGCTGAAAGCCGCGTCTCCGCCCAGCTTAGCAATGGCTGCCGACACATTCGCCGGTGCGCCGCCGGCACTTTTTAAGAAATTGCGCCCTTCCGTCAAATCAACATCCACATCGGTACAAAAGAAATCAATTAACAATTCTCCAATACAAATAACAGATTGGCTTCCCACATTATCACACTCATTTATCAATTCTCGATTATAGTTTCAGTATAGTGCTTTCAGTCATAAATACAACCGTTTACATAGAATATTTTAAATTTTACGTATACTCATCTTGCAGCCCTTTGCTCCAGATCAGACATCATCTGCTGATATTTCTTTTCAGTTAAAGGATAAAAAGAAATAAGAATAATAGACAGCAGAATGAACAATCCCGGAATGAGCGCATTCATATTTTTAATCGCAGTCAATGACGAGGCGGTCTGATCGGTATTCGCGGCATACCCGGCGATTCCGAGATAAACGGCCGAAAATGACCCGGCTAACGCAACTCCGAGCTTATTGATGAAACTCATGCTCGAAATCACCACGCCATCAGCCCGGACTCCGGTTTTCCATTCCGCATAATCGACACAATCGGCAACCATTCCCCAAGCAAGTGTATTTAAAGGCGTCGTGAAAAATCCCGAAACGAAAAGCCAAAAGAAAATAAGGGGAATGGAGGAATACGATGTAAACTGAAGGCCCGCATAAGAAATCAGCGATAACGCCGCCGTGATGATCATGACCTGCTTCCGGCCCCGCTTCTCAGAAAAGAAAGGAATAAACAGATTGCTGATCAGCGCGGCGCCGAAAAACAACACGGTTCCTAAAAACACAAATTCCTTATGGTTGACGTTATACGTAAAATAGTACACCATCGTGCTGAGCTTAATGTTAAACCCAATCGCAAACGCCAAAAATGCAGAAACCAAAATGAGCAAAGGCTTGTTTCGGAATAAAACAGACAACGTTTTTTTCATTCCTTGTTTTTTTCTTTTTTCAGGCTGAATCCGTTCCCGCACGGTAAAGAAGCTGAACAGATTCAATGCGATGCTCACCGCCGCGTAGATAAGCGCCGTCATCTGAAATCCAAACGCCTGATCTTTCCCGCCGATGGCGTCCGCAAGCGGGGTCGCACAGGAAAGCGACAACAGAATTCCGATATAAACCAAAATCATCCGGGTCGTCGTCAGAACCGTCCGTTCCTCCACGGAATTCGTCATCCGACCCGTTAAGCTGTTGACCGGAATCGTCTGCATGCTGAAGGACATCCCAAGCAGAATATAAGTGATGTACGCATAAACCATGTTCCCCGTCTCACCGAAATGAGGAGTCGTAAAGCATAAGAACGTAAATAACGCAAAAGGAAACGCCACCCACAAAAGATACGGCCTTGCCTTTCCCCATCTTGTATTCGTCTTGTCTAGAATCACGCCCATAATCGGGTCAAAAATAGCGTCCAGCACCCTTACGATAAGAAACAAAGCTGCGATGACCGCAGGCTTAATGCCGCCGATATCTGTATAGTAGAATAATAAGTATGCGTTTACAAACTGAAAGATAATATTGTACGACATATCGCCGAATCCGTAGCCGATCCGTTCCATCCAGGACAGGCCGCGATGTTTCGTCTTTACTGCCGCTGCTTTTTCTGTTTCAATCATCATTTCCCACCCCAAGAATCCGTTTTCATTTTTGATAAGCAAGAGGGAGAATGCAAAGATCCTCCCCTTTCACTCAGCGATTTGGATACACCATCACTTTTAAGCATTCATTTTTGTATTGAAAGGCGCGTTCCATCGCCTCTTGCGTCTTCTCCAGCGGATATTGGTCCGTTACAAGATGCTGCGTGTCCACTATGCCGGAAGCGAGAAATTCAATTCCCTTCGGATACGTATTCGCATAACGGAAGATTCCGTATATATCAATCTCGTTATCTGCAATAAACGGCACATTGAGCGGAATCTCGTTCTGAGAAGGCAAACCGACAATCGCCAGTTTTCCGCCCCGGCGCACGGAAGCCAGTGCGGATTGCAATGCCGCCGGATTCCCCGCTGTTTCCCAGGCAGCATCAACGCCTCTGCCATTCGTGATCGTTTTGATTTCTTCACCGGCATCCTGTTCCCGGACATTGATGACATGCGTCGCGCCCATTTTTTTCGCGGCATCTAACCGCAGCGGCTCCAAGTCGGTCACAATAATTGTGCCTGCCCCGTATGCTTTCGCTGCCGCAACGGCCATCAGCCCCACAGGACCCATGCCCATGATCGCAACCGTTGAACCGGGCTGAAGCTTCGTTCTCGCGGCCGCATGAATGCCGACAGAAAACGGTTCGATCAAAGCCGCATCTTCATAGGAAAGTGAATCCGGAATCGAAAAAACAAAGTCCTGACGCATTTTGATATATTGGACAAACGCGCCGTCAACCGGCGGTGTCGCCAAAAACTGTACATCCGGGCAAAGATTATAACGCCCTTCTTTGCACGCCTCACAGCGTCCGCATGTGACACCGGGTTCGACGGCGACACGGTCTCCCACCTTGAATTGACCGACAGCCGATCCGACGGCGGCAATTTCTCCCGCGCATTCATGACCGAGGATAAATGGTTTTTCCACTACATAATTGCCTATTCTGCCATTTGTATAGTAATGCAGATCAGATCCGCAAATTCCGACAGCCATCACCTTAATCAACACTTCATCATGATTGATGTCAGGCACGGGCAATGTTTCGATTTTGATTTCTCTCGTGTTGTGCATAACCGCCGCTTTCATGTTTTGAGGCACTGTGTGAGTCATTTGGCAAAATCCTTTCTCTGCTTTGAAATGTAAGTGCATACATTTTTGTTTTCTCTATTACTGCCCCTATTTTATCTGCTTTTCCATACGTTCAACAGCCTTTCCTGCTGTATAAAAGGACAGCCGCACTGTACTTTTTAATTTTTCATATACAAAAAACACTGAATTGATAAAATAGTACTAATAGGAGGTGCAGGCTAATGGCTGAACTAGAAAACCGGACACAATTTGCAGAACTGCTGGCACCTGCCGTCAAATCGCTGAAACATCATCCTGATTATAAAGTCAGAAGGAAAAAGAACGAAAAAACAGGACAGTCTTATATCGATCAAATCGCACTCCGATTAGGCGTTTCCTCTAACACGATCAAAAGCTGGATCGGACAGATGGGCGCAAACTACATTCCCGGACGAATTGACGACGGAAAGCTGTTCGGCTTGATTTGGATCATTATCGAAAAGACCGACATGGATCCTGAATGGCTGACCGGCCTTCTGGAAACCACCACCATTCCTGTCATCAAACCCGCATTGCCCGTTTGGACGGCGTCTTGTCTAAAAAAAGCAAAAATACGCCGGAAAGACGGATCATTCGGAGCGCCGAGTGATGAAGATGTTGAAAAAGCAGTAAAGCGGCTGTTTCATGACAGACCCGGCCATGAAACGAATGCGCTTACAGAAAAGCCCGTCACGCATAACTTACCGTCGCGCCGGACCGGGAACTTTATCGGACGCGGCTTTGATATGGAAGCGATCCGGCAATGGATGCTGTCTCCGTCACCGGTCTGTTTAATCACAGGCTGGGCCGGCATGGGAAAAACAACGATCGCTCTTGAAGCAGCCTACCTTTGTGCCGGCGGTTCACCAGATTGGCCGGCATTCAACAGCATCATCTGGATCAGCGCTGACTGGAAAGGATTGAGCTTCAGCGATTTTTTAAACACGATCGCCTATCAGCTTGGACGCGCAGAACAAATCGACAAATCTATCAACGAAAAACGCTTCGTCGTCCGCAATGCATTAGCCGCTCATTCAAATGAAAAACCCGTGCTGCTGATCGTTGACAGCATTGATACAGCGGAACGTGACATTCACGAATTTATCATCGGCCTTCCGCAAGGCGTAAAAGTCCTCCTTACGGCACGGGAAAACGTAAAACAGACTTACCGGGACGGCCTCGGGGAACTGGCGGCCATTCAGCTGAGCGGCCTTGAACAAACGGATGCCCTTGAATTTTTTCAGCAAGAAGTGCACCGCTGTCTGCAAACATGCAACCTCCCGCAAAAACGGGAAAAGCTGGAGCAGCTGCTGCGGCTATCGCCTGACCTTAAGAATGAATTCATCTCGGCAGCCGCCGGCAACCCGAAGGCCATGGCACTGAGCATTGCATACATGTCAGACGACGACATCCCCGCTCCCCAGCTCATTCAAGAACTTAAACAAGCGGGCTACTCATTATTGGAATTGTTTGAAGTTCTCTTTGGCCGCACATGGAACAGATGTCATGAAGACACACGAAAACTATGGCAGACGCTTTGCTTTTTCGCTAAGCCTCCTGATGAAAAAAGCTTGGCTCAAGCGGCCGGATTAGACGTCCGGCGGTTTCATTACGCCATTGAGCAAATGCGGTCATATGCTTTAATACAGCCGGAACGAAGCGAAGGAAGAATTCAATACGCAGCCCATCAAACCGTTATCGCTTACGGAGAACAGCACTTATCCGAAAATCACGAATTTGAAAAAGGAGCCCGCAGCCGCTGGGCGCATTATTATATTGATTATGCGGAAACCCATATAAAGCGGGAACAGCCCAATTCTGTCTATTGGAGCTACCTGCTGGGACGGAATTTAGAGCAAATGAAAAAAGAATGGCCGAACATCCTAAAGGTCATCGAATGGTCGAGTGAAACCGGACAACATGACATCCTGATCAAACTCATCATCCGCATCAGCCATTTTCTAAGCAGAATCAACCTGCCCCTGCGAATCGAATACGGATTAAAAGCCGCCGATGCCGCCCGTCAATCAGGCGAACACACACGGGAAGCCTACTTCAGGATCGACACGGCAGGCTGGGCGCTGATGGAAGTCAACGATTCAGACGGAGCCCTCAGGCAAATAGAAGCCGGCCTGAAGATACTCGAACAATCAGGCGCTCCGGCTCACGACGACTTGAAAGTATGGGGAACCGCCCTGCAATCGAGGCTGCTGTTAAAAACCGGAGATCCGGACAAAGCGGCGGCAATGCTGGACGGCATCAAAGATCAGCCCGTCTCCCCCATTATCCGGCACAGGGTTCTTCTGGTCCGCGGCGACCTGAGTTTCGCCCGCTCTCACTACGAAGAAGCCATCACATTATACGAAGCGGCAAACACAACCAGCGCCGCATACGGCGGCGAAAAAACGATAGAAGCCTATTTCAACCTGGGCATGGCTTACGTCAAGTGTGATCAACTCGAAAAAGCGGAAAAAGCCTTTGAACAAATGCTCTATGACAAACACAACGCCAATCAAGTTGAGTTGATCTATTACTATTACGGAATGGCACAGCTCTTGTACCGAAAAGGAGAGAAAACGAAAGCGATGGAATCGAATCAAAAGGCGATTCGTCTGATTGATTCGTGGGAGCCTGGGATTGGGATTCGGGGTGAGGTGGAGCAAATGGATATTCTCATTTAAAAGACAACTACATTGCGGCTAGCGGTACAAGCTTTGAAAAACACTCATGACCTTGTTGTTTTTAAAGATAAAAAGGTATCTTTATCAGTACAGTAAATTGATTAAGATACCTTGATTGAAAAATTATTATTTCACAGAAAACAAATTTCTAAAGTTAAACCTTTTAACAACAAGAGGTTAATACTTATACAGCCGTATTAATGCTGTACTGTAATATAATGTTTTAGTTCACCTGACCAATATCTTCCTCCCCAATCCTGTCCAACTTGCACATCATACTTACCTGCAG
Source organism: Bacillus sp. JK106 (assembly GCF_053663355.1). Lineage (NCBI taxonomy): Bacteria > Bacillati > Bacillota > Bacilli > Caryophanales > Bacillaceae > Bacillus > Bacillus sp. JK106. The sequence goes on along the minus strand of NZ_JBSJQC010000005.1, from coordinate 56,923 downwards.
GAAGATTTTTCGTTGAAAAACTCACACGAAAATTACGTGAACCAATACTATGCAAAATATCTTTTCTGGCAATTACCTTACCTTTATTATTTAATATAATTACTGAAAAGCCATTATCTAAATCCCTAGCCAAAGTACCAGTAACCACAATGGAAGTAGCTCTTTTCGTATATGTATTAGCATCTGTTTTAAATTTGATTGTACCTTTCGAATCCATAGCTAATGCTTCTGACCCGCCTGCGAAAATGGCAACTCCCAAAAGTGCTGCTGTAAACAGGGTCATTACTAACTTTTTCATCTTTAGAATTCCTCTTTTCTTTTTAATATTTTAAATTCACAATTATAATAACATATTTTCCTAAAAAAACAGAGGTTTTTCCATATCTTTCTTCTGAGAAATGAATAAGTATGATAGAAATTTATTAATATTAATGCAAATTTAAGATTCTTGTGTAATGAAGCTTAAAATTTGAAGTATCATCTATAAAACCTTTGCCAAGGTATCCAATAAACCCATATACACGAATAAAAGATTACAAAGTGCTAAACAAATACACTTTTATAAAAAATTTTATTTTTTCCATTCTAGCCGGCGGATGCGAAGAGAATTTGTTCGCGCGCATTTTATTTGCCTGCTCGAAACAACGAATCAGTGATTGGTTTCATCTCCAAAATTGCGTTCTATTTTTTCATAGGATTTTTTTCCTGAAACTTTAAGTGATTTTTCCAACCTCTTCTTTTCTTTTGGTTTTCCCATACATGCAGGGTGATGACTTTTCGACGGAGCTTTGATTTTGTGCAGTTCTAAAATGGATATGGGGTAGAAAACACAATGTGAATAACAGCATGATAAGTGACACTATCCCTAAATATCTCCTCATGTTTTCCCCCTTTCTCTTTCCTTCCATACTATTAAATTTATTTTTATAATAGCTTATATCTTGAGAAAACAAGACTATTATAATACCCTTGAACTGCATTTAAATTTGGCTTACCGTTATTATTTAATAAAGATCTGTGCAATGAAAACTCTTTCTGTCCGATATACCCTTAAGTATTCCTAATCATCATTATGCTGGTGAGTTCAAATATTTCTTAATTCAAACTCTAGTTCTTCTGTTCTTTTTCAAGATCCAAACAAGTAATGCAATAAAAACGACGTTAATTATAAACGCAGAAATAACATAAGTTTCATCTGAAACGCCAATATACTTCCCTTTCGATTCTAAGAGATTCCTTACTTGCTTACTCCATAAAGAACCATTCAGCGAACTATCGTCTGCTCCAAATGTAATTTGTGCTGTTTCCTTATTGCTGCTTGTAATATTAACACCATAAAATACTGTATACCTATTGTTATAAAAGATAGGCATATAAGAATAGTCAGAAACTAAAGGCTTTACCTTTTTGGCAGGTAATGATACGTACAAAATTGCAGAATAATTACCTATCCCTGTTTCAAATTGCTCAGCTTTAATAAACTTTGTGTTTGAAGGTAGATCAATATTATAAAAATGCTCAAAAATTTGAATATCTTCTTCCGAAAAATCTGTTAATTGGTAGTAATGCGGATCGATAATACATTTATGAAAATACCATCCATTAAACAATAAAAAACAGGCACTTATTAAAATTACTAATACTGTCTTATATATAATCTTTAACTGTATCACAATGATATGCGCCCCCTCATATGCATTATAACGCTTTTCCCAAAAGTAAATCAAAACAGCGATTTACTTTTGGGAAGAATTAATTATTCAGATTTTATTTTTTCTTTAAGGCAATCTGCAAATGCTTGTGCAATTGCTTGACCATCCTCTTGGGTATAATTATTAACATTAAAATGATGTTTAAATTCCAAACAGATAGGATTATTGGTGTTTAAATAGTACTCTGCATCCTTAGTAACTGCCTCAAATGAATTATTAAATCTGTTTTTGAAAAATTGAGAGTATCTTGTACTGTAGCCGGTAGTATAGTATTCTTCAAATACCTTGTAAACTGGTTGTGAGGCACTCCCTGTTCTTGTATTCATAGCAAGGTTAACAGCGTCTACATCTCCTAATAAATCCGGAAGTCCAAATGTACCAATTTGACCTCCTATTAAATCTATTGCAGCATCATATGTTGTTTTATAATTAGCATTATATTTGACAGTGTCTCCCCCTACTGTAATTAAATCACCTGCCCATCCTGCAAGATCTTGTATCATTCCTACAGAACTATGAATTATTGCATTAAAAGTAGCCATCATATGTGCGTTATCTAGTGTCAATTTAGAAATTGGATCTATCAGGATTCTCTTTTCTTGTCCCTTCAATACATCATCAGCTATTTTAACAAAATCTGAGTCAATAAAATCCGCTGTTAAAATCCACAATAAACCATCATATTCATCTTTTCTTAGATACTGGGCAACTAATTCATTTGCCTGTTGAGTAATATTCCCGACCGGATTAGGTTTATTTCCTTCCTTTTTAGTAACATAATCTACTGCTGTATTATATAAAACTTTTAATTGATCGAAGAACTTATTATTTGTCGTCGAAACATAATCATTACTATTTTCTTTATTATAAACTATAGAATTAACGCCTTTATCCTTGCCCGATGAGATATTATTATCAATCTCTATTTTCCCAAGCCCATCCCCTATACTCCTTGTTTTAATTTGGTCAAATGCCCAATCGGTGGGAAGTGAATAGCCGCGGTTACCACTAAATCCTGAAGACATATCACATACAAAACTACTGACTGAGTAACCTGCTGCGGCCACGCGGCTACAAACATTTCTCGCGCCATAAATGCCAATTTGATAACCACTATTGAGTTGGGCAAATGTCCTTTTAATTGCTTTAAAATAAGGGATTATACGACTGGTAACCTCACCGTCAACAGCGTCGTAATCTACAGTAAAATAAATAATAGTATTTTCTTTAAAACCATACCCCTTAGCCGCACCAATAGCTGCTCTTGCATCGAATACCCCTTGAGTTTCTGTAAAATAAGAAGCTTCAGTTGATTTTCTCTCGTAAATTGGAAATACGCTAAGACCTGCAGCAAATATAGTCTCTAATTCAGGCAACGTCATCTGATGTGATCCAGTAAGGTATCTCCCAACCGTTTTATATCCGTTGGATTTCAAAGTTGCTGCTCTGGCAGCATTAATTGGTGTGGCACAATCACAAGCTGTTCCTTTCCTATCTTCGTCACCTTTGCTTACTAAAAGAGATGCCCAGGTCTGCATTCCAGCTACTCCATCGGCAGGTAATGCTGAAAACTTTTGAAAATTAATAAGTGCTGTTCTCATATTTTCATCGAAGATACCATCAAATCTTCCTGGATCACGATTATTACAGTACAAAGCATATTGTAAGAGCTTTACAAAATTAGCTTTTGTGCTACCCATTGAGATTGTCGGGCATTTTGATTTTGTAGCTGGTCCAAATGTTCCAGTTGGTTCTGCTATTCCTTCTTCGACCTGGAGTGCATAAATTAAAGCCTCATTAGTTTGTCGGGAGTATCTACCGTCACATGGATTAAGGCCAGTGACCTTATAATATTTCCGATTCAACTCTTGTTGAATATTACGAATTTTGGCATCTCCTACATTTACAAAAGCGTCCATATTTAATAACGCTTTAAAGATTATAGGAGTTGCAATTCCATCTTGATTAGACAACCCTGCATCAGTTTGAAATTTTTTTATAGCAGCCTTTGTACCATCACCATAGGTTCCTGTAAAACCAGTTGGATTATATCCCTTGCAATACAATGCACCTTGAAGAATCATAATTTGATTTCTTGTTTTTTCATTCGAAGAATTAGATTTAGTTGATAATGTAGGACATTTTGCCATAGTAGCTGGTCCAAATGTTCCAGTAGTTGACGTAATTCCTTCTTCAATTTGTAATCCTGTAATCAAAGCTTCAATCACAGGCCACCCTGTTTTTCCATTTTCATCAATTTTCACATAACCTGGCTTGTTCAAGTAAACAAGATTTACCCATTGTTGAACTTTTCGTACCATTTCATCCATTGTTTCCACTCCTTATTTTTTGTTAGTAAGGTACTTCATTTAAAAGTGGCAAACGTATGACAAAATAAGAATATCTGCTCTTACTTCAAAAGATGTAAAGAATAAAAATCAGCAAAGCGCCAATGAACATAAATCCTTTTAAAAGATTTATAACAAAATCATATGCCTTGATGCTAACTTGAATAAATTAGAATCATTTATTTGTAATTTAAGATGAATGATAGAAATAAAAAAAGTCCCTCACAAATTCATTGAACTTGTGAGAGACCTCGATATGGCATTACATCTGGCAACCCCTTATGTCCAAACAGGGATCATAATTTTTTTACATCATGCCGCCCATAATTACCACGGTTTTCGCTCGCTTTCGCACCCTTTCAATCGGTGTTATTTTTTTAGTGTGATCATGAATGGAAAAGAAACAAAAACCGCATTGTTTCAGACCCTGACGCAACTTTCGTTATTTTTGTGTTATTTTTTAAAAAATAACAGGTTTGTTTGCATCGCGAACACACGTTCTTTATAATCGTCTCCAAGGAGATGAAACACAATGACCGATTTTGAGCGTAAAGTGTATCGGATTATTTTTAATATGACCCGCTTCGGGAAAAATCCCTCCATGGAACAATTGAAAAGGAAAACCGGGAAAGATGAGCAGACGATCCGTGCTGCTGTGAAGAATTTGATGAGGCAGCGCATTTTGAAGTGGGATAAGCATAAAAACAGGTGGAATTTTAAATAAAAAAGAAAGCAGGGTATCTCCCTGCTTTCTTTAGCGAATATGTAGCGAATAGTAATAATAGCGTATGTGTTTTCTAATGTGTATTCATAATACATCCAATATATATTTCCTGTCAAGCAAAAAAGCAATTATTTTACAACTTGTGCTTGATCTTCTGATTCAGTTATTTTAGCTAACCCTAATTCAGAACATAAGATTTGATTTTTGGAACTGCCCTTTAATTTACCTTTGCTTAACACTTTTGTCTCTTCAACAATAAAGCTCTTTTGTTTAAGTTCCTCTAAAATCTCACTAATAATCTCTGCTGGGGTCGATAATGTATTTATTAGATATCTTTTGAACCAACTCAAGCCTAAGAACAGATCTCCTTGTGTACCAAAGCTATCGTGCCATTTCTTTATCTCAACAAGAATTTGATTCATAAGTTTATCTCGGTCATACTGCTTTTCTTCAATACCAAGTAAACTCGCCAAATCTTCAGCATGATGAGCATAATTCTTAAATTCAATATGTTTAGGAGCGTTTTTAGCTGAATAATAAAGCTCAACTCTTTTTCCCTTGTACATTAATCTACTCATAATAGGAATCATGTCACTATCAGCTGTTACAAAAACATAACAACTAATCGAAGGATCCTTGTATGTATTTTCAATAGCATCAATACAAAGTTCAATATCTGATGCATTTTTACGATGATCCCCATCTTTTCCATTTGAATAAACATGCCTTATTTGAACACGCTTTTTTTGAAGACTTGTCATATTACTTCTTAATTTGTTAAAATCCGCATACACTCTAAATGAACGTACATTGTCTTGACCGTATCGTTCCCATAACCTTGAAAATAAATTTTTATCTTCAGATTGATAATCTGGATCATGGCTATAATTATTCATTAGAGACCAGTAAACGTTATCATAATCAACAAAAATAGCTACATTATCAAGTTTTCTTTCAGAATTAAACGTTCGATTCGAATCGTTCACCACAGATGTCATGATTTGGAATGCTGATTTAAGCTGTTCGTCAACTGCTGGTTGTGGTAATGGCTGGGCAACCGTCCCTGTTCTTTTTTCTTTTAATTCGTCCAATTAAATTCCCTCATTTCATTAGAAATAACACACATAAAAGAATTTACCATATATTCACCAATAAAAGTATATTTTTTGACTTCATACTAGCTTAAAAGTTATGTATTTCTCCCATTTACAACAAAAAAAGCCTCGTCCATTGGACGAGGCTATATCACTTCAATAATTTTTCAAGTTTCGCTTTTGTTTTCGGCCCATAAATGCCATCAGCAGGCAGCCCGTACATAGACTGGAACCGTTTGACTGCATTTGCTGTTTTCGCGCCATATGAGCCGTCAATTCCGAAGTTCTTTGCGCTCTTATCGGGGTAATAATGAAGAGCCGCCAGCGCGGTTTGAATCTGTTTTACGGCCTCCCCTCGGGTCAATGGGCTTGTCACTTTAAAAACACCCGCAGGCAGACTGAATTTTGATTTTTGAGTGGTTTTAGGCTTTGAGGCTTTTACCTTCTTTTGGCCGCCGCTTTTCAGCTCGTTATCGCTTTTGATATATGAGACATTCACATATCCGTGGAATGTCTGGCCTTTAGAATTGGTGTATTCAACATATCCCCATCCGTTGACAGTTGATCCAAGCTGATATTTTACAACCGTGCCATTCGGCAGGTTAAGCACCATGGAAGAAGAGGCGCTCCGTTGTGTACGTAAAACAAGGCCATCGCTTGAAACCACCGTGTTTTTGATGAATCTTCCTGTGTCTGTATGGGTAACATCCGGATTTGATACAGGCGCCGTTACAACCACACCATCCATTCGCTTTTCAACACGGCTCTTAAAATCGGCAAACCCTTGAGAGTTGCTTACCCACGGCGCCGGGCAAATTTTATGTGTAATGTCATAATGTCGAACAATATCATTGGTTGGATCAAGTTTGTACATTTTGCACAGCTCGGCACAAACTTGTCCTGCACGGGCAATCGTATCCGGATGGAAAGTGCCGTTCTTTTCAATGCAAAGCTCCACGCCGATAGATAAGAAATTTGCATTCGGTTTCAGCGCCGCGACACCCCGGTAAGGCTGCCCGTTGACGAATTGCTGAATGTCATTCGCATGATAGGCAACCTCATTCAACGGAATGATACAAATAGCCTCTGTACGATCGACAAAGATATGTGCAGATGCAAACGTCTGTTTTTTCTCAGATAGATTTCTGTTCTGTGCGGGGAGCGTTTGGCCAAAATATCTATAATGATTGGCAGCAGGCGCGCCGGGGTTGGCCGTGTAATGCACCACAAGTTTCTTCACGCCGTTGTTTTTGATTCCCGGCCGCGTCCATTTATTAATATCAATATATTGGTTTCTGTATGCTGACATAAAATCTCTCCTATTCTGTTTTTGGATTCAAAAAAGCAGCCGGATTAACCAGCCGCCTGATCATCTTTTTCTTTTGTCTGATCGTTGTCGCTTTCAATTACGTGAAGCCGGTCAGTGATGACGGCCGGAATTTTAACGCCGATCTGCGCCAAATTCTCCGTGATGGACAGGCCCTCATTTGCGATATAAAAAAGAACGGTTCCAAAGGTCAGGACGCCGTTCAAATTTGTTATCGTATCAATAATGTTGGCGACGATGACCACCATAAAACTGAGCATCTTCCGCACATACCCAAACCACGCGCTGCGGCTCCGGAGCTGCTTCATTTTCCACGCTTTGATAATGCCGGTGATGACATCCAAGATGCTGAGGATTAGAAGCAAGTCAAGGTACTTCACCTCCCCGAAAAGATATGTTCTTGCGATCTGTAAGCTTTCAAAATTCATCCACACATGTATTCCCTCCATTTTGATCACCTCCTTCGAGGCAAAATAAAAACACCTATTCAGTTACAGGTGCTGGTTCACTATTATTTTCTTTCGCCGCTACTGCCGCATTTAATTGCTTTTCGAGTTCCTCGCGTTTATTATCTGTAAACGTGTATAGCGCTTTATATTCGGCCAGCTCATTGTTCTTCAGATTCAATTCCTGCTGTAGGGAAGCAGCTTTATATGCTGCTATTTGTAACTGGTCCTGAAGTTGCTCTTTTGTCATTTCTTGCATGCCTTTCACTCCTTACTCTTGATCGGGATACGCATTACCGCGTTCGCTTTCTGTAATTTCATCATATTCCGCTTGTGTGATGCGGCCTTTCTCAACGGCTTTTCTCATTTCAACGGTCAAAACAGTTCCGTTTTTCCAGCAATCCTCAAAAAACCCGAAAAGAGCACTTCGGTTCTCCAATGGGCTCCCCCCGTTTCCTTTTATTGATTCATTAAGAGATTGCAAACCCGCTGAAGGTCAAGAACTTGTTCCTGCAACTTTTCCTCTGTAGTCTTTTCCTTCTCTCTATCTTTTGCTTCAATATTTAATACCACGGGCTCAAGCTTCATCTTTGCCATCCTCCTTATTTTGAACATAGATTGTTATAAGCCCTTCTCGGTTGCCTTGTGGATCAACGACAATTTGAACTGGAATCATAATAAGCTTTTTGCTCCCACTGTACCCTTGATAATAACCGTCAGGCTCTACATAAGTTTTTGTGAGCAAATAACTTATTTCATCAGCCTTTATATCATGAAGGACATATAATTGATACGCTACTTTTGTTGTATCGTCCGGCTGCAGATCGAACGAAACAGCCTCCATGGGATATGTCTTGTCTCCTTTTTTTATAGAGCCGGCAGTTATTTCAATTCCCGCGCCGGTTTCTTCTATTTCGATGCCGTCCGCATAATAAAGACTCATGTTAAAATCCCTTTTTTCAACCATAAAAATTACTCCCTTATTGTGATTCGTAAAAAATAACAATTTGAACCTTTATTGTTTTTCCCGCAACTCCGGCAGTAGTCCCGGTCCCTCTCACTCCAATATCAACAGAACTGGCGCTTATATTTTCTAATCCTACCGTAACCGCATTAGAATATGCGCCAATCGCTGTACCTACCGCCGCAAAAACGTTCTCAGGCGCATAATCAAAACTATCAACAAAAGGAATGCGATTGTAGCGCGCGTACGCAGTTGCCCCTCCGTCAGGCGGCAGTTTAATGTCCCAAGTAAAGCAGTAAACCATCAAACCGTATTGTAGGCCTCCATGCTCGTCTTCTAATTCTGTAGAAACATTGCCACCCATCAATTTGAATTCGCAATTTTTTGCATTCCCTGCTACAACTTTGGTTCCCAATGGCAGCGTTAAATCTGATGCATCAACAATCGTTTTTTGGCCTGATTTCAGTCGAATGACCCCGGGGACATCAATATCTAAATTATTCGGTTTAAAGCGATAAATAGTAGCTGATCCTTCAAAAAGGGCCTGATAACGGTTATATGTGAACGGCTCTCCTATATTTTTAGGATTGGTAGTAGCAGTAAGAAGAAAAGCGTCTTCTTCAACAGCTGCCTGTCTTTCCATTTTCATATTAAAATGGCTTATAACTTGTCCAACATCTCCTATTTCTGAATACATTGAAATAGTTGGAACCGTTTCATATGCGGTTTGCTTGCCTGCGCCACGGAGCTCTATTTTGCCATCACCAATTGAAACTGTTCTGTAGATTTCATTATAGGAATCACCAGGATCAAAAAACTTTCCTTGTTCCTGCGTTATTTTCCCAGAACTAACAATCAATTTGTTGTAAACATAATGAGAGTCTCTGGTGTACTGGTAAATCTTATCGCCTTCGATATAGTATTCGGCATCTTCTGATTGTGTCAGCGCCTCGAAACGGGCCCCTTTTATGGTCACCCCCTCAATCGTGATACCTTTTAACGTCCCGACATTTATTTTGTCCGCTGAAAGGTCTTTGATCTTGGCGTTTGTTATTGAACCGTCAATGATGTGTACCGAATCAATTATTGCTTCTTTTAGATGCGCCTTTGCGATAGCCGCATTTTGAATAGCCGCTGTCCCGATAGCCGCTTCAGCTACTTTCGCACTTGTTATGGCTGCATTTTTTATATGAGCTGTTTCTATTACCGCCTTTTGGAGGTGGTCGCCATCAATAACACCATCAACCAGCTGAGTATCAAACGGGCTATAACCATAATCAGAAATGACATCGCCTTTGCGCACCTGTACCTTACGAATAACAAAGCTACAGGGCTCAGTGTTTCCGTTTCGATTATATCCGCCGATTCCAATTGTGTAATCAGAGCCGGTTTCCGGAGCAGTAAATTTGATATTAACCCTTATAAATTGGTCAGACGGAAAAGCAGAAATATCTTTCTGTTCATCGCTGCTAATCTGTATGAAAGTGCTGCCTTTTTTCAAATGAATATAACTTATGTCGGTGGTATTATTCCGTTTTATTTCAAATGACAGTGTATATTGTTGATCTTTGATCAATGCCATTCTTTGAATATTAACAGGCGATGACCTGTTCCCGCATATTCCGAAAGCTATTCTAGTTGTTCCATTGATGATCTGAGAAACAGTCATTTCATTAAATTCTTTTTCCTCAACACTGTGGCTGGTGTCCGTATAATCATAGAACCATTTAGATTTTAAAAGAGAGCCAGGTAAGATATTAGCATCATCAAAGTTTCTTGAAAGTTTATCAGCATCAACGGCCAGCTGGGCCAGTTTTTCCTTTGTGATCGCTCCGAAAACAATGTCATCAGTCAAAATGCGCTGAGTGGTCGCGGAAAACTGATCCGTGAATTCGCTCGCTGTGCCTCGTGTGTTGATTGAGCGCAAGCGATAATACCAAACTTCATTTACTCCCGTAAAATGCTCATATCCGCCTGTTTTGCCTCTGAAAATACGATTCTCTTTTAATGGAGTGAATCCATTTACTTGTGAAGCATATACCTCATAGGCTGCAATATAACTGGACGGATCATAATCCCATGTCAGGGCCACATTCTGAAACATTGCCTTGATCACTACATTCGACGGAACTGGCGGGGCTTTGTCAGGGAAACTTCCATCCGTAACCTCCCCGGCGTCCGGTTTGCTTTCCCAAGTACCGCGGTTTTTTTCTATCACGCTTTCAATTTGATCAATCCGGCCGTCTTTTTGTAATGCTGATAAAAATTGGCCGATCTCAACAACGCAAGTATTTTCAGAGTCGGTAATATCGTATTCCATTGAAATAATGCGCTGCGATGTCTCGATTGGGATAGCGAAGTTTCGATCAATTGCGATCGTTGTATCTCCCAATTCCACATGTTCGTGTTCGTGTCCCGGCACGCTCTCAAGCAGCTGCACAGACAGCTCATAATTGATTTCTGTCTTACATGCAGTCGTTATCAAATGATTATATGTGGCCTTTAAAAGCTCTTCCGGCTCCGTTATGTCTTCATCATTGTATTGGCCTTCCCTATGGATCAACTTTCCATCTTTAAGGCGCCCCAATCGTTCTAATAAATCCGGATCGCCAACCCATTCCTGGCCTAAAGGCTTATCGACCGGGTCGCCTTTTGATTTTTTCCATTCTACTTCAGAGAAATCAATAAAACGAGAATAGCCGCCCGTTTCCTCTCCTTCCTCATCCGTAGATGCTATGGATGCCCCGTAACCCCAAAGGGCTGTCACCGGGTAACTGATAACAGTCCGCCGGATATTCGTTGTATCCTTATCACTCTCAAAGCGCTTCCCGCTGTCTTTACCGCGACGGGGAAGTATTTTTATGATTCGTTTGACGACCTTATTTCCATCAAATTCTATAGTGTCCTGAAGCTCTCCGCCCCATATATTGATCACGTCAGCAATACAATCCAACGCTGTTTTTTTATAGAAGGTAGTCGAATTCACTCCAAGCTCCGCCGTTACTTCCGCCACCCATCTTGACCGAGAAAGGACGTTGTCCAGTACAAACTGAGCAGTTTTGTTAGTTGGGCGGAAATCTTTTACAAATGTTTCGGCAAGCTCCATCATGGCAGCCTCACAGGTAACCTGGGTGTTAACCTCTCCTTCTTCGTCTGCATCATCCAATTCCTTGATGACAAACAGACGCAGTACACCGTCCTTATCTCTGAACACCACTTGATTCTCTTCAAATAAGAAGCGTGCGTCAGGATGGGAGGCGTCCGCTACAAAAGAAAAAGAAGAGCCCTTGTTCAGCTCTTCCTTGTATTTCGCATCCCAGAACGTACAGGTTTCTCGTCCGTGGCTGGACAGCACTGTCAATAATTTATCATCTGGTGAAAGTATATAAATGTCAGCCATGACCGGACCTCCTTACAAATATGCCTCATTAAATTTGATGCTGCTATTATGACTGAACTTGATTTTAACTGGCGTTCTGGGCGGCAGCAGAAACCAATCTGATTGAATTTGAAGTGCTGTCATGATTAAATTACCGCTGCAAGTGACCTTTCTTTTTGCTGAATCAATTACAAGTGTGTCACCAGCGATGAAATCGTACAGCAGCTTGATCGTTTTCGATACAGATCCATCAGCATTAAGAAGAGCCACCTCATATGAAGTGGCTTTCTCTTCAAAGACGCATTCGATTGTCGGGTCTACGGCCGCATATCCCGGATTAGTGATAGTCTGAATACCTGAATTAAATTCAAAATCCTTCGCCGGGCCGTATTTTTTTGGGTCAGGACAGATAAAAGTCAATGTTGCAGTCTGAAAGCCTCCCTGTTCTTCGCCTTCTGAAATGCTTTCAAAGACAGCATTATAGACTCTGTCAGGCTCATCGTGAAAAATTAACGGTTTAGGCTCTTCAGTGTGAAGAATAAAAGTCAGTTCCTCCTGCTTTTTCTTCAGTTCTTCTTCACTACGGAAGGCAAAAAGAACCTCAATGGTTATGACTCTTACAGGAATTCTTGTGTCCCGCAGGAAACCGCCGGGGCGATTCCCGATAGTGGCTGTATTCACTTCCCTCCCTGTCACGCCTCGGCCGCCCGTGGACTTTACATAAAAGAAGGGTGATATATCAATGCCGTCAAACGTGATTTTCCATTGATTAGGCAGCAGTTCCTGATAATTGATCAATTAAATCTATCCCTCCTTGCGTTTGACCGTTTTTGTGCGTATGTTACAGGCTTTTCTACTCCTTGACCGACCTTCTTGCTGTCCATCTCAACAACAATCATCCTGTCAGGCAATTCAAGGTTCCGGATGTCCGCGCTCAATTCTTTTCTAACCGTGCCGAGTTCGCTGCTGGAAATAGATGTGTCATATGCAAAATTCAGATCCTCCTGCTGAATAGTCATGGCATCACTGACGACGCCCATAGCTTTCTGAACGGTGCCGATACCATTCTGAATCCCCACAGCGATACCGGCAGGAACCATGATCCCGACCTGATCCCGCATCAATCTGGATGGGGAGTGGATTTTCAATTTTTTCTTAATCGTTTTTTCAATTGTCGAGGCGATGGAATTTGCTTCTTTCGCCAGCTCTCCCTTCATATTCTTCATTCCAGAAATAATGCCGGCCATTGTATTTGACCCGATGGCTTTTCCGCTTTTCTTGAGAGAACCAAGCTGTTTTACATCCACTGTAAGCTCCCCAATTTTGCGGAGATAGTCATTTTTCAGAAGTGCCAGTTCTTTATTTGCGGCCGATCGTAATTCATTTATTTTCTTGGTCGTCGCGTTCTTCAACCCGGTTAATTCTTGGGTAGCCTGGTCACTGGCCAGCTTGTGCTTTTCTTTCCACAGACTGACATACTCATTTAGCTCCGAATCTGTCATGCGGGCTATTGCATTAATCTGATCAGCTGACCCGACACCCATTTCTTTCAATTCGTCTGTGAATGCCTTCGGTGCCCGGCTTGCTATTTTTGTGATGTCAGTGTTGAACGTTTTGATCTTGTCCAGCTGCTTTTTAAGATTTGAAGTCAGCTTGGAGCCGTTCACATTTTGACTTGAGACATCGTCAAATAGACCGATGGCGTTATAAATCGCGTCAGTTCGGTCTTGCAGCTCCTTTTTATAGGCATCGTTGGCCGCCTTAATATCGGCAGTCAGTTTATCATTCACTTTTTTGAATTTTGAGAGATAAGTATTGTTTGCAGAAAGAATGCCCTTGTTAAGTTTGTCAGCCGCTTTCTTTTCGGCTTCCTTCTGCTTTCTGGCCTTATCAGCCATCGTTTTTTGAGTCTGATAGATTTCCCGTTGAACCTTTATTTGCTGGTCAGAATTCAGCTTGTTCTTCTTCTTGATTTTCTCAAGCGTTTTGATATAGGTATTCCCGCTGATTTTTCCTGTATCGTATTTTGCCTCAGCTTTCTTAATCTGATCTGATACTTTCTTGGTATACGCCAGTTTCGCCTTCGCTTCCTTGCGCTGCTGCTCTTTCAGTAGCTTCTTCTGTTTATCAGAGGCGCTTTTGGATGCCTGATATATCTCGCGTTGGATTTTTCGGTTTTGCTCGCTGGTAAGCTTGTTTTGCTTCTGAATCTTCTGCAATGTTTTGATATACGTATCGGCGCCCATTTTCTTGGTGTCATACTTCACTTCAGCGTTCTTAATTTTATTGGAAACCTTTACCTCAGCCGCCTTCTGAGCCACTTTCGCTGCTTTTGCCGCAGCCGCTTTTACTTTTCCCTGTGATTTATCAATACCAGCCGCCATACCGGTGCCGACGTGATAACCGACCTGGTCACGCATTACCCTTGATGGAGAATGGATTCCAAGAAGTTTTTTCATGCCGTTAGGAATAGCATTTGCCATTGATTTCACTTTGCTCGCTAATGCTCCCGCCATGCCGCTGATACCATTTATTAAGCCTTGTATGATGTTGCGGCCAATGGACTTGAGGTTGATGCCTCTAAAAAATTTCATGACACCATTCCAAATGCTGACGATACGTTCTTTTGTTGCTTGGATACGGTTTACGATTTGCGCTTTCATGTAACTAAATGCTGTAGAAGCCGCGCCTTTAATGCCGTTCCAAATGGACATCACTTTGCTTTTCACTGTATTCCAGAGGCTTATTACTCTGTCTCTCGTCGCTACAATTCTATTGACGATTTGCGCCCGCATGTAGTTGAAGGCTGTTACAGCTGCACTTTTTAAAGCATTCCAGACAGATGTCACTTTGCTTTTTATCGCGTTCCACAAACTGATCATTTTGTCTCTGGTGGCAATAATCCGATTCACAATTTGTGCGCGCATATAGGTAAAAGCAGTCACTGCAGCACTTTTCAGAGCATTCCATATGGACGAGACTTTACTCTTAATTGCATTCCAGATGCTGATCATTTTATCTCTCGTCGCAATGATCCTGTTAACGATCTGGGCCCGCATATACGTAAAGGCTGTGACAGCCGCCGATTTAAGACCTGACCAAATTGAGGTAATAGTATTCTTAATGCCGTTCCATATTGAAGTCGCAGTCTTTTTAATCCCATTCCAGACAGAAGAGGCAAACGATTTTATAGCATTCCAAACTGTTGTGAAAATGGTTTTGTACAGATTGAATTCCCACTTAAAAAAAGCAGATAGCCCGTTCCAAATGGTTTTAGCAGCCGAAACAATTCCATTCCAAACAGTGGAGAAGAACGACGTTATTGCGTTCCATGTTGATGTTGCCGCTGTTTTAATGCCTTCCCATACAGATTGGAGCCACTGAGATATGACACCCCAAACTTGAAGGGTGTACTGCTTGACCTTATCCCAATTGGCAATAATGAGAACAACTAAGGCTATAACCGCCGCCGTAATCCACCCGATAGGCCCCATTGCGATGACCCATGATGCTGCCATGCGCGCCGCATTTGCCGCTGCTTGAGCCGCCAGAATGACCAAGCGTTTACCAAATAAGATCATTTGCTTAATTCCTGCCGCCAACATTGACACAAATGAACTGATTTTTGCCGCAGTCCACGCCGCTGCCATACGTGTTGCTTGGGCTGCTGATTTTGCTGCTAAAACAGTTATTCTGGCAATGAAAAGTCCCATCTGCTTAATGCCGTTTTTCAGCATTGTTATAAAAGAACCGATTTTCATCGCAGTCCATGATGCTGCCATTTTCACAGCATTAGCTGTTGCCTTTGCTGCCATAACGGTATATCTCGCAATGAATTGCCCTATAGTAACTATCGCTGATTTTAATTGGGTGATCAATCCGGCCATTCTAATTCCGGATGCGGCAGAACTGAAACTCCGAATATATCGAGCAGCAGTCATAAAGTCTTTAAGCCCATTTGTTACAGCACTGACTGCTACTATCGCCGGAACAATAGCTCTTAAAGCACCGATTAATGAAATACCCGCCGCAATGAACTTCCCGATTGCCGGGTTTGCTTCCATCGCCGCATTAGTAAATTTCAAAAACCCGTTTACATTCTCCAAAATCGTTTTGCCTAGTGGAGCCATGCCAACAAGCAAGTTGATGATAGTTTTCGCGATCTGCCCCAATGTGCTCCATACTGTAGGGCCGTTGGTTTTAATATAGTCAATGAACGATTGAAATTCTTTTGTTTTCGTGACGCTGCCAGCCCACTCATTGAACCGCTTGGTCAGGTCTACGAGGGATGTCATCATGTCTTGAGACATAGGAGCGAATCCAGTAAACAGCTTTGTCAGACCGCCCGAAAAGTTTCTGATGATCTGTAGCAGTTTCGGGCCGTTGGTTTTTGTATATTCCACGAAAGCCTGGAATTTCTTTGAGGAGCCCAAGTTCGCTGACCATTTCACCCATGATTGGGTCATTCCTTCGATAGACTTTGTCATGCTCTTTCCGGTCGGTCCGAATGCTACGATGAGATTGAAAACTGTCCGCAAGACATTCCCGGCAGATCGGCCGAATGAAGCAAACGCCTTCGGAGCTTCTTTGTTCAGATAGGAAATGAATCTCTGCATGTCCGGAGCCTTGAAAGCCTTGTCCATGCTTTTTGCCAGTCCCACGCCCTCTTTCGCCAGCCCGTTAAACATTGGAATCAGTGAGTTAAGCGCGAGTTTGAACGTATTAAGAGACATACCGAATGTTTTTAAGATCGGCTTTTGAACCATCGTACCGATGTCCCGCCAGTTGTCTTTAAAGTCTTCGAGGTTCTTTAATGCCTCTCTCTCTTCTTTTCCAAGAGATTTTTGCAGATTATTGATCTGTTTCATGATTTTAGCGCGCTCTTTTGCGCTTGTTGCATTGTCCAGCTTCTCCTGCAGCTTGGAAAGGTCTTCGGATGCTTTGAATACACCGCTTATCGAAGTAATAGCAAGGGCGCCGAATGCCGCCGCGCCTGTTCCCGCTGTTGCAAATGCACTGGTTAACCCCATTACTCCGCCGGCTGCCACCCCGAGCATAGGACCCAATGAGCCGATTACCCCGACAATACTTGCAAGGGCTGGCGAAATTGCAGGGAGTAGGGACGTTAGTGCCCCAGCAATTGAATGACCGATGACTGTTGAAACTGAGTTTGTGATCTTGGCAAGCCTGTTCATTGACGTTTCAAACCGATCAATTCGAGCCTCTATACTGATCCATACTCTTCTCGGTAAGGACGCCAGAGCAGCGCGAGCCGTTGCCACAGAGCGCATAAGCGCAGCCGTGTTTCCGTTTATGACCGTGGTAATTCTGTTTGGCAGTGAAGCCAAAGCTGAACGGACTGACGAAACCCCGCGCATGATAGGCGACGTGGCCGCATTAAAAGTGGTAGTTACGTTATGAGATACTGATGCTATGGCTGACCGCGCAACAGCGACAGCACGCCCTAAAGGAGTGGGATTTCCGTCTATCGTCGTTGTGATTCTGTTCGCCACCGCCGATAGCCCTGCTTTAGCGCGTGCCAATGCGGAAGATAACGGCCGCACATTCCCCATTAATTGCGTGGTGACAGTTTGGGGAATCTGTCTTAATCTTTGCTTCGCCCAATTGATGGCCCGAGTTAAAGGGCCTGAATCCGCATCTAAATCAACTCGCGTGCGTTGATGTCGATGAACAAAGTTATCTATTTGTTGCGCCGCCTGCCGTACTCTTGCCTGAAAGCTGGCAATCTCGGCGTCAACCTCGACTGTGTGATGATCAGCCATCCGGCGCATTATATCGTTGACACGATCCATACTGCGATTAAATTTTCTTGTCTGTGCTTCAACTATTGCTGTCAGTCTTTCGATCATTCCCTCACCTCATTCCTTGACCAAATTTGCAAAGTGGTTGCGGATTGCATCATTAAACCGCTGAACCCCTTTGGCTCGTTTGCCGAGCTCGTTTACATCTGACTTGCGCCATTTGTCGTTATCGCCAGTGATATTGCGCTCCAATTGGCGTCTGGCCTTCTTCGCATCAAACATTTTCGTTTCTTTGGGGCGCTTCTCATTCATGGCGTAACGGTGAAACATGGCGTTTCTTGCCATAAGCTCCAATTCATCTATTTCTCGCAACTTGGCCCCTTTGAGCAGAAGCTTGTACTCGTTAGGAGTCCATGACATGATTAAATCCACATCATAAACCCCGAGCCAATGTGCGGAGTTCGTAATTATTTGGTCGTAGTCGATCCCGTTCTCTCTTTGTATGCCTCTTTCATCATCTTCAAGACTTCCTTGCCGTTCTCTTCGTCCTCCAACCGTTTCGCTTCCATTTCCGGTGTTTCGTTCGGAGCCGGTTTCTTCCCTTTGTTCATCTTCTCCATCATCTTCCAGCGCTGACGGATCACACCTTTGAAAAAACCCGCTGAGTCCAGTGTCGTGAATGCTTCATTGATCATCTTGTCAATTGCCTCGCCTGTCTCGTCTTCATCAATGATTTTCATGATTGCTTCTTCAATAGCCTCAGTTGAAGGCTTTTCTTTCTTCAAGTAAGCAAGTGCGCAATCCCAAAAAGCAGAAAGATAGGAAGCCTCTTCATTCAGCAGACTCATGTAAATATTCATTGTGCCGCCTTTGCCCTTTTCGTCCTCAGTGGAGTATTTTTCGTTTGCCAATCTGTCAAAAGCAAAGTCGCAACGTGATTTGTATTCTTTATCTCCGATAGTTAAGTAAGCCATTATAAACCTCCGATTATTTTTGTATGTTAAAAAAGAGCCCGGGAATCCCGGACCCTATGATTCCTTTTCTGTTCGTATCGTAAAATTGGCCGATCGTTCCGATTCCCCGGCCGAGTTCACTGCCGACACGTTAAAAATGTAGTCGGTATCCGGCTTCAGGTTAGGATTCGACGTGTACGAATTCGTTGAGACAGTCGCTATTTTTGCGTAAAACCTGTAAATATTGTAAGATGTCGCCCCTTTCACCGCATCCCATGAAAAACTCACCTGATTTGAAGTGGCGCTTTTCGCAGTTATATTGCGGGGAACGTTAGGGCGTAACCGCTTGTGTTTGCGTAACAATCTCAGTCATTGAGGACTCACCCGCATCGTTCACAGCAGAGACGTTGACCGTGAGTTTCGTATCGGCCGCAATTCCTGTCAAGGTGTGGGATGTGCCAGTGACAGTTGCGTCCAGCTGCTTGCTCGCTCCCCTGTATACCTTATATGAAGTTGCCCCATCTACCGCATCCCATTTCACGGTCACGCTGTCAGCTGTAGCCGTGAACGATAGATTTTGGGGCGCATTAGGGCGTAGTTGTTTTTTTGGCATTCTCGCCAAACTGCATGAACTCTTTGGCACCGGCAGAAGATCTGATCTCGTCAATTAATTCTTGAGGCAGAGGATCAAGTTCACCTTTACGGGTCTTACCGAGAACAGGCAATGTTGTTGAAACCTCAATAAACCCATCTTGCGGTGCACTTTTTTCTAAGTTCTCGATGATTGCATGTCCATATTCAGAATCATGCTTATCGTTTTTGTTTTTATTCAGGTTTACTTTCCATACCTGAACTGTCTCTTCGTTGTCATAAGCATCTTCAATCGCCGTTTGACCTGGATCAGAGACAGCAGCATAATATGTCAGTTCGATGCTCTCAGATTTAGGGCCGTACCCAACAATTCGGCCAGACTTTGTTGATTCATCTTTTGTATCTTGTTCTTTCGTATGACTGCCTTCTGTTTGGAATGCGATAAACAGACCTTCAGTCGAAGTAGCATTCATCGGTTGAACAAAGTAAACCTCATCAATACCATTCAATAAATCTGCCATTTTGTTCATCCTCTCAATTGTTTATTGTGAAGCGCATTCTGAGAATGCCGTGACGCGTGTACCCGTCAATATCGGTGATCACCTGCATGCTGCGCAACTCAGAACGGCATAAAGAAAAGCCCTCTATTGTTAGGGGCCTGCTTGTTAACGCTTGAAGCATGAGGCTCAGAATCTCCATTGCTTCTTTTTTTCCGTTGTAACCTGACCAGCAGTGTAAAACCACATTGATTTCTTCACCGCTGGATGTCTTGGTTTTAAATGGGGATACATCATCATCGCCCATTGTCACATAAGGCTTTTGCTGATCTTTCGGGACTGCATCAAAGACGCCCGTGACGCGCCCGTTCAGCTCTTCGTCTGTTGATAACCTCTTAAATAGAGCAGCCTGCAACGGCCACAGGGCAGATCGCATGATGACAGCTCCTTTCTATCACATTTGACTGGCAAAATACCGCATGCCTTCGTCCACCGCTGGATTCCAGAACGGCTGTGCCCGCATTCCCCGCGTGACCACCCATCTATTAAGCTTGGTGTCATAATAAACCCATGGCGTTTGCCGGCCGCCGCCTTCCTCTGCGTAAATCCCTGTCCCGTATTCCACATATACGGCATAATCGGCACCAACAGAAATAACGGCCCGTAAGCCGCCCTCTTGGTAGTCGATTTCAATTGAATTTTTCAGGTTTCCCCCGTCTATTGCGGCGGTCGGAGCATTCAGAACAGCATGGCTGTAAATCAGCTCGGCCGTGTCTGTGACCAGTTGCTTAATATCATCTATGACCCGGCTTCTGAATTCGCTCGTGGCTCTTTGCATCTGCCTGACCCATCTTCCGCTCACCTCAGCCATTGCCCTTCAGTACCCCCGTTACCTGACATTTCAAATTCATAATCTCATGCATGCCGCCCTGGTCGATCGGATCTGATTTGAGAGTCAGCACCTTGTTTTCGTAGATGATCCGCATTGTCTTCTCAATGTCATTGCGATACGGGAAATACACATTGCAATCAACCGGATTCTGAAGCTGTTGAGCCTGATAATATTCCCGGGACGTAATCCCACCGACAAAGGCCTCTGTTGTGAGATAATCAGTGAATTTTTCAACATAGCCCCCGCCGCCGTCCGGCACCTCTTCCCACCGCTGAAACGTTATGACATGCGGGAATTCTTCATAGATCATCGGAATGCCTTTCTGTATGGGTACAGATTCTTCATAATGTGTTGCGGGAATTCCGTGTTATACGAATATGACACATCCCCCATACTTCTCCCAGACAGACCAGACGGCGTCATATTGTATTCAGCCGCTTTCGCAACAAATATTTTTACACCAGCGGGCAGCGCTTTTGGATCAAAAGTATTTTTACATTCGTCTGCGGCAACCTCAATTAAAATAGGGACAACCTCAGACAAATAAGCGTCATGCTTATCGGTGGTTATCCCTATCATTCGTTTTACTTGTTGGATGTCCATTGGATCACCCTTTCAATTTTGTAAGCAGAGTTTCGCGCTTCATGTTGAAATAACCGGGTATCTCCTGCTCTTTTGCTTTTCTCTTCAGTTCATCAAGAGTCATTTTGTTATAATCCATAGTTTTCAACCGTCGCATTCTATTAAAAGAAGCCAGACCCATGAAGACCAGCCTCCTTACAGCTTGTGTTTGAATGCAACCATCCGAATGTTTTTAGGCTCGTAAACACGTTTCCAGTTGGACGGATCGGCTAATTCCTCATTCGTTGGTGCAAGCCCAGCAACATTGTTTTTCACGAAACGCACTCCGCGTGGATGTAAAAGGAAGTGTTGACGATTAATGAGAATGTCTTCACCTTGCAAACTGTCGCGGTCTACTTCGGTAGGTGTTGGCGCCGCTCCGTTCCCGAGGCCGATTGCTCCCGCACCAAATAAATACGAAGTATATACTTTTCCGCCTTCCTCGAGGGTTTCAACAGGCATGCTGTCATCCACAATAACCCGCTTTTCTTGATAGAATGGAATTTTTGCAGCCGCCTCTGAATCCTTCACAAATTCAATAAGGTTCTGCTTCTTCATTTCCGCATAAGTATTTGAGTGAACCCCGATCGCAGTCAATTTATTCTCAGCATCCCCCATCACATGTGTTGCATCAATGAATGTTTCACCATTGAAAACACCATCTGACAAAGTAGAAATATCAAGAATATTGTCTTTCATCGTTGGTGAAGCGAACACACCTTTCAGCTCTGCTAAAAGTGTTGCTTGTCTGCGTCGTGCCCAATAGCTTGCTACAAGTGCAGCGATCGCGGCCATTGGATCACTACCAGCCAATGATTTTGCCAATTCATTTGCTCCCCATGCTTTACCACGAAGTAAAAGCACCGCTTCATCAAAATCTGATGTGATTTTTTCAGGTGTAAGAGGTGTTTTGTCAGATAAAACTTCATCTTCTCCCTCTAAATCATCCCAAAAAGGCATTTGAATAGTTGTACCGCCTGAAGAGGCTAAACGATCCAATTCCGGATTATTTGAGATAATCCCGCTCTGTTGTAATGCTGATAATTCGGCTGTTCTTTGAATTACATATGGGTTAAAAACCTCTGGAACGATAACGTCCGCTATTTTAGTTGTTGCCATTGTCATTTCTCCTTTATTTTAAATTAAGCTGATGTTCCCGGATCGCCTTTTTCGCCTTTTGGACCTTGGGGACCTGCCGGGCCTTGTGGTCCTGTATCTCCTTTTGGCCCCTGCGGACCGGCTGGGCCTCTATCACCTTTAGGGCCTCTTTCTCCTGCTGGTAGCTTCACATTGCGAAGAAAACGCGGAATGCGTTTTTTCATACCTTCACACCTCCATCACTGCGCCTCTTTTTGCAAGCGCATCGCTAATTCTGGATTCTCTCTAAAAAGGCGCCCTTGCTCAGTCAGGTTCAACGTTTCTTTCTTAAAAGGGTTTGTAGGCGTCTGCGTTCCGGATTGACCGGATACATGCGGCTGCCTACCTGCTAAAGACGGAGCGCCTTTTTGGTCTTCCTCAAAAAGATAGCTGTCGCTTTCCCTGAGAGCCGTTAGCTGTTCGTCAAGACCAATCACCTTGCCGTCAGCTAATTTCAAACCATCAAGATTTAAATTGGCTTTAACAGCCTTGATGTTTTTTGACTTCGCATCCCGCAATGCTGATTCAATCGCGAAGTCAAAAGCCTGCTGATCTAATTTTTGCTGATACTCATCAGCAGTTTTTTTGTTGTCTTCTTGCAATTGTTCAATTGCCGCCTGAAGCTCTTCGTTTCCTTTAGCCTGTTTCTGCAAGGCATTCAATTGCTGGTCCCGCTCGTCAAGCTGGCTTTTCAAGTCCTTCTTCTCATTGTTGACTGCATCAAAACGCTCCTTTGGGAACCATTGGCCGTTACTGACAATATCAATCTTTTGATCTCCGGCTTTTTCAATCACCTGAGCATATAAATCATCACCGAGCAATTCTTTTAAACTCATTTCTTTTTCTCTCCTTTGATGTTTTTTTGCGTGTCCACCTCACGCACAGGATTTACGTTTGTTTTTGCTCTAAACCTTTAAAACGAGCAGCATGCGGCCCCTGACCGTTTCACCCTCTTAACCGCTTGTTGCACCCCTCTTCTATGCAACCACCACATTTCTACTTACTTTCAATAGATTTGTACCACTCTTCATATGTTTGATATGGGATTGTTTGACCTGCTCCGCTGCCGCCTTCCCTCGCCCTTCTCGTATCCGGCAGGACGCCGTTCACTTTAAAAGCAATCGTACAACGGCAGTTTATATCGTCTTTCGCATTATTCATGTGCCCCGGAGCCGGTCCGACGCCGCCGTAAATTGATTTGAACAGCCCATTGCGTTCTATTGTCTTCCCGTCCAGCTTCCTGTGCCCGACTCGTGTTTTAAGATCAAGGGTAGCATTCCACATCTTTTCAAGATTGCTCCGTTTTGAGGCCTTCTCAGCGCTTTCCATTCTTGCCGAGACTTGTACCCTATGAGCTTCTGTTCTCGCCACGTCACGGGCTTTCCTGCGGGCAAATTCGGTTGCTCTTTCAATGCGGCGGGCGATCTTTGAATAATCCTCTCCCGCTTGCAGGCCCTGTGCGACGGAAATTTGAATCTGCCGGACATAATCGTTTCGATGCCGCCTGTATATCGCTGACAAAGTCAATTCGGCTATAGGGTTTAGGAGGGCCTGCCGGATGACTTCGGCTGTTGGGATGCTAAAACCCAAGTTAACCACGGATTCCATTTCAAATAGATAAGCAGAACGCATATAATTCTCTAAAAACTGCTTGGCTGCTAATGCCTCAACAATAGTCAGAATGGTTTTGAAAGCCTTGTGAGATTCCTCGGCCATCCTCTCCATTTCCTTGTTCAGACGATTGTATTTGTTGGCATCGGCTAAAGTAAGCTGACCGTCCTTGCTGTACTTCGCATACAGCCGGGCAATTTGTGCGTTGATCTCCTTTAAGCGAGACGCAAAAACGACATCAATCTTCTGAGCATCCTCAGTGATCATGTCGTCCAGGTACTTATCAATATCATTCTGGTTCATCTTCATCACCGCCCGCGTCTGTTTCCACATCCGTTAATGGCGGCATGCTGTTCCTGTATTCGATTTCTTCGGATTCAATTCGCTTCATTTCAGCTTCTACATCGTCAACCCATGGATGATGAGCGAGACGAGTTTCTTTGCTTAAATCAGTGCTTTGATTACCCATCTGCACCTCTTCAAGTTCATTGGTCATACGTGAACGATTGAATGTCATTTGTAAGAGAGTGTGATCGTATTCCCCTTGGCCGGTCATCCGCAAATATTCAGTGAAAAACCAAAAGAAGGCATGTAAAGCCGGACGGAATTTCCTCTCAGCTTCATTTGCCTTCAGATCAAGTAAAGAATATAGATTTTTAATTGCAACGTTCGTCGGTGAATTTCCCACTTTGTCAGGATTATTGTTAACTCCCTGCCCGAACCGGTATATATTTTCCTCAAGTCGATCAAGATGAGAATTAGAACTATCCATGGGAATTTCAGCAGTTTTCATGTTGAATCCGCCACCTTCACCAACGGCAACCGCTTTATAGTGGCGCAGATTTGTGACAAATTCAGATAGATCATCCGAGTAATTTATCAATTCATAAATAATTTCTTGCATTTCATCAAAAGTATTTGCGTTGTTTGAAATGTTGCTGTTGTATTGATCAATTAAATCCTTGTAAAAAACAAGATCGCTGACGCCTTCTTCATTGTTCTTGAACTCGATTAAGGGGACTTTTCCCCATCCATACCCGGCATTACCTAAATAAAAATGACTCTCCGGGTTTCGTTCGTAGTCAAAATCAAGAACGAGAGTGCCATCGTGCATTACGTAGTAGAATATCTGCTCATCCGTATACAATTCGACCTTACGAGTGTATTCATCATCAATGTTTTTAACATCATAATACCTGATTGCATACAGAAGCTTCCGCTTTTTCGTTGTATCGTATACCGCAATGACTTCTTCAGCAGGAATCCGGATAAAATCAAATTCCCCGTCTTCATCAACAAACGGGTGGAGCCATTCACTGCCCTTATTACTGGCGTTTTTCAAAAGCTCATTCATTACGTCATCAAAATCTTCGTTTACAAACTCGTTGACCAACTCCAAGAACTTTGAATCTTCAGCATTAAAAGTGATTGGTTTCCCGACCAGGTATTGCACTTTCTGTTGGACCAGCAGCTTGTGCCAGTTATGAGAAATACGGTTATTGGGTTTTTCCTTATCTATTTTGCGTACGCCATCCTCATAGAAATAACGCAGTCTTTTTTTTATGTCGGCCTGATTCATGTAATATGCGACGCCCTCAAGCATTCGGTCACGATCTAATTCGTGTTTATCAATCATCTTTTGAATAACCGTAGTGTCCGGCAGAGTATCTGATGTTTCTGCACTGTCCTCAATGATCTTCAACAGCTCTTCTGTGTGTGTTGGTGTTATTGGATACAATAGAAATCAGCTCCTTTCTTTTTATCTCGTCATGACCCGTACGCCCGGCCGCTTCATATCCCGTTCAAAAGCATAACGGGTAGCATCTATAGTGTGGTTATCAGCGTCCTCAAGCTTCGCCTTCGGATTGCCGTCTCTATCAGTCTGATAGTCGATATTCTCGAATTCCCGGGCGATATTAGGCGTTCTCAACGGATCAATGATAATGGCGTCTAAATCATCAAGCCATTCCTCGCCATATTGAACCGAGTCAGGTCCTTTTTTCGCGCCTGTAATGCGCCGGATGCCGTGATCTATTTTCAATTCATCAATACTTTTAGGTTCGGCACTGTCAGCAGTAATTTCTTGACTCTCATATCCTTTTGACCTGATCCATTTTGCCAGCTCTCTGTTGGAAACCTTTTGATCATAAAGCTCATCAATCGCATAGATACTGTTCCGCTTCTTGTCATAGTGCCACCTGACGTAAGCGAGAGGATCAGGACCATATCCAAAGTCAACGCCCTGCCGGATATTGTCGAATGAACGAACCATTTCATCAGTAATGCAGCCGTTCTCGATTTTCAAATTATCAAATGGCACAACACCACTCCCTAACGCTTCGCCGAGATATTCCCATCTGTACTTTAGTGGGTTCCGTTCCTTAACGATCTCAGCCTCTTCCTTAAAGGCTTTTGAGATATAAGGATTTTCGAGATATGTTGAATGATGGATATATGTGTTCTTTGGTACGAATGAAGATTCATATTTTTTGTTAACCCACGATTGCTTTCTTTTCGGCGGATTGTATGAATAATAAAAAGCATAAAAAAGACCGTCCGGGAGTTCAGCCCGCAGGACGGAATTTTCGATCATTGAAATTTCTTCTTCAAGTTTAAATTCGGCCAGCTCTTCGACCCACAGGAAGGCAACCGGAAATTTTGCGATCTTGAGTGACTTGATTTTTGCCGGATCGTCCGCACCCCTGAAGATGATGCTGTTTCCCCTGGGCTTGTACGTGAGCCTCATCGGCGATTTATTGACATGCCAGTATTCACCCACGCCCAGCAGATCAATTGCCTCTTTAAGCTGCTCGAAAACCGATTCCCCTAATGTGTTGGCAACTTTCCGAACCACAAGTGTACTGACCGGGTATTTCATCATGTCGTTTACTATTCGGGTGCCAATATGCGTCGATTTCGAAGAGCCACGGCCTCCCTTTAAGACATACCGAAGATATTTGTGACTGTTGGCTGCCGTCCAGAACGAACGGAATTTCGGCGTTACGATGTCCGATATTCGCTTAACCTTCGTCAACGTCTTCACTTCCTATATCATCAATGATCGTCACGCCGCTGTCTTTCGGAGCGTCTTTCTCGACTTCGTTCCGTGTTTTCTCGATATTCAAGCGCATCTGTTCCAATTTAAGGCGCCTCTCATCTTGCTCATGCGCCAGCTGGTCGAACTGCTTAATCAGACTCCGGAGCTCACCCATTGCCCGAGATTGAGCGTTTAAGAGAGTCGCATGACGATCCCAAGCGAACTGTATTTCAAGTTCTTCTTCTACAATGTTTTTTTCATATGTTAGATTGCCATCTTCGTCCTCATCTTGATGATAAGCGTATTTTGCCTTTTTAAGCTCTTTTGCCGTATCATCTTTATTCTGCACAAACATAATGCGTTGCGCCCGTAGAATGGCTGCATATTGTATTTGAATCTGATCCCATATCATATCAGCAGGGGAACGTTCCTGAATCTCTTCCATGATTTCAAGCGTTTCTTCCGGCAGATACTTTGAAAAGAACCCATGTGATACAGCGTTTTGATTTCTTGCCGGAGCCGCCCCGCCGCTATTTCCTAATGCGTTTTTGTTGCCGGGTTGCCCGCCTATTTTTGTGTGCACACTTTTTTCAATGGGTGCACCCTTTTTCCTTTCCCAACCATGC
The DNA here is from genome assembly GCF_053663355.1 of Bacillus sp. JK106. Lineage (NCBI taxonomy): Bacteria > Bacillati > Bacillota > Bacilli > Caryophanales > Bacillaceae > Bacillus > Bacillus sp. JK106. The sequence goes on along the minus strand of NZ_JBSJQC010000005.1, from coordinate 29,202 downwards.
CGCTGCTTCCACGATTTAATGGTGTTCACCGACACCCCGTACTTCTCGGCAAGGTCCTTGTATTTCATGCCTTTGACGTAATCCTTATACGCCTGAATGTGCTTTTCAGCCATCTACATTCACCGCCGCCCCCTTCTGATTCGTGTTTGTTTCGGAAAAGATATTCCCTCTAAACCGACGCCGTACTCAGACCGTTAACCGCCAATTGTTTTTCTGAGATTTACCGGAATCAGTTTACAGAGAACATAAAAAAGCACCCCGAAGGGTGTCTTATTGAACATTGAATCCTTTTTTCTTCAAAAGTTGTTTTACAAAAATTTTTTTAGCAGCTTCTTTCAACTCAATCCAAGTTTTGTAACTCGAATTCTCCGCAATAAACTTGTCAACATCAGGATTACTCAACGTATCTAAATCTTTAGTTTCATTTAAAACCTGGGGTGCCGCTTTGAAAAATTCTTCTTTTGACTTAAATTGAGTATTTTTTCTTACAAATTCATCATTCACTACTTCTTCCACTGAATAAGTTCCATCTGTAGCAGCCTTGATTTGTTTTTCAAGGTTTTTCATTTGCGCTTCAAAATTCATATTCTCACCTCCCACCTTATTATCGGTTAAGGAGTGTGATAAAGGAACTATTTGCACAATTTGTCGAACGAAAGCGCCCTTCATAAATAGGTGGCAACCGTAAGACGAAAAAACACCCTTTTGACAGGGTGCTCATTTTCGCCTATGTTTTTGAAAATCCAAAATATCCTCTTTCAGAAAAAGCCTGTCCCGCGGCATTTCTTTCATCGGCTCCAATTCCCCGGTCTTTACTAACTGGTTCAGATACTGACGGGTGAACCCCAATATCTCAAGCGCCTCACTTGTATTGAGTATCTCTTCATTCAGGAATTTCTTGATGGCGTCACGCTCTTTAGGCTTGTACATTTTTGAATCATCCTTTTTTCTCGCGATATTTCAAGTAAAGGGAAAATGCTTTCTCGATGATCGAAACAACAAATAAAATGATCAGGCTAATGTCGAGAGCCGTTTTCAATGGTCCCGCTGCCACATCCTGACGGAAAAACAGCATATACGCCAGGGCGAGAAGAACAACAATATCGGTGGTGGACTGTACACTTTTCATTTTTTGAAAGTGGCTGGCTTTCAGGTATTTTTCTTTAGTCGCCGCATTTGCTATACTTGGAGCAAGGGAGAAGCGCTACCTTCTCCCTCGGCTCAAAATCATCTGCGCTTTCTTGGACGTCTGCGTTTTTTGATTTTGGGCTTTTTTGCTTTAAGCTTTTCCCTGATGATGAGGACTTTTTCAACAACTGTGAGAGTTGTGAGGATAATCCCCAGTACCAATGCGATTTCAGCCACTTTCTTTCCCTCCTTTCTATACTTTAATTATACCTCAACACTTTACTTACGTCAAGTAATTTCATGGGCTTTTTTCATTATTTCTCCAATAAAAAAGAGCCTATTCACGCTAAACAGAATAGGCTGTGATCTGCTCTATTTTTCATTTTGAGGCGGGAACGTTCTATATTCTTCTGCACGGTTCCTTTTTTAATCCCCAATAACTGCGCTATCTCTTCGAATGACATGTTTTGCACAGCGTGCATCATGAAAATGTCTTTTTCTCTTTCTGTGAGGACGGAAAGGGCATCAGCGATTCTTTCCTTATCCCAATCACTTACCTCTCCCTCAACTTCTTGAACGATTGCATATTCTTCCGGCAGCGCATCAATTAAGCGCGGATCAGCAAGAATCGTCCTTTGATATGCGTCTCTTCTGTCAGCACCTCGGCGGGCGCCCGGCTGTCTTCCGTTCTGCAGCCATTCAAGAGTGAATTCAATATCGCTGATCATGCTACTGATAATCTTTTTGTCGTTGATCTGTTCAGCCTTCAGATTGACTTCGGCCGTATCTTTGTAGAGCCGGTACATTTTTCTTGTTTCTCTTAAAGCTCGTTTATATTCAATGATTAAATCTTGCATTCTGATTCCTCCCCTTATTTGCGCTTAAATGCGCCGCCCTTGCCTCGTTTAAGTCTTTGCATGTCTTGTCCCATCATTTGCCGCCAAAAGCGTTCAGATCGCTCCTGCGCGTTTTTATTGGGCTTTTTCTTTTTCTGCTTCATGACATCCCTCCGCTCAAATAAAAAACGGACACCAATCAGAGCACAGTGATTCTGTGCAATGATCAGTGTCCGCAGGCTTTCCGTCTTGGACTTATTCAGTTAGATTCGTTCTTATTCTTCTCTACATACTTATCAATATCTTGAAAAAACGCCGCGGCCGTGAATGCAATGATTGAGCCTATTAATGTGATATTCGCCTTCATGTCCGGCCTGTATTCGTACTGGAAATAAAACCAGAATCCTAAACCCATCAGCATAAAAACTATTCTCAGCGCCATCGAATCCCCCTTATTTGATTTGAAATTTTGCTGATTCAAATGTCCCGATGTAGTTCCGCTTGCCGGAATCAGAGTAGCAGTCCAGCTGGATGACATAGGTTCCTTTCCCGGTCTTATTTCGGATCGTTTTCACGTTGAATGATTTCAGAGGCGTTGCCGTTTTGAAGCTGCCCCGCTGTACTAAATTCGTATCAGTAAGCCCGCCGCCGCTGCGCTTCTTGTATACGCCGGCAGTGTAATAAAGTGTGCTTGATCCTTTTTTCTCGGCTTTCCAGTCCACCGTTGAGGCGCGGGCCGTGTAAGTCGCGGCATCCGTAAACACCCGGCCGCTGTACCCAGATTCGTTTTGCCAGCCGGACCATGTGGCGGAAGCAGACGACGCAACGGCCGCCGCTCCCGTAAGAAATGCAGCTGATAAAATGATTGATTTGAATAGTTTTTTCATTATTTTCCCCTTCCTAATTCACAAATAATTAACATTTATTTACAAGGATAATCGTTATTTTGCTCGAATTCTTACTGTGTTCCATAAAAAACCAAAGGAGTGTTTAAAATGAATTTCAAAAAGATTGCTGTGACTGCACTATCGATTCCTGTATTAGCTTTTTCAATTAGTGGTATGGCTTCAGCTAAGGAGATAACTCCTCAAAAAAATGAAATGCAAACAACTATATCTCCTGGTCCAATTAAAGCCTATTACGATACTTTTGAAGTGAGAGCTGGGGGTTCTAAACAATTAGATGCAAAATATTTAGGATCAGGATTCGCTTATCATTCAGATAATAGCGCTGTTTTCACAGTAGATACCAATGGACTTGTCCGTGGCAATAAAGCTGGAAATGCATATTTAACTATATTCAAAAATGGATCAGTATACGGTCAGTTACACGTATTTGTCTATTAATTTTCTAATAGAAGAGCATTCTAATATGCTCTTCTATTTTTCCACTTCACCACCTATGCAGCGCCCACAATGCGGGCAGCGGGCATCTGCGCGGATTTCTAAATCAAGTTTTTTATAATCTCAGTCCGGGCAATGATATTCGATCATTTACTATCCGCCCATTCATCAAAGCTGTAGGGGTAATCAACACTTTCAATGAAACCAATCTCCTTCGCCTTCTGACGGATTTTCATACATCCTTCATAGCTGTAAGCCCATATTTCTTTATAATCCCTCAGCTCGCCGCATTTCCCTGTTATGATGAATTTTCTGAAGCTGTTGACTAGTTGCCACATGTTGCCCCCATGCGAAAAACCATTTGCACGCCCGTATCCCAATTCATATGGGTAAACGTCAGCGCCCGTGTAATCATCAACGAAGAACAGTTTTTTCTTAAACCTGAAATACGCTATACGATCCTTTGACTTGCGGTAGAATGTACGATGATCAATGCTTGCAATAAGCTTGATCAAATCGTTTATGTCGTTCATTCGTTTCAATTGCTCTGTTGTTGGCATAGGGTTCCCTCCTGATCAAATAAGCTGAGTTGAGTGATTTTATAGTTAAACAGCAATAATTCTTCAGCTCCGCGGCTTTTTCCGGATCCACCGACAACCTGTTTGTATGCGGAAAAGGTTTCTGACTCCCAGTTCGGGTAGATCTCGAGTATCAAAGGATCATCGTAATAAGAAAGAACCACTTTCCCTTTGACCTGATTAAGCAGCCGGGCCAGTTCCCGGTGATCCTCTTCGGTAAAGCCGCCAGCATAAAACCGTTCACGCCCAACATATGGTGGATCCACATAAAACAGAGTATCCGGGCTATCGTATTTCTCGATGATGTTACGAAAATCCTTACATTCGATCATGACGCCCTTCATACGGTTGGCGAAAGACTCGAAGGCAGCGCAGGCGCTTATGTATCCGCCAGCAGGGTTCTGCCCGCTTTGTGTGCTATGCCTCCAGCCTGTCTGCGGCACTTCCTCCGCGTTCCCCTTACTAATGCCGGAGCGATTCATATAAAACCACCTGACAGCCCGGTCAAAATCATTTTGCGGGTAATCTTCAGTTTTCCATTTCTCATAGAGCGCCCGGCTGTACGGGATGGATTCGCAAGCCTGCTGCATGGCCTTCGGATCCTTTCTGACTTGCATCAAGAAATTCACCACATGGCCGTCAATGTCGTTATACACTTCATGTCCCATTTGCGGCTTATTCGCTATGACATGAGCCGCGCCGCCGAAAGGCTCGACGTACACCTTATGGGCGGGCATTTTATTTATGATCTGATCGGCGTATTTTGCCTTGCCACCGAACCAGATTAACGGTGAGCGTGCCATCCCTTAACCCCCGATCAGATTCGGCAGGACAGCGACAGCGAAGAAGAAAAGCCCCACGCATGCCCCGACCAGCCAGATATTTGTTTTATCCCGTTTAGCGATAATGGTATCGCCGATCATTTTTAGATCGTCAGACCGAGCGACAAGCGTCGGGATGTAGTCCGGGTGAACCTTTAAAAGCTCGGCCGCCTGCTCGACGGTCATTGCTTCGTCCTTCGTGGCCTTCACGTTCCGTTGCAGTTCTACTTGTAATGGCATCATTCCGCATCACCCTCCAATCCTCTGCCTTCAAGAAGATCCTTCGCATATCGTGAATAGCTTTGAATTACTAATTCAGGCGCCGTTCTCACTGTTTTCATATTTGCGAACAGATGTAAGGCTTTTCTGAACCTGTCATTCTCTTTTGTAAGCCGCAGTATCTCTGCCTGAGCCTGCCGAAACTGATTGACCGCGATTTCCTGCTGCCGCTGATTCTCCCGATTCATGGCCTGTTGCATGATTAACTCTTCCGCGAGCTTTTCGGCCGCTTCTTCTAAAGAAATTTGCTCGGGTGCACTGGCCGCCGTTTTCGAAAGGGTGCAAATGTAAGAGCCGGTATATAAAACCTCACCTTTTGACAAATTGATTCTGAATTCTTTCATGCCCGTTCCTCCCCCGCAGGGGAAACCCCTGCTATTTGAATTTGTGGCCGATCTCGTAATCACAACGAGCCAGGCCGCCTTTTATTGTTTGAATGATTGTTTTACCGTGTTCCGGGGCGTCCATTAAGTGGGCTGTCCCTTCAGTGCCATCTAAAACGATGATGCGGACTTTCCCCGGCTCGATGCTTTGCTGAATAGTTGTTTCATGATTTTTTATTTCTGTTGGCTTGTTCACTCTGGCCGCCCCCTGTGCTATGATAGAAGTACCAGTTCATATCAAGGGCACTGAGGCGCAGCTTCGGTGCTTTTTTACGTTTTACGATGGAAGCCGCATCGTTACGCCGGCAGATGGTTTTAATTCCTCGCGGTAAATGATCGGATGCTTTTCGACGTATGCTGCCAACTGCTCCGGCGTCATTTTCCACTCTTTAACTGGACCAGGCTTGTATGGATTGATTTTTTCTTGCATAAGATAACCTCCTGAATTGATTTTTGGTATTTCTGAACCTCCAAGCTTTTTGCAATCCGCTCCCATCCAGCTGGCGCATCGTCTGTAACTGGAACAGAGCGTCATGCAGGCCATGAGCTTATCTTCTTCCTGCACCCACAACGGCCGATCGTCTACGATTACCACGTTTCGCAGTGGTCTTCCCCGCCTTTCTTTTGAGTTTTTTCAGCTCGTCCAGCTCAATGAAGCCGAGTGCCTTATCCAGCGCCAGCACCTTGAGTGGCGTCTCGTAAAGCCGCTCATACAGCTTGCGTTTGATGGCAAATTCCGTTGTTTCCACGCCCTTGATGTCAATAATCTCGATGCTGCCATCCAAGTTATGAACCTCAAAATCTGCAATATATTCAATCTTCCGAAAAGTCTTGCCGTTCTTTTTGAATGCCTCTTGAAGCAAGAACCGCGGCTGCAGCTTAAAATCTTTGATCTGCTTGCTCACCTTGAGCCATTTCAATTGCTCATAGTATTTGGCTTCGGCCCGGCTGTCGAACGTGATGCCGTCTACCTGTGTTTTTCTGGCGCCGTATTTATTGGCTGACATGTGATGCCTCCAAAAGCTCAGGATTTTGATAGACTGTTCCGAGAAATTCAGAATCCGGCCCGCAATCACCAAGAGAATCATAATGCCCGTTGGTATATTCTCCGTAAAATGCAGCCAAATCATTCTCGTAAACAACTTTAAATATTCTCCCCAAAGCGTCTTTTCGAATGTCTCCCTCCCAAATCTCCTGCCTGGCCTCGCTTTTGTCCTTCAATCCGGTGTATTGCATTTTGTAGCAAGTTAGAAAATAATTAAATTGATCACACCCCTCTGCATTCTCTGGAATTGAATAAGGTATGCCCTCCGGTGTAATTCCTACTTCATAGATCATCTCTTGAGAGTTTTCATCCCAAGCACGAAACTTAATTTCTCTCATTCTGCTGCCTCCATATCTCTGACTATTTCCTTATCGGCCCGTTTCCCCGTGCCGTCGTTACCTCCCGTCAATCTGTTCCCAATACTTGATCTGCTTTTCCTTGTACGGCGCTGAAATGATGATGGCCGGCAGCAGGATAACCGCTTTAAGCACTGTGCATCAGCTCCATTTGTTTGATTTTTTCCTCAAGCACCCTTATCGCCGGGGTAAGGTCCTGGCCGGCCGTTTGCTCGGCGGGCCCGAACATATACATGCCGCCGGATGCCGTGAAATTTACCTGTTTATCCATTTCTCAATCCCGCCAATCTATGATTTAACAGCATTCTGTCTCCCTTGATGATCACAACATAATCCGCACACATTTCGTAAATCCGGGTGCCGAGCGCCTCGTCTATCTTTACGATCTGCTCGATATTCAACTCGCTTGAAATCAAGATCGGTTTATGGTTCAGATAGCGATAGTTGATAACAGAGTATGTTTGCTCGACCTGCCAATCGGTAGCCCGTGGCTTCCCATTCAGAGGCTTGAACAGATCATCTATAAACAGGACTTCAACCTCTTTCATTCGCTTGAGCTTTTCTTCCAGCTTGTCAAAATCATCTTTCAGATCGTTGAATCCTTCGACGTATGGAAAATACTGAACCGCGATATTTTTTGATTTAATCAGCTTGTTAGATATTGCAGTAAGCAGATGTGTTTTGCCTGCCCCCGGCTGCCCGAGCAGGGCGATGCTGTTGTTTCGAGTGCCGCGTATGTTATCAAACTCCTTGTAGTATTCGACCGCTGTATCGTAAGTCACTTTCACCATTTCCGGCTTCCCTTCGGTTACAAAATTCTTGAATTGCAACCTTTCAAATTCCGGGGTGATGTCACTGGAATTCATTAATTTCCGGATGCGGCGCCGCTCAATGCATCCACACCGTACCCACACTTGATAACCGTCCTTGTTTTCGAGATAGCCGAGTTCGTCTTTGCATACCTGACAGTCATACTCAGCCTTTTCTTCTGAGGCGGCCGACTTGTCCGCCGAAAATTGAGCCGACCTTTCCTGAAGTTCTTTCATGACTGCAGCCATCGCCGCGTCCGTACTTTGTGTTCTGTTGTTTGTTGGCATACTGCTGTTTCTCCTTTCGTCTCTGACTGAATGGGTTTGAGAGGATTGCTTCAATGTAATTCAGATTGACGTTGTTACCCTTGCTTCTGAAAGCCTGTTTCATTGCCTCCATAACTTTCTCTTCACCGTAATCATCCACCATATATCCGAGCCGCTGAACCTCCATCGTGCCAATGGTGCGGGCTGTTTTGTTTTCGAATAGTTCAAATGCGTTTTTCATTTTTTCGTCAACCTCCTGCTGTCCTAAAGGTATTGGAGCCGGGTCTATCTTCTTGTTGTAATTTCCAAGCTGTATGTACTCGGCATAATTCAACACCGTCACAATGAAACCGCGTTTTTGCGGCAGCCGGTCCAGCTTCAAATACTCTTGCTTTACCATCCGATCTAACGAGTATTTGATCTGATCAGAAGACCAGTTGAAGCGCTTGGCTAAATCTACAAGCTTAATGATTGTCTGCCCGAGCTTTAGTTCTTGATCTGCCCTGTACTCCGCCCGTTTGAATAAATAATCGTATATTGTCTCGTCTCGTGAATCTTTAAATGGCAGCCGGGGCAGGACCACATACCCCAAACCTTGCATATCCATGCCGCTCACCTACTTCCTTTCACACAGTGCTGTCAGAGCCTTGAAATCTACTTCTACTAATCTCAGAGACGGCTCATTTGTCTTTAAGTAGTCAGTCGTGTACCGGGTATACAAGTCCTTTCTCAAGTCGCGCTGAACCGTTTTGACCAGCCAGAGATAACAATGCGGGATAGGAATCCTGATCAGCTCCCTTTCCATCAGCTCACCAACTCCGAAAAATGGATGATGCTGTTCAGTTGATTAGTGGCCCGGCAATACTTGCATTTTTCGCATCGCTCTGGTTTCTCTCCGCCGTGTTTCACTTGCAAAATCCGGTCCATCCGCTGCTCAATCTCTGCAAGCTCTACTTCCATCCTACCTTCATCAATATTGATGACAGCTTTATCAGGTGGATCTTCTTTTGAAACTCCTACAATCAGGGGCTCAAGCCATTCGCTCCGTCCAGTCATTCTTTTTTCAAGCTCAGCATACAGTGCCATTTGTGCAATATAGCCATTGGCCTCGACGAATGAGCAATATCCTATTTCCGGGTCCCAAACTTTCTCCCGCAATGACCGCGCTGTTTTCAGATCGGAGAAACGGCCGCCAGCTGGGTTGTATACGTCCAGCTTTCCTTTCCACGGAACACCGAACAATTCAGTAGTTACGATGACTTCTTTTTCTCCTTGCAAAACGAACATACAGAGTTCGTCATGTTGAATCGCCTCAATCATCAGATCAGCTAACTGATACTGCTTGTACAGCTGGCCCTTTTGTGTAAAAAGTGATGGGGTGTTCTTTTTAAATTCATCAAAAGCCTGTTCACCTTCAAGCCAGGCATGAACATATTGGCCGAAGATGAGCGCCTCCGATGTGGGCGGCGTCCATTCTCCGTTCAACTTTGCCATCGTAGCAGCCTCGCATTGCAAAAAGCTTTTATATTGAGAATTTGACATGTAGTGTCTATCAATCTCGTTAGAGTAATAGTTCTCCTTGTTCAGTGCCGGTATCCGCATTAGCAGGATCACCCGCCTTTTCTTTACTATCAGCAGGCTTGTCAGCTTGCTCTTTCTGCTTTTTGAATTCTTCCTCAGCCTTTGACTTAGTCGCGCCTGTGGCCTTCACATTGAAGTAATCCTCTTTCTTGGCCATACCATCACGTAAAGATGTATAAATGCGGCCAATCTTCAAAAAGTCTTGTTCTGTAAAGGCGTCGACGTTACTGCCGATGTATTCTTCAATCATTTCTTTGGTGATTCCGAATTCTTTTTTGAATGTTGATAAAGCATTTCTGAGCCGATCTTCCAGTGGTTCTTTATGGCCGTTTATTAACGTTTTCTGGCACATATCAACTGCAGCGTCGACGATATCGCCAGGAATCACTCCGAGTATGCAGGAGCGAACCCGGCGGGCTCCTTGATTGGCAACCATTTCGTAAATATCCCTCGCGTCATTAAGCTTTGTTACTGTACCTTTTGCCTTTCTCTCATGCTTCACAGTGAATATTTTGGTTTGCCGTGTATTCGTTTCAAGATCCCAAGCATACGCCATGACAGAGGATTCCCCGGCTTTTTGCTCGAGCTCCATAATTCCGTAATCAATGTTGCCCCAATTCTGCGCCAATGCCTCAGCCAATCGGATTGACGGACCAGATACCTTTGTGCCGCCGCGCGGATATTCATACACCGCATTCTCGGCCAATAGCCGCCGCTCGCATGCTTTTTTAATCCGGTCAAATGCCGCGTATACGTCCCGTGGGAATTTCTTTGCAATGACCATTGCCGCTTGTACTTCTTGAGCCTGTCGGCTTACCATCGCTTCAGTAGTCACGCTAGTAGCCTGCTGAGGCGCTGGCATGTAATCTGAGTAATCTACCTGAGATAGTCCGTTCATTGTGCTGCCACCTTTCTTTTGTACGCTTCGGTTCCGAGCCGTTGCCATTCCCGGTAATGATCCATTGAAGGGAAACTAAACTGCGCTTTACCGTTTTTGGCGAATACAATTGAACCGCCTACCTGCCTTAAACGTTGCTGATCCTCAGCACGCTCGCTGAATGCCACTTTAACTGCTTTAGCCATTATTTAGCACCTGCTTTCTTTTCGTACATTTGTATAATTTGATGTGCTTCGTGTTCCGATAGCAAACCGCCACCATTAAAGCGCTTAACCACTTTTCGTTTCGCTTTACTGAGTGGAGCCAAACCATGTTTTTTGAAAAGCTCTGCTATATATCCCTTTTGTTTTGGTGTTATGAAACGAGGACTATAAACCCGATCATCTGCTCGTAAATATGCATCCAAGTTAGCTCTTAACTGCTCACCCTGTTTAACAGCCATATGAAGAGACATGTTTTCTTTATAGACCTCCTTCATATGATCTAATTGCTTTTTTAAAATCTCGTTTTCTTGCTTTAATTGAGATTCAGACATCACCAACAACCTCCATTGTTTTTTATGGGGCGTTTTGGTATAATAGGAATACAATCAATTATCAAAACGCCTTACCTAGTCCACTCTGCCAAGTGGGCTTTTTTATTGCTCATTTTTAAATTCAAAACCAAGATGCTCCTTCAGATACCGCTCAAGGTTTTCCCTCAAGATGATTTCACCCTCAGCACTATCTATCACGTAATCATCGAAAGCCGTTACTTCATCCCCAAAGTAATCCTTTTGCGTGTCCGGCTCAGTCAGTTTGTCATGCCAGTTGTTCAAGACCATCGGATTTTCAATATTCATTGTGAACACCTACTTACAACACTCAGGTGAATCCCGCGGGCCGCCATATTTAAGACAGTTTGATGTAAGCGCCCTTTATTCGTCAGCCGGTTTATATCCTCTGTAAGAACCTTGATGCTCCCTGCAAGACTGATAGCTTCTTCATAATCGCCATCCCGCAACGCCTCCGCAAGCATGATAGAGAGCCTTTCCGCCGACTCGATTTTCCTTTTTGCTGAATCTGCATCTGCTTTAAGAAACTGATTGATTTTCATACCAGCACCGCCTGCCTTTCTTCTGTTTTCGCCATTGCAACCTGACTCATTAGCGCTTTCCGCGTCCACCTTTCGGCCAGTTCCTTCATGTTCAGTCCATGACTACGGGCCAGCGAATATATCAGCGTTTTATTTGCTGGGATCAGATCAAAAATCTGCTTTATATCGGCCATGGGCAGTTCTTCAGGTTGTCGGCCTGGCCTATCGTTTGCCAACCAGCGCGCTAAATGCCTTGTTGCTTGTAATGCTTCTTCAAGCTGGTGAATCATATTGATTACCGCCGCGCTTGCACTCTCGTTAAGTGCTGGATCAATTGGCGCCGCCGTCGTCGGGTGCAATTTGAAGAGATAATGTACCAGATCAATATGTTCGTATGCCTCGCACGCCTCAAACCACTTAATGCATAATTCCGGGGTAAGCTTACTGAATCCATTTTCAACGTCCGAAACATATCGCTGATCCTTTCCCCCTATCAAATTACCGATCTGATACTGTGCAAGTCCTGCCGCTTTGCGGACACTACGCATGATCCGGGGTAGATTATGCAAATTGTATGGGTTGTTCTCCATATGTTTGCCTCCTGATATATCCAGTTGTTCACTGGTAAAATTTAATTAATGAAGGGACAAGCTAGTCCTTTTCTCGAACATTAATCTCCCCAAATTTGTGGAGATTGTTTCAAGCTGTTTCTGATGAAATGAATTTATTCACAAAATAAATCTGACCTTTTCCCGTAACCTTTGGCGTTCGGGTAGTTCTAATTGAACCATCAGGGTTATTCATTGTTCTCTTCTTAATTTCAAAGAGACCCAAATCCATACTTCGCTGTGTTGGTAGATTGAAAGACTCGCCTGTCTTACGAATTAAATAACCATTATCACGGAGCCATTGAAATAACTTGTTAGGTCCAATCTTTACGCCGTTCTGTTGAATGATTTTCGCTAACTCGCCAACAAGCACAGATGATTCAGATGCTTCCACGGCTTCGGCGAAAAGAGCTTTTGGCTTCATAGATTCAATTTGCTTATTTTGCTCCTTTAGTGCGTGAAGAGTTGTTTTGAAAAATAATTTGGTATTTTCGTCTGCGTTGGACAAATACGTCTGAATGAACTGTTCATCATTTGCGACATATCCCCCGGTTTTTCTGATTGTGGGTATAACTTCAAAGGCTAACCAATCTTGAAATTGTTCGGCAATTTGATTAGATGCTCTAAAAGCCAGCTTGTACACCAATGGTTCAGGAATAAAATCACCTTTCTCTACTTCTGGAAAGTTATCCGGAAGGTAAGTATTCACACGGCTCCATCGGATTGTTACGTTGCCACTTTTGGCAACGGTAGTGAGGCCTAAGTTACGAGCAACTTGCTCGGCATCAAAAAGGATTTGATCATTCTCAATTTTGGCTGCAACTTCGAAAATTTCATTTTTGAATGTTTGTAAATTATTCATGCCGAAGCTCCTTTCTGATAGTATGCGGTGTTCTCAGCAACCCAACGCGTGTTGCTCTCAATCCATTTAAAAAGCAAAGTCGTAGGGATTTTTTTGCCACATTCTTCGTTAACCGGAAAATCCGGACGGGCCATCAGTTCCGCCATTTTAGTGGGACCGCACCGCAGCACCTCCATCGCTTCAGTTCTCGTCAAGATGTGAGGAAGCTCGTTCAAAGAGCTGAGCCGCTCTACCAGCATGTCTGTTGCTCTATCAGCAATTTTGGCAGCTATCTGTTCAATGAATTTCTCATCGTATTGCATAGTGAACATATAAAAAACCTCCTTTACAATGAGCTTTATAATCTCTCACTTTCATGTGGTAAAATATGCATGGAAGGTGGTGAGATTTAATGGCTTCTACTAAGGTTTACGCTTGCCTTTGTGGTGAATGGGTTGACTTGACTAGTGATCCGGACTGCAAAATAGGTGAATCTATGTCTTCTCCATACATATGGTGGGAAGAAGGTGCTTCAATTTGGAGCCCTAATTCTAAAGAAGAGCACACGATGTATCAGCAAGATTACGTTAATATTTATTACAAAAATGCTGAATATCGCATTCACCCAATGTTTATCCAAATCAAGTATTCATCCTAAATTCACGTTTAAGGTTAGCTTCTAACAGTTCTGGGTCGTCAAACTGCAATTTGGCGGCTTTAGAACTGAACAGTACATCGACATGTTGTTTAACACGGCTCCACTCGGATTGGGACATACCATTCAACAAATTTTTAATTTGTTCCAGCTTTTTTTGATCCATAACTTCGACCTCCTATACTGTTTTTTTGTAACTTTCATTCCTAAGCAGTTTTCCCGTTACCCTTTTTGTGTAACTTTTCATTAAAAAAAAGCTCATCGACTTCTTCATTCAGTAACTCGGATATTTGGTGTGCTTTTTCAAGACTTGGCTTTGTACGCCCCATTTCTATATTTGCATAACCGCTTGCGTATCTATAGCCAAGCTTTTTTGCCATAAAAGTTTGGGTCTTTCCTTGAGAAAGTCTTGTAGCCCGTAATTTTTCTAGCACTATTAACTCACCACCTTACTCTTTTCGTGTAACTCGTTAAATACATAATAATATACACAATAAGGGTAAGTCAACATGTTTTTATTCTTTTTGTGTAAGTAATTATCTCTTGTGTGTAAACCGTGTTAAAATTTACACACCAAATAAAAAAAGGTGTATAATAATGGATAATATAACAGGGAAAATCTTAACTGAATTAAGAGAAAAGAAAGGCTGGAGCAAATCTTTCGTCGCAAAAAAATTAGGTATTAAAACAATGTCTACATATGCGAACTGGGAGTACGGTTTAAGGAAACCAGATGGAGAAATGCTCGTTAGACTTGCAAGTTTGTATGGTGTAACAACTGATTATCTCCTAACTGGCAAAGAACCTACTTTTAATAATGACCTTTTTGATGATCCTGATCTACAGATCGCCTTTAGAGAAGCGAGTGACTTCTCAGAAGAAAGACAAAAACAAGCAATTGATTTTATAAAGTACCTCAAAGAGAAAGAAGAACGTGAAGGCCGTAAGCCTAAAAAGTAACTAACTGCCGAAACCTTTATTTATATTATTGTTATTATGTTATTTCTGTTTACTAATAAGATCAGGATTGGATCGGGATTAGAACCGAACTGGATCGGAAAAGAATTTTTCACCAGTAGGTTGAAGCCAATTATATCAAGGGAAATAGAATTCTTTCTCATCTGGATTGCATCTGGATTCAAACGGGATCTGATCAGAAAAAAATATACTCAAGTGTATTACTTATAAAGGGGAAATTAAATTTGTCTTTTTTGATGGAAAATGGCGAAATCTATAACTGTCAGTTTAAAAAACGCATGAAGGCTTCTAAAAATTTCTTGAAAACTTATGAAGCAGCTAAACCTCTGATTGATGAAAGAAATGAAACAATTCATGAACTCGTTTGCGGAACTATGAAGAGTGACGCGACATGGGGGCATTTTATTGCTACAGAAAATCAAGTATATTTCATTGTCTTGAAAAAGAAAAAACCAATTTTAAAGAATTGGCCCTATAAAGAAATAATTAAAATTACTGCCAGTCGCAAGCCATTAATTGGACATAAGATTGATTTTAAAACAGCCGAAGAAGACTTAAACATCAATTCAATATCAGAAGGTGATATTGACGGCTTTATCAAATATGTTGAATCAAAAATCTCTGGCAATGAGGAAAGATACGAAAGTGAAAAAGAGGATTTAAAGAAAGAAACTAAAGAATACTATTTTAAATCAGCAAAAACAACAATCACACTTGATGGAAACTATATAAGAGTAGCAAGAAAAGGCGCTGTTAACACTATCACACGAGGGTATAGTGGGGAGAAATCTTATAGAATCAGCGAACTGTCCGGGCTTCAAATAAAAAAACCTGGATTAGTAACCTCAGGCTATTTTCAATTTTTAACGCCAGCTGCTAATGAAACAAGTGGACTCTGGGACGCAATACAAGACGATAACTCCTTCACTTTTGGCACAAATGAACTGCCTATGGTTTTAGAAATTCAAAAATACATAGAAGAGCATCAGTCTATTCCAGCTCCAACAATACCACCAGCTCCTGCCCCTACTGTATCTGCAGCTGATGAATTGAAAAAATATAAAGAATTGTTGGATATGGATGCTATCACTCAAGAAGAATATGAAATTAAAAAGAAACAGCTATTGAATTTATGACAGCCCTTCTTCCTCGGGCTTTTCTTTCACACCAAAAACAGAACATACATTCCCTACATGGTGGTGTTTTTAATGTCAATCCAGTTATCGTATCTTGAAGAAGAAGTGAAAAAAATCTATTACAAATTAAATATTGAGACTCCTGAAGACATTGATTTAGAAAGGATTGCCGCGGCATTTCGTATCTGGCTGCATTATGAGCAAAGAGAAAGCTGCATGTTTCAAATTAACGGTGAGTATAGCGTTGTCCTTGATGCTCGAGCCTCTCCGCAAGAACAGTGGCAAGACTTTGTTCATGAGCTAGGGCATGTGATTAAACATTGCGGAAACCAGTTCAACATGAATCGTATGTTTCGCCAGTTGCAAGAGTATCAGGCTAATAGCTTTATGTATCATTTCTGTGTACCTAGTTTTATGCTTGAAAAGATTTCGTTGCCACGCATGAAATCAGAGGTTATAAAATTAATAGGTGATACCTTTAATGTTACATATCAATTTGCTGCTAAACGGCTCGATATGTATACAAGAAAACAGTTCTCATTCTTGATGTATAAACAGCTCTTTAAAACTATTCATTGAAAAATTGGGGTGACAAAATGTATACAGAGGAATTGATCAAGGGTAAAAAATGGCTGGCTGTTGGTGACGGACCTCGTGATCCCGTTACCGGTAAACGCAAACAAATTGCGCGGCGTGGCAAAACAAAAAAAGAAGCTGAACAAAGAGTTAGAGATGCTATTGATGCCTTAAAAGAAGATGGCATTGATGAATCAGTTGTTAAAAAAATGACTTTCGAAAAGCTTGCTGCCGAATGGTTGAACGAATATGCTCTCACAGGAAAGAAAAAAGCAACTCTGCGTATTCGAAGGAAAGAAATTAACATCTTAAACCGGTATATCGCTAAAATCAATATCGCTCAGGTAACAGGAAGAAAATATCAAAAAATACTCAACGATCTCACTGATCAAGAATATGCCCGTACCACCATTAGTGGTGTGCATACGACAGCCGGAATGATTTTTAAATACGCTGTAAAGGTGAAGCTTTTAAAAGATAATCCAGTGGCTGGCGCTGTAGTTCCTAAAAAGAGAATGACAGTAGAAGATATTGAAAGTAGTAAAATAGAGCAAAAATATCTTGAAAGGGAAGAACTTGAAGAGTTCCTCTTAGCAGTAAAAGTCCATGGTTTGGAAATGGACCTTGAACGATTTTACTTGCTCGCTTTTACAGGCATGCGTTCAGGGGAAATGTGCGCCCTCAAACTTCCTGATATAAATTTTGAAACAAAAGAGCTGCGTATCACTAAAACCATATATTCCGAAGATAACAATATGAGAAATTATGAATTAACTCCGCCGAAAACAGCCGGATCGGTGCGAACTATCACTCTCGACGATCAGATAATAGATATATTGAAGGCACATGTAACCAAACAAAAGAAGTTGCGCCTACAGTCCAGGATTGATCCAAGCGAATACCACGACGGTAATTTCCTATTTGCTCGTGAGAATGGCTATCCCTTTTTACCAAAAAATATCATTGTAAGAATGGAAAGAATACTGGAAAAAACATCAATTAAAAAACATGCTACTCCCCATATATTTAGACACACGTATATCAGCATGCTGGCCGAGGCAAAAGTTGACTTGCCAACTGTAATGGAAAGAGTTGGGCATGACGACATGAAAACAACAATGAAGATTTATACTCATGTAACCAAAAAAATGAAAGAGGATGCCTCCCACAAAGTCCAGCAGACTTTTGGAAACATCCTCAATTTCGGGATTTCATAAATAAATGTTATTTTTTTGTTATTTTTTCGGCTAATTGGGGTGATGAAAAACGGTCAAATCCTTGGTGTATCAAGGGTTTTTTCCGTTTGATTACATCATGCCGCCCATACCGCCCATGCCGCCCATGTCAGGCATTCCTGCGCCGCCGGCGTTTTCTTCCGGTTTGTCAGCGACAACGGCTTCAGTTGTTAAGAGCATTGCTGCTACAGAAGCTGCGTTTTGCAGGGCTGAACGTGTAACTTTTGTCGGGTCAACGATACCTTTTTCGATCATGTTTACCCATTCGCCGGTTGCAGCGTTGAAGCCTACGCCGATTTTTTCGTTTTTCAGGCGCTCAACGATGACAGATCCTTCAAGACCTGCATTGTGTGCGATTTGACGGATCGGCTCTTCAAGCGCGCGAAGCACGATGTTGATACCTGTTTGCGCATCGCCTTCAGCTTCCACTGCAGCGACTTTGTTGTATACGTTGACAAGCGCTGTACCACCGCCGGATACGATGCCTTCTTCAACAGCTGCGCGAGTTGAGTTGAGGGCGTCTTCGATGCGAAGTTTACGCTCTTTCAGCTCAGTTTCAGTCGCAGCGCCGACTTTGATGACAGCTACGCCGCCGGCAAGTTTCGCAAGACGCTCTTGTAATTTTTCTCTGTCGAATTCAGAAGTTGTTTCTTCCACTTGAGCGCGGATTTGGTTGACGCGTGCAGCGATTTTTTCAGTGTCGCCGGCGCCTTCTACGATTGTTGTGTTTTCTTTCGTTACCACAACTTTAGAAGCGCGTCCCAATTGTCCGATTTCAGTAGATTTCAGGTCAAGGCCTAAGTCTTCTGTGATTACTTCTCCGCCTGTAAGAACAGAGATGTCTTCAAGCATTGCTTTACGGCGGTCACCGAAGCCAGGAGCTTTAACGGCAACAGCGTTGAATGTGCCGCGAAGTTTGTTGACAACGAGTGTAGCAAGAGCTTCACCTTCAACATCTTCAGCGATCAGAAGCAACGGTTTGCCTTGCTGTACAACTTGCTCAAGCACAGGAAGGATTTCTTGAATGTTTGTGATTTTTTTGTCTGTGATTAAGATGTAAGGATTGTCAAGAACCGCTTCCATCTTATCAGAGTCAGTCACCATGTAAGGAGATGCATATCCGCGGTCGAATTGCATACCTTCCACAACTTCAAGCTCAGTTGTGAAGCCTTTAGACTCTTCGATTGTGATGACGCCGTCGTTTCCTACGCGCTCCATTGCTTCAGCGATAAGGCTTCCGACTTCCTCATCAGCAGCAGAGATCGCAGCAACCTGAGCGATAGACTCTTTGCCTTCGATCGGCTTAGAAATTTCTTTTAAGTTTTCGATTGCAACAGTTACAGCTTGTTCCATACCTTTACGTACGCCGACAGGGTTAGCTCCCGCAGTTACGTTTTTCAGGCCTTCACGGATCATAGCCTGCGCAAGAACTGTTGCAGTTGTTGTACCGTCACCGGCAACGTCGTTTGTTTTGCTGGCTACTTCAGCTACAAGCTTCGCACCCATGTTTTCAAACGCGTCTTCAAGTTCAATTTCTTTTGCGATTGTTACACCGTCATTTGTAATTAACGGAGAACCGAATTTTTTCTCCAGAACCACGTTGCGTCCTTTTGGCCCTAAAGTTACTTTTACAGCGTCAGCAAGCGCATCGACACCGCGAAGCATAGCGCGGCGTGCTTCTTCACTAAACTTAATATCTTTTGCCATGTTAACGAAACCTCCTCGAATTTTTAAAAATATTTATTTGCTTAGCCGATTACAGCTAAAATGTCGCTTTCACGTAAGATTAAGTATTCAGCACCTTCGTATTTCACTTCAGTACCGGCGTATTTTGAGAAGATAATGCGGTCGCCCTCTTTTACTTCTAAAGCAACGCGCTCTCCGCTTTCCAACACGCGACCTGAACCGGCTGCCACGATTTTGCCTTCTTGCGGCTTTTCTTTTGCAGAATCCGGTAATACGATTCCGCTGGCAGTTTTTTCTTCAGATTCTACGAGTTCAATGACAACGCGATCACCTAATGGCTTTAACAATGTAATAACCTCCTCAATAGTATGAATATGTAATTTTAGCACTCAGCTCTAAAGAGTGCTAACACAGTTATTATAATAAAGAATCTCACTTCCAATTTCAAGTCATAAGAATAAAAAATTTTCACGCTTACATGATTCTCTCTCACACTGATTTTCTCCTTTTTTCACGTCAAGTTCACTTGTGTTACAATAAGAACAAATAAGTTGATTTTATAGGATAAAGGAGTACATATCATTTGAGAAAACAGTATTGGTATATCATTTTGACATATGTTATCATGCAGCTTTCCGCATTGATCGGCATTCCTTTAATGTACAAATTCGGCTATGCGGGCGGGCACCCTACGAATGCGAATCTCACCATGGCTCAGGGGATTTATTCCGTCGTAAGCTTTTTTATCTGCCTGATTATCGTTCTCTTGATATTGAGAACCGCGCCGAAGCAGACATTAAGAAACGGGAAGAAAGCATCCGCCGGCATGTCCGTTCTCTGGGCGGTCGCGGGAATATGGCTCGCTTTATTTTCTCAGGGAATCGCCGGGATGATTGAGCAGTATGTCTTTCACGTGGACAGCGGTTCCGAAAACACGAAAGCCATTCTCAACATTATTAAAGCCATGCCGCTCATGATTATCGTTTCTTCTATCGTCGGGCCGATTCTTGAAGAAATCATTTTCCGGAAGATCATCTTCGGTGTATTATATGAAAAAACGAATTTCTTTATCGCCGGACTGATCAGTTCCGTCATCTTCGGCATTGTGCATCAAGACCTCACGCACCTGCTGCTGTATACGGCCATGGGCTTTACCTTTGCGTTCTTGTATGTGCAGACGAAACGGATTATTGTGCCGATATTCGCCCATGTCATGATGAATACCATTGTCGTGGTCATGCAGCTCGGCCCCGCCCAAAAATATATTGAACAGCATAGTGAGCAAATGCAATTAATTATTGGAGGATTGTTTGTATGAGGAACCCAATGACTTGGGGCTTGATTTATTTCGCAGTCGGCTGTATCTTTACGTATTTGGCCGCAAGCTCTCCGGGAAGCATGTGGTCTTTTTATTCCATACTGCTGATGGTTTTCGCCGCTTATAATATCAGCATCTCGTTTAAAATGTTCGCCTTCTCATTTAAAGTGAAGAAAAATCAAAAATAATAAAAGAAAAGCCATTTCTCATCATTGAGAAATGGCTTTTTTTATGCTGATACGTCCTGGTCAGATTCACTGCCGGTCTGCCTTTTCCGATACGCCGCTTTTGAAATCAGGATACTGATTTCGTATAAAATGCAAAGCGGAATGGTAATCATCAAGTGAGACAGCAGCTCAGGCGGCGCAATCATCGCGGCGATCACGAGCAGCACAAAATATGCGTACTTCCTGATCTTCGATAAAAACATCGGCGTGATAACACCGAGTCTCGTTAAAAACATGATCAGCACCGGCATCTGAAACAGCAGCCCGAACGGAATCGTCAGCTGCAGCAGAAAATGAAAGTATTCGGTGATCCCGATCACCTGGTTGACATCCAGGTCATTCGAGACCCGCTTCATAAAATCAACGACCAGCGGAAATAAAATATAATAAGAAAACGACACACCGCCGACAAACAGCACGATCGAAATCGGAATATAGCTGAGTGTTACTTTGCGCTCCTTCTCATACAGACCCGGGCTGACAAACGCCCAAATCTGATAGAGAATAATCGGCGAAGTCAAAATGATGCCGATGATAAACGCGAACTGCAAAAAGATAAACAGCGGATCCGTCAGGTTAAAAGCATTAAGGGTGAGCTCTTTTACTTCATCGGCTTTTTGAAGATACACAATGATAGGTTTTGCCAGAAAAAAGCCGGCAATAAAGAAAACCGTAAAGGATAACGCCACAATCAGCAATCGTTTCCGAAGTTCGGCAATATGCTCCACAAGCGTCATTTGATTCACTCTCATACGCGTCATCCTATCTTACTGTTCTTCTTTCTTTTTTTCCTCTTCTTCACCGGCTAATCCCTTAGTAGCGTTCTTAAATTCACGAAGCGTGTCCCCCGCCGCTTTTCCTAATTCGGGAAGCTTCTTCGGACCGAAAATAATTACCGCCACCACACCGATAACCGCCAGGCTTCCAGGACCGATCATGTGCAGCTCCTCCTTTCGCTATTCAATTTCTTCCAAAACAGAATAATGCTTCAAGAAATAAACCAATGATTGAAGCTCTACAGCTAAATCTATATGATGAATTCGAATGTGATCCGGCACATTCAAACGGGCCGGCGTAAAGTTAAGGATTCCCTTGATTCCGAGCGCCACGAGCCGGTCGGTGATTGACTGGGCGGCAACCGCCGGAACGGTAAGAATCGCCACGGGTTCATCCTTTATGTGAAGCTCTAAATCATCAAGATCAAAGACAGGCACACCGCCTACCTCAGTTCCTATTTTACTCTGATTTACATCAAAAGCCATAGATATTTTTGTGTTATTATTTTTTGTGAAATTATAGTGAAGAAACGCCGTCCCTAAATTCCCGACACCGATCAAAATGACGTTCGTCGTTTCATCCTGATCCAGTGTTTTTCTGAAAAATGACAGCAGGTAATCCACATTATAGCCGTATCCTTTTTTGCCGAGCGCCCCGAAATAGGAAAAATCCCGGCGGATCGTGGCCGAATCGACTTTTACCGCGTCGCTCAGTTCAGCTGATGAAACGCGCTGCTTTCCTGAGGCGTGTAAATTCTTTAAAAAGCGATAATAAAGCGGCAGCCTTTTTGCCGTCGCCTGTGGAATTTTTGATTGATCCTTGTTCATGATTGGTCCTCCACTTTATACTCAGATGCATCTCTTTTAAAATCACCGTTTTTGCCTCCTGTTTTTTCCATGAGGCAGGTCGGGCCGATGACCATTCCTTTATCCAGCGCCTTGCACATGTCATACACGGTCAAAGCGCAGACTGAAGCGGAAGTTAGCGCTTCCATTTCCACACCTGTACTCCCTTTCGTTTTTACGCTTGCCTGTATATGAAGAACGGCTTCGGAATCCTTTTCCTCCCAGCCGAATGAAATGTCGACGCTGCTTAAAGAAAGCGGGTGGCACATCGGAATAATCGCTGACGTCTGCTTTGCGGCCATAATTCCTGCCACCTGTGCGACAGCCAGCACGTCTCCTTTTCCGATCTCGCGGTTTTTGATTCTGCTGTACACGTCATGCTTCATGTGTACGCTGGATATCGCAGCGGCAGTACGGACTGTTGAAGATTTATCGCTTATATCCACCATGCGGGCACGGCCTTCTTCATTAAAATGAGAAAATCCATTCATATTTAAACTCTCCTTACTTCTGATCATACACTATTTTCTCCCTGATGTCTTATCCTATAATGTTCCAATTCTGATGTATTGTTTGCTGACAGCAGGTTGATAAGCTACACTTAACTTATTATAACAGAGGTGAAATAATATGATGATCTTACAAATTAATCAGCTATCCAAATCTTTTGGCGCTGATCCTATTTTAAACAATATAAAGCTTGAAGTCAGATCTCGGGATCGCATCGCCATAGTAGGCAGAAACGGAGCCGGCAAATCAACTCTCCTTAAAATTATCGCAGGTCACCTTTCATATGAAAAGGGTGAATTAATCAAACCGAAAGAATTAACGATGGGATATCTTGCCCAGCACACTGGCTTGGAATCCCAGCTTACCATAAAAGAAGAACTGCTGAGCGTTTTTGATTTCCTGAAAGCAATGGAAAAAGAGATGCGCTCTATTGAAGAAAAGATGGCCACGGCCGCCCCGGCGGAGCTTGAGACGCTGATGAAAACCTATGACAGGCTTCAGCAGGATTTCAAGGATAAAGGCGGCTATCAATATGAAGCGGACGTCCGATCTATCCTTCACGGACTCGGCTTCGGAAAATTTGACGATTCCGTGAAAGTGCAAAGCCTGAGCGGCGGTCAGAAAACAAGGCTTGCGCTCGGAAAACTGCTGCTGACCCAGCCTGATCTGCTTATTCTGGATGAACCGACGAACCATCTCGACATCGATACGCTTACATGGCTTGAGCATTATTTACAGGGATATTCAGGCGCAATCCTGATCGTTTCCCACGACAGATACTTTCTTGATAAAGTCGTCAGCCAAGTGTACGAGGTCTCCCGGACAGAAAGCAAAAAATACCTCGGCAACTACAGCGCCTATTTAGAACAAAAAGCCGAGCAGTATGAGAAAGACCTGAAGCTGTATGAAAAACAGCAGGACGAAATCGCCAAGCTTCAAGATTTTGTCGACCGCAATCTGGCCAGAGCTTCTACAACGAAAAGAGCCCAAAGCAGACGAAAACAGCTTGAACGGATGGACGTCATGGCCAAGCCGCTCGGGGATGAGAAATCCGCCGCCTTCCGTTTTGACATTACAAAACAGAGCGGAAACGACGTCCTGCGCGTACAGGATGTTTCCATCAGCTATGACGGCCAGCCGCCGCTCTTGAAAAACCTGACCTTCGGCATTACAAGAGGCGAAAGCGCCGCCCTCGTCGGACCGAACGGAATCGGCAAATCAACCTTGCTGAAAACGATTATGAACACGATCAGTCCGGAATCCGGGTCGATCACGTACGGTTCCAATGTCACAATCGGCTATTACGATCAGGAGCAGGCTGAACTGACATCGTCCAAACGCGTGCTGGACGAGCTGTGGGAAGAATATCCGGACATGCCGGAAAAAGAAATCAGAACATGCCTCGGCAACTTTCTGTTCAGCGGAGACGATGTCCTGAAACCGGTCCGTTCGTTAAGCGGCGGGGAGAAAGCAAGAGTCGCGCTTGCCAAGCTGATGCTTCAAAAAGCAAACTTTCTCATCCTTGATGAGCCGACAAACCACCTTGACCTGGACAGTAAAGAGGTGCTGGAAAACGCCCTGATCGACTACCCGGGAACACTGTTATTTGTATCGCATGACCGCTACTTTATTAACAGGATCGCCACAAGAGTGCTGGAGCTGTCACCTGATCATGCAGAAGAATATTTGGGAGACTATGACTATTACACCGAGAAAAAAGCACAGCAGCTGGAACTGGAAGAAATGAAGCGGCAGGAAAAGGAGCAGGCTCAGCCTGCCGGCAAGGTCAAACAGGATACGAAAAGAACTTACGAGGAAGAAAAAGAATGGAAGAAGAAAGAACGGCAGCGCCTGAGACGCATTGAAGAAATCGAAGCGGCCGTCTCATCCGCCGAAGAGAAAATCAGTGCCAATGAGGAGCTGCTGTGCGACCCTGACGTGTATCAGGATCATGAAAAAGTACAGACCATTCACGCGGAGAATGAAGCCCTGAATCAAGAGCTCGAAAACTTATTAGCAGAATGGGAGGAACTCTCCTCAGAAGAATAGAAAAAGTCAAGCACCTCTTTAAGGGGTGCTTTTTTATCCACAGCTATCCTCCTTGTCAGCCATTTAAGTAAGCGCTTTATACACACTATCCACAAAATTTTCTGACTTTATCCACTTTACTAACAACTTACAGTCCCTTATCCAGACTGGATTTCTGAATATATTCACAATCCTGTGGATATGTTAGAATTATCTGTTAATAAGTAAAAAAAAGCCTCACGTTTTACAACGTGAGACGATCAAAGGATGTTAATTCCAAACCGGGCTGTCCGTTCATATCGTACGAGCCCCGGATCCCCTTTTCAAAAGCAACGGTTCCGGCAGCCGCAATCATCGCTGCATTGTCCGTGCATAAAGAAAGCGGCGGGATGACAAGCTCGGGATCTCCTGAATGGCTGAATTCCCGCTGCAGTGCGGCTCTCAGCCCTTTGTTAGCGGCTACGCCCCCTGCAAGCAGCACTTGTTTAACCCCGTATTCTTTCGCGGCCTTAGAGGTTTTTGCCGTCAGTACATCAATGACACTCTGCTGAAAGCTTGCGGCAAGATCCTCCGGAGGAATCACCTCATTTTTTTGCGAGGCGTTATGAAGCGTGTTAATCACGGCTGATTTCAGGCCGCTGAAGCTGAAATTGTAAGACCCTTCTTCCAGCCACGCACGCGGAAGCGGAATGGAATCCGTTCCCGCAGCAGCTAGCTTATCAATCTGCGGCCCTCCCGGATAGGGAAGCCCCATCGTTCTTGCCACTTTGTCGTAAGCTTCGCCTGCGGCATCATCCAGCGTTTCACCGATAACCTCGAATGAACCGTGCTCTTTCATATAAACCAATTCCGTATGTCCGCCTGACACAACCAAAGCAAGCGCCGGGAACTGAAGCTCTCCTATCAGCCTGTTTGCATAAATATGGCCCGCAATGTGATGGACGCCGACTAACGGTATTTGATGGGCAAAGCTTAACGCCTTTGCCGCATTGACTCCGATTAACAGGGCTCCGACAAGTCCGGGTCCTTCCGTTACAGCAATCGCATCAAGATCATCAAAGCCCATCTCCGCCTTTGAAAGAGCTTCCTCAATCACAAGGGTAATCTGCTCCACATGATGTCTGGACGCTATTTCAGGCACGACCCCGCCGAAACGTTTATGGCTTTCAATTTGAGAAGCGACAACGTTTGAAATGATGTCTTTTCCGTTTTTCACGACTGAGGCCGCAGTTTCATCACAGCTTGTTTCGATTCCTAATACATAAATATCTTGTTTTTCACTCATGTAATGTCACCCACATTAATAACGCGTCTTCCCCGTTATCTGTATAGTATTGTTTTCTGATTCCTCCGGCCTGAAGACCGAATTTCTTATATAAGGATTGGGCGGGATGATTTGAGACCCTGACTTCGAGAGAGAGCCTTCTTGCCTTTTTTTCTCTGCACAATTCTATCGCAGAGCGAAACAGCGCTTCTCCCAACGATTGGCCCCGATATTCCGGCTTAATGGCTATGTTCGTAATCTGCGCGTCATCTATAATAATCCAGATTCCGCAATACCCCGCCAGACAGCCGTCCTTTTCAATAACAAGGTAGTGGGCATACGGATTTTCCAAAAGCTCATGATAAAATGAATCCTTCGTCCATGGAGAAGTAAAGGATGCTGTTTCAATTTCATAAATTTGATCAATATCTTCCGGCCGCATGCTTCGAATCGCCGTTTTCGTTTTCATCCCTATCACCCTATTTTTGAGATTCCATCCATTTCGCTTCAGCCTCTGCCAGACGCAAATAATCCGGAACAAGGCTGTGGACATCCGTTTCTTCTTTTTCCAAGCCTAAAAACGCCAGCTCTGACGGCCGCGGATTATGCTGTGCAGCCGTTCCTATCACTGCTTGAGATGTCATTTCATGCAGAATGGTTTCTTCATGAATGGCTGTATCGTGCCCTAAAAATAAAACCGGAGACGCTTTTTCTTTCAGCATGCCGAGCCAATCAGTCAAAAGGACATTCTGATCAGGAAGAACGGATTGTAATCGGCCGTCCTGATATTCATAAAGTCCCGTATATACCTGTCCGCGCCGGGCATCAAATAACGGGCAGATCAGTCCTTGAAAGTGCCGTCCGTTAGCCGCCAGCACCTCCAGGCTCGAGACAGCGGAAACCGGAAGCTTCAGCGACCATGCCAATGTTTTTGCCAGCGTCACACCGATTCTGACACCTGTGTACGATCCCGGTCCTTTCGCCACCGCTATTTTCGTAAGGTCCTGCGGTGTCAGGCCGCAATCCTTCAGCAATGAATTGACAGCAGGCATCGCCCGCACGGAATGATTCTTTTTTAAATATGTAATATACTCCGCCATCACCGTTTTCTCTCGAACGAGCGCGGCACCCAGCGTGTAATTTGACGTATCAATTGCCAGTATTGTCATGTTTATTTATCTCCTCACAAAGCGTTTCATACCGTGTTCCGAAAGCCGTAAAGGTAATGTCCCTTGCCTCATCACCGGCTCTCTTGATGACGATCTGCAGCCGTTCAGCAGGCAGCTGATCCTGAATTAAATGAGCCCATTCAATTAAACAGACGCCTTGTCCCTCAAAATATTCTTCAAGCCCTAAGTCTTCGCTTTCATCCTCCATACGATACACATCCATATGATATAGAGGAATCGAACCGTCATGGTATTCTTTTATAATTGTAAAAGTCGGGCTGTTTACCACTCTCGTGATTCCCAGTCCTTCGGCAAAACCCTTTGTAAAAGTCGTTTTTCCCGCGCCTAAGTCGCCTTCCAGTGTCAAAATGTCTCCCGGCTTTGCCAAAGAAGCGGCAAGCTTGGCTACGGCTTTCGTTTCTTCGGGGTTTTTCGTTCTCCATTGTAATGTCTTCAAAGTGAGTCACCCGTCTTATTTAAAATGATTGTATCCTTTTTTCTCAAGGACGATTTGTCTCTGATCATTGGCTGTCAAAAGAACACATGCTTCCTTCCGTTCAGATACCGCTCCTATCTTCGCAATCGGAATGCCCGATTGAGTGCAGTAATCAAGCAGAGAAATCCACTCTTGCTGAGAAACCGTTCCAACCAATTCAAAATCTTCACCGCCGAATAACACCCATTTCTTCCACTCGGAATCTGCCTCAGGCAAATCCGGATGCACCGGCAGAAGTTGTTCTTCAATTTCTATCGTAACTGAACTTGCCGCAGCTATTTCATGCAGCTCACTGGCCAATCCGTCACTGATATCATTCAGAGCCGCGCGCTGAAGCTGAGAGCAGAAGCGGCCGACTTGAACTCTCGGAACGGGCCGTTTATGTTTTCGGATAAAATAATCACTCGTGTGAAAAGCAGAAGAAAGTGTTTCTCCCAACAAAAGAGACAGTCCTGCTGCGGACGAGCCGATATCCCCCGTAACAAACACAACATCTCCGGGTCTTGCCGAGCTTCGCAGACAAGCGCAATCCTTCTCAACTTCTCCGATGACAGTAACGGTAATTACGGCTTGACCGGAAGCGGAGACGGTATCTCCCCCGATCAAATCCATTTGATATAGTTTCGCCAGTTCCGCCATCCCTTCATACATTGCCTGGACGTCAGCTTTCTGCCAGCAAGAAGGAACCGCTAGAGACACCAAATAAAACTTCGGAATGCCTCCCATCGCCGCCACGTCACTAATGTTAACAGCAAGCGCTTTATAACCGATATCATGAGGAGAGGAATACTCTAATTTAAAATGGACATTCTCCACCATTGTATCAAGGCAGACAATTTGCTGCATATGGGGTGACGCTGTATAAACCGCACCATCATCACCGATCCCTACATCGACGGAAGGATGATAATGCGAATGCGGAGTAATACTGTGAATCAACTCAAACTCATCCATATATCTCCCGTCTCCCTTTCTGACGCTCTTGTGAAATACAGCTCTTTCTAGTGTATCGGATTATGTTTCAATATCCAAGACTTTAACGATATAAAAGAAAGCTTGGTTAGATACCAAGCTGCCAGCATTTAAAAGAAAACACAAAAAAAACGAAAACATGATCGTTTCGTTTACAATAAAAATGGCGGTCCGGACGGGACTCGAACCCGCGACCTCCTGCGTGACAGGCAGGCATTCTAACCAACTGAACTACCGGACCATTTAATTTTTGGTTGCGGGGGCAGGATTTGAACCTGCGACCTTCGGGTTATGAGCCCGACGAGCTACCGAACTGCTCCACCCCGCGATGATAAAATTTTAGAAAAGCTTGGCGGCGTCCTACTCTCACAGGGGGAAACCCCCGACTACCATCGGCGCTGAAGAGCTTAACTTCCGTGTTCGGCATGGGAACGGGTGTGACCTCTTCGCTATCGCCACCAAACCATTGAGAGTGTTCTCTCA
>NZ_JBSJQC010000004.1:0-405459 GCF_053663355.1 Bacillus sp. JK106 | reverse complement strand
ACCCACGTGTTACTCACCCGTCCGCCGCTAACATCAGGGAGCAAGCTCCCATCTGTCCGCTCGACTTGCATGTATTAGGCACGCCGCCAGCGTTCGTCCTGAGCCAGGATCAAACTCTCCGATAAATGGATCACAGACTACATTCACTGCATCCTGCAGTAACGTCTGTGTGATCTGCATCGTGCAGACCTTAGTTTGACTGACTACGCACATTGCTGTGCGATTTATTTAAAACTTTGAATTAACAGGTACGTTTTGTCTTGTTTAGTTTTCAAAGATCATTATAATGGAGCGGGTGATGAGAATCGAACTCACGACATCAGCTTGGAAGGCTGAGGTTTTACCACTAAACTACACCCGCATTTGAATTGGCGCGCCCGAGAGGAGTCGAACCCCTAACCTTTTGATCCGTAGTCAAACGCTCTATCCAATTGAGCTACGGGCGCTTATCAGGCGACTTAACTATCATACTACCAATCAGTTATGATGTCAAGTGTTTTTTATTTCTTTACGAAGTCTTTTTTCTCGACCTCATTTATTATACACGCTTTTGAGAATTTGTAAAGTCTTTTTTTCAAAAGATCATTTTCTCATTTAGCGTTATCGCTTTGTTCATCAGCGACGTTTAATAATATACCACGCACTTTAAATTAGGTCAACACTTTTACGAAACTTTTTTCCCGCTTATTATTCCCTTCTATATAATAAGTAAAAAGCGGGATCCCCAGGAACCCCGCGTCTATTCAGATTACCCGCTCACCTCGGCTTCTGCGCTATTACGATCTGTTTTTTCATAGGCACGGAAGTTTTGTTCAAGCTGTTCGAGCGACAGACCTTTCGTTTCCGGAAGGAACCTTTTCACAAATATAACGGACGCTATCCCTAACAGGACAAAAATGAAGAAGGTTGCAGACAATCCGATGTTTGCGAGCAGGACCGGAAAAGTTAAACCAACAATGAAGTTCACGATCCAGAGGCAGAAGACAGTGACCCCCATACCAAGCCCCCGCAATCGCAGCGGGAATATCTCCGACAGCATCAGCCAGGTCACCGGAGAGACAGCCCCCTGCTGAAACGCAAGGAAAGTGACTGTTAATGAAAGAACCACATAAGGAAGAGCAGGCGATCCTTTCAGCACGACAGACAGAACTCCGATCAAAAGCAGCATCGCAGTCGTTCCGATGAGCCCCGTCATCAGCATCGGGCGGCGGCCGACTTTGCCGAGAAGCCATATTCCCACAAAAGTCGCGAGCACTGAAATCACACCGTTAGCGATATTGCCGATTAATGCGGCTTTTGTCTCGAAACCGGCATCTTTTAAAATTTGAGTTCCATAGTACATAATCGAATTCACGCCGGTGAGCTGCTGCACTACCGCAATTCCGATCCCGATAAACACAATGCGGCGCACCCACGGAACGGCAAGATCCTTAAAGGTCGCCTGCTCCATCTCAGCTTCCTTACGAAAGGCAGATTCAATCTCAGCGAGCTCAGCCTTCGCTTTCTCTTCATTCCTTATTCGCCGGAGAACGTGCAGAGCATCTTCTTTTCTTCCTTTAGAAACCAGCCAGCGCGGACTTTCAGGAACTTTCAGCATACCGAAAAACAAGAATACCGCCGGAAGGGCCGCGATAACGAGCATATAACGCCAAGCGTGAGAGGTATCACCAAGCACATTGCCGATGATAGCATTACACGTGAAGGCAAGCAGCTGGCCCGTTACAATCATCAATTCATTTTGGGTAACCATTCTCCCTCGGCTTTCCGCCGGCGACATTTCAGCCAAATATGCCGGAACGGTTACGGATGCTCCCCCGACGGCAAGCCCCAGCAGAAAACGGGAGATGATCATAACCGACACGTTAGGCGCCAGTGTACATCCGAGCGTCGCTGCAAAGAACAAAACGGCAAGGATAAGGATATTTTTACGTCTGCCGTTATAGTCCGACAATCTCCCTCCGAAAACCGCGCCGATCGCAGCCCCCAAGAGCAGGGAGCTCGCCACCATCCCTTCAGTCAAAGCGGTAAGATTAAGCTGGTCAGCTTCCGCCATAAACGGCAGCGCCCCATTAATCACACCGGTATCGTAGCCGAAAAGAAGTCCCCCGAATGTCGATACTAAAATGATGGTTCTCAAAAATGAATGCTGGCTGCTATTTTTATTCATCTTCAAATCCTCCTAGTTTTTACACAGAGATAATACCCGAATATTCAGTTATCAATATTTACACCTCTAACGTCTGCATACAAGTTCTGACCGTCCAAAACAGTTTTATAAGAAGAAAATATTTCGAAAACGTTATCGTTTATAGTGATTATTCGCTCTCCCCTCTCGTTATATTGTTATTTTATAGTTACTTTGTAGTGAAGTTATAATGATATTATTGGCACTTATGTTATTATCATAATTTTAAAAGCGCTTTCAGTCAATGAATATTTCAGAAAATTTTATAACTTACCTTTATATTACCTATATATAATCAATTTATGTTTTACATCAACTTATTTTCATAACATGATCAATGAATTACCCCTATCATAACCAACAATTGATTATATAATGAAAACCCCCCAACTGCTAGTTGGGGGGTTTTTGTTTTATTCTTCGTTTATTGTAACAATCGTTCTCCCTCTCGCTTCTCCTTTTAAAAGGGCAGGAAGCGTATCCGGCAGCTCTTCAAGTGTAATTTCCTTTTGAATAAAGGCCTCCAGATCTGCAGGCTTGAAGTCATCAGCTAAACGCTGCCATATTTTCTTTCTTGTCTCCATCGGACAGAATACGGAATCAATTCCCAAGAGATTGACGCCGCGCAATATAAACGGAAAGACTGTAGCCGGGAGTTTCGTTCCCGCTGTCAGTCCGCTCACAGCAACTGATCCGCCGTACTGAATCTGACTGAGAACTGAAGAAAGCGGCTCACCTCCGACCGGATCGACGGCCGCTGCCCATTTTTGTTTTTGCATCGGTTTTAACGTGCCGTTATACACTTCGTCACGGTGAATAACCGTCTTTGCTCCGAGGCTCTTCAAATAGCCGCTTTCTTCTTCTTTTCCCGTACTGGCCTCGACCTCATAACCTAAGGTTGAAAGAATGGAGACGGCAAAGCTTCCGACGCCGCCTGTCGCTCCCGTCACCAGCACCTTCCCTTTTTTAGGAGCGGCATGGTTTTCTTCAAGACGCTGGACGGACAATGCGGCAGTGAAGCCGGCGGTTCCGATCGTCATGGCTTCTTTAAGTGTCAGACCTTCAGGCAGCGGCACGATCCAATCTGCCGGAATGCGGGCCATCCCGCTATAGCCGCCAAAATGGGAAACGCCTATGCCGTAGCTTGTCGCAATGACTTTGTCCCCTTCTTTAAAACGGGCGTCCTCTGAAGAAACGACGATTCCCGCTAAATCAATTCCCGGCACGAAAGGATACGAGGTTACGATCTTGCCGTCAGGAATGGCAGCCAAGCTGTCTTTATAATTCACCCCTGAGTAGCAAACCTTAATCAGCACTTCACCCTCGGGAAGGTCCTGAATCGCCAGCTCCCGTACGCTGACTGAAAACCGGTCTTCATGTTGATCGACTACTAACGCTTTAAATTGATCTGTCATCACTACGTCTCCTTAAAATGAATTGAATGGCTTTGGAAAAGCATAAAATAAGTTTGATTTGTTTTCAAATGTCCTGCCCTGTGTAGTATGATCAAAAGTAAAAACAGCGAAAGAGTGGTTACGCATCATGTCTGATAAACAAAACAAAGATAACAAAAACAACAACAGCAATCAGCCATTACCGGACATTATTCATACCGCCGTTTTCAAGGCGCCGATACAAGTTGTCTGGGATACGGTCTCTACGGCGGACGGCCTGTCTCTCTGGTTTATGCCGAATGATTTCACACCTCAAGAAGACAGTGAGTTTCAGCTGGAATCTCCGTTCGGTCCGTCTCCGTGCAAGCTGCTGGATATTGAAGCGCCGTACCGCCTTTCTTTTTCATGGGATACGGAAGGCTGGATCGTTTCTTTTGTCTTAAAGGAAACGGAAAGCGGGGATACGGAATTCACTCTCATTCACGGCGGATGGAAAGAGCCGGAAGCCGTCATCAATAAAGTCAATCGGAAAAGCTCCGAGATTCACAGTACGATGGATCAAGGATGGAACGGGCTTGTCAACACGAAACTTCGCGGGGCGGTTGAGGCTTAACACAAAAGGACGGACACGCTTTCCGTCCTTTTTTTGATGCCGATACATAAAAACTGAATTTGCAAAGACACTAACAGAAGAACCGAAAACTTCTTTCAGGGGGCGCTGTTTATGTATTATTACAAAGAAGAGCTGATCAATATCATTAAACCGGACAAGCCGGACCCGGCCGCGGCCAAGGTGCTTCAGGAAATTTTAGGCGGGCATTACGGGGAAATGCGGACGATGATGCAATACTTTTTCCAAAGCTCTAATTTCAGAGGAAAAGAAAAACAGTTCCGTGACCTGCTTCGCGGTGTATTTTTAGAAGAGATCGCACACGTTGAGCTCGTCCAGCATACGATTAATGCGCTGCTCGATGAAAGCGGCGCTGAGGGCGCCGGAAATCAGGCAGCAGATCAGGCGCCGCTTGACGAAGCAGTTAAACACGCCAATCCGCACCATTTTATCATCGGGGCGCAAAGTTCTCTTCCTGTAGACGCCGGCGGCAATCCATGGAACGGGTCTTGGGTATACAACCACGGGAATCTGATTTCCGATCTATTGGACAATGTCGTGCTGGAATCAACCGGCGTGCTGCAAAAGACGCGCATTTATGAAATGAGTTCAAATCAGACGTTCAGAGAAACACTCGGTTTTCTGATCGTCCGTGACAACGCCCATCAAAATGCATTTACAAAAGCGCTGGAAACACTGGGTGTCGAATGGGGCAAATTATTTCCCGTGCCGAATTATGATATTGAAAAATACCCGGAATGCCGGAAATTCGTTGAAATGGATTATCATAATACCCAATTTAATTTCAGACTGGATCCGACACGGATCGGAGAAATTCTGCAGGGAACGACGCCGAGCCGAAACGGCGGCGAATTAAGTGTGTCCGAGCCTCCTAAAGGTTTCCCCGTGCCGGAACTTCCCGAGCTTCCGAATGAGCACAGCCCCGGACTGAAAGATATGAACTTGTAACAAAAAACGCCTGTTTCGGGCGTTTTTTGTTTTTCTGAATATGAGGTTTGAATGTGTTCAAAACGGGGAATATAAGCCGGGAGATCTTGCCATACGGCCGTTATTTTGATGTGAGCACATTGCGGTACATACTTCGTTTCGAAAGTTGTCCTAATTTTCCAGCCGGCCGGCTGGGTATGTTTGAATGATAATGGGAATTATGTAAAGAGAACAATGTCTTTTTTAAGGAGGCAGCGAATGTCTAAGCAAGGAAACTTCCAGAAAACTATGTCACTTTTTGATCTTATTTTAATCGGCATGGGAGCCATATTCGGTTCGGCATGGCTGTTTGCCGTCAGTAACGTCGCCTCTAAAGCGGGCCCGTCAGGCGTTTTTTCCTGGCTGATCGGCGGGGGAATCATCTTATTGATCGGCTTGGTTTATGCGGAACTGGGCGCCGCGCTGCCGCGGACCGGGGGAATTATCCGGTATCCCGTATATTCACACGGACACCTGGTCGGATATTTAATTTCCTTTGTCACCATTGTGGCATACACGAGTCTTATTTCAATAGAAGTCACGGCAGTCCGCCAATACGTGGCGTATTGGTTTCCCGGTTTGACCGTAAAAGGCTCTGATTCGCCGACAATTGCCGGATGGATATTGCAATTTGCGCTGCTCTGCCTGTTCTTCCTCCTCAATTACTGGAGTGTCAAAACCTTTGCGAAAGCAAACTTCATTATTTCGATTTTTAAATATGTCGTACCGATTACGGTAATTGTTGTACTGATTTTTCATTTTCACCCGGGCAATATGACCGTTCACGGATTCGCGCCTTTTGGTTTCACCGGAATTCAGGCCGCGATTTCCACAGGCGGCGTCATGTTTGCATACCTTGGGCTGCATCCGATTGTGGCTGTCGCGAGTGAAGTGCAGAATCCGAAGCGGAACATTCCGATCGCATTGATTGTCTGTATTATCGTTTCTACTATTATTTACACCGTGCTGCAGCTCACTTTTATCGGGGCGATCCCGGCGGATACCCTGAAGCACGGATGGCCGGCTATCGGGACTGAATTCTCCCTTCCTTTCAAAGATATCGCCGTTTTGCTCGGTTTGGGGTGGCTGGCGACATTGGTCATTTTAGATGCGATTTTATCACCGGGCGGTAACGGAAATATCTTTATGAATACGACTTCACGTCTCGTCTATGCCTGGGCCAGAAACGGAACATTATTCAGCATTTTTTCTAAAGTCAATAAAGAAACCGGGACACCGCGCGCCTCCCTTTGGCTTTCGTTCGGTCTGGCTGTTTTTTGGACGCTTCCGTTCCCTTCTTGGAACGCTCTTGTTAACGTATGCTCCGTCGCATTGATTCTGTCTTATGCGATTGCGCCGATTTCTTCTGCGGCGCTGAGAGTCAACGCGAAGAACATTAACAGACCGTTTTATTTAAAAGGGATGAGCATCATCGGGCCGCTGTCGTTTATTTTTACCTCTTATATTGTATATTGGTCCGGATGGCGCACCGTATCCTGGCTTCTCGGTTCTCAAATTGTCATGTTTCTGATCTATCTCTGTTTCAGTAAATATGCTCCCAAAGATGATGTCAGCATACGCCAGCAGCTGAAATCAGCATGGTGGATCGTCGGCTTTTATGTCATGATGCTGATTTTCTCCTATCTCGGCTCGTTCGGCCACGGATTGGGCATTATCAGCAATCCGCTTGACCTGATTCTGATCGCCATCGGTTCGCTCGGTATTTATTACTGGGCAAAATATACAGGTCTGCCGAAGGCTATGATCGACAGTGATAAATGACGAATGCCGGAAAGAAGTATGGTCTTCTTTCCGGTATTTTTATGTTAAGGGGTGACAAAAAAGCGAATATGCGATAAAATGAATGACAGTCATTCATAAAAGGAGGAACCCCTCTATTGGCAAAACAAAGCTCGGGAAAATACGAAAAGATCCTGCAAGCCGCGATTGAAGTCATTTCTGAAAAAGGATTAGACAAAGCATCCATTTCAGAAATCGTCAAAAAAGCCGGAACGGCCCAAGGAACGTTTTACTTATATTTTTCTTCTAAAAACGCACTGATATCCGCGATTGCAGAAAACCTGCTCGACAATACGCTGGACAGGATAAAAGGGAAAACGGACGGTTCTGAAGATTTTTGGACGTTGCTGGACATTTTGGTAGATGAGACATTTCACATCACCCGGCTTCATAAAGATATTATCGTTCTCTGTTATTCCGGTCTTGCCATCGATCATTCAATGGAGAAATGGGAAGCCATTTATCAGCCTTATTATTCCTGGCTGGAAGGCGTGATCAATACGGCCATTGAACAGGGTGAGGTCATCAGCGGCATTCATGTCAGATGGACGGCCAGAACGATTATCAACGTTGTCGAGAACGCGGCTGAACGGTTTTATATCGGCTGTGAACAGGATGTCGATCTCGAAGTATATAAAAAAGAAATATTCAGCTTTCTCAAAAGAAGCTTGCAGAAATGATTGGCGGAGACCGATCATTTTTGACCGCCGTAAAAATGACTGACATTCATTCATAACTGAGGTGACTGTATCATGTATTGGCTGCTTGTATTGATAGCCGGACTGTTAGAAGTAGTTTGGGCGTCCGCCCTGAAGCATGCGGATTCGCTCTTTGATTGGATTGGTATTTTCCTTTTGATTGCCGTCAGCTTTCTGATGCTGATCCGCTCTTATAAAAAAATTCCGATGGCTGCCGCATATACCGTTTTTGTCGGAATAGGCACCGTCGGCACATATGTAACGGGCGTCATTTTAGGCGAATCGTTTTCAATCGGGCAAATATTCTTTTTGGCTTTGCTGTTGTCCGGCATTTTAGGAATGAAGGTATTTACGAAAGAAACTGAAACAAGGGGTGAACATTAATGGCATGGCTGCTGTTATTTATTGCCGGAGCGGAGGAAGTTGTAGCGGCCGTTGCCATGAAACATATTGACGGTTTTAAAAAAAAGTGGCCGCTGATTGTCATGGTAACAGGCTTTATGATTTCATTCTTTTGCCTTTCCGGAGCGATGCAGGTTCTTCCCACAGGTGTCGCGTATGCGGCTTGGACCGGCATGGGAAGCATCGGCGTTTCTGCCGTGGGCATACTTTGGTTTAAAGAAAAATTCAATCTGTCACAATTGGTGTCTCTGGGGCTTATCCTCATCGGTGTCATCGGCTTAAAACTGACAGCGTGACGGCCTGAGACAGCTTTTTAAACAAAAAACAAAGGACCCTAAACGGGCCCTTTGTTTTTTTATGCTGTTTTGATCTGTTCCGCTTTTCCCGCTCCGACTCCGAAAATGAAGATCAGAACGGAGACTGCAATCAGCATGAATAACGGAACCGTCCAGCCGTGCGTGATGTCATGCAGCAAACCGAATACAAGCGGCCCGAACGCGGCAAGCAGGTATCCGAATGACTGGGCCATGCCGGAAAGCGCCGCGGCTTCATGAACATGC
Source organism: Bacillus sp. JK106 (assembly GCF_053663355.1). Lineage (NCBI taxonomy): Bacteria > Bacillati > Bacillota > Bacilli > Caryophanales > Bacillaceae > Bacillus > Bacillus sp. JK106. The sequence goes on along the minus strand of NZ_JBSJQC010000004.1, from coordinate 396,823 downwards.
CGGGTCCGCAGGCTGAAGAACATCATCGCCAGACTGAACGCACAGCCTCCCGCAATTCCGATCAAAATGACCCATAGCGGAGTGAGAGCCGGGCTTCCGAAAAGAACGCCGGCAATGCCGATAAGGAAAAATAAAGCCGTCAGTCCGGCGAGTGCGCACTGATTTTTCATTTTAGCGGCAGCGATCGGCACGATAAAAGTAATCGGCAGGACTGAGAATTGCATTAATGAAAGCATCCATCCCGCCTTACTTGAGCTGAGTCCATTCTGCTGAAGAATTTCCGGCAGCCAGGCGATGACGGTGTAAAAAATAAGGGATTGCAGCCCCATGAACATCGTCACCTTCCAAGCCAGCGGAGACCGCATCAGACTGTTTTTCTTCTCTCCGTTTGTCCCAGTCGTGCGGACGGGCAGTTCACGTCCTCGCATTTGCGGAATCCACATGACGAACGCAATAAAAGAAAGGATAGCCCAGCAGCCGAGCGCGCCTTTCCAGCCTAACCCCGCTGAAGAGGCGATCGGCACGCTGATGCCGGATGCAATCGCACCGCATAGATTCATAGAAACCGAGTAGACGCCGGTCATGATGCCTAAATTTCCGGGAAACTTATGTTTAATGAGACTCGGCAGCAGGACGTTGCATACGGCGATCGACAATCCCAACAGGATCGTTCCGAAAAAGAGAGTGCCGATTCCGGCGATGGAGCGCAGCAGAGTTCCGGCTGTCAGGACAATTAATGATGACAGTAAGACAATCTCGGTCCCGAAGCGCCGGGACAATAAAGGAACAAACGGCGACAGACATGCAAAGGCCAAAAGCGGCACTGTCGTAATGGTGCCGGCAGCCGCATTGGTCATGCCGAGGCTGTCCCGAATTGAGGAAACGAGCGGCCCGACCGATGTCAGAGGCGCTCTGAGGTTGGCCCCTATCAATATGACTCCGATGACCAGCAATATCAGTTTTTTACGATGACTTGCTTGCAGAATTTGATGTTCGTCTTCAATTTTCATGTTCATCCTCCATGTGTATTGTATCTTTAAATACTGTGATGTATTGGTTGACGGCCTCCATGGCCTGATCCGGTTTCTGTCCGATAATCGCGGCGGCAAGCTGGGTGTGGATCCGGATAGCAGGGGTGATTTCCAACAGGTTATGGACTGACGCACAAAGCGCCTCCGTCATATGCTCGTATAGATCAGAAAGCATATTGTTATGGGCCGCCTGTACAATTGTTTTGTGCAGCTTAATGTCGGCTTCGGCATACCGTTTTCGATCTTCATTTTGCAAGGCCGCTTCACATTCATCCAAGCATGCCTTCAGTGCTTTCAGGTCTTCGTCATTACGCCTTTCCGCCGCCAATCGTGCAGCTTCTCTTTCGAGTGCGTATCTGACTTCTAATGTTTCAAGCAAATTTGATTTTTTAATATGGCGGTAAAATGCCGCGCCGAGAACACTGGATGAGCTGACATACGTACCGCTCCCCTGCCTTGTCTGCAGCAGGCCGGCATGTACGAGCGCCCGAATGGCCTCACGCAACGTGTTTCGGCTCACATCAAATTGCTTCATTAAATCCAGCTCAGGGGGAATGCGCGTCCCGACCGGCCATTTATCCGATTGAATTAACGATTCAATTTGCGCCACCACTTGTTCTACGAGCGACAGTCTGCTTGTTTTGGATATCTCCATCAAAACACCTCTGAAATTTGTAGGATGATTCTATCATTGGGTAATATAACATAAAAGAAGCGACGATGTAAATCAGCGGCAACAAAAAAAGAGTGAGTTTTTCTCTCACTCTTCGGCGCTTTTATGAACGTTTTATATTGACTGAGGTCACGACAAACTTGTCATGACGGTGGCGGGAAAATGAATATTCAAAGGGAGTGCCGTTGTCCAAAAAGCCTACATGCTCGACTTCAAGTATCGGGTCATCCGGCCGGCAGCCGAGATATTGCTGATCCATGTCATCCGACTTGCACGCTCTGATTTTTCTGTGTGAGCCTGCGATTTTGAGCTGCAGTTCCCGTGTAATATGATCGTAGATGGAATGGTTGAGCACCTCGTCATTAATGCCGGGTATAAGGCTCGCCGGCATGTATGTTTTTTCAAGAACGTACGGTTCGCCTTCAACAATTCTGAGCCTCACTACATAATAGACGGGAGTCTTTTCATCGATGGCCAAATGTGCGGCGACATCTTGAGACGGAAACTGCACTTCAAACCGGATGACCTTGCTCTTGATATTTTTGCCTTTTAATAAATTGCTCAAGCCGAGAATTTCGTTGCTGACTACGTGAACGTGCTCATCCTGCATGGCTGATTGGATGATAAATGTGCCGTGCCCTCTTTTTCTGAAAAGCATCCCTTCAGCCGCAAGTGTATCAAGCGCCCGCTTCATCGTCATCCGGCTGCACCCGAACTCCGCAGCGAGCGTCTTTTCATCCGGGATCGGCTGATCTATGTCATATACACTGCTTTTAATCCTCTTTCTCATTTCGTTGGCGATTTTTTCGTACTTATTCATCGGTTTCCTCCGGCTGTATAATGTTTGATCTGTATAGACTCCTTACGGTTATCATAAATTTTTTTCCCTGCTTCATCAATGACGTTACAGCCGCCGATATTGAAATTGAAAGGATTTCCTCGAATTTTCTATGGAATCTCCCTCACTATTATGGTAGAATTTTTTGCAGAAACGGACACAGCCGAATATTGCATACATTGTATAACCTCAATGATATGGTTTGAGGGTGTCTACCAGGAACCGTAAAATCCTGATTACAAAAATTGTCCCGTACACTTTTTGTAATCAGGATTTTTTATTTTCTAAAAAATAAAAAAAGGAGTATCTGTACATGAATTTCAAAGTATTTCTGCTTGCAGCATCTACCATCGCAGTCGGTTTGGTTGAATTAATTGTGGGCGGTATTCTTCCGCAAATCGCTTCCGACTTAGATATATCCATCGTCAGCGCGGGGCAGCTGATCAGCGTGTTTGCGCTCGGTTACGCGGTATCCGGCCCGCTGCTTTTGGCAGTGACGGCAAAGGCTGAACGAAAGCGGCTTTATTTAATCGCACTGTTTATTTTCTTCCTAAGTAATCTGGTCGCTTATTTCAGTCCCAATTTCGCTGTTCTTATGGTGTCACGGGTGCTCGCTTCCATGAGCACAGGGCTGATTGTCGTCCTTTCTTTAACGATTGCTCCTAAAATCGTGGCGCCTGAATACAGAGCGCGGGCGATCGGCATCATTTTCATGGGGTTCAGCTCCGCAATCGCTTTAGGCGTGCCTGTCGGTATTATCATCAGCAATGCCTTCGGATGGCGTGTTCTGTTCTTGGGAATCGGCGTATTATCTCTCATTTCCATGCTGATTATCAGCGTCTTTTTTGAAAAAATACCTGCTGAAAAAATGATTCCGTTTCGTGAGCAGATCAAGACGATCGGGACCGCCAAAATTGCCAGCGCACATCTTGTCACCTTGTTTACATTGGCGGGGCATTACACACTCTATGCCTACTTTGCGCCATTTTTGGAAAGAACGCTTCATTTGAGTTCCGTTTGGGTCAGTGTATGCTACTTTTTGTTCGGTCTGTCAGCGGTATGCGGCGGCCCGTTCGGAGGCTGGCTGTATGACCGTTTAGGAGCATTTAAAAGCATCATGCTTGTGACCGTTTCTTTCGCTCTGATCCTGTTTATTCTTCCGCTGACAACGGTTTCTTTAATCATTTTCCTGCCTGCGATGGTGATCTGGGGATTGCTCAGCTGGAGCCTTGCGCCGGCGCAGCAAAGCTATTTAATCAAAATTGCGCCTGAGTCTTCCGATATTCAGCAAAGCTTCAACACGTCCGCTTTGCAGATCGGCATCGCGCTCGGGTCAGCCATCGGCGGCGGCGTGATCGGACAAACCGGTTCTGTCACAGCAACAGCCTGGTGCGGCGGTTTGATTGTCATTATCGCTGTCGCTTTAGCTGTATTCTCTTTAACGAGACCTGCCTTGAAAAGAAAATCCGCATAAATGTGAGACCGCAAAAAAGCCAAAGGAGTTCCTTCGGCTTTGGCGGTCTTTTTATTTTGCGGCAGCAAGCTCGTCTTCTGTCACCCATTTATGATTGGTTACTTTTTGGCCGCCGTCAGTCGGTGTATAGTCGACCATATAAACGGTTGTCTTTTTGGCTGAATCAATAACGGCTTCGGCGCCCTTCATGCCTTTCATATGGGATGCCTCGATCACGGCCTTGTCACCCGGTTTTAACGTTTGATCACCGGCGCCCTTCAGCTCTTCCTGAATGACCCATTTGTGATCTTCGACGCGCTTTCCTCCCGTTTCCGGAGTGTAAGATACACTGTAAACCGTTGTATCATAAGCACCTTTTACGGTTCCTTGCGCATTTTTCATGCCTTTCATATGAGAAGCTAAAATCATGACGTCACTGCCGACTTTATAAGTCGGATTTTCGGCCTTCTTCAAACCTTTCGGCACCTCGGATGAACCTGAGTGATTCATGTCTTCGTGAGAGTGCGTTTCATTGTCTTTCGCTTTTTCGCTTCCTCCTGAAGATTGGCTGTTGCATCCGGCAAGCGCCAGAACGGGGATCAGGAGAAACATGCTGAATAAAAATAGTCTCGCTTTCATTTCAAGAACTCCTTTGCCTTTTTGATTTTTCATTTTCCCTTTCGTTTCTTCGGTAAAACAAAAAGATGGCCTGTCATTTCTCCTAATTCTTCAACTCTCTCTTTATTGCCTTTTATCAGGTGAAATTGTTCACAAAATGTACACATTAATAGAGATGCAGTATAATTTAATTATCAGATAATAGGGGGAACTCATCATGAAAACGAAGGTTTTTGCGGTGGTATTGGGCGCTGTTTTAATGATTGCGGGGTTGGTTTTGGCAGAAGTTTCGCTTTATATGGAATACATCACAATGGTCGGAGCTATGATTTTTTCTTCTATATTTATGTCAGAGCCGAAAAGAAAATTTCGCGTCATTAAAGGGGTTTGACTTTTCTATTACCGCCGTCTTCTCAGGACGGCGGTTTTGTTTTGCATGTCAGTCAGTCTATCCGCAAAGCCGTTTCTTCTGTGCCGTCCTGATATAAAACGAAATGCGGGGCAGTTTGTACTTTATCACCTGCAAATTCAATTTCAAGCGGCAGCGCCCTGACAAAATAACGGGTTTCCGTCATTGGGAATAATTCGAATGGTGTCTGCCCGTCTATTGCAAGATACAATCGGTTTTCTTTTACCGTCACCGATGCATGTGTGTCATCCTGAAATGAGTAATTGCCGGTAAATCTGCTGTAAATCGCAGGATCGATATCTGCTTTTTTCTGATCCGCCGGACGTTTCGGAATCACGTATGGCTGATCAAATAAGATGTTTACGGCCGCGGCAATCACAGCTTGTTCAAATTGATACGATTGTTCCATATTGCTGAGATAAATCAGTGTTTTGTTCTGGTCAATATACCGGATCATCAGAGTTGAATAGCCCGGCCAGCCTCCGTCGTGACTGATAACCTTCCCTTTTTGGCGGCTGTTTTGAATCATCCAGCCAAATCCGTATCCGAATTGCTCTTCTTCATTCCAATAGCCCGGCGTAAACGCTTGATCTTTAGACTCTTTGCCGATGATTTCTTCCGTATAAAGAGCCTGATCAAACAGATATAAATCTCTAATAGTGGAGTTAACGGTTCCGTCACCTTGAATCCCGTCAAGAAAGACGACATAATCGGTTTCCTCAAGTTCATCCGGCAGCACATATTCTCCGGAATGAACATCATACACATAGCCATATGCATAGTTCGGAATGTTTTCTTTACTCAGCCTTCTGTTATAAATCCGCGTATCATGCATACGAAGCGGATGAAATACGGCTTGTTTCATAAATTCAGCAAAACTCATGCCTGATACAATTTCTATAATAACCGCTAACACCGCATACCCCGTATTACTGTAAAGCCAATCCTTGCCCGGCGGGAAATAAGCATCCGGTTTATGCTGCTTAAGCATATCGATCACATCTTGATTAACGGCAATTCTGTCCCGGTCCCAATGTGTTAAAAATAACTCCATATAGTCCGGCAATCCTGACGTATGATGGAGTAGTTGCCGAATGGTAATGCCCGGATAAGGAAAATCAGGAAGCCACCGCTCTATCATATCGTCATAACGCAGCTTCCCTTGCTGCTCTAAAATGATAACGCCTAAAGCTGTAAACGGCTTCGATACTGAGGCCAATTCAAAGACCGATTGGTCATTCAGCATCCTCTTTGTTTTCAGTTCTGCAGCGCCGAATGAACCCTGATATAAGATGCGGCCGTTTTCCGCTGCCAATACAGCTCCGTTTATTTCATGTCTTCCGTCTAAAGTGCTGAAAAGCTGTTCAAAAGCTTGTTTTTTCTTATCGTTCATTTCACGAACCTCCATATACAAGCTGATTTACTCTTTTATACGAACAGCCGCTTTAGAAGTTTCAATATTTTTCCTTGCTGGAACACCAGTCAGTAAACTGCCGTTCAGGCAGCCGCGGGGGTTTGATGAAGGTCTTTTATTCGCACCATACTGTGCAGGCTTCGAACTCAACATGCTTCTCGTCTTTTTTTGCACCGGCAATTTCCATAGTCGAAAACATCGCACAGACGACGGCTTTGTATTCGTTCATGACGGTTTGAATTTCAATCAGAAACCGTTCGGATGAAGCCGCGTATTCCGTTACGTATTCTTTCATTTTGCCGATAATATCATCTGCCTGACGGATGAAGCCGGCCGCCTCCAAGTCACTCTCAAACTGGTTTTTGTTGATCATATGAATATGCATTTTTCAAGGCCCCTTTCAGCAGCGTTTTGTGGTTATATCCACTGTAAAGGACAGGCTTGGATAAACTTTTAATAAAATATGAACAAAATATGAATTGGCTCATCGGCCTGACCGGCGGGCTTTCGGCTGTGCTCCGTTTCATTTGGACTACCTGAAATAATGACTTCTTTACTCTATGAAAAACAGCTCATATATGATCTAATACCAGTAAAATGAACGTTAGGAGGCGGCCTATGTCAGCAGCAGGAAATCGGCAAAAATTTTGGGTCATGGCGATGCTTATAGCGGTCTTTGCCGTGTTTGTTTTCTCTTTTTCTGAGAATCATTCACAAAAGAACTGGCACACGGCGGTTGACCAGGCGTCAGTGAATGTCTTCGGCCAGCAGATCTTTGAAAAAGACCGTCTGGCAAAAACACTCGACGCACGTGAGGCAGAATCTCTTCTGACTCTTGTGAAACTTGCAAATGAAGAACATCACATCATCTAAAAGCCATTATAAAAAGCCTGTTTCCCTTTGGCAGAGGAAACAGGCTTTTTCCATGTATTATTGAGCATGTTTTTGTTCAATAAACCGGTCGATCCGGGCCAGAACATCCTTCATGTCCATACATTCTTTAAAGCTTTCATTAATGGCTTGAATGCCTTGTTTGTATTTTCCGTTATGCAGCACTTCTTCCGCGGCAAGCTTTACCTTTTCAGCGCTCACTTCATCTTTTTGCACTGTATAGCCTGCATCCAATTCAGTCAGGCGGCGCGCAACCATCGGCTGGTCTTTATCATGCGGAATAACGACCAGCGGCACTTGATAATGAATGCCTTCATTTACACTGTTCATTCCGCCATGCGTGACAAACACGTCGGCCTGCTCCAGCACTTCAAGCTGCGGCACGTACGGGGCGATGATAAAGTTTTCGGGCGCCTGTTTGATTTTCGACAGATCGGCTTTTTCCCCGGCGGCAATGACTACTTTTCCTTCAAAATCTGAGAACGCGTCTATGCACAGATTGAAAAACGCTTCCGTGTCCCCGAGCACCGTTCCCATTGAGATATAAATGACTTTTTCATTCTTTAATGAGTCAATCGGGAAGTCGACGCGCCCTTTTCTCTTCGGAAAACTCGGACCGATAAATAAATACTCATCTCCGAATGTCTCACTTTCGGGCTGAAAATATCTGCTTGTATAGACGACGTTCAATTCACCTGTGTTGTTCATAAATTGAACCATGCTGTCAGGGGCGACACCGTATTTGTCTTTCATCTCGGCCAACAGCTCTTCACATTCCCTGTCCGGCTGAAACGGCACGCCCGATTCCGGATGGAGCGGCAGTATTTTCAGACGGTCTTCATTGAACAGGAAGGATGCTGAAGAAGAGATGCCGGGAATGTTGAGATAATCCCGCACCAGCTCTCCCGCACCGAATTTATCATAATAGACGGCGTCGAATTGAATGTCCTCTGCCAGCCGCTGCACAATATGTAAAATCTCCAGTGACGTTTTGATATGAACCTTTAAAAATGCAAGTATGCCGGACAGACTGCCGGGATCAATGGGTGTCATTCTGAGCAGATCGCTGTGAAGATGAACTTTCGCTCCTACTCCTTCCAGTCTGCTTTTGTATTTTTCCGTTGAGATATAATGAACGTGATCGCCCCGTTCGCTGAAGGCCTTTGTCATACCCAAAGTCGGGTTTACGTGTCCTTCTGCGGGAAAATTGATCATCAGAATATGTTTCGCCATTTTTCAAACTCCTTTGCCTTTTTTGCGTCTCTTCCATATCCATCATAAATGACGCGGAAAAAATCATGCAAGGAACATCCGTCAGGTCTTTATGACGGTTCGATGACATCGGCAAAAAAGACAAGGCTTTTCACCTTGTCTATCGTGATGATTCGTCTGTTTCTCCCGCTTTGAGCACGCCTTTCAGATGTTCTTCATCATGCTTGAGATGCTCCGTCATATATTGCACGGCTTTTGTTTTATCGCCCTTTTTTATTTCTTCAAAGACTTTCCGGTGCTCATGCAGGATAACCTCCGCACGGTCATCTCCTTTAAAATTAAGAACTCTGCAAAAATGAATCAGCACATTGACATGCTCAAGCAGCATGGCCAGCCGGCTGTTGCGGCTGAAATCCACAAGAAGCCGATGAAACGACTCGTTTAAGGAAATAATCTCAGTCTCTTTGACGCCTTTATTGATGGCTTCTTCCGTCTCCCGCAGCTGTTTTTCAATGAGGTCAATTTCACTCTCAGCCGCTTCATCAATAACCAGTTCGACCGCCAGTGATTCAAGTGACATTCTGATTTGATAAATCTCTTCAACATCCTTAACGGACAAAGAATAAATGACAAAGCCGTTTCGATCGTCTGCTGTCAGAAGCCCGTCCTTTTCAAGGAGCCGCATGGCTTCTCTGACCGGCGACCGGCTGACTCCGAAATCCTTAGCCAGCTGAGTCTCATTCAGCCGTTCACCCGGTTTAAAAATCCCGTCAAATATCATTTTTTTCAATTGGGAATAAAATTGCAGATAATACGGGATTGGCTTATCTAATTTAAAATTATCCATCTTTCCTACCTCTTCATACAATTTAGGCCTTATTGTTACCAAGATCATATAACAGTTTATCTATGGAAGCAACATTCCCGAGCTTGCCAGCATATCGGATGTGCCGTAATATGGAATTATAGCGAACGACGGTCGACGGTCTGCCGTAAACCGAAAACAATTCATTCAGAGGTGACGGAAACATGAAAACATACAAGATTGCCAGCATACCGGGGGACGGTGTGGGGAAAGAAGTCGTTCCGCAAGCGGAGCGGGTGTTGAACGCGATCGCCGAATTACATGGAGGCATTGCCTTTGATTTCACTTCTTTTCCGTGGAGCTGCGAGTATTATTTGGAGCACGGGACTATGATGCCGGATGATGGACTAGAAACGTTACAGCACTTTGATGCTTTGTTTTTGGGAGCGGTGGGGAATCAAAAACTCGTCCCCGATCATGTTTCGCTGTGGGGGCTGCTCATCAAGATACGCCGGGAATTTGAACAGGTGATTAATGTGCGGCCGGCGAAGCTCCTGTCGGGAATCACTTCCCCCCTCGTAAACCCGAAAGATTTTGATCTAATAGTCGTCCGCGAAAACAGTGAGGGCGAGTACAGCTCTGTCGGCGGCAGAATTTATCAGGGTGAGGACGAAATCGCCATACAAAACGCGGTCTTTTCCCGCCGGGGTACAGAAAGAGTGATGCGGTATGCTTTCGAACTAGCGGCAAGTCGGCGGAAACACGTCACAAGCGCGACGAAATCAAACGGTATTGTTCACTCGATGCCGTTCTGGGATGACATCTTTAAAGAGGTCAGCCGGGAGTACGCCGGGATTGAGACGGATTCCCAGCACATCGATGCACTGGCGGCCTTCTTTGTCACGCAGCCGGAACGCTTTGATGTCATTGTCGCTTCGAATCTGTTCGGAGATGTGCTGACAGATATCGGCGCGGCGATTATGGGAAGCGTCGGAATCGCTCCCGCAGCCAACATCAATGTAAACGGCAAATATCCTTCTATGTTTGAGCCTGTTCACGGCTCCGCCCCGGATATTGTCGGAAAAGGAATTGCCAATCCTATCGGCCAAATATGGACGGCGAAATTAATGCTCGATTCATTCGGAGAAGAGGAACTGGGCCATCTCCTCTTACAATCTATTGAAACGGTCACAAACAGCGGCATTCTGACTCCTGATGCCGGCGGAAAACATTCAACGGAAGATGTCACTTCCGCTATTATTTCTCAAATAAACAAATAACATTTTATGAGGAGAGAGAAAATGGATTCTTTTCGTGAACAATTTGAAAAGCATGTGACCCATGATTCAATTGAGGTAAATGGCATCCGCCTTCATTACGTCTTTACGGGAAAGGAGGATGCTCCCCCCGTCATTCTCCTGCACGGCTTTCCGCAAAGCTGGGTGACGTGGCGTTATGTGATTCCGACGCTTGCCGCTTCTCATAGAGTCATCGCAGTTGATCTGAGGGGCTACGGCGATTCTGAAAAGCCGAGCGGCATAAACGGCTATGATAACAAAACGATGGCAAGCGATATACAAGGTCTGATGCGCCGCCTGCATATACAAAAAGCGTTAATTGCCGGGCATGACAGAGGCGCAAGGGTAGCAAGGCGGCTCGCTTTAGATGCGCCGGAGCTGGCGGCAGGCCTTGTGCTCATTGACATTATGCCGACTGAATACGTCTATGATTCTTTGACGGCAGCTGAAGCGGCAAAAAAATACTGGCACTGGACATTTCAGGTCGTTCCCCATCTGCCGGAAGAATTAATAAAAGGAAAAGAAGAGGAATATCTTAGATTTTTATTAAGCAGAGGTGACGGGCTTTTTGACCTGCTGGCATCAGACGGCGCCTGGGACCGGTACTTAGCCGCCTGGAAGCAGCCCGGCGCTGTTCAAGCTGCGCTTAATGACTACAGAGCCGCTTATCAAATTGATTTGCCGAGATATCGTTCAGAAAAGGAATCACAGAAAAAACTGGATGTTCCCACGCTTTTGCTGTGGGGAGAAAAAGGGAACTTAGCCGGCCTTCCCGTGCTTGACACATGGAGAGAATCAATTCGTGAAGTCAGCGGATATGAGGTAAAAGGCTGCGGCCATTATGTCCCCGAGGAAAAACCGACAGAAGCTGCCCGCAGGATTATCGATTTTTCAAAAACGGTTTTTTAAGGGGCGCACCACACCGAAACAGGCAGACTCTTAAAACCCGGCCTGATGATTTACCTTCTCTATCACAGGCCGGATCATTCATAAGTGAAATGGTGCTGAACCAGTTCCTCTCTTTTTCCTGCTTGCTGCCTTAATCAAAATAAACGGGTTCGTCCGGATGTTTGAGATATGCGAACATCTTTTTAATCTGACTTTCCGTATTGCGGGCTTCAGATAGCAGCGGCAGTTCCGTTTCCGCAAAAAAGCCGGCCGCGCTTGTTTCCGTTCCCTCCCTGAGCCGGCCGCCGATGATCTCGCATCGGATAAACACTTTGTAAACGTGGGCGGCGGACGGCGGATGGGAATGGCATTTCTTATCCATTACAGCTAACAGTTTAACGGGCTTTACGTCGATTCCCGACTCCTCTTTTACTTCTTTGACAGCGGTCTCGCCCGGTGAAATCCCGATATCAGCCCATCCGCCCGGCAGCGCCCATCTGCCGTCGCTTTTCTCTCTTACCATTAATATACTCTGATCTTTAAAAACTGCCGCTCTGATATCAACTTTCGGAGTGGGATAGCCCGTGTCACCGGCGAATACGTCTTTGATGATCCTTTTGTCGATGCCGGTATGATGCGCCATGATATCCACGCTTATTTTTCTTATTTCTTCAAATCTCTCAATATCATATATGTCTTTGGAATAAGCCAGCCCCGCTTGCGCCGCGGATTGAAGCTGTTTTGCCCATTCAAGCCATTTTGGCTCCATTTTTTCACCGCCTTATGTTAATTGACGAAACCCCGAATTGCACCTTGAGAGTACCGGTGCCCATGATCCGTTTCTGCTCCTTGTTTTCTGTTTATGGCGGAGCGAATCCTGCCGGGAAATCAGAAAAAAGCCATTCATTTGCTGAATGGCTTTTTTTCATTTTCTATTTTTCTTTCATGACGAGAACGACGCCTGAAACAATAAGGGCCGCCCCGATCCAGAAGGTTCCTCCGATCGTCTCTCCCAGCAGCAGCCAGCCGAGCAATGTCCCGGAAAGCGGCTGAAAGAAGAAAAACAGACCGCCGCTTGCCGCATTCAGCAATTGCAATCCGCGATTCCAAAGCATGAACGCGCAGGCGGTTGAGATCACACCCAGATATAAAAGTCCGCCCCATATCTCAGGCCGGGCAAGCTGAGACAAAGGAATCTCCCGAAGCGGGCCCGCTGTAAACGGGGTCAGGATGACAAATGCGACGCAAATGGAATACGTTGTGACGACAAGCGGTGAGTAATGGCCGGGAACCCGTTTCATCAGCACGGACATCAAAGCCCATGTCAGCGCCGCAGCCAGAAGCGAGAGACCGCCGAGCTGGCTCGACATATCGAGATCTCCGTTCCCCACAATGAGCAATACTCCGATCGTCGCCAGCCCTGTCGATATTCCTTTTTTCAGCGTTAACCGTTCTTTCAGCATCAGCCGGGCAAATACAACCATAAATGCGGGAGTGGATGCCGTAATAATCGCACCCATCTGCGCGGTTGATAATTTCGTGCCGATTTCCTGCGTGACGATCGAAATCGTGTTGCCGATCAATCCGATCGCAGCGATCAGTAATAAATCACGTTTATGAACTTTCCAGGATTGGCGTGTAAATAAACTGAGAATCAAAAGTGAAAGAAGCGCCACCGCATATCTCAGCCATACCAGTTCAAGCGGCGGAATGACCGCTACCACTACTTTTACGACGACATACATACCGCCCCAGATACTGGCGGCCAATGCCAAATAAATCGAACCGAACAATGTATTTTTCAATTGATGCACCCTCCGTTATCATATTAGGTCACGTCATATGCCCTAACGGAGAGAAGCGCAGTCACTTTCCTCCATTAAGGGCGGAGAAGTGCTGCCGGTACATCATGTTCAAATAAGGGCGCTAGAAACATATCGTTTTTCACCTCAATTGCAATCTGATTTTTCTCATTATACAAGGTTTGTCAGAAGACGTAAATGAACGGCGGCATCGGCTTTATCGATTGCGGACTTCCAGCTGGATTCTTGTGATCTGATTGTCAAACCCGTCCGCCACAACCTCATCAAGCATATATTCTTCATATGCATAATCGCCCATTTCCAGCCCATACTCTTCAATAAACTGCATGATGCTGCGGTAAGCCGCTTCCGCTTCATCCCCTATTTGGTACCCGACGGCATAAAGCCCTTTCGGCTTGATATGGAGGTCTCTATTCTCTATGCCTCCTTCTGTCTTCATATAAAAATGGGTGTAGTTGTAGAATTCTTTTTTCAGAATCTGCTCCCGCGCAAACAGTCCGCCGACCGGATGTCCCTGATCGAGTTCATGTACCCGCATATAGCGGATCAATTCGGAAATGGCGGCAGTGTATTGCCGTTCTGGCAAATGGAGTACGGGTCGTCCTATCATAAGTGTCTCTTCATCTAATCGTTGCAATGAGACGGAGGAGAAGTCTGTCTCCAAAGCTTGTTCGGTCAGCCTCACCTTTGTCTGAATCATTCTTTGCAGGTGCTCCAGCTTTTTGATTTTGCTTTCGATTTCTGAAGATTTCTCTTTTAAAAGCGTGATGATACCTTCGGGGGTTTTGTCTGTTAAGAGCGGTTTGATCTGCTTCAAGGACACCCCGACCTCCTTAAACAGACCGATGACCTGGAACAGTTCGAATTGATGATAGGAATAGTATCTGTATCCGTTCGCTTTTTTGATTTCCGGAGAAAGCAGGCCGATCTCGTCATAATGGAACAGGGTTTGTTTTTTTACGTGGCACAGTTTTGCAAATTCACCCGTTGTGAAGTATTTTCTGACGTCTTCGCTCATAATGCCTCCTTGACTATACGGTAACCATATCCTTTATGATGATCATTGTATCCGAGAGAAGGCTGATTCACAAATGGCTTACGAAATGAAAGCTTTACCGTCTCAGAAAAAAGCGGAAGAGGAGTATCAAGTATGACGATTGAAATCAGAGCAGTCACGGAAGAGAACCGTGCCGATATACTGGCGCTTCATGTAAGGGAAAGCCAGACTTCATTTATTGAAACCGCGGAAGAGTGCTTACAAGATGCTGAGGATTGCCGGCATTATCAGCCGGCCGGTCTTTATGTTAACGAGGTATTGGTCGGCTTTGCCATGTACGGATGGTTTCCGGAATATGATGAGGAAAATGAAAACGGCAGAGTGTGGCTTGACCGTTTTTTTATTGATGAACATTATCAGGGACGTGGATTGGGCAGGCTGTTGCTTGATGCCCTTATCTGCCATCTCGTTCGAATATATGAGTGCAGACGGATTTATTTAAGCCTGTTTGAAGATAACGTGCACGCATTGCGGCTTTATCAAAAATTCGGCTTCTTATTCAATGGAGAGCTGGACTCAAACGGGGAAAAAGTGATGGTGAAAGAGCTGTAAACCCTCTGTATAAAAGCGATTCGTCTTCTTGCCAATCCCTTAAATTTGAGGTAACATAAAGATATTGGACGACGGTCGACGGACTACGGTCGATTGTTAAAAACCTGATAAAGCGGATCTGAACATGGTGATCAGGCATCTAAATGGAGGAGAAGATTGTGCTTATTATACTCGTTATGTTTCTTCTCGGGATTATTCTCGGGTTTATCGGCGCGGGGGGAGCCGGTTTTGTCATTGCACTTTTAACTATACTGTTTCACGTACCGATTCATACGGCTTTGGGCACCTCCCTCGCCGGAATGGCTTTCACAAGTTTATCGGGGGCTTTCAGCCACTACCGTGAAGGCAATATTCAGATGAAGATCGGCCTCATCGTCGGCGTTTTTGCGGCATTCGGTTCGTTTTTCGGGGCAAGGCTTACTTCCCTTATCCCCGCAGATTTGCTGCATTACTTAACGGCCGGCATGCTGTTTTTATCTGCTCTGCTTATTTTAGTCCGGTTATTTATTGTAAAAGAAACACAAGAAGATTCCGGACGGCAAAGCAACCTGAACATATGGGTGAAAGCCGTTGTACTCGGTATCATCGCAGGAATCTTGTCCGGAACGTTCGGTATCGGCTCTGCTCCTTTTATCCAAATCGGCTTAATGATTCTTTTGCGCTTATCCATCCGCCAGTCGGTCGGCACCACCATGCTTGTCATTATCCCGCTTGCGGTCGGCGGAGGACTCGGTTATGTGACGGAAGGATTTGTCGATTATATGCTGTTGGTCAAAGTGCTGATCGGAACGATGTGCGGCGCATATGTCGGAGCGAAATTCACCAACCTCGTGCCGAAAGTCATTCTGAAATCAGCCATCTTTTTAACACCGGCCATCGCCGGTTTGATGCTTTTATTTTAAACTGAAACGGGAGGCGGCCGCCTCCCGTTTTTTCTGTTCTTCACCTGTTTTCGAAGAGCTTTTTCAGCTTTGCTTCCGTTTCGGTATGATCTACCGGCGTATACACACTGCAGCGCAGATCACTGTTGCCCTGAACCTGAAATGAAGTCAGGTTAAAGACCATTTTTCCCGCCTTCGCGTGGCGGAACTCAATTAATACTTCGGGTGCCGAGCTGACTTCGCTCTCATTCCACAGCGTATGAAATTCCGAATACGTTTTCTCCATTTCTTCTATAAACTGAGAATACCACGTATCAGCTACATACTGGCCGTAATACGTTCTGAAAATGGCGATGAATCCTTTCACAAAGTGCTCCCAGTTCACGGCTAAACTTCTTAATTCTTTTCTGGAAAACAATAGCTCTATGAGATTCCGTTTTTCAGGAGGAATTTGTTCAAAATCTAAAAACACGTGAGCCGCGGCCTGATTCCATCCTACGATATGACACCGCCTGTCCGAGATAATGGTGGGGCAATAACGGAGCTCCTGCAGGATTTTTGAAAGCGACGGGCTGATAACCGCTTCTTCCTCCGCGGTAAACGGCTGCTTCACGCCCTCCTCAATGGCAAGCGCGTATAAATAATTTCTCTCATCTTTATTAAGCTGCAGCGCATCTGAAACCGCGTCCAACACGGCTGCGGACACTTTAATGTCTCTGCCCTGCTCCAGCCACGTATACCACGTGGTGCTTACGCCGGCTAATTGCGCGACCTCTTCTCTTCGGAGTCCGGGCGTTCTTCTCCGTGTGCCCATCGGCAGCCCGGCCATCTGCGGAGAAATTTTGGCCCGCTGCGTTTTTAAAAACTCTGAGAGCGCCTGCAATCTTCCTTCTGGTATCATACCGAATCTCTCCTCTCTTACCCTGGTATTTATTATACTAGGATAATCAACAACTTGTAATAGGATAATTGCGAGTTACAATAAATACATACCGAAGGAGGAATGACCATGAAAAGAGTTGTGATCACCGGAATGGGAGTGATTTCACCTCTCGGCAATGATGTGCATACATTTTGGAAACACCTGACGGAAGGAACATCGGGAATCTCTCTCATCGATTCGTTTGATGTCTCCGGCTCCAAGACAAAAATAGCCGGCACCGTCCGTGATTTTGACGCAGAAGAAAGATGGGGCAGAAAAGAAGCGAGACGGCTTGACCGTTTCAGCCAGTTTGCTTTAGCGGCAGCGGAACAGGCGCTTGAAAGCTCCGGGATTCAGCTCGATCAGATTGACCGTGAACGCCTCGGCGTGTACGTCGGCTCGGGAATCGGCGGCATCACGACTTTGATTGATAACGTTCATACTTTAAATGAACGGGGAGCGCGAAAAGTGAGCCCGAGCCTTGTCCCCATGATGATCTCAAACGCGGCCGCCGCTCAAATCAGCATCAGATTAGGCGCGCTCGGCCCCTCACTTTCTCCCGTCACCGCGTGTTCCATCGGCAATACGTCGATCGGGGAAGCATTCAACGCCATTCGGAATGATGACGCAGATATTATGTTTGCCGGGGGAGCGGAAGCGGCGATTACGAATTTGTCATTAGCCAGCTTCGGCAATGCCCACGCGCTGTCAGCGAGAAACGAAGACCCCGCCGCGGCCAGCCGGCCGTTTGACGCGGATCGCGATGGATTTGTCATGAGTGAAGGCGCGGGCATCTTAGTATTGGAATCATTGGATAGCGCAATCGGCAGAAATGCCCCGATCCTTTGTGAGGTGCTCGGCTACGGCGCAAGCTCTGACGCGTATCATATGGTGGCCTCCCATCCGGAAGGGACGGGTGCATACCTGGCGATGAAAAATGCTTTGAAAAAGGCAAACGTTTCAGCGGAAGACATTGATGTCGTAAGCGCCCACGCGACAAGCACAAAAGCCGGAGATCTTTCTGAAACATTGGCCATCAAGACATTATTCGGAGAGCTTGCGTATGACATTCCGGTTACGGCCAACAAATCAATGCTCGGCCACATGCTTGGCGCGGCAGGCGGCGTTGAAGCCATCGCTCTGACAGAAAGCCTGAGACACGGCATCATCCCGCCGACGATCAATCTGCAGCACCCTGATTCGGCATGTGATTTGGACTATGTGTCAGACGGGCCCCGCCATCAATCGTTAACGATCGGCCTTTCCAACTCATTCGGCTTTGGCGGACATAATTCGGCGATCGTGCTGAAGAAATATGAATAGCGGGCATCAAAAAAAGGAGTGAATCATTTCACTCCTTTTTTGCTTTCTCCGGTTTTGTTGTTAAGGCGAAAAAAGCGATGGAACCGATAACGGATGTCGTGAACATAATTGCCCCCATCGGCACGGCCGTCGCTTCATTCATCCCCACAAGCGGCGACACGATGGAACCGAGAAGAAGCGGAAGCATGCCGAGCAGTGCGCTTGCGCTTCCCGCGCGGTGTCCCTGCTTTTCCATCGCCAATGTAAAGGTGCTTGTCAGCGTCATGCCGATCGTAATCATATAAATAAAAATGGAAATCACCAGTGCCGCCAGCGGCCCGTGAATGATCGTCATGACGAGCAGAACGGCAGTCGCCGTCATCGCTGTAATCACGCCGATTCTCAGCAGGCTTTTTTCGTGAATGATCCCGCCGAAACGGCCGATGATAAAGCTTCCGGTAATGATCGCCAGACCGTTTATGCCGAATAAAACACTGAATACCTGAGGCGATACTCCGTAAATATCCTGATACACGAAAGGCGTTCCGGAGACATACGCAAAGCTCCCGCCGTGAATAAAACCGACCGTCAGCGCATAGCCGATAAATGACCGATCCTTCAGCAGGCTTCCCATTGTCCGCACGGAATTTCCGATGGAGCTCGGAATCCGCTTTTCCGGCGGCAGGGTTTCTGTCAGCTTGAGCGCAATGATGAGAACAAGCAAAAACCCGATAAAGGTTAAAAACAGAAAAATCGTATGCCATGATGCAAACGGAAGCAATAAAATCGCGCCTCCCGTCATCGGCGCCACCATCGGCGCGACGGCGGTAATGACCATCAGCAGCGAGAAAAATTTAGAAAGCTCTCTTCCCGTAAACACATCTCTGACGATTGCACGGGATAAAACGAGTCCCGCCGAAGCGGTGAATCCTTGAAGAAAACGGGCAATCACCAGTGTTGCAATGTTCGGTGCAAGCGCGCAAAACAGAGAAAACAAAGCAAATAAAAAAATACATAGCAATAACGGTTTTCTTCTTCCCTTCGCGTCACTTAACGGGCCGACAACAACCTGTCCGATTGTCAGTCCGATCAGACAAGCGGTTAAACTGAGCTGGACAAGCGAAGCGCGGGCGCTTAAATCTTCGGCGATTTCAGGGAAGCTCGGCAGATACATATCTATATTGAGCGGCCCCAGTATCGCAAGCATTCCGAGTAGAAAAGCCAGCGCAAGCCGCTCCTTACCGGTCGGATTACGCAGCATATCGTTCCCACCTTTCCTTTGTCAATCTCTCAAAACATTTGTATATTGTATCATAATTTTTTCTTTATTTTTAAAAGTTTTCAAAGGGCATAAAAAAACCAAGGGCTGTAACAGCCCTTGGTTCCGGGTCACGCGGTAAAAGGTTTTACGCGTGTTTTTCTTTAAATGCTTTTGCGTATTGATCAGCCGCTATAATGGCATCCGCCACGTCGTCAGCCGTCACGTCAAAAGCGGCATGAATCGTTTCTTCTTCAATCGTCGCGGCTTCTGCCACTTTCATAATGTCCTCTTTAGATGCGTCTTTCAATTTGATGTCTTCAAGTGTGATAGGCAGCCCTAAGCTGATATAAAACGCGATATACCGCTCAATTTCCTCAAGCGAACGTTTTTCCAGCGCCAATTGAACGAGCGTGCCGAATGCCACTTTTTCACCGTGGGTCAAGTGATGGATTTCACCTTCAAGCGCGGTAAATCCATTATGAATGGCATGTGCCGCAGCTAAGCCGCCGCTTTCAAATCCCAGTCCGCTCAGAAGTGTATTGGCTTCAACCACCGCTTCCAATGCAGGCGTAACGGCTTTCGCTTTCACAGACTCATAAGCGAGACGGCCGTATTTGAATAATACCGCTTCACATTTTTCCGCGATAGCCTCTCCGGCGATTGTCGGAATTCCGCCTGCCATCGTTTTACCGCCATTGGCGATGACACTGCGCGCCTCTATCCACGTCGCCATCGCATCGGCAATCCCTGATGCTAAAAAGCGCGGCGGAGCTTCCGCGACGATTTTCGTATCGACCAGAACCAAGTCAGGATTCTTATGATAAAAACGATAGTTTTCGAACGCGCCTTGTTCAGAATACACGACAGACAGCCCGCTTGTCGGAGCATCCGTTGAAGCGGCCGTCGGCACGATAACGGTGTAGCCGTTTATTTCATCTGATACGGCTTTGGCCGTATCAAGCGTTTTACCGCCGCCGACTCCGATGACAATAGTCGCCCCTGCTTTTTCTGCGATGCCGGCAATTCTTTTCATTTCTTCCTGGGAGGCTTCGCCGTTGAAAACCGCCTCTTCAGAAGAGATATTGCTTTTCTTTAATTCAGCCGTCACTTTATGGCCCGCGATATCCCATACGGTTTTGTCCGCGATGACGACGGCTTTTTCACCAACGCCCTCCAGATGTCCGCCGATTGTTTCAATGGCATTTTTTCCCTGCACGTATTTGGCCGGACTGATAAAAATTCGTTCCAATGTCATCATCCCTTCTTCGTTGTCTCTCATTACATTTCTCTTATTGATAGAGCAGAAATGAAAACTCTTCTGATATCATTCCTCGTTTTGATTTGATTCAAACCTCATATACACTGCTGAAAAATCAATTTTCACGGCATTGACAAGATGTGAAGGTGTCTATATAATCTTCGATATTGAAGCTGATCATTCTTTACTGAATGAACAAACGAGATTGTGAATGATTCGTCTTAAAAATTATTTAGTTCTGCTGGATAATTTTTGAGGCGTTTTTGTTTTTTATATATTTTTGACTGCGGAGGAGGTTTGCATATGAAGAACATTTGCAAGGATATACTGATGATTATGGCCGGAGCCTTTCTTATCGCGGCGTCCGTGGAATTTTTCGTCATCCCGAATCATTTAGGGGACGGCAGCACCGTGGGAATCGCTCTCGTTTTATATTATCTTTTCCATATACCTGCAAGTATTACGACTCTGGTTGTAAATTTGATTTTTATCGGGTTGGCTTATAAATTTTTAACGAAAAAAACGATTTTATTCACGATACTCGGTACGGGAATGACTTCTGTTTTTCTCAGCATCGTCAGCTTTATTCCATTCGGCGTGCACGACATGGTGCTCGGGATCGTATTCGGCGCTCTGCTGATGGGAGCGGGGCTGGCATTGATCTTTATCGCTGACGGATCTACCGGCGGGACCACGCTTTTGGCGTATTTATTGAATTACACAAAGGGCTTTAACATCTCCAAAAGCATGTTTTATATGGATTGTGTCATCATTTTCGCATCCGTTTTAGCGATCGGAATCAATCATATGCTGTATACGTTTATATTCGTTTATCTGTGCGCCAAAATCGTCGATATTGTCATTGAGGGTTTCCATAATAAAAAAGCCCTCACCATTATGTCTGACCAATACGAAGAAATCGCCAAAGCCATCACCTCCGAGTACGGCAACGCGGCGACGATTTTTTACGGATACGGGTATTACGGCAGCAAAGACAAGCGCATTATCTATGTTGTCATTAAAAAGAACGAATTGCTGAAAATCAAAAAACATGTTCAAAAAATTGATCCGAAATCATTTATCGTTATTCATGAAGTAAAAGAAGCTGTCGGAGGGCAATTCGGGTTTACAAACCTGCCCGCCGCCGCAAATGAAAAATAACCGCCTGCAGTGTATAGCTGCAGGCTTTTTTTATCCGGCTCTTCCCCGCTCAAAGGTTTTTTATATCTTTCAATCGAAGTAGTAAATGAAACCTTTTTTGATGGAGGAACATAAAAAAATGAATATCAAAACTGAAAGGCTCGTAATTCGGACATTTGAACCGGAAGATTGGCAGGATGTCTATGCGTACACCTCGAATCCGAGTGTCATGAAATATATACCAGAGGGTGTCTTTACCGAAGAAGATGCCAGGAAATTCGTTACTGAAAACAGCGGTGAACATACCGGGAAGTTTCCCGTTTTATTGAAGGATGAGAAAACGGTCATTGGCCACATTGTTTTTTTTCAGTATTTTGGCGATCATACGTATGAAATCGGCTGGGTGTTTCACCCGGAATACCAGGGCAAAGGATATGCTTCAGAGGCGGCGCGCGCCGTGCTGGCATTCGGGTTTAACAAGATGAAATTACACCGGATCGTTGCGACATGTCAGCCGGAAAACATGGCTTCGCACCGGGTGATGGAAAAGATCGGGATGAGGCGGGAAGGCTTTTTTAAAAAATGCATCCCCCATGATAATGAATGGTGGGATGAATATTATTATGCCGTTTTAGAAGAAGAGTGGGAAGCCTCCAATCTGGAATAAAAAGGCTTATACCCTTTGCTTTTACAGATAAGTGTGTGCTACACTGTTCGTAACAAATACGAAGGGATGATGGGTGGACAATGATTAACTAATCTTATTTTGACCGTTTGAAATCAAATATTTCAAATCAGAAAAAATAGGATTAGTCTGCCCATTTTCTATACGATACGAGAAAGCTATGTAAAAATAGCTTATTTGATCATGCACAGGTACGGCTAATCCTTCCAAATCAATTGGGAGGATTTTTTTGTCCTCCCTTTAAAGCGAGGGATTGACATATGAAAGAAATGTTAAAGTTAAGCGGCATCAGTTATGAAATCAACAGTGTTCCCCTTTTTGAACAGATCAGCGCGAGTGTTCAGCAAGGCGACATCATCGGCGTTATCGGTAAAAACGGCGCCGGCAAATCTTTATTGCTGCAATTGATCTGCAATCAAAAAGCGCCGTCACAAGGACAGATCCAGATGATGCAAGATGTGAACATATATATGGTGGAACAAGAAACGGAAGCTTATGATTCCGGCCACACGGAGCCTGCGGAGGCAGCCTTGTTAGAAAAGTGGAACGTGCCCGCACGCGCCTTTTCGCAATTAAGCGGCGGAGAAAAATTGAAAGCCCGTCTTGCCAAAGGTTTCTCCTCCTCAAGCGGACTTTTGTTATTAGATGAGCCGACGAACCACCTCGATCAGCACAGTTTAGAAATACTGCTGAATCAGATCAAGAATTACAAAGGCACCATTATTTTCGTTTCGCATGATCGTGCTTTTATAGATGCAGCGGCGACAAAAATCTGGGCCATCGAAGGAAAGAAACTCATTGAACATAAAGGGAATTATTCAAGCTATATGGAGGTCCGCAAACAGAGAAGGCTGACACAGCAGCGGGAATATGAGAATCAGCAAAATATGATCAGACGGATTGAAGCTCAAATGAACGAGCTGAGCGCCTGGTCGAAAAAAGCCCACGCCCAATCAACGAAAATAGAAGGCTTTAAAGAATACCACCGCGTAAAAGCAAAACGCACGGACGCCCAGATTAAATCAAAGCAGAAGCGTCTTGAAAAAGAGCTTGAAAAAGCGAAAGCAGAACCGGTTGAAGCGGAGTATGAAGTCCGTTTTTCCATTGAGCACCGCAAAAAAGCGGGAAAGCGTTTTTTAGAAGTAAGTGATGTCACAAAGTCATATGACGGCCGAACGCTTTTTAAAAACGTGAATTTCACTGTGATGCACGGTGAAAAGATCGCGATTACAGGCCCGAACGGCAGCGGGAAAACAACATTATTGAAGGTCATCCTCGGTCAGGAAAAAGCGCAGGGCGGCATATGGATTTCTCCGACTGCAAACGTCGGATATTTAACCCAGGAAGTATTCGACCTTCCGCTTGATAAAACCCCCGAACAGCTTTTTTACAAAGAAACGTTCGAAGCTAGGGGCAATGTGCAATCCCTCATGAAGCATTTAGGATTTACCGCAGCGCAATGGACGGAACCCATCGGCAAGATGAGCATGGGAGAGCGGGTCAAATGCAAACTGATGGCGTTTATTTTAGAGGAGAAAGATGTGCTGATTCTGGATGAGCCGACAAACCACCTTGATCTGCCGTCACGCGAGCAGCTTGAAGACACTTTGGCCCGATACGACGGAACGCTCATCATCGTATCTCATGATCGTTACTTTCTCGAAAAGACGACGGACATCCGGCTTGATATCTCAAATGGCAGCGTCCGAAAACAATGGAAAGAATCTCCCTCCGTCAGGGATGATGCTGAAGAACTGCGATTAAAGCTTGAAACCGAACGGCAGGAAGTCCTCGGAAAACTCAGCTTCATGACTCCGGCTGATAAACAATATCGTGAGCTCGATCAAAAATTCAAAGAGCTGACGGAAGAAATCAAGAAATTGAAATGAATGTAAAAACCCGTGATTGTCACGGGTTTTGTTTTGGAAAGTTCACGTACCATGAGGAATAATTTCAAACTGATTTGTACAACCTACGTTCAGATTTATACGAGAAGGTTCAGAAAGAAAGGTTCAGGTGAACGCAGGATGGCCAAACGCATCGGAATTACGGGAAACATTATGGCTGATCAATCAGGCCCTTTCCCGGGTTATAATCGGGCATATGTCAATAATGATTATATTCAGTCTGTTTCTGAGGCCGGCGGTGTGCCGTTTATATTGCCGGTGATTCAAGAGACGGCGCTTGTAAAGGAACAGGTCTCTCATGTTGACGGCATCATTCTGTCCGGCGGCCAGGATATAGACCCGCTGTTTTACGGCGAAGAACCTTTACAGGCTTTAAGAAAGACCTTTCCTGATCGGGATGCCTACGAGAAGGAGCTGATTCTCACGGCGGTTGCTTTAGAAAAGCCGATTCTGGCAATCTGCCGGGGGATGCATATGTTAAACGTCACTTACGGGGGAACTTTATATCAAGACCTGACACACGCTTCGTTTGCTGACATTAAGCACGATCAAGAAAAAGATCCGCCGTTAAAAACCCATCATGTTTCTTTTGAAAAAGGGACACGTCTCCATTCCTTGTTTGGCGATTCAGCGCGGGTGAATTCATTCCATCACCAGATCATAAAAGAGACGGCGCCTTCGTTTAAAGCCGCGGCTTATGCGAAAGACGGGGCCATTGAAGCGATTGAACGGACGGGTGAATTATTTGTCGTCGGCGTGCAATGGCATCCCGAAATGCTGACAAAAAAGCACGAAGACATGAAAAAGCTTTTTTCTCTGTTCATGAATGCGGTCAGAACATAAAAAAAAGCAGATCATAACGATCTGCTTTTTCATTTTATTCTTCCGGTTTCTCCGGTGTTTTGCCTTGTGTCAGCTTATGGCCTTCGATATCCACGTTCGGAATGATTTTATCCAGCCACTTCGGCAAGTACCAGGCCGCATGTCCCATCAGCTTCATGACACTCGGAATGATGGTCATTCTTACAATGAACGCATCGAAAAGAACACCGAAAGTCATTGCCAATCCCATGGATTTGATCGTAGAGTCCCCCGCGAAGATGAATCCAGCAAAGACGAAAATCATGATCAGTCCCGCCGCTGTTACGACAGGTCCGCTATGTTTCAATCCGGCATGGATGGCTTGTACCGGATTTTTTGTTTTGACATAGTCTTCTCTCATTCTGCTGACAAGGAATACTTGATAGTCCATCGCCAGCCCGAAAAGAATACCGATGGCTAAAATAGGCAGGAAGGCGAGAATCGGACCTTTTTCCGGAATGCTGAGCAAGCCGGTGAAATTCCCATCCTGCAGAACGAATACCGATAACCCGAGTGTAGCGGTCATCGTCAGCAAAAAGCCGACGACGGCGGCAAGCGGCACGAGAAGCGAGCGGAAAACAACGGTCAGCAATACAAACGCAAACCCGACAATGAGAATGGCGAATTCCGGAATCGCATCATTTAACCGGTCTGAAATATCAATATTCACCGCTGTTGACCCGGTGACGAGCAGGCGGATGCCGTTTTTGTCTGATCGTTTCCGTATATCCTGCACTAACTCTTTCGTTGCCTTATCATTCGGCCCGGTTTCAGGCACTGCCGTAATGATGGCATAATCCCCTTTTTGATTCGGCATGGCAGGTGTGACGCTCGCCACATTGTGCAAGTCCTTTATTTCTTTCACGGCGTCTTGAAATGCTTCACTTTTGTTCCCCTTGACCCCTTTTGCATCGGCAACAATTGTCAGCTTGCCGTTAAAGCCTTCGCCGAATCCTTTAGACAACAGATCATAGGCGCGGCGGTCCGGGCTGTCTTTCGCTTTCATTCCCGCATCAGGCAGCCCCAGCTCTAAATGCATGGCCGGCAGACTGATGACGGCTAAAAGAATAATGCTGAAAATGCTTAACAGAATAGGCTTCTTTGTAACGAAGCGCCCCCAGGCATTCGTGTCGGCGCTTTTCTTTTCTTTCTTCTTGTTTGATTTCGGAATCATCCGTTTTCCTGCGATTGATAACACCGCAGGCACCAGCGTTACTGATGCCAATACAGCCATCAGCACACTGAGCGCCGCAGTCAATCCCATGGCAGACATGAACGGAATGCCGACAACGGTCAATCCGCAAAGCGCGACGATCACGGTCAGTCCCGCAAAAACGACGGCGCTGCCAGCCGTTCCCGCAGCCTTAGCGATCGATTCATTTTTTTGTACACCTTCGCCCAAAAACTGACGATGCTTCGTAAAGATAAACAGCGCATAATCAATCCCGACGGCCAGGCCGATCATTCCGGATAATGAGAGACTGACCGAGGCTATTGTAAAGACCTGTGTTCCGATTAACGTCAGCGCGACGCTTACGCCTAACCCAATCAGGGCTGTGACAATCGGCAGCCCCGCTATAACTAATGAACCAAACGTAATGGCCAGAACGACGAAAGCCAGCACAACGCCGACAATTTCAGAGACACCGCCGACTTCAACACCGGCCCCCGGCACATCGCCGCTGAGCTCCGTCTGCAGGCCCTTGTCTCCGGCGGCGGACAGACTGTGTTTAATATGTGAAACAGACGCATCCGTAATGTCATCCGCCGCTTTTTTGTACGTAATATCGGCATATGCCACTGATCCGTCTTTAGAAATGGTTCCTGTCTCAAAAGGACTTGCAATCGAAGCGACTGAATGATCTGTTTTGATCTTCTTTAATGTCTCTTCAATCGCTTGTTTTTCCGGTTTTGACGTCAATTTCTTCCCGTCTTCAGCTCCGAAAATAACCCGTATGCTTCCTTTATCGGGCCCCTTTGAAAATTCTTTTTGAATGATATCCATCGCCTTTTCAGAAGGTGTGTCGGGAATTGACATATCCTCAGAAAAAGCAGGCTTTAACGAGATGGCGATCACAATCGAAGCGATCAGTATCACGAGCCACGCAATGATCATTTTGAATCGGTTGCGGGCAGACCATCCCCCTAATTTATATAAAAAACCAGACATCGAATACTCCTCTCCAATCATTACTTTCTGCCTAATTGTAGTTCACATTCACATAAAAAAAACGTACATAGGGGCATGTACGTTTGGGCAGTTTTTCATTATATATTCAGTTTCAGAATGCCTTTTTGCATGGCAATGGTGACGGCTTCCGTCCGCGAATCAGCGCCTAATTTGTTATAAATCGATGTTAATCTCGCTTTTACCGTCCGCTCTGAGATTCCTAAATCGAAGGCGATCGCTTTGCTTTTATGTCCTTTCGCAACGGCTTGCAGAACTATGATTTCCTTGTCCGTCAGCTGTGTTTCATTGGCATTTGCCCGTTCCATTTTCATTTCCCGGAAACGGCGCAAGGTGTCCGGCTGCAGAAGCACTTCTCCCCTGACCGCCGCATCCATCGTATGAAATAAGGTTTCTGAGCTTGTGTCCTTCAGCAGATAACCGTTCGCGCCTGATTCGATGCCTTCTATCATCAGATGATCTTCATTATAGGTCGTCAAAATAATGATCGGCACATCAGAATGCTCTTTTATCTGTTTAATGGCTTCCAGCCCGCTCATTTCCGGCATGTACAGATCCATGAGAATGACATCGGGCTTTAGTTCCTCTGCGAGGCGGACGGCGGTTTTCCCGTTTTCCGCCTCTCCCGTTATGGTGTAATGGTCATTTGTTTCTATCAAAAGCTTCAGACCTTCTCTGACGACAAGATGGTCATCTGCTATTAACACTTTATACATGTTCCGCTTCTCCTTGAATTGGTATGATGATCTCAATTTGAGTTCCCGCTGCTCTGGCGCTTGTTATACGGAAAGTGCCATTCATCATATTGACGCGTTCTTGTATCCCAAGCAGCCCGTAATGTCCGCTTTTTCTCATTTCTGTTCCGGCATCAAAGCCTTTCCCGTCATCTTTGACGGTTATGCGGATCTGTCCCTCTTCTTCCTGAACGGACACCCAGACATTCTTGGCTTCTGCATGCTTGGCGGCGTTAGTCAGGCCTTCGCCGATCATGTAATGGCAATTCTCCGCCGTATGAACGTCAAGCACATGATACACGCTGTAATCTAAAAAACAAGACAGCCCGGAGGCTTCTGTAAAATGGTTGATTTGTTCAGTGATGCATTCTTTTAAGAACCCGATCTCTTCTGATTTGCTGCGAAGGTTGTCAATGGCCGAGCGCGCATCAGCCAATGTGCCCTTCACTCTGTCCATTGACTGGCTGATGATGTCTTTCGCTCTGTCAGTGTTACCCTTTGAAAGATGAACATGCACCGCTTCAAGCTGCATATGCAAACTGACCAGCCCTTGCGCAAGTGTATCGTGCAAGTCTCTCGCCATCCGCTGCCTCTCGTTTTGAAGCGTCAGCTGTTTCACTTGCCGGTGAGCGAGCTCTAATTTTTCAAGCGTCATCTGTGTTTTTATTTTTTCATCAACTTGTGCGAAAAATGTTGCCGCATACGTGATAATCACGATCATGATGGGAGCGGCGATAACGATGAAACGAAGCAGATGATGCGGATGCTCCTGGTGCAGGGCTGCTATGGACATTAAAATGACAAGATAGAGTATGAGCAGCGTTTTGCCCTTATCCGCCATTCCGATAATCTGCCCGATTAAAAAGGCATAGAGTCCGATGACCGCCGCGATATAGCCGCCGGTCATCAAGTTAGCCGATGTATATATAATAAATCCCTGTATGATGAAATAAAGAAACGTTTTTTTCTTGACCCAGCGATAGGAATGCCAGTGCAGCACGGCAAAAATGACGATCAATATCGTGAATAACAGCAGCAATAAAACCGTCCAGCTTTCATAAATGTACTGCAAAGAGACTGATGCGGCATATACCATAAAAATAAACGCCAGACCGGGCACCCGAAGCGCAAGCATATGCAATGAGCGTCTGTCACGGGAGACATAGTCTTCTTGATGTTTTGTACCAAACAATCTCTGTCCACTTCCTTTTAGCCGACCGGCCTCACGATGTTTTATTCTATTTGTCATCATACCATAAGTGCCTTCTTCTCACCTTCCCCTTCTGTCCTGCATGACGGGTGAAAGAAAAAA
Source organism: Bacillus sp. JK106 (assembly GCF_053663355.1). Taxonomy (NCBI): domain Bacteria; kingdom Bacillati; phylum Bacillota; class Bacilli; order Caryophanales; family Bacillaceae; genus Bacillus; species Bacillus sp. JK106. The sequence continues at coordinate 367,410 of NZ_JBSJQC010000004.1, read as the reverse complement.
CAGCCTGCGGGATTGGTTATATATGGGCTTGCGTTCGGCTCATTGATCGGCCTGTTAAGCGCCAGCCGGATGATCTCGCGGAAGGGAACCAGGTTCGTTGCCCCGGTCAGCGTTCTGTTTGTTATCACTGGGATATTTGTCATCAGCGCAGGTTGTTTTTCCGCTTTCAAAAGCATCGTGTTTGCCGGACTTATCATCTTCGGGATTAGGCTTCCTCTTTTATTGATGTACCGTCAGATTTCTTCTCTCTTTTTTCTTATAAACAAAATTTGTAAGACTAAAGTCCTTTTCTAAGGGGAAATTAACTACGTATTTCTAGAAAGGGAGGTTTAAAAGACATTATGGAAAAGCGAGAATTAGCGGCTCACGAGTCGCTTGACTTACATGAAATGATTAACTTCAAGACGCTTTGTGTAGCGAAATCCAAGCTCATGCAAGGACTTGTGTTTAATCAGGATCTGAAAACGTTAATGGAGAAAGATGTTCAGCAAGCCTCTCAAGACCTGGCTGATTTACAGGCGGTTTATGAACGTGCATCTTTTCAGGCTCCTGTTCCTCAAAACCGGCCGACTTCGATCATCAATTGAAAGGAAGGTAAGCATCATTGAATCATGACTATTTAGATCCAATCAATTCATTACACGTCCCTGAACTCGCAGATATGACATTCGCAATGGATTTTCTTTTACGGGCAAAAGAAGGCGTCAGAAATACCGCCGTCGCTTTAACAGAAACCGCTTCACCTGATGTAAGAGCTTTGCTGCGCAAACAGCTCATGCAGGGAATCGCGATGCATCAGGAAATTACCGACTTGATGGTCAGCAAAAAGTGGTTTCACCCGCATGATCTGAGCGAACAGTATAAACTGGACCAGCTCTCTGCGAAAAATACCCTCATGGTCGGAAACATGAATCTGTTTCCCGTTGAAACGAACAGAAAAGGGATGTTTGACCGCACACCTGATGAACACTAACACTGGAGGTATTACAGCATGAAAGCCGTAACGTATCAAGGAGTGAAAAACGTCGTAGTCAAAGACGTGCCTGATCCGAAGATTGAAAAACACGATGACATGATTATAAAAGTCACAAGTACGGCAATTTGCGGATCAGATTTACATTTAATCCACGGACTCATCCCGAACTTGCAGGAAGACTACATCATCGGGCATGAACCGATGGGCATCGTGGAAGAAACCGGTCCCGGCGTGACGAAAGTCAAAAAAGGCGACCGCGTCATTATTCCTTTTAATATTGCCTGCGGAGAATGCACTTATTGTAAAAATCACCTGGAAAGCCAATGTGATCAATCAAATGAAAACGGCGATATGGGCGCTTATTTCGGCTATTCAGGGAGTACCGGCGGCTATCCGGGCGGCCAGGCCGAATATTTGCGCGTCCCTTTTGCGAACTTTACCCATTTTAAAGTCCCCGAAACATGCGAAGAACCGGATGAGAAATTGAGTGTTATTGCCGATGCGATGACAACCGGTTTTTGGAGCGTTGACAATGCCGGCGTAAAAGCAGGCGATACGGTCATCGTTCTCGGCTGCGGGCCCGTGGGCCTTTTCGCTCAAAAATTCTGCTGGTTAAAGGGAGCGAAACGCGTAATAGCCGTAGACTATGTCAACTACCGTCTCCAGCATGCGAAACGGACGAATAAAGTGGAAATCGTGAACTTCGAAGACCACGAAAATACGGGCAGCTACCTGAAGGAAATCACCAAAGGCGGCGCTGATGTGGTTATTGACGCCGTCGGCATGGACGGAAAAATGACGGATCTGGAGTTCCTCGCCAGCGGATTAAAACTTCAAGGCGGGGCGATGAGCGCATTGGTCATCGCGTCCCAAGCGGTGCGAAAAGGCGGAACGATCCAGATTACGGGTGTGTACGGCGGCAGATACAACGGGTTTCCCCTTGGCGATATCATGCAGCGGAACGTCAATATCCGATCAGGACAAGCTCCGGTTATCCATTATATGCCGTATATGTTTGAACTGGTGTCAACCGGCAAAATTGATCCGGGCGATGTTGTAAGCCATGTCATTCCGCTTAGTGAAGCGAAGCACGGCTATGAGATGTTTGACACGAAAACAGATGATTGTATTAAAGTTGTACTCAAACCTTAAAGAACGGAGGCTACAGAAATGGCCAGCGCCTTACATGAATTACTCGAAATTCAGGAGATGGCTTCTTTTAAGTCACTTTGTCTGACGAAATCCAAAACCATGAAAGCGCTCGTATCCGATCCGCAGCTGAAAGAAATTATGCAGCAGGATGCGGATACATCAACAAGGCAATTGCAGGAATTTGCCTCGATTTTATCTGAGGCAAAGCATGAATAGGAGATGAATGACGAATGAATCCAATTATGGAATACTTGACGGGGATGGATGCACTGACAGACCAAATTGTCGCTATGGATTTATTGAATTCGGCAAAAAGCGGAGTCAGAAACTATGCGATGGCGGCGACGGAAGCCGGAACGCCTGAAGTGAAAGCGATCCTCACCCGTCACTTAGAAGAAGCCATCGACATGCATGAGCAAATCTCACGCTATATGATAGAAAAAGGCTGGTATCATCCGTGGAACACAGCTGAACAAGTCCGGTTTAATTTGCAAAATATTGATACGGCGCTCCGCCTGCCCGTCCTATAAATGTTTTCCTGCTGAGACAGCACCTCTGGCTCAAGCTTCAGGATTTCCAGGCAACGAAACAGCTCTGCAGCTTCTCCAGCCTTTCTTCGAGCTGTTATTGGGGCTTGCGGCGGTGAATGCGTGCGTGGCAGCCGCTGGGCATAGTGGAGAAGGCAGAACAAATTGTTCTGCCTTTTTAATTATTCACGTAGCTTGAACTCCCTTAAACGCACTCATCACAAGATCATGCACATAGGAATCATTCACCTCATCACCTGTGATCAACAGGCGATAGAAAATCGGTCCGTAAATGAGATCGATGCTTACTTCAATATCAAGATTCTCTCTTAATTCACCTTTCTGAATTCCCTTTTCCAGAAGGCCTTTCGCTTGGAGGCGGCGGGGCTGGAAAAATCGCGTGCGATATTCTTCCGCCAATTTTGCATCCAGCTGTCCCGCACCGATTAATTCCTTAATAACGGTTCCTTCCCGACTTGTCAAAAACTTTGCTAAATTCGCGGCGTGGATCAATATATCTTGCACTGTTGATCCTGTATCGGGCACAGGCAGTCTGTCCGTAGCGGTCGAAAGAAAGCTGTCCATGATAACGGCAGCCTTGTTTGACCACCATTTATAAATCGTTGCCTTACTCACTTTGGCACGCTCTGCAATTTTATCGACTGTCACCGCGTCAAAGCCATTTTCCAACAATAGGTCATAGGCAGCAGAAAGAATCGCCTTATGTGTTCCTTCATCACGCGGCCGTCCTCGTTTACTCTGCACATGAATCATTCCTTCCCGAATTATAAACGATACGTTCAGTATACTTAACATGATAAAAAAATAAAACAGAAGCCTATTTACAAAACTGAACGTTCAGTATATTATTTACTTATAAAAACTAAACGTACAGTTTAGGAAATGCTCAACACTCCGCAAAACCTTAGCACTAAAAATCTATGGGGAGGAGATGAATCAGCAAAATATTTATCAAACCTCATAAAATCATTAAAAAGGAGTTCATTCACATGGCTACATTAAACAAACAAAAAGCAGATCAGAGAATCTCAACTGGTTTAACCCTTCTTCTCGCAACGGCATGCGGTATCATTGTCGCTAATCTTTATTATGCACAGCCCTTGGCAGGATTCATTAGTGCGGCAATCGGGCTTTCTCCAAGCAGTGCCGGATTGATTGTCACGCTGACTCAAATCGGATACGTTGCCGGCCTACTGTTTCTCGTCCCTTTGGGAGATATTATCGAAAACAGAAAACTTGTCGTGGTATCGCTCCTACTAAGCGCAGCCGCTCTAACTCTGACAGCATGTGTGAAGCATGGAACACTGTTTTTAGCCGCTGCGTTTTTCATCGGACTGGGATCCATCGCAGCCCAAGTGCTAGTTCCGTTCGCATCATACCTTGCACCAGACGCCGCACGAGGCCGGGTTGTCGGCAATGTGATGAGCGGCCTGCTTCTCGGTATTATGCTTTCCCGTCCGATATCCAGTCTGGTCGCTGATATATGGGGGTGGAATGCCATATTTGCTTTATCCGCCGCGTTAAGTGTTGTCCTGGCAATCGTCTTATCAAAAGTGCTTCCTGCCAGAAAACCAACAGCAAACACAAGCTACACCGTCTTACTCGGTTCAATGTGGAAGCTGCTGCGCACGACTCCGGTCTTACGCCGCCGTGCCATTTATCATGCGTTTGTATTTGGAGCTTTCAGCTTATTCTGGACGACTGTACCTTTATTATTGTCCGGTCCTGCTTTTCATTTTTCTCAAAAGGCAATCGCGCTGTATGCATTAGCGGGCATTGCGGGTGCAGCGGCTGCACCGATAGGCGGCCGTCTGGCTGATCGCGGCTTGACCCGGCTTGCTACCGGAATCGCTCTCGGTGTTGTCATCGTTTCTTTATTACTCCCGCTCATGATTCAGAGCAGCTCCCCCGTCGGAATAGCAGTTCTGGTGGCCGCAGCTATCCTGTTGGATATGGGGGTATCTGCCAACCTCGTACTCAGTCAGCGTGCCATTTTTTCGTTGGCACCTGAATTCCGCAGCCGATTAAACGGATTATTCATGGCAATCTTCTTTCTGGGCGGCGCTGCAGGATCATCAATCGGAGGATGGGCATACGCCTCAGGCGGGTGGAGTATCACATTATGGATTGGAATCGCTTTTCCTGTCATAGCATTGCTTTATTTCACCACGGAGAAATAAGCCTTTCCCCAAAAATAAGCCGTCAGGACCAAGCTGACAGCTTTTTTTTTGGTGTATTCTTCTTTACATCCATCCGAACAAAACATCCGGATTCATGAAAAGATGATATTGATTCTTTACGCCCCGCTCATATAGCCGGACTTCCAATTCTTTCAGCAGCGGTAAAACCATGTCATAATATGTTAAGAAATAATTGCGCCATAGGCAGGTGAACACATGAAGAAGTATTTATATAAACACCTTTTGTTAGCTCTGATTTCGTCCGTTTGCTTTTTATTGGTCTTTTATGTGAGTTTAAAAGTGACACAAGAAGACACACCGCCGTTGTCTGACCGGTTTTACCTTTTTATTTATCTGTACATAGCAGCCGGATATTTGACGGTCGGCCTTGTTTCAGCTTGTATGACTGATATCTTGAAGAATCGCTGGACATTGAATAAAACGTCTTCCATTCTATTAAAACTTATCGTTTACTTACTCATACCGTATGCTATTTTTCATTCTTTCTTCATTTTATCGGCGCCGTTGATTTATGTGCTGTTTGAGTCGTTATTCATCCTGAGAAAAGCTTCATAATCAGAAAAAAACATACCGCATGCTGCCGGTATGTTTTTAAGGTATGGATCAGTTTTTTGCAGTGATCCGCTTGATGTTTTCTTCCATCAAGCCGGAAATGAGCTGTTCGTTTGTATGAGGAATCTGTTTGAGCTGTTGTACGACCAGCCCTTGTCTTGCGGCTGAATGATTTTGACTCAGCTTTGCTTGCCCCTCTATTCTGCTGATTTTGATTTTAAAACCTTTTACCCCTTTGTTCATGCCTGCCAGCAATTTCGCATCGACATCCTCTAATTTGTACGGGCTGTCGGGGCTTTCGTATTTCAAGACGAGATCACTCATCGACTGCACGGTTTCTTCCTCATCCAAAAGCTCCGCCTCTCCGTAAACATGAACCGCCACATAATTCCATGTGGGAACAGCCTGATTCGTCTCATACCATTTAGGCGAGATATAACAATGAGGCCCTTGAAAAACGGCTAACACGTTTTGGCCATCAATCTCTTTCCATTGGGGGTTCGGCAATGCAAAATGACCGTATAAGCATTCGTTATCCTTACTCATCATCAATGGCAGGTGGGTTGCATACGGCATGCCTCCCGCCGTTGAAAACAATGCTGCGAAACCATACTCTTTGATTACATCGCACGCTTCAGCTTCACTCAGCTGAAATGGAGCCGGAATATACATACAAAACTCTCCTCTCTGAACATGGATTGATAAAGCGCTTTCCGCTATAATAAGATATCAACTGACATTTAAAAAGGTACAGTTTCAAATAAATACACATGTCAGAGGAGAATATCTGATGAAAAATATGATTTTCGCTTTCAGAAGCGGCACCCCGAAATATAAACAAATTTACGAGCAATTTAAAACATTGATTGAGCAGGGAAATATTCAGGCAGATGAGCGGCTGCCTTCGATTCGGGAGCTGGCGGATTCCCTGCGGGTAAGCCGCAATACAACGCTGATGGCTTATGATCTTCTTTTAGCGGAGGGATACATTCGCGGGGAAACACGCAAAGGTTATTTTGCAAATGAAGTAGAACCTTCTTTATTTCAAAAAGAAAACGATGTTGTTTACGCTGAGAAAACCGAATCAACTCAGCCGGCCCTGATTGATTTTCGCGCCGGAGCCGTCGATCAAAAGCATTTTCCTCTGAAAACATGGAGAAAATTATACAATCAAGTTTTGACATCAGAGAAAAGCTTCCTGTACGGTGAACCGTTCGGCGAGAGAGACCTGCGTGAACAAATTGCCGCTTATCTCTTGGAATCACGCGGAGTGAAAACAGATGCGGATTCGGTTATCATCGGCAGCAGCACCCAGCAGATGCTGATATATCTCAGCCGGATTCTGAAAGAGGATTTTTCCGGAGTTATAGTAGAAAATCCGGGCTTCGACGGTGCCAGAGCGGCATTTCAATTTCACGGGCTATCTATGGAAACGATGCCTGTCTATGAAAACGGAGCTGATTTTTCTCAATTGCATGCAATGAAAGAAAAATTAATCTATGTGACCCCATCCCATCACAGCCCTTACGGCGTAAGCATGTCCATTCAGCAGCGCCAAACACTGATCAATTGGGTGAATCATAGAGAGGGTTATATTCTTGAAGATGATTATGACAGTGAATTCCGTTATACACAGCAGCCGTTTCCCGCTCTTGCTTCCATTCAATCAGACCGGGTGATTTATTTAGGGAATTTCTCAAAATCCTTTCTACCGGGCATCCGCATAAGCTATATGGTTTTGCCGCAGCGCCTTTTGCACCGGTATAAAAAACGGTTTATTCATTTCGAAAGCACCGCTTCTTCGCTTAATCAGCTGACCATGGCTGAATTGATGAAGGCCGGTGAATGGACCCGCCATATTAAGCGCATGCGCACTGTCTACAAGCGTAAGATGCAGCACTTGACTTCACATATCAAGCAGCAGTTCGGCGATCAGGTGACGATCATCGGCGAGCAGTCGGGATTGTATATATTAGTAAGAGTTCACCTGAACTATACAGAAGAAACATTAATCGAACGCGCTTTTCAGTACGGAGTGAAGGTATATCCTACCGCTGTTTATTTCGTTGCCGGAAAGCCCGAACCGCCGATCATAAAGTTAGGTTTCGCCCATCTCGATACGGATCAGATCACACAGGGCGTACAGCTTTTGAGAAATGCTTGGCTGTCATGAAAGAAAAAAGGCGCCGAACGGCGCCTTTTTTTATCTTTTATTTCGTATTTCTTGTGAATTTCGGCAGTCCAAATATAATGGCGGCGATGCCGCAGATTCCGATTAAAACGGGATAGAAAGAGTATGGCAGGATGCTGACGGGTGAAATATTCCCGAATTTCCCGGCTGATAACAGCTGCGCGCCGTAAGGAATCAATCCTTGTATCATACACGAAAAGATATCCAGAATACTTGCCGATTTTCTGTTGTCGATGTTGAATTTATCAGCGATATTCTTTGCAATCGGCCCGGCTGCGATAATGGAGATCGTATTATTGGCCGCAGCCAGATTCGTCACGCTGACCAGTCCGGCAATGCCGGCTTCGGCGCCTTTTTTGGAACGGATTCGTTTCGTAATAAATTCCAGTAAAAAGTCGATCCCGCCGTTTTGTTTCATTACGCCGACCATCCCGCCGATCAGCATGGACAGGATGATCAGATCGCTCATTCCGGCGATTCCATCCGTAATCGCCTTAAAATAAGAGTCAAACGTCAGGCTGCCGCCCGCCAATCCGATGATCCCCGTCAAAACCAATCCGCCGAATATGACAGCCATCACATTAAAACCGATTAACGCAAAAACTAACACGGCGACATAAGGAAGCACCTTAATCCAGCTGTAAGATGCAGCGCCCGCATGGCCCGCGTGGCCTGCCGGAATAAAAAATAAGATAATAACCGTTAAAATAGCAGCGGGCAAAACAATCAGGAAGTTCGTTTTGAATTTATCCATCATTTGTGTTTTTTGCGTCCGGACTGACGCAATGGTCGTATCGGAAATAAAAGAAAGATTATCTCCGAACATAGCTCCGCCGACCACAGCTGCCATCGTAATCGCGCCGGAGATGCCAAGCTCTCCGCTCAGACCCGCGCTGATCGGCGCAACCGCCGCAATCGTGCCCATTGATGTTCCCATCGATATAGAAATAAAACAAGCAATGATAAACAGCCCCGGCAGCAAAAACTGCTGCGGAATTATGCTCAAAGCAAGATTGACAGTTGAATGCACCGCTCCCATCGCCTCAGCCGCTGAAGCAAAGGCACCTGCCAATATAAAAATCATAACCATAATGATAATATCAGGATGTCCCGCACCGGAAGCGAACCATTCTATTTTTTGATTGAGCGATTTCTTCCGGTTAAATAACAGCGCAAAAGCTGACGCAATGATCGCGGCAATCAAGATCGGCAATTTATAAAAATCTCCGGTCACCAGACCAGAGCCGACAAAAAGCCCTACGAATAAGACTAAAGGCAATAACGCCCAAGGATTCTTATGATTGTTCATCTGGGTAAACCACCTCTTTTCAGCATTAAAGTCGCTAATCACAGTCTAAGCAACATTTCACACTTTAAAAGTCTGCAGTAAAAAAGTCAAGCTGAAAAAAGGATAAGTAATGATTGATAAGATAGAAAAAGCTGTTTTGTTTCCTCTCTTTAGAAAATAAAAAAACCAAGGCTCGTTTCCCTTGGTACATTTCATGCGGCCCGGCGCCCGGGACACCTTCTCTTCATTCAGAAATACATTCAGCTTTCAATCTGTTTTTAAGTTTCGCTTCATTTTCAAGGATATCTTCGTAATCCTCAATCTTCCTGTTTAATCGTTTTATAGTTTCATCAATTTCCCTCTGTTTCTCCGTCAGCCTTTTCCTTTCATTTATAAGGATGTTTTTTCGGGGTTCGATCGTATGATCGGCTCCTTCAATAAATAAAGCGGTATATTCAATCAGCGCCTCAATCGACAGCCCGGCACTTCTCATGCATTTTATAAATTGAATCCAATTCACATCATCTTCGTCATAATCGCGGATGCCGCTTTCATCGCGTTTTACCGGAGGAATCAGTCCTATACTTTCATAATACCTAAGCGTCGCGGCTGATAACTCAACCTGCTTTGCAGCCTGCGCAATCTTCATATTCTTACCACCCATCCTTCATACCTTTCATAAGCGTGCCATTATAGAATATCATTTCATAAAAAAATAAACCAAACCCCTTGACTTAAAGTCCGCTTTAACATTTAAAGTAAAACCGAACAGAGGATTCATCACTTTATCTTGGAGAGGAAGATAACCATGTGCAATAATCATCCGACTCGTGTATTAAGCGCTCCGCATGCAAAAGCTAAATTTGAGCGGACGACGATTGAGAGAAGAGCATTACGGCCGCACGATATCCTGATTGATATTAAGTACAGCGGGATTTGTCACTCAGACATCCACAGCGCATTCGATGAATGGGGCGGCGGAATCTTTCCGATGGTTCCCGGCCATGAAATTGCCGGAGTTGTGGAAGCCGTAGGTGAAGAAGTCACCACATTTGCCGCCGGCGACCGTGTGGGTGTCGGCTGTTTTGTAGACTCCTGCGGGGAATGTGAATACTGCCTGAACGGAGACGAACAATATTGCACAAAAGGCGTTGTTCAGACCTATAATAACCTGGACTACGACGGAAATCCTACGTACGGAGGCTACAGCCAGAAAATAGTTGTCACTGACAGATTCGTTGTCCGTATTCCCGATCAGCTGGATTTGGATGCTGCCAGTCCGCTATTGTGCGCGGGCATTACCACCTATTCTCCGCTGAAACACTGGAATGCCGGTCCCGGCAAAAAAGTGGCGATTGTCGGAATGGGCGGGCTCGGACATTTAGCCGTTCAATTCGCGCACGCTTTAGGCGCAGAGGTCACCCTCCTCAGCCGCTCAATGAACAAAAAAGACGAAGCGCTTGAATTTGGAGCTGATCATTACTTTGCGACAAGCGATCCGAATACATTCACTGAGCTGGCCGGACGATTTGATCTTATTTTAAATACAGTATCCGCGAACCTTGACGTAGATGCCTACTTATCCCTGCTTCGCATTGACGGTACATTGGTAAATGTGGGAGCGCCCGCTAAGCCGGACTCATACAGTGTGTTCTCCTTAATCACGGGCCGCCGCAGCATTGCGGGTTCACTCGTCGGCGGTATTCCGCAGACTCAGGAGATGCTTGATTTCGCCGCCGAGCACGGCATTGCTCCTAAAATTGAAGTGATACCGGCCGATCAAGTTGACGAAGCGTACGAACGGGTTCTCCAAAGCGATGTCCGCTACCGTTTCGTCATTGATATTGCAACTTTATAATTCTAATAAAAAACATACCAATATCTATTGGTATGTTTTTTTCAGCGCAGATTATTTTTTATTTGAGCAGCCATCCGGGCACCGCTTTGATATAAACCAATTCGCCGATCAGCTCAACAATCGTCTGTGTGACGATAACAGCAGCGGCTAATGAGGCCCAAGCATCCGGCAGAGCCAGCGCTAACGGAAGGACTGCGAGAGAATTCCTTGTGCCCGTGCTGAAGATCAATGCTCTTCCTTCACCTGTATTCAGACGGAACGCATATGCGATAAAACGGGAGACAAACGGCATAATGAGCAGGAATAACAGATAGATCGGAAGCACACGTATAATGATGTCAGCATCACTGATGACCTTGCCGATTTGTGTGGCGACGACCGCCAATAAGACCAGAGCCATAAAAGGAACAGGCAGCCACGCCGTCCATTCCAACACCTTTTCTCCCGCCGGCTTCTTATCAGCCCATAGTTGAGTCATCACCGCCGCCAGCAGCGGCACCGCTATTAACAATAAGAATGCTTCCAGAAACGGTCCCGCATGAACAGTCCCTATTACTTCTTTCCCGATAAACAGCCACAGGTATAACGGAAGCAATACCATCTGAACGGCGAACAAAACCGGCGTGGAAGCCAGTATTAATCTCTCATTTCCTTTGCCGAGCTGAGTAAAGACGATGACGTAATCAATACAAGGTGTAAGCAATACCAAACAAACCCCTGATAATATAGGAGGAGATTGAGGAAAAATAGCGGTTAACACCCATACAACGACAGGTACAGCTAAGAAATTACCGATCAGTAAAGCCGCCATAAACTTAAGATTTGACATGGCTTCCCTCAGCTTCAAGAATGGGATTTGGGCAAACATGGCATACATGAGAACAGCGATAAGCGGTGATATCGTCCATCCCCAGCGAAGTCCTGAATCTTTCCCGGCGATCCCCGCTATTCCGCCGATCACAAGAGTCACACCATATATCCAAATTTGCTGTTTTTCTAATGTCTCTCTGGTTATTTTCATTGGCTGACACCTCTTCTCCGCCCATTATACCTTCTTTTCTGCCGCTCTTGCATTAAGGTCCTGCCGGAATTAAAAAACACCAAGGGTCTGTGACACTTGGTGTTTTTGGAACGCGGCCGAGAGATACGGGTTGAGAATCGTTAATTCTTGTAAATAACTCCCAAAAAGTATTTTTGGCGTACTGTTCCTTATCGAATAAAAGCATTCTCTTTCATTTCCAAAGCATCATCCAGCCATCTCGGGTGCATCGGCAAGAGATGTTCAGGTAATTCATGGATATCAAAATATCTGATTTCCATGGCTTCCTCTGTGGATTTTTTCAAAGTGCCGCCGATGACGTCACATTGAAAACAATTGGTAATAAAATGGCTGACTCTGCCGTCAGGGTATATAAAGGTTTGTGAACTCGGATCAGAATAAACGCCTATCATTTTAGAGACTTTCACCACTAATCCAGTTTCCTCTTCTATTTCTCTTATAATTGCTTGTTCAACTGTTTCACCAGGTTCCACATGGCCTGAAGGAATGCCCCATAAACCATTATCAGCACGCTTCATTAATAAAACGGAACTTGATTCTTTCATTATAATTCCAGCGACTCCGGCTTTCACTTGTTCTGTCCATTGGAAATCCGGTTTTTTCCGTACTTCTGCCTTTATTTCATTATCGAACAAGTCTTTCAGATCGCGGATCACAACATCCGGATTTCTAAAATCATGTTTTGCAGGAAATAAAGTATGTTGATCAGAAACTAATACGGAAGTTATGCCTATTTGGTTTGCTCCGACAATATCTGTTTCAGGCGTATCCCCGATCATAACGCATCTCTCTTTATCCTCAAAAGGCTCTAGTACTTTTTCAAATATTGAAGACGCCGGTTTTCCAATTATCATCGGCTCTTTAGCAGCTGCTGTTTTAACAGCCGCGACTATAGCGCCTGTCGCGGGAGCTGGTCCGTTAGCGGCAGGAAATGTTTTATCCCCGTTTGCAGCGATAAATGAAGCTCCGCAGCGGATGAGGTTTACTGCCTTATGCACATCCTGAAATGTAATATTTTGATCCCATCCAATGACAACAGCCTCCGCTTGATCTTCCGTAAGATCAATACCGGCCTTTTGAATTTCACTTTTAAGTTGGTCATTTCCCAATATATATGCCTTCTTTATTCCTTCACTGACAAGGTAATCAGCTGTTGCCCACCCCGCAGTAACGACTTCATCAATACTTGCTGAAATCCCCAGTTTATGAAGGCGTTTCACAATCGTTTCTCTTGTAACACAAGGATCATTCGTTAAAAAGCGAATGGCTTTCTTTTCTTCACGGAGTCGTTTTAAAGAGGCCACAGCTCCTGGTAAAGCTTTATCTCCTATATATATCACTCCGTCTAAATCAAATAAAAATACATCATAATTCTTGGAGATCATCGTAACACTCCTTAAGCGGTTGTCTCTTGGTTAATAGTTGAGCGATACGCAAAATGATTTGTAGGGCCTTGTCCTTTCCCGATTCCTAAGGGATGTTTAATGGCTGCTGAAATGAATTCCTTTCCAGTTGCCACTGATTCCGGTATGCTGTGCTGCTTTGCAAGCTCTGCAGTTATCACAGCTGAAAATGTACATCCTGTTCCATGAGTATGCTTTGTATCAAAGCGGGGAGAAACAAATTCCTCGAAGTCCTCGTCAAAGTACAAAATATCACGGGCTTCTCCGTTCAGGTGCCCCCCTTTTACGACAGCACTTTTCGCCCCGTATACCTCCACTATTTCTTTCGCCGCATCACGCATCTGCTGTACAGTCTCGATTGATTTGCCGATGATTACTTCCGCTTCCGGAATGTTCGGTGTAATAACAGTTGTTTGGGGTATTAATAATTTCTTCAAATGATCAATGGCGTCCTTATGGAGCAGATGATGTCCGCTTTTAGCAATCATAACCGGATCCATCACATACGATTGAATATTTGCGTCTTTTAACTTTTCTGCCAGCAATTCAATAATTCCTATACTTGCAAGCATACCGGTTTTGACAGCATCCGGTTTTATATCATCCATGACACAGTCTATTTGCTGAGATATATTCTGAAGAGACATCTCCTCAAAACTTTTCACACCAAGTGTGTTTTGTGCAACAACTGATGTAATAACAGCCATTCCATATACCTTTTGTTCCTGAAATGTTTTTAAATCCGCATGAATTCCCGCCCCTCCGGAAGGATCAGTCCCAGCAATCGAAAGCGCTTTATAAATATCCGTCAACTTACACTCCTCCTTCAGGCAGGTTTCACTGCTTTAAAAATGACAAAAGGCGGATACTCCTTTTCACATTTCCAATTATTAAATTGAAACTCTTTCTCTATGGCTTTTACATGCTCTTGGTCAATATCGTTTAACGTTGGTTCTGATAAAGTTACATTTTCAAAACCTGCATGAGTTAATAGTTTATAATACATTGACTTCGGCCAATGAAAATCATTTAAAATTAAATCTGCTTGTCCCGGAACATGGAGCCATTCATTTCTTTCTTCTCCGTAAGAATATTCTTTCCCCGGTATTCCATTGCGGAAGGTTGAAAATTCAATTCCGGTTGAATCAGGATTCGTATCGAGTATGACAAATGAAGCTCCTGGTTTTAACACACGAAAAATTTCATTTATGATACCTTTGATACGCTGGTCACTATCCGTATTAATAAAAACATAACAGGCCATTGCAGCATCAACCGAGTGATCTGGTAAGAAGGAAAGATTATCGTGTTCAATTAAATGATAGTCCACATGAGGATGTTGTCTTTTTGCCTTTGCTATATCTAACATCTTCCTTGATTCATCGACTGCGATCACATTGCAGCCTATTCTGTCAGCCAGCCTATAAGCTACCTTTCCCGGACCGCATCCGAAATCGAGCACCTTTTTAATCTCCGCTTTATCAAAAGTACGAAAAACAAACTCAAAACCTAACGTTTGTTCTAAAACGTCATTATAAGCATCGAATTTACCAGCAACACTGTCTTCTTTCCATGAAGTTTTCATTGAATTTCCTCCTTTTGCTCAATTGAGAAATAATGAGACCACTTATTCCTGACGAAATATTGATATATAGGAAGTAAACTTTGAAATAGAGAATGATCCATATCCCGTTTATATGCAATATGCTGGTATATACTGAAAAGGAAAAGAATCTGTTTCCAGTAATCAGGTAAATCGAGCATTTCAATATCGTTTTTTGTCATAGAAATGTGATCTTTCCTAAGTAATTCTTCATACTTTAAGACTGTTTCAATGGACGGCCAGTTATTTCCCTCAGGCATTTTCGGAAATTCAAATTCCGGAATATCATGGTGATTTTCAGCTTCCTCAAGCACCGTTTTCGCCCATTCATGATCTGAATCATAAATATGGATTGATCCCGCATTATGAAAATATTCTCCGACTTCTAAACGCAGTTCTCTGGCCATTAATTCCTGCATGAAGGTAAATGAGAAAAGATCACTGATCATCCCGCGAAAAGCATCATTTGCACGCATGACAGAAGACATGTATAATTCGCCTTCCCTCACAAAAAACTGCAAACCGATTGTGCAGGAAACATCTATATTTTCTGAAACGAAGAGTTCCGAAGCATCGAATATTTGAATAAATGCCCTTTTTGAATCAATATCTTCTTGTGTCAAAAGATTTTTTATTCTATTCCATTGATTTAGTTTTGCATTTCCGAATTCAAATATTTTAGGCCCATACGCAGTGCCTGTTAATGTTTTTTTATTCATTGAATATGAAGGCATTTTTTTATTGTAATAACTGATAAAATCTAAGTCGTTACTCCCCGATAAATACCATAACACTTCAGCAAAATTAAACACGATATTGGTTTTTCTTGAGGATAAATAAGTGACACGTTCTATTGGATTTTCCAGAGTCAGATGGTAGTTCAATTGTTCTCTGCTTTTTTGTCCGCGCGGTGAATTGAAAAATTCAGGGTTGTGATAGATGTCATACAGCGTTTCCGTATATGCTTCATGAAAAGTTCTCTTTCTCATTGAGATTCCGCCTTATATGCTGCAAAGATATTTTTAATGTTCTCTAATAAATCATCTGTATCTTTATAGCTGATGTACTCAACATCCGCCACTGCATTTAACCCTTGAATTAAGAAAGCATAATCCTTGTCCTTTTCTAGAAATAGCACGATCTTTTTTTTCAAGGCAGAAGCCCATCCAATTTCTATATGTGTTCCGGGAGAAGCGGGTGATCCGGGGAATGCTGCAAAAAGGTCGCAAGTGCTTATTTCATCAAAATCAATTTTAGTGCATTGAAGGGGTGTCATGAAATCTTTCCCCCACCCTTCCCGCTTGTGAGCATTATGAACCAGCCATCCTTCATTCTCAAAAAAGGAAATTAATGATTCCAGCTTTCCTCTCTCATACGTACTCATCAATCCAGTTTTCTCATCTACTAAACTTTTAAAAGGCCCTGCCAGAAAAACTTTTTTCGTCGCCACTTCATATCACCCTTTCAAAATAAATAAAGCCACTTTCCTCTATGGAAAGTGGCTTAAATATAGATAAGATAAAGAATCTCTCTAATTTTTCACTTCCCTACGCTGGTATTAACCAAATCAGGTTCAAAGGGTCAGGACGTATTGTCTCTTCTCAGCTATTAAAGCTCCCCTAGTGACTTTTTATAAATATTTACTTTAATTCTATGCTATTCCATATAAATAGTCAAACAATGACCGGCAAAAAGCGCTGCGGATATCACTGGGATTCCTCTTCAATATTGCAGCTTACCCACTAGTTTTAAAACCTTCCGGCCTCTTTTTTCCTGCCAACGAATAAGGTCACGGCCACACTCGCTGAACTGACCAAAGTCCCCAGAACGGCAGCAAGAATTGTCAAAAAGCCATGGGGAATCAGAAATCCAATCGGAATGAGGCCCGCAAACGTGAGAACGATAAAACATTGATAGACTCCGGATATGATTCTCACAACCAAGCTGCTAAAAAAGGACATGACGAATGGCGGAATGAACAAACATAAAATGATTCCGAGTGAGATCAATAAAATCATAGGCTCGTCAAAAGAAATGACACGATCGCCGGGAGACTCTTCAGCCGCCGCGAATACAGCAAATATAGACATCATCAGCGTAAGAAAAACAAGAAAAAACCTTTTCAGCAACGTTATGACTCCTTCTTATAAAAACGGGTATCCTTTTTTAATGACAATAACCAATTTATGTTATCAAATGAAATAATATGAAGTCAATTGATGAATGAATCATAATAAAGCGTGTCATTTTCTTCCGTGAAGCCGTATCACCGCCGGAATACATTCCTTTTGATTATGCCTATGATCAAAAATACACTTCACTTAACTTGATATCATAGGTGACCGGCAGCTGCCTGCTGGAATCCCAATCTTCTTATAGTGATTTTTTATATTCATGACAGTATGATGATTTGTCACTTCATCAATCAGATCGTTTATTCGATCCAGATTGATCGGTTTATTTTCTGATAAGATGCTGAAGCTTTCTCTGATTTCTTCAGGATAGACATTTCCGGCCATGCTTGACAGGCCGTTACACCCGTTACTCAGCATCTTCGGAAATTCAACGTCCCCTGCCGCAAACAAAATAAAGTGATCAGGGAACTCTGTTTGTTTATGACGCAGAACGTCTCCTCCTTCTTTCAGCCCCCTTATCCCGGGATGCCGGCTTATTAAGTCTTTAAGCGCTTTCTCACTCAGATTAAAACCGGTCCGGCCGGGGTTATTATAAAGCACAGCCTCTTTAGAGGTATGACTGAGAAGTTCGTCAACGTAATAAACGGCTTGCTGCTGTGTCGGTCTTATATAAGGAGGAAAACCAATCAATACAGAATCAATATTGGTTTTCTCAATGTGTTTCATCAGTTTGACGGCATCACTGGTTCTTACGGCTGAAACCCCGAACATCAGTTCAACATCTTCAAATTTTCGCTGATTAACATACTCAATGATCTGAAGGCGCTCATCTATGCTGAGTGAATGCTGTTCACCAGTCGTGCCGCATATGAGTAACGAATTAATACCGCTGTTTTTCAAATGTTCGACAATAGCATCAAATCCTTCTAAATATAAACTTTCATCTTCATGAAAAGGCGTAGGGATAGCAACATTAAAATTTCGCATGAGAATGTCCTCCAAGTACATATTCTTGAATATCTGCAGAGTATCATATAACACTGTCTGACATTTAAAAAGGTACAGTTTCAGATAATTCAACATGTCAGATGTAAAGGCCGACACACAAAAAAAAGCAGGCAAAGAGAGCCTGCTTCATTGCTTCATCCTATAGCGATTCATTCTTTGGATTGCTTGACAAATAAGAGTAATAAGGCAAACTAAATATAAAAATTGTACTAATGAGGCGGGGTTTTATGATTTTAGATTTAAAAGGTGAAACGCACATGGATCATCTTGTGGGAATGCTGTATTCTGCCGTTAATGAAAATTACTGCCGCTTAATATCCATTGTGTCAGACATGTCACAGCAAGAGATCGATTATAAAGGACCAAATCAAACATACAATAGTACAGCTCAGCTAATAAGACACTTAGCATATGTTGATCTCAACTGGATATTTAGAATAAAGGGTGAACCGATACCAAAGCAGCTTGAAGAGAAGTATGGACCAATGTTAGATCAGAACAATAAGATCCCTTTCATTTCCGGTGTTTCATTAAAACAAATTCTCACTGATTATGAAGAAGTATTCAGCATGTTTAAGTCTGTTTGTTATCAGCTAACTGACGATCAGCTGAATCACACAGTAGATTATGAAGCAGATAAACAAGCAACCATTCAATGGGGAATATGGCATATGGCAGACCATAATAGATATCATCAAGCTCATATTAATCAGCTTCGCAAATGGTTTGAAGAGAAACAGAAACTTGACAGTTAATGCCGCTTAGTAGGAGGAGCAAGGATAAATTTATTACAAATTCATGTTCACTGACTGCCAATCAATTAAAATGGTCAGACAAAAAACCACATTTGCTGTTGAAAAGTTGTGGAATAAAGCATCGCATCAACTGCACTATGACAAGCTGAAACGTTAATATTTTGTGTTTCAGCCATTCAATCGCTATATTTGATCATGCTGTCCCAATACGATTTTTTTTATAGTCTTTGCAGCAGCAAAGTCCTCTGGAATCCTATACTAATCTTCCGCAGCCGCTGCATCGGCCTTTGTCACATGAACTGTACCAAACGGATGGTTGGGAGGAGCGTAAATTGAATATAGTTTTAACGGCGTATTACCCGTATTAATCACATTGTGCCACGTGCCGGCAGGGACAACAATGGCATAATCATCATAGACATTTCTTCGGAAACTTAAATGATCTTTACTCTTGCCCATTTTAACTAGCCCTCGGCCTTGCTCAATCCGTAAGAATTGATCTACGTTAGGATGGATCTCCAAACCGATATCTTCTCCAATGCCAAGACTCATCAAAGTAATTTGAAAATGCTTTCCTGTCCATAGGGCCGTACGGAACGTATTGTTTTGTTTTGCGGCTTTATTGATATTCACGACAAATGGTTTTGGTCCATAATCTTTCAAGAGAAGGTTTCTATCTTCGTATGAAGGATCATAGTTATTTGGAACAGTCCAATAAACAGATCTTCCATCGCTATACATCGGTACGTTCACACAATAATAATATTGATGCGAAAAAGGTATATAATACATTTTTCATCCCCGCAATTTTAAATTTTTGTGATATTATCCTATGCGTTTTGTAATGAGAGTGTGCCACACTAAGGAATTCCCTTGTTCAGCCTAAAAGACTGAAGTTAGCAGAATCGTTTTGGCCACAAAACCCGTTTGCATAAAAAATACCAAAGGCCTGTAACTCTTGGTAACACTGTTGCAGCCGAGAAACTTAAACCTGCCCGGGGTATGCACTCACCAGTCCGACAACCAAGAGATATTGTGTTTTCTGTTCCACAAGCCGATTAAAACAGCCACAGTCACATAAATGGACGTATTCAACACAAAAAAGAGCAGTAAACCCGTAAGTTACTGCTCTCCTCAGTCTATCCACCGTTCATTTGTTTTACAATGTATTCAGCATCATTTCCTACACCTTGAAGCAGCGCCGAACCTCGCCTATGCTGCCAAGGCAAACCAATAAAGTACAATCCCTCCGCAGCTGAAACACCCCGGTGATGTATAATTCGGCCTTCCTTATCCAAAACACCTTCTATTTTCATCCACCAAAGCGGATTCTTAAAACCAGTTGCCCAAATAACATTGTTTACTTCTATTGAAGATGAGTCTTTAAAAATGATTTCATTCTGCTTTCCGGCTATGACTCTTTGTTTTAAGATGATCTTCTTCTGTCTTATTGCATGTTTTAATTCATACCCAAATATGGGGTCGCCTTTCTTTTGAATGAACTTGCCTAATATTGATGTATGACTTGCATGTAAAACTCCTAATTTATCAAACCACCAAAAAATGCTTCTTTTTCCAATCCATAAAGGAAAATAAACCGGTTTATTACTGCAAGCCAAATATGTAACTCTTTCTTTGGATAATTCAACAGCTATCTGAGCCCCGCTATTCCCGCCGCCGACTACCAGTACATTCCCAGGCTCCAGTTGTTTTGAATGTTTATATTGTGAAGAATGTAATTGACGAATATGACCGGCTACATCTTTTGATATTGATGGAATGTTAGGGGTATGAAAAGGGCCTGCGGCCACCACCAGATTCTTCGTTTGATATTCTTCCCGGTTTGTTTTTATTAAGAAATAGTTGTTTAATTTTTGGACACTTATTACTTCTGTCCGTAATTGGATCGGGATTTCAAATCTTTCAACATATTTTTTCAGATAAGCAGCAATTTCATTTTTTGAAGGGAGTCCATGCTTGTCTCCTTCAAGCTGCATTCCCGGCAAAGAGCTGTACATTCGAGAAGTAAATAAGACCAATGAGTCATACCGGTTTTTCCAGCTTTCCCCCACTTCATGACTTTTATCCAAAATGATAAACTTTTGTTCCGACTTCTTTAGATAATATCCTACTGAGATTCCTGCCTGACCGGCTCCGATTACTATCGTGTCGTACATATGAATCCCCCCTCCGGTTTTATCTTAATTGTCAGCAGACAAAGTGAGTCCCTATCTCCTCCTTTAATGATGATGATGGTCACGCGGATTCTCAGTTTGGGCCTGACAAAGAATCGTATTGTCGTGATTATGCGCAGCTGTTTCCATTTGAATGGTTACATGTGTAATGCCTTTATCTCCAAGTTCATGTTCAATTTTGCGTAAAATACTTTCACTTTCAGAAATGGTCAGCTGATCGTTAACAACAGCGTGGCAGGAAAGAGCATTCAATCCGCTTGTGATAGACCATATGTGCAAATCATGAATACTTTGAATTCCTTCTGTCTCTTCAATTGTATGAATGATGTCAGTGACATCGATATTTTCCGGAGTTCCTTCCATTAATACGTGAATGGAGTCTTTCGTCACATGGTAACCGCTTCTCAGCACAAGAATAGCCACAATGACACTGGCCGCTGGATCTGCCCAGCTCCACCCGAAGAAGATGATAAGGATCGCAGCCAGTATGGCACCTACAGATCCGAGCATGTCACTTATCACATGTAAGTAAGCTCCTCTAATGTTCAGGTTATTCTTTGTATCTCCGCCGTTCAGCATAATCCAAGCGACCAATATATTCACAGCTAACCCGATGATACTAATCGTCAGCATGCCGGTTGTTGCTACCTCCGGCGGATGAGAGAAACGTTTGATTGCTTCATAAATGATATAAAGGGAAATCAATATTAATGCAACACCGTTGATCACAGCTGCAAGAATCTCAAATCGTTTGTAGCCGAATGTCTTATGATGACTTGCCTTTTTTTCGGCCAATTTAAAAGCAATCAGAGCCACCATTAATGAGATTGAATCACTCAGCATATGGCCTGCATCTGACAAAAGCGCTAAACTATTGGTTAAAAATCCGCCTATCGCTTCTATTATCATATAACCTGTAATCATGATAAAAGAGATCAATAAAACCTTCTTATTGGATCCGGCAGCGTGATTGTGATTGTGACCCATAAAAATCTCCTCCTTATCTAATACACTGTATTTATTATTTCTTTTCTGCTATGAAGCATTCTAACACGGACACAAAAATAACCTTATATGATTATGTGCTCATATAAGAATATATAAGTTCTTTACTGAAATGTCAAAATATTTTCAATGAAAATGTTTCTTATCATTAGCTTAGCTTGGGAGGTTGCATTGCTATGAAGCCGCGGATTACAGTAATTACTTTAGGCGCAGACAATTTAGAAAAATCGCTGCACTTCTATCGGGATGGCTTGGCTCTGCCTACAGAAGGAACAGCCGGTACAGATTTGAACGACTTGCAAACGGGACTGAAACTTGCCCTTTGGGACCGCAAAAACATCGCACATGAATCAAACGTTACGATAACTGATCCCGCTCATGAACTTTTTGTGGCGGATACGCCGTTCACTTCCAAGACCCCGACGGGCACTTGTGGGAAATCGTTTGGAATTCGCACTGGGATGCAAGTGAATAACCAAATTTTACAGCAACAATAAAAACACACCTGAATGTTCTGGTGTGTTTTTTATTTTGTTTCCCACAACGATCAACCTATTTATACGATGGCGGGATGCTTTGCGGAAAACGGAATACATTTTCGGGATCGTATTTCGCCTTTATTCTTTGAAGCCTGGCAAAGTTTGAGCCATAATATGCTTTTCCGAAATTTTCAATATTTTGATCCGGAACATTCACATATGAACCTGTTACATATGGTTTCATCAGCTGACGCACTCTTTCAACTGATGCAAGATTCGAAGCTTCTTGTGATTTATTTTCCCAACTGGCCGTCCATTCCGTATAAAATAATGGACGGCGCCAATAGAAGGCTGTTTCACTGCTTGGAACTCTGCTTATCGCGCCGCCCCAATTGATAAAAAAGAAGTTGGTTTCTGTCCCAGTCGCTTTTTCTAAAAATTGTCTCATTACTGCAATAGGTTCTTCCGGCCAAAGATTGAGCGCCCACGCCGAGGAGAATTTAACACTCTGATCAGATCTGCCGGGAATCGGTTCGTCAGGATCTAAGAAATCTATACAATCCGGGTAGTATAGTGTTTTGATTACTGTTTGTGCCGGCGTTCCGGCATTTAATAAAGGTTTTAATAATTGAACCAGCTCCGGTTTTGAACCGAGGAACAATCCTTCCGCATGGCACAAACCATTTACTTTGCTGTAAATCTCAAGGTAGCATCCTAATCGTTCGTCTGTAAACGGCGCCCATTTTTGCCACGCTTTAAATACCGTTTCTAACTGTTCCCACGGCCAAATGATATTAAAGACGGTTGCGGTTTTAGGGGCACGGTGAACTTTGAATGTATATTGGGTGTTATATCCGAAATTGCCTCCCCCGCCGCCTCTGGAAGCCCACAGTAAATCTTCATTGCGGGAATGATTTGCTTGAATGATCCTGCCTTTGGCATCTACCATTTTCAGTGCGAGAAGGTTATCACTTATCAGGCCGATCGATCGTGAAAGCACTCCAAATCCGCCTCCCATCGTGATTCCTCCGATTCCGACGGTTGGACTGTCTCCGAACGGGGCCATAAAACCTTCCCGAGCTAAACCTTTTACAAGCGGGCCGACGTGAATGCCGGTTTGAACGGTTGCTACCGCGTTTTTTTCATCTAAGAAAACGTTATTCATGTCACTCACATCAATAACAATCCCATCACTTACCGTGGAAAGATTTTTATCCAGAGCATGGCGGCCGCTTCTGACACGTAAAGGCACATTCTTCTCACGAGCCCATTTAATAGCATTACTTACATCGTATGAATTTTGTGCAAAAACAAAGACAAGCGGACAGACATCAACATAAGGGTTCCAATTCTTAACCGCCTGTGTATAGCCGGGGTCCCCTTTGAAGATGACACGTCCCGTTAACTGTGCTGATCCCATCTATTTCACTCCCAATAAGCATTTGATTCCGATACCAGTATATGCAGGAATTGGACAAATTCTTAGACAGATGTTCTGCAAACTTAAAAATAGATACATATACGCGAAGATGATATAAAAACAAAAAAAAGACAAGAGCGGCAACCTACCGAAACTCTTGTCTCTCCTGCCTTTTTATCATGATAGGCACTTACATTTATCGGCGTGATATCCCGACCTGACTATGGAAGTCCATAGAACATTATGTTTGCCCTGCCATGGGTGGTTCTGCTGAGACACCGGCTGAGCAATCTTTCTGTTTGATCCCCCGACAAGAATCTTTTTCTTTATCGTTTTTGCACCCCTGTACGGATAAAATCAATACACATTGAATCTTATCTTTTACATGATGAAAAGCTCTTATTTTTTCTTCTTGTGCTTACGTTTGCAATCATGTTTTTTCTCTTTCTTATGACGTTTTTTACATTTCGCTTTGGCTGCTAATTTTGCCGCTTCTACCTTTGCTTCTGCTGCTGCTTTTGCTGCTTCTGCCGCTCTGGCTCTTGCTTCTTCCGCCCTTGCTATGGCTTCTTCCGCTCTGGCTCTCGCTTCTGCTTCTCTTGCCGCTTCCGCTCTTGCTGCGTCGTCCGCCATATCAAAATCATGACCCAGGTCACAGGCTTCATTGTATGGCTTTTTCTTCGGAACGTACTGTTGATCTTCACCTTCGTTATAATACATTACGCCACTCCTTCTCTCATTTTTTAATCTCTACATACTATGTAAAGAAAGAACTGCAGCTTGGACTGGTATTTTGATGAACCGGCACATTTTTAGGGCAATTTTCATTTATCATTGCAACAGATTCTGGATGCTTGATGAAACTTGAATGATTTTGACGATTATCATAAACAGCTTAAAAAGGGAGACTACGAAAAAACCAAGGGGTTAAACCCTTGGTTTTTTTGTGAAAATGATAAAAAGGATGCTGCACGCTGCAGCACCCTTTTTATTGAACGAGTGGAAAGTATTTTTTGGCTTTTAGTTTGCTTGCTGTGTTTGTTTTACTGGTTCTTTGCTAAAAAGTCCGACAATGTTCCACAAGATAATTGCAGCAGCTATGATTACACGAGCCGTACTGACTTCTTGGTTAGTAAACAATTTATAGCCATATATTGATCCCAATGCTGCTATGCAAAAAATATTGAACCATTTACTCCAACGCAATTAGAAAACTCCTTATAAAATGATTACATTTCCAAACAATGTATTATAATATCAACAAAATTTTTCAATATTTAACCTTAAATCATTCTTAAGTGTCGTTCAAGTAAAAATCATTATTACTATTTTGTTTTTTCCTTGAAGAACGAGTACCTTACCCCTTCACCCTCCACAACCATTAATCAAAGTACGGGATTATCAGTATATTGTTCCCTGATTGTTATACAGCGCATTTCCTTTCATAAGCTTTTTAATCCCTTCGGTGTAATAAGGCAATCGTTGACTTGCCTGTTCAATATCAACCCATTCTATTTTCAATATTTCTTGAGCATTTTGAATCCCTTCTTTCCCTCCTGTAACTTTTGCTTCAAATGTAAAAAATATATGGCGTGATGATTTCTCTTTATAAATTTCACTTCATTAACAGCTAGTATATTCCCAATTTCAACTTCCAGCCCTGTTTCTTCATATACCTCACGTACAGCTGCTTCTATTAGATTTTCATT
This sequence comes from Bacillus sp. JK106, assembly GCF_053663355.1. NCBI lineage: Bacteria > Bacillati > Bacillota > Bacilli > Caryophanales > Bacillaceae > Bacillus > Bacillus sp. JK106. Next base: position 341,872 of record NZ_JBSJQC010000004.1, on the reverse strand, counting down.
AAGCTCAACTTTTCCGCCTGGAAGTGACCAATGCCCCTCATGATTATCTGCCATTACTATCTGATTGAACTCATTTCTAATCAATGCGTATACAACTTTAACTTCTTCCACATGACTCTCCTTTACTAAAAATATTTCTTAACCGCTTATTTATTTTCCATATATTTACTATAAAGAATATAAAGGGATATAACAGCTAACCCTTGGTATCATTGAGATGCAGCCGGGAGGACTTACGCTTCATGGGTTTTTCAACCACGGGAGCCTCGCACTGCTTTTAAACATAAGATACTATCCCTTACTTCCAAGCGACCATATCACCACCGGAATTAATAATAACGATAATATCCCTCCGCCAAGTGATAATGTCAGGTAACCGGCACCTGCTACGACCATTCCGGACAATGCTCCGCCGGCGGCTCCGGACAACGCAATCAAAACATCCACAGTACCTTGGGTTTTAGCCCGTGTTGACGTTTCAGTTGAATCAACAATCAGTGCCGTTCCGCTTATCAAACCAAAATTCCATCCTAACCCGAGCAAAGAAAGAGCAATGACCATAAGAATCATAGAATCTCCCGGTGCAAATGCTGATATGAGCCCTGCCAAAAGCAGCGTCATTCCGGAAGATACAGCCATTACAGTACGGCCTAATTTATCCGCAAGCACACCTGTCACCAAAGAAGGGAGATACATGGCGCCTATATGAAAACCGATAACAAGACCTACCGCTCCTAAGCCATGGCCGTGATGTCTCATATGGACCGGTGTCATTGTCATAATAGCAGTCATTACAATTTGAGTAAGAATCATAACCGCCGCACCCGCAATAATACCTTTTTTGTTCTCTGTGTGTTCGTCAGCGGTCACTTGTCCTCTATCATCAGGTGTTTGGCCGGCAATTTCTATTGTTCTTGCTATGACTAAAGGGTCAGGACGTAGCATGATGAAAAGAGTAACACCTGCCAACATATATGCTGCCGCCGCTAAAATGAATGGACCCGCCAGTGACGGAACACCAATGGAGCGAGCGAAGTTCCCCATTACATTCACTAAATTCGGGCCTGCAACGGCACCGAATGTGGTAAAAACCATAGTCATACTGACAGCAGTCGCCCGCTGTTTATGATTTGCCAAGTCCGTACCCGCATAACGGGCCTGCAGATTTGTCGCTGTTCCCGCACCATAAATAATCAAAGAAGCAAACAGCAGAAACACACTATTTAAAATAGCCGCAATGATGACTCCTATCGCTCCCAGTCCGCCAATCATAAATCCGGCTGAAAGACCTGTCCGGCGGCCGTAACGCTGAGAAAGCCTCCCCACAAATAACGCGGCGCCTGCTGATCCTAAGGTAAATAAAGCAGAGGGCACACCGGCAAACGCATCTGTACCAAGCATTTGCTGTGCAATAAGCGCACCGACAGTCACTCCGGCCGCCAACCCTGCGCCGCCGAAAATTTGTGAAAGACTGACGACAAACAAAGTACGCTTATATAATCTTTTTTGTTTATCAGGAGAACCTATGAATTGCTCCAATAATGCCGATTGAGTATCTGACCCTTTTGCACTGTCTTTGTGAAGCATAATCCGACCTGCCTTTCTATAACCTCCAACAGATTTGGATTATCATAACACGCACAAAAAAACCATACAATATAGTAATTGTATGGCGGACAATATTAGATATGCTCATCCAGCAGGCGTTTAAGAATCAGCAGTCCCTGCTCAAGCTCCCCAAGCGTTTTCGGTGCACAGACAGACACCCTTACAGCCCTTTCCGGACAACTGTTCCCGACGACAAAACGTTCAGCCGCGTATACTTGCACTCCATGCTGTGCGGCTGATTTTTCAAATGCAGCACCTGTCATATTTCCGGGTAACAGTAACCATCGAAAGATTCCCGTCTCAGCACCTGCACACGTATAGCCGTTTAAATATTGATCGACCATTTTGTTTCTGCGAATAGTCTGTTCACGATGACTGTCAATTAAGATTTCAAATTGATTCGATACGATCGTGCGTGCAGTGAGTTCTGCTAACAGCGGGGAAACGGTTATATTTAAATTGTAAAGCGCCTTTGAAATCGGCTCCTTATATTGACTCGGGACGGCGACATACGCCATCCTTAACCCTGGTGCCAGTGATTTTGATAAACCGGCAATGTGAATGACCTGTTCCGGTGCAAATGATGCGATGGCCGGAAGCGGATTCTTGCCAAGAAGATGGTACGAGGCATCTTCAATAATGAATTGGTTATATTTTTTTGCAATTTTCGCGATCATTTTTCGATTCTCAACAGACATAAAGGACGCTGTCGGATTATGATAATCCGGGATGAGGTAGATGCCTTTAATATTTTCATTTTTACACGCGTACTCAAATGAGACAGGGCTCATTTCATTGTTCTCTGATTTGATCGGCACAATTTGCACACTCAGCATTGAAGCGGCCGTTTTCAAGCCTGGGTATGTATGGTGATCAACTCCAATGCGGTCTCCCGGTTTACAAAGACTCGCCAATGCCGCGGCAATCGCATTTTGCCCGCCGTTTGCAAATAAAATGTGATCAACGGACGTTTCAAATCCGCCTCTTCGAATCAGCTTAACAGCCGCATCTTTCTGCCAAAGACTTTCACCCGTCCGGCCATAGCCAAACCACTTTTCATAACCTTCCTCTTGCAGCATACTTTTCAGCTGGAGCAGCAGCGGCTCATAAGAAGCCTGATCCAGAAGCGTCGCCCCCATTTCAATCAGATGCTTCGGCTTTGTATCCTCCAGCAGATACGCATTCGATAACGCATCATAAGCAACAAATGTCCCGCTCCCGACAGAGGCACTCAGCAGACCCTTTAACTCGCAGACTTTAAAAGCCTTTGAAATGGTGCTTACATTTAAATCCAAAAAATCAGCCAGTTCTCTCTGAGGAGGCAGTTTGGTTCCGGGTAATAAAACTTCTTGTAATATATCCTGTTCTAATTTCTCTGCAATCGCTTTATAAATGGGTTTTTCCGTTTTATCAATCGCCGGCTTCCAGCTCATCGGATAGTTTTCAAAAGAATTGATCGGCATGATATGCATCCTTTTTCATTCAATTATATGATCACACCGTTTATAAAACAATTTTAACAGACGCAAAAGTTGACATAAAAAAAGCCAAAGGCGGTTAAACCTTTGGCATGATTGATACGCCGGGAAAAATTGAACTTTCATCAGAGATATCAATGATGAGAAGAGCTTTTCTGTACGACACTCTCTATCTTCACTCTTTATCTCGATTTGTATTCCTTGATGTTCCCGTTTCCTTAGTTAGAAGAAAGATCACTAACGACATCTAATAATACATTGACACCTGCAGCCAAGTCATGATCTTTCGTGTATTCTTCAGGATTATGGCTGATCCCCTCTATACTTGGAACGAAAATCATAGCCGTCGGACAGATGCGGGCCATCATTTGTGCATCGTGCCCGGCACCGGATGTCATCCGTTTTGACTCCAGTCCCCGTTTATTTGCAGCCCGCTCAATTAATGCAACAATGTTTTTATCAAATACAACGGGATTGAAACGGACTAATTGTTCAGATGTGATAGATACGTTTTCAGCCTCTTCCAAATCTTTCAGGTAATCGGCCAGTGCTGATTCTTCTTCTTGAAGTCTCTTTTCGTCCGGATCTCGCAAATCAACTGTAAGTGCTGCCAATGATGGAATGACATTGATAGCATTTGGCTCAAAACTGATTGTTCCGACCGTGGCGACAGTTTGGCCGTTAGACATATTGGCACGTTTGCGCAAATACGTTATGATTTGTGCGGCTGCATGCCCGGCATCCTGACGCATATCAGTCGGAGTTGTCCCGGCATGATTTGAAACGCCTTGAACCGTTATACACTGCCAGGAAATCCCTTGCAAATTCTCAACGGCACCGACCGGAATGCCTGTTTTGTCTAAAATCGGCCCCTGCTCAACATGAAGCTCAATAAAGGCGTGCGGTGATAAAAAGCCGGGCTTTTCTGTTCCCTCATATCCTATACGTTTAAGTTCTTCACCCAGTTTCGTCCCATCCGTACCGCGGGTCTGAAGCGCCTTTTCTAAAGAAAGTCCTCCGGCGAATACGAGTGATCCCATCATATCTGGAGTATATCGCACACCTTCCTCATTGGTAAAAGCCGCCATGACAATCGGACGCTCCGGTTTGAAGCCGGACTCCTTTAAAGCGTTTATGACTTCAAGTCCCGAAATAACCCCGTAACATCCATCGTAAATACCCGCGTTGATGACCGTGTCGATATGAGAGCCGATCATAATGGGCGCATCATTATTCTGATCAGAACCGTACCATACCCCGAAAATATTTCCGATTTTATCAATCATAACCTCTAAGCCTGCTTCTTCCATCCATGTTACCAATAAGTCCCGTCCCGCCTTATCTTCATCGGAAGCAGCTAACCTTGTGAGTCTGTCATTGCGGTCACGTCCGATTTCACCAAGCTCCTTAAGACGGCTGAGTAAACGTTCAGAATTAATGTAAAGGTTCACATGTTCAGATGCCATTTTGCATTCCTCCCTGTACTGAGTCAATCGCTTCATTGATATAACAATAATGTTATGATATATAAGAATTCATCATCTTAATACCAATATTGGATTTAAAAATATAAGTATATTGAGGTGTTTAACATGCAAACGCAAAACTTTCTGATGGATGACAGTCTGCAAGATTTGACGAAACACCATACAATTGTTATGCCGGTTGCTTGCTATGAAAAAACCATTAAGAACCATTTGCACGGATATATTCCCCTTCATTGGCATGATGAAATTCAATTCGTGCTTATAATAAAAGGAGAAGCGCTGTTCCAAGTAAATGAGGAATGGGTGGTTGTCCGTCAAGGCGACGGGCTGTTTATTAACAGCGGCTGCCTGCATATGACAAAGGAGCATGGCAGTTCAGATTGTCTTTATATCTGTTTAAATGTCTCCCCGCATTTCGTTTTATCACAGGAACTCTACACGACCTATGTAAAACCTTTGATTCACGCAACGAATGTCCCTTACTTATATATCCACGCAGACGACCCTTTAGAAAAAAATATTCTGAATGCTGTATTAGAGATCCACAAATGCATCGAGCAAAAATCACCCTTTTATGAAATAGATATCACGATGAAACTTACGTCTGTTTGGAAACACTTAATCGCCAATTGCTTCCACCTTGAATGTATCGAAACAGAATGGTTGAAGAACCAAAGGATGAAGAATATGCTGAGCTGGATCCATCAGCATTATGCTGAAAAAATCACATTGGAGGATATTGCGAAAGCCGGGCAGCTAAGCCGTTCTGAGTGCTGCCGCTATTTCAAGCGCTTTTTAAAATGTTCTCCGTTACACTACGTTATAGATTACAGAATTCAAAAAAGCTTATATTTATTGCAGCAAAGAGATGCGAGTGTGACAGACATTTCTTATCAAGTTGGTTTTAACAGCACAAGTTATTTCATCAGCAGGTTCAGACATGCCATGAAGATGACGCCGCTGGCTTATAAAAAACAAAAAAACAAAGAAAGACAGCACTGACTGATTCAGTAATTGCTGTTTTTCTTTGTTTCATGTGTTTTAGGATAAGCGAATTTTAACTAATTCCGCAAAATACGCTGCACCGGTTAAAAGAATGTCATCATTAAAATCATATGACGGGCTGTGTAATGGAATATGGCCCTTTTGATCATGCTCATCCCCATTGCCAAGAAAAACAAATACACCGGGAACCTTCTCTAAAAAAGCCGAGAAATCTTCTGAAATCATCATCTGATTTATGTTAGAAGTGACATTCTCTTTTCCGGCTGTTTTGGCAGCAGCTTCAACAGTAAACCCGACATATTCTTCCCAATTCGTCGTTGGAGCAAATTCATGTGTATACTCAAACTGACACTCCGCACCATGCATCTCACAAATCCCAGTACTGATAGTCCTCATTTTTTCTTCGAGAAAACGTCGGATGTAAGGAGAATAACTCCGCGTATCACCTTTGATTTCCACATAAGTCGGAATCGCATTCCTCACCCCGTCTGTTACGATTTCCGTACAGGATATAACGGCAGGAACGCTTGGATCTAAATTTCTGGACACAATAGTCTGTAAGGCGAGAATAATTTGCGACGCTATGACCAATGGATCAATACTCATATGAGGGCGGGCTGCATGAGCGCCTTTTCCTTTAATCCGGATGACAAAGTTATCTTCACCGGCCATAATTCCCCCGGGGCGGGTTGCAAAAGTACCCGCCGGCAATCCAGGCATATTATGCAATCCGTAAATTTCATCGAGCGGAAATTGTTCAAAAAGTCCATCCTCAATCATAGCCCTCGCACCCTTGCCCGGTTCTTCCGCCGGTTGAAAAATAAAACACACGGTGCCGTTAAAATGTTGTCTTTCACTCAATATTTTAGCTGTCCCAAGAAGGATTGCCATATGTCCGTCATGACCGCAGGCATGCATTTTCCCTTTATTTTTAGACACATACGAATGATCTGCTGCTTCAGTGAAGTGTAATGCGTCCAGTTCCGCTCTGATTCCTATAACCTTTGATCCTTCTCCCGCTTTTAAGGTGGCGACTATACCTGTTCCGCCCAGACCCGAACAAACGCTTACTCCCATTTTTTTTAATTCTTCAGCAATATACGCTGAGGTCATGTGTTCTTCAAAAGCTGTTTCAGGTATCATATGGAGGTCATGTCTCCATTTTATTAATTGATCTTTCATTGTGATATCATTCATAAAGACCACTCCAATATAATCATTAAATAGAAAGCGTTTACAAAAATAATTAAAATAAAGTAAAAATAATTGCCGAAACAGTGATGACACCAATAATCGTAACAAAAACATTACTGATTTTATTTCGATACATTTTTAATACTGGAAGCTTACGAATGGCATACATAGGGAGCAGCAATAGAATAACAGCCCCTATCGGTCCGCTGATGCTTTCAATGATGCCTAGAATACTTGGGTTGATATAAGCTATTAGCCAGCAAGTGACAAACATAAAAAACAGAATGATAAAATCTGTTTTTTTCTTATTATTTCTTGATGGAAAAACCTCAACATTGATATCCCGCATGGCCTCATAGGCTCCTATATAATGTCCTAAAAAGGATTTCGTAATTGCGACAAATGCGATAATCGGGGAAAGACAAGCAATAAACACTGAATGAAAATGGTTGGCGAGATAAGTGAGAATTGAGATGTTTTGTTTCTTTGCCATAGCAAGATCTGCCGGCGACAAACTGAATACACAGCTGTATACAAAAAATAAAACAGTAAGTATCATCAATATATAACTGTATTTTTGTATTTGAGCACATTTATCATCAGCAAATTTGTCTCCATAACACTGCCTTTGAGCTACAACGAATGGTGAAATCATTGAATAATGATTAAATGAAAGCACCAGGACAGGGAATGTCATCCATACCGTCATGAACATCCCTTGTCCTGATCCGGATAATGATAAGTGTGTGACATCCAAAATGGCTGTATTCCATTTAGGTATCAGATAGATCCCCATCAAACATAACGAACCTATAAATGGATAAACTAACAAACTCATAGTCTTCATGACCGCATCCTGACCAAAACGCACGATAAACAGTAATCCTGCTATCAGAAATCCGGCAGTTAAACCCCTTGGCGGCTCTGACATGTTCATTTGATTCACAATAAAGCTTTGAGCTGTATTTGTAATGGCAACTGAATACATTAACAGGATGCTGTAAATCGCAAGAAAATAAATGACAGTGAATACTCTTCTTGCTTTCGCTCCAAAGTATTCTCCTGTCACCGCTAAAATCCCGTCTGTTGCAGAACCTGCTGATAAAACAAATCTGGCCAAAGCTCTGTGAGAAAAGTACGTAATCGGAAAAGCCAGAACAGTGATGATCATCAGAGGCAGAATGCCCCCTATTCCCGCATTAATTGGCAAAAAAAGCACGCCCGCGCCTATTGCTGTGCCAAACAGGCCTAAGACCCAAATTGTATTTTGCCTGCACCATTTAGCGGGATCTTCATAAGAGGCATTATTCGATGAAGAACTCCGGCACCGCACATCCACATCCTGTTCTATAGACATATTTATCCTCCCGAAAAAAGAATGTGATGCTCTGGAATATCACGAATTACCATGAAGTCGGGCAGCTTTTCACTCGTATATATTTATCCGGAATACGCGATGACTTCAATTTCAATCTGTACATCTTTAGGCAACCGGCTTACTTCAATTGTGGATCTCGCAGGACGATGGTCTCCAAGATATTTACCATATTCCTCGTTAACAGCTTGAAAATCACCTAAATTTTTAAGAAAAATAGTCGTTTTCACTATATTTTCAATTTTTAAATCCTCTGATTTCAGAATGGATTCAATATTTTTTAAAACTTGAATCGTTTGTTCCCTAATATCAGCCGGAACTTCATCCGTGTTTGGATTAACAGGAAGCTGTCCTGATAAAAATAAAAAATCTTGTACTTTAATGCCTTGAGAATAAGGTCCGATCGCTTTTGGTGCTTTTTCTGTGAAAACTGCTTTTAACATAATAATCACCTTCTCCTTATTGATATAAGATTCAAAATATTCTTCACAAAAAACTGAATTGCTTTCAGTTAAGAGTAATATATCACATATCTCATATTAGTCAAATGAAAAATTCATACAAAAAAGCCTGACGAGTTGTCAGGCTTTTAATTGGCTGTTTAAAATGATTCGAGTCAGACTGTTTTCCCAATTACTCCTTATGGCATTCAGTCCTTGTTTAAGATCTTTATTCCTCATTGCGTCTAATATTTGATAGTGTTCACTGCAGGATGCATTCATTGCGTGATTTTGACTGAAATACCGAATTTCAATTCTCTGTATTTTCGTTTTTTGTCCTTGCAGTAATTTCTGCAGTTCAGTATTATTTGAGACTTCAATGATCTTTTGATGAAAGGCATTATCCAATTCCAGCGCTTTTACCTTATCATCCATCTCCATTATTGCATTCATTTGCTTATTTAATTTTTCCATCTCGTCTATATGATCTTGCGTAAATCTTGAAAGTGCCTGTTCAAAAGCGAGACACTCGAGAGACCAAACGACCGAGTAAACCTCTTTCGCATTTTCCAGGTCAATAGGTGCTACCACTGTCCACCGATTGGCTTTCGTTATGACAAGACCTTCATTTTCAAGCTGAAGCAGCGCCTCCCGGACCGGCGTGCGGCTGATTCCGAGTGTCTCAGATAGATCTTGATTTCTCAGTCTTTCTCCCGGCTCAAGCTTACCTGTTATAATCCACTCTCTCAGAAACTGATAAGCTTCAACTTTCATAAATGTTCGTTTTAATTGGTGCTGTTGGTTCATTGTCACGTTTCCACCTCTTTAAAACATCATTTTACATGTAATATACCACATTTCAGTATATCGTTTGCGAAAAAGAAGAGTTGCTTTACATTCCGATCCATGTATAATGTGATATATCACATATTGGAAGGGTGAAGAAATTTGTTTGCGAATATTGATTGGGTTTCGAATCATTTCAGATCTGATACGTTACCTCAGGAATCTTCCTATTTCTCTGCAGAGGAAACAAAAAAAGCGCTTCATTTTCATTCCGGCATTCCCGGGTATCAAGCAACACCGCTTCACTCGTTAAGAGGTCTCGCACAATATCTCGGCATAAACAGTCTTTATGTCAAAGATGAATCTAAACGGTTTAGCCTTAATGCTTTTAAAAGCTTGGGTGCTTCATATGCGATTGCTTCTTACTATTGTGAAAAACTTAAAATCGACCTTAATTCCATTCATTTTAACGAATTGGTTGAACTTGTAAAAAGCGCTCCTTCTGCTACATTTGCTACAGCTACCGACGGTAATCACGGAAAGGGACTGGCATGGGCGGCTTCTCTTTTTGGACAGAAAGCAAAGGTATATATGCCGAAAGGTTCTTCTCCCGCGAGATTGGAAGCCATTAAACATTTAGGTGCTGATGCGTACATTACAGATTTAAATTATGATGACACTGTTCAAATGGCGGCAGATTTATCTGAGAAACATCATTGGATTTTAGTTCAGGATACGGCTTGGGAAGGATACCAGCAAATTCCTCTCTCTATCATGCAAGGATATACAACAATTATTGCAGAAATATACAAACAAAATGAAGATTTCTTCAATACAATCAGTCATGTTATCCTTCAGGCTGGAGTGGGATCTTTCGCTGCTTCAATGGCAGCTTCCCTATTAAATGTAAAAAGCGGGAATAAGCCCAAAATCTCCATAGTTGAACCCGAAAGCGCAAATTGTCTGTACCGGTCAGCCCAAAGCGCCTCTGGATCACCTGTCCGAGTATACGGTGATCTTTCTACAATGATGGCTGGGCTTGCCTGCGGCGAACCCAACCCATTCGGTTGGAACATTTTGAGAACAAGCAGTGATTATTTCTTTTCCTGTAATGACAAGATAAGCGCATTGGGGATGAGAATATTGGGTAATCCTATTGATTCGGATCCAAAGATTATTTCTGGTGAGTCAGGTTCCGTACCATTAGGTTTGCTGCATGAGTTAAGTAGAAATACTTCAATGGAACAGATAAAGAAGAAATTAGAATTAGATCAGTCATCTAATGTGTTAATCATTAATACAGAAGGTGATACTGATCCGGAAAATTATCGGAAAGCGGTTTGGGGAACAGATCATTAAAACAACGGCAACATGTTTGTTTTAACAATTTATAAAAAGCCTTAACTTTGGGTGAAGTTAAGGCTTCCGTTATTTCCCCTTCCCGTGTAAAACTCAATCATTTAACTAGTCCCAAATTAAAGGCCTGTCAACCTCAGCAGTTCTGAGGTAGTCTAAAAGCTGACCGGTATGTACAGACTCATGGTAAGCGATTCTTAATAACATGTCTCCCAGTTCGCGAATATATCCAACATCAGACCTGTCAATCTTTATATTTGTTAAATCTGTTTCGTTTAACGATTTGATGAATGACAAAAACTCGGCCCGATACGGTTTTGCGAATTCTAATTCTTCGGTTACTGTGGTAAACGTTTTTGATTCATACGGGTTTTCGGATTCCTCTGAAGACTCATTCATTTGTTTTAGTAAAATGTGATGATAAAGAAATTCCGCTTCTAATACATGTCTTATCATTTCCTTGCACGACATTGCTTCGGAATCCGGGCGCCAGTCCATTTTTTCCTCAGGTACAGCTGTCCATAACTTGATGCTTCGCCGTCTTACCTCTTCAAAATGTAAAACAATAAGGTCAATTGTATTCAAGTATTTTCCCCCTTTTATTTTTAAATAATAATTCTCCTTCTTCACGGAAAAAACCTCTTCAAATAAAAAACATATCCTTTCCCGACTCGCTGGATTGATAATCAAACCATTTTTAAGATAAGAAGATATTCATTCATCCATACAATAGACTCTGGCTGAACATATACTGAATGATAGTTTGCATCAGAAAGGAGAAATCAGCTTTGGCAAAATATCGGATCATGACCTTTGACGGGGGCGGTACATTAGGTGCTTTAAGTTTACAACTATTGAACAGACTGGCTGAAGAAAATCCGGCATTAATAAGCCGAACCCATGTATTTGCGGGAAATTCAATCGGTTCATTTACTGCCCTGGCATTAGCAAGCGGAAGATCTCCGAAGGAAACACTTCAGTATTTTGAGGATGAAATCCTGCCCGCATTCAGCACTTCCCGGCCGGGCGGACCTGTTTTCAATCAGCAATTACCATATTCCGGTTTTATTAAAGCGGTACGAAACTTTTTCCCGCCAGGCCTTCGTCTTAAAGATGTAAGAAAACGAATTGTTGTCCCTTCATTCAAATTATACTCCCCGGCACTGGATCGTTGGACGCCCGTATTATTTCACAACTTTCCCGGCTCTCCCTATTTAAATGAGAAAGTGAGTGATGTCATACTGCGGAGCAGCGGTGCTCCCGCGACACAGCGCGCCTATCAAAACTACGTGGACGGATATGTAGTGGCAACGAACCCCAGTACAGCCAGTATCGCGTTTGCGGTTGGTAAAGCCAACGTGCCATTGGATCAAATTGCGGCGCTATCCATCGGTACAGGTGAAGCCCCTACTCGGTTAAGAAGAGATACGAGGGGATGGGGAATGGTAAGTGCGGATAACATACGTCCCGAAAATCTGAAGAACCTTCCTCCAAATTGGGGAGTCCTTTTGGACAGGTCGCCTAATGAACCTTTACTGCCATTTCTTCAGATGATCTCCGGCGGAAATGGCTACTATGAATCCATGGTCAGCGCGAATCTGCTGGGAGATCGCTTTTTCCGGTTAGATCCGCGGATTCCTAACTTCTCCAAAACAGACCCTTCCGTGGTTCCCGCTGTCATTGAAATTGCAAACAAAACCAACTTACAGCCTGTGAATACATTTATAGAGAAAAACTGGAACGACAGCGCTAAATAAGCAAGAAGTTTACATCATCATACAATGAACAAAAAATACCAAGGGACTCAAACCCTTGGTATTTTTAATGCGGCTGAGAGGATTTGGACCTTCACGGGGTATTCACACGCTGGGATACTGTTTCATTTGAAGCTGAATCGGTCGGTTTTTGCTCTTTTTTTATTTTCACCGTTTCAGGCAGTAAGAAAGTAAATATTGCCGCTCCCAACAAAATAATAATTGAAAAATAAAAAGAAAGATCATAGTTACCCATTTCACTATAGAGAAAACCCGGTACATAAGCTCCCAGCGCTGATCCTATCTGATGGCTCAGGAATAACCAGCCTAAAATAAAACCAACTGAATATTGTTTAAAATATTGCGTGGCTAACATTTGAGTAGGGGCTACAGTTGCAAAATCAACTAGTCCAAACAGGGTGGCAAAAATAAGTAATATGACCGGATGATGACTATATAACAGGATACAAATTGATAATGCGCGTATGGCATATAAAAGAATAAGCATCTTTTTACTGCTCCAACGGTCTGCCGCAATTCCTGAAATGATTATCCCCAATATATTAAATCCCGCCAATACACTAACTGCGGCACTGGTTACACTTGTTGAAAATCCATGGTCATGAGAAAAAGGGATAAGGTGAGTATCCATCAGCCCTGTAGTTGTAAAACCGCATATAGCAAAAGGTAATATTAAAAACCAGAATTGTTTCTTGCAAAACACAGCCCAAACAGAAAAGCGGGCCGTATGCTGTTCACTTTCAACTCCTGCTTTCATAAAACCGCCCATAGGAGATAACCCCATCTCGCCAGGATGATTCCGTAAAAATAACAGTATGACAGGAAACACAATAACCATTAAAAGCAGACCCAAAATCACTACAGTTAACTTCCAGTTAAACCATTGAATCAAAATGAGAGAGCCGGGAACAAGAAGCATCTGACCCGCGCCAAACCCTGCCTCCATAATTCCAAAAGCAAGTCCGCGTTTTTCATTAAACCAATTTGTAACAACAACTGTTGCGGCTACATTGGATGCCCCTCCGACACCGACTGAGATAACAATTCCGTAAAGGATAAATAATTGCCATGGATGATTTACAAAAGAAGTCAATATAAAGCTGATCCCGACTACGAAAGTGCTGACTGACAAAATCATTCGGGGACCTAATTTATCAACCAGCCTCCCTATTATGGGCTGAGATATGCCATATATGATAAAACTCAGAGTGGAAATAAGTGAGATTGTTCCTCTATTCATAGAAAAATCTTTTTCCCATGGTTCAACAAAAGCTCCAAATGAAAGACGCGCGCCTTGAACTGCTAAAAAGGTAAAAAAAGTGACAAACACAATGATCCATGCATAGTGATATTTTATTCGCATCCTATCCCCCCTCACTTTATAATTCCAAATCCCAGCGCTCTTCTATTAAATTTGATCCCCATAAAGGTTTTTCTTCATGAATTTCTGTAATTTCGAATCCATTCTTTTTATACAATGGCCGGGCTGTTGACATGTCTCTTACCGTCCAAAGAAATATACGCTCGTATCCATTTTCTTTACAATATTGAACAAGTGCCTTAATCAGACGGCTGCCGACACCTTTTCTTTGAAATGACGGATCGACTAAGAACCACCTTAACTGACCTGTTTTTTCATCGTCATTCACTAAGCCGATACAACCCGCAAATTGATTCCCGCTTTCTGCCACCCATATTTTTTCAATATCCGCTTTAAACGTATCGTGAAGATAGGATAAAAATGTTTCATCCCAGCCATGGGATTCGGCATAAAATAATCGCTGTTTCTCAATTATGTTTTTGACATCCTCTGAAGTATAATAGTCTCTTATTGAAATCGGAGATTCTTTATCATAAAAAGAATGCTGCAAAATGTTTTGAATGATTTCCATTGAATGTACAAGTTTTTCTTGTTCCTCTTTGTCTATGCGTTCAAGGATATATTCAACTTGATGATTAGCTTTTTTCTCCAGGCTTTTATAAATACTTTTCCCTGACTCGGTGACATAAAGGAAATGGTTGCGTCCGTCTTCTCTGCATTTTTGCTTGTATATGAAGCCTTCTTCTTCAAATTTTCTGATGATTCTGCTTACATATCCTCTGTCCAGGTCTAACCTTTCTTGAATGATTTTTGCTGTACAATCGGGCGTATTATAAATTTCGTATAAAATCCTGGTTTCCGTTAAAGAGAATGGACTGTCATAAATATGTTCATTTAGAAAACCCAAAACATCTGTATAAAATCTATTAAATTGTCTGAATGCCAAAACACGTTTTGTTTCCAAATTGGATGAACCTCCTCCAAAAGATTGACTTAAGCAACTTTTTCCATCGTAATCGAAACAGTTGCTTGAGTCAACTATTAATTTTCATCCCCTTTCAATTTGATGATTTTCTTACCGTAAAAAATCACATTGAAAATAAACGACACTGTTACATCGGAAAACAGTTACGTACCGGGATACATTCTTTTGACGTTAATATGGACATACAAAAAGTCGCTTCCCATTACGTAAAAAAAGCGACTTTTTAGGTTTGATTTTCAAGTTCCTTTTACAAATTTTGAAAAGACCATTGACTATTCAGTTGTACTGTATTAAGTTTAACTATATAGTCGAACTGAATAGAGGATGAGGATATGAAACATAAATTATTACCGCTGTCTGAAACCATGCATTATATTTTATTAGCTCTGCGTGAGCCGCTTCATGGCTATGCCGCCATGCAGAAGATCGAAAAGATGAGTAACGGAACTGTTATTTTAGCGGCCGGCACATTATACGGCGCGATTGAAAACTTGAATAAGCATGGCTGGATTGAGCCTGTTGGAGAATCAGGCCGGAGAAAAGTCTATAAGATAACTGCGGAAGGAAGCGCCATTTTGAAGATGGAACAAAACAGGTTACTGCATATTTTATCCCTGCACGAAGGAAGTGAATCGAATGAAGAAATTTAAGATGTTTTTTGATATTGAAAAAGAGGAGCAATGGCTGAACGAGCAATTACAAAAAGGCTATCGCTGTACAAATATCAGCGGATTAGGAATATACACTTTCGAAAAAACCGACAAAAAATATGTGATGAGACTGGATTATCAAGATTATTTATCAAAGAAAAAATTTAAAGATTACAAAGAGATCTATGAAGACTTCGGCTGGAGTTATATAAATGGCCCTTGGGGGCTTGGAACTCGATATTGGCAAAAAGAAGATGATGATCAAAATGAAATCTTCTCGGATCGCCAGTCAAAGAGTAATTATTATAAAAGACTAATGAGTTTTTCATCTTGTTTTGGGTTACTGTGCTTGTTTTATTGTAATATGATTTACACGAATTCAGGTTTGTATTTAGCTGAAGGTCTGTGGAGTATGGAAGGCGCAATGTTTTGGAAGGCATTTTTATTTGAAACTCCATTTGCCCTTTTGAGGTCGCTTCCCGCCCTTATGGCTGTTCTATTTGGCTGCAGTTTCTATAAAGCGTATCGAAAGTATTCAATGTTAAAAGAACAATAACGCGGGGAAGTTACATTCAAAGAAGTAATTGAGGATCATGTATCTGCCGAATCCGGGCGCTTTAAAGGAAAAAAAGCGCCCTGAATTTGCTGATAAATCAGATGACTTATTTTGTTAATGATACATACTTATTTACAATGGCTTGAGCGAGACAGGCTGATGAATCAACAAAGGTAAGCCCGCTTCTTTTTTGATCCGTAACCATATTTAAATCCGTACATGCAATGATAACCGTATCAACCTTTTCTGCTAATTCACGGTGTAATTCATCATATAGTGTACTAGCCTCATCGATTTGACCTTGTTTAATCTTTTCTATTATTTGATTGACATAGATTTGCCAACTATCTTGATGTAAAAAATCATAACCTTCTCTGTTTAACGCTTCTTGAAATATTCCGGATTGAACCGTAGGAACGGTGGCTAAAAGAGCTGCTTTTTTTGAGCCTTTAGGTATTTTTTTTATGGTTTCATCAATCATGTTTAGTAAAGGGACTGAAATCGATTTTTTTATTTGATTAAAATAGAGATGTGCGGTATTACATGGAATGGCAATAAAATCAACACCCGTTTTTTCAAGCTTTACAGCACCCTTAATAATTGCATTTTCCATGTCCGTATGATTGAGAGGTTTATTCATGTAGAAAGGTGTCGGACAGGAATAAATCATCATATGAGGAAAATCCATGTCATGTATTGCTCCATATATTTTTTGGCACTCGTCTACGACTTTATCTACAAATGGCCCAGTAGATTTTGGCCCCATGCCTGCCAGTATTCCAATCATAATTGTCCTCCTCTGTAAAAATGTGTACGAATACGATCATGATGAGTTATTCTTGTGTTTCTCATCTGAATCTGCACTCATTTCTTTTCTGGCTTTCTTCTCCTATTTTATCATTTCATTAATCGAATTATCATATCTAATTCCGCCGCACGCAGAAGAATGGCAGATACACTAAGGTTATGAAAGCTTGTTTTCATTACTATGTTTTCATGAATGATGGTTAAAAATCGGTGATTAAATTGTGCCCATATAGATTAGTAAACGTGTCATTGATGTCAAGGCATGAACTCCTAAAGGATATTTAATAACTCATTTTCAACGAAAAACTGATCTCTGTTAATTAGTCGAGATTCCAAGATATATCCCGACCAATTGACCTTCCTTTTTTAGGAATCCCAAAGGTTCCCTCTTGTTTTGATGTTGTTTTTTCAAAAAAAGTTATTGACACAAATAAACGATCATGTTATTATTGAAAATTTGATATCTCACTTCATATATGGTAACCTTAAGTTAAGTTCCCATATATGGAGGTGGATTATATGTTTCAAATTGGCGATAACATTGTTTATCCAATGCACGGAGCAGGTACGATTGAAGCCATAGAAGAAAAACAATTCTTAGAGGAAAAACAACAGTATTATGTCATAAGAATGTCAATCAGTAATATGACAGTTATGATTCCAACGCGTAAAATATCGAGTTCAAATATACGGCCAGTTACTGATATACGTGCATTAAAACACATTATACACATTTTTCAGCATGGAGAATCAGATAGGTTACTGCCGTGGAAACAAAGGTATATAGTAAACACGAACAAAATAAAAACGGGTGAAATACAAGAAGGTGCTGAAGTTGTACGTGATTTAATGCGAATGAAGAAAGAAAAAGCACTTAATTCAAGCGAAAAAAAAATGTTGGATAATGCATATGAATTTTTGATTAGTGAACTGGAAGTCATTAAAGGAATCACTGAAAAACAAATAAAAAGTTTCTGTTAAGGTTAACGATAGATATTTTTTCAGAATATTACGATTAGACGTTCAACTTCTTCAACTTACTTTTTAAACATTAACCGCTTTTATTACTCCTCAATCTAATCTGTTTTATTTTTTCTTCAACGAACACTTGAATTCTCGATGAAATAGTCACTTGATTTTTGTAATCCTGATTCACACTGGCACGGACAAGGAGCCGTAAGGATGGAAGAGAGGCAGGGCTTTCATTGTTTTAGGTCTAAGTGATTATTTCCGGAAGAAAAAACAACCACTCCCCTCTTTATCTTTAAGAATTCCTTACATCTCTTGCGACAGTGAATAGCAGTTGTTTATCTTCTTTTCATAAAAGAGATATACGAATTGTAACAAAGAATAGAATAACATACAGTTATCTTGAGAACATAAAAACAAATCATTTATATATTCCACATATCGTCAATCCGGTATGTTATACTGTAAACAATCCTTTGAGGTTTTAAACCTTTTTCTTACCTTGTAGCATCTGTCCCTACTCGAACGTTGAGTAGGGTTTTTTATTCAGTATGATACAGAGAACATAAAAAAACAGGCCCTATATAAAGAGCCTGTTTGTATAAACGATTGAAGATTAAGCAGTTTTTTGAACGTTAGCAGCTTGAGCTCCACGAGCACCTTGCTCAACGTCAAACGTTACTTTTTGACCTTCGTCTAAAGATTTGAATCCGTCACTTTGGATTGCAGAAAAGTGTACGAATACATCGTCTCCATTTTCACGTTCGATAAATCCAAAACCTTTTTCTGCATTAAACCATTTAACTGTACCTTGTTCCATTTTTGTTGCCTCCTAGTGTATTACACATTGTATTACTATCCTTGCCCAAAGTATCATCAAGACGAAAAGTCGATATTCATACTATCCTTTACACGAACAAAAATAATTCTCCTTTATCATAGCACGAAACGGAAATAACTGCAAATTAATAATATGTTCATTCATGTTTTATTTGTTAAACGTGCGGCAGGTTTTTTAGTGAGAACCTTCATTTGTAATTTAGAAGTTTTGACGGACCCCTTACCGTACTTAATAATAAATATCATGTTGAGAGGTGTATTTTTAAAAAGCCCACTCATGAAAACGAGTGGGTTTACAAAAGCTCTAACTAACCCGCAAAGGTTTTAGTCAGAGCTATTTATACGTATTTTTTTGATCCAACTCACTAAGCACCTGCTCTGTCATCAGTTCGATAATATTCATTGGAACATGATAAATCCCCTTTTTCATAAAAATAATCAGCTACTCTGATTGCAAAGTTTTCAATGTCTCCGTACATTCTTAAAAGGAAAATGCCATTAGCAATGACGCTAATGGCACCTTTGTTTCTTACTCAATAACTTATTCAGCTTCTCCCACAACTGTAAAGCGTTCATTTATATGTTTTGGATTTTCTATTTCATCCAATACTGCAATTGCATAGTCTGCATAGCTGATATAACTTTCGCCTTTCGAATTCACAAGAAGATGATCTTTTCCTGACTGATAAAACCCAGTTCTTTTCCCGTCTGGGTCAAATACCGCTGAAGGACTGATAAATGTCCAGTTCATATCAGAAGTCTCCTTTAGCTCTTGCAAGTTACGACCTTGCCCTTTAGCTGTTGGAATAAAAATCTCCGGGAAATCTGGTGTATCCATTACACTGACAGTTTTATTTTCGTCTACATAAAGACTCCCTGCTCCGCCTACAATTACGGCTCTTGTCCCCATTCCTTTTAATGCCCTAATTAATGCCCGGCCAGCATCTACATGTGCCTGTTCTTCTCCTAATGGAGCTCCGAAGGCATTAACTACTACATCTAACTTTTTTAGATCATCCGATGTCAGATCAATTATATTTTTTTCAATGATTGAGATCTTTTCCTCTTTAAGTTTTGCAGCATCTCTTACAATTGCAGTTACTTCATGTCCCCTGCTTACCGCTTCTTTCAAGATAAGACTTCCAGCTTTTCCGGTTGCACCAATGATTCCAATTTTCAATTTAAAGTCCTCCTAATCATTCAAAATTTTAAATGTAACCATATTGATTACATGTAATAATTTTAGTTACACCTTATTTATTTGTCAATACTTTTATCATCTTGTTAATTGAGCATATTAGAGTGAAATAAACTTGTAATACATTCAGTTACAAGTGTACTATAAAGAGTGTAAAGTAATTAGGATGGTGAAGAAATCATGTCTATTAGCAGCCGTTTTGCTGTAGGAATTCATATATTGGCTCTTATTGAAATAAATGAAGACGGAATTAGCACTTCTGAATTTTTAGCTGGAAGTGTAAATACAAATCCCGCCTTAATAAGAAAAATTATGGGGATGCTGAAAAAAGCAGGTTTAGTAAATGTACGGCCAGGTATTGCAGGAGCTGAATTAGCGAAGGATTTAACTGAAATCACCTTACTTGATGTTTATAGAGCAGTAAATGTTGTTCAAGATAAAGAATTGTTTAGTATACATGAAAATCCCAATCCTCAATGTCCTGTAGGCCGGAACATTCAAAGTACAATTGGTCCAATATTTGAACTCGCCCAATCTGCCTTGGAAAAAGCTCTTGGACATATAACAATTGAGGATGTGGTAAAGGATATTATCGAAAAAGAAAAATCGGCCAATAATTGTTAAATGATTCACAGAAAATCTTTTATCAGACTGGGGATAAGAAAAATCAATAAAACAAAAAGGGACTGGATCATATTGAATCCAGCCCCGAATTGATATTGATTTTTTGATTAAAAAAAATGGATTTTTAAGCAGTAAGCTTGCGAGAACTTTCTTCCGGCTGATAAAACGCAAGCTGAATATACTGCCCGTCATCATTACACGAATTATGGCGTTATCTCTCTTGTACTCATCAGAATCTGCTCGCATTTCTTTTCTGACTTTCTTCTCCTGCTTAATCACTTCATTAATTGCATTATCCTATTTACTACCGCTGCCCGCAGTCAGCAGAAGGATGAAGGTGACTGACAAATCATACGACCTACTATAGTAAGTCTATAAACAAAAAATACCAAAGGTGTCAAAACCCTTGGTGTCATTGGGATCGGCCGAGAGGACTTGAACCTCCGCAGGTTATCACCCGCTGGGCCACCATCTATATTCATAAAACTATTGCTCAGTTGTCAGCATGTGAAGTAAATTACGAATTTCCTTGTTATAACTTTTAATTTCTTCTTCATTACAACCGGTTTTATCAAATACTGCATTAGGTATCATTGTGACTTTTTCTTTAAACTCATTCCCTTCAGTTGTTAACGTAATAATTACACTTCGTTCATCCTCTTTTGAACGTTCTCTTATAATAAGACCTCGCTCCTCAAGTCGTTTTAAAACTGGAGTTAATGTTCCGGAGTCCAGATATAATTCTTCGCCTAAACCTTTAACAGATATTTTTTCCCTCTCCCATAAAACAAGAAGAACCAAATACTGTGGATACGTAATTCCTAATTCTTTTAAGAGAGGATGGTATAACTTTATCATTTCACGGGAAGCTGCATAAATCGCAAAACATAGATGATTACTTAACAGTAATTTATCATTCTTCATGTTAAATCCCTCACAATATTTATATTCATTACTACACATAATAGCATAAGAATTACATTAAGTAAAATTGAATGACTAACAATTTAATTAATCATAACTTATGCAAAATCAGAAAGAATCTATCACCAATAATATGATCTCCTATTTTCTCAATGTGGTTATTATGTACACTAACTTTAAACTGCCGAAAACTGTTCTTTATTTTAGTCTAATCAATCATTTAGAGGATTTTAATTGCGAATTTAAATTGAGAACAATTTAATTTTCAAAAATTTAATTGACAACGCTTGTTATATTGATTAAAATTCAATTGTGTTAAATTTAATTTATAGGAGTGTTTGATGATGACAGTATATTTTACAGCAGAAGCTACAACAAAAGGCGGAAGAGAAGGTCATGTAACATCTAATGATCTTATTATTGATTTGGATTTAGCTATGCCAAAACGAAATCAAGTATCCACTGCTACAAATCCAGAACAATTATTTGCAGCAGGCTATTCAGCTTGTTATGACAGTGCTCTTCATTTAGCAGCCCAGAGACAACGATTAAAAATCGAATCAGCTGTTACCGGTAAAGTAAGTTTATTAAAAGATGAAAGTGATAATGGTTATAAAATCGGAGTTGTTCTGGAGGTGGAAATTCAAGGGGTATCTCAAGAGCAAGCGGAAGAATTAACACATGCAGCTCATCAAGTATGTCCATATTCTAAAGCTACTCGCGGAAATATTGATGTACAAATCATTACAACAGCAATATAAGACGAAAGATGCCAAGATCAATAGGTAATAGAATAAAAAAATTTGATTAAAACATATAGGTGACCAGCCTTCAAATAAGGAGTGAGATTGATGTTAAAGAAAGTACAATTAGAAAAAGCAGCTCAAGAATTTGCAGAAGCAACCGCGAACCCACCCTATCTATTCGACCTTGGACCTGAGAAAGGACGAGAAGCTGTAGATGAGGTTCAATCTGACCCAATTGATAAACTGCCAGTTGATATTGAAGATATTATGATTTCAGGAGGACCGAGCGGACAGGTATCAGTAAGAATAATGCGCCCGCAGAATGCACCTGCGCACCTTCCTGTCATCGTGTACATTCATGGGGCCGGCTGGGTATTTGGTAATGAGCATACACATGATCGGCTCATCCGTGAGCTAGCAGTCGGAGCACAAGCTGCTATTGTCTTTCCAAATTACACCTTATCTCCAGAAGCAAAATATCCGACAGCCATTGAAGAAATCTATGCAGTAGTGAAGTGGGCAGCTGAAAATGGCCGTGAGAACGGCATGATTCCCGAGAGTCTAACAATTGCAGGTGATAGTGTTGGAGGCAATATGACTGCTGCTGTCACGCTAATGGCCAAAGCACGAGGTGACTTGAATATCCGGCAACAATTACTTTTCTATCCGGTAACAGACGCTTCTTTCGATACGGAATCCTATCAGCAGTTTGCTACGGGATACTTTTTGCGCAAGGATGCGATGATGTGGTTTTGGGATCAGTACACAAACAATTCGAACGAGCGTGCTGAAATTACAGCATCACCTCTGCGTGCAACTGCTGAGCAGCTTCAAGGGCTTCCACCTGCATTGATTATCACAGCTGAAGCTGATGTACTTCGTGACGAGGGAGAAGCATATGCCAATAAACTTCGTGAAGCTGGTGTTCCGGTCACTGCCGTACGTTTCCAAGGTATCATTCACGATTTCGTGATGCTCAACGCCTTAGCTAAAACTGAAGCTGCGCGCGGAGCAATTGATCTTGCCGCAACCTGGCTGCGTAAAGGGTTTTAATCCATCTATTGTTTCGTCACATAGAGACTGCTGCAAATAAATAAAAAACAAACAGATCCACTCAAATAATTGAGTGGATCGTATATTGGAATAATGGAACTTTTGATGAGCTTTTTAATCGGGCTGGTTATTATTTTGTTGTTGAGATGTCCCCCTAATTGAAAAGCTAACTCCACAACAAACTCCATTTTTTCACCACTTCACCCTCTTCATATCCAAAAAACCTTTGTTGATTAGTTAGCGTACAAGTTCTCGTTTTCTGCTTTGGACCCCATATAGAAAATAAAAAGCCAGCTCTCCTTCGGGAGAAGAACTGGCATAACAAAGCTTCTTATTTTGCTGTATTGCCCGGACCTTTTAATTTCTCTTCGTTCTTGCGTCAATGTTTTATTATTAGGACACAACCAATAAAATAATGACGATCGAGAATAGCAACGCTGCTTTTGCAAAGCAGTGAGCCCTCCAGAATATAAAAGAGCTGCAGTCATTGCTGCTCGGATAATCCCAGCTTATTCTGAGTCTGTATTTCGAGTAGTCGTTCAATTAAATGGATGTTTTTTTCATTCCTTTTCTGTTTGTTCCATTTTCCACCACAGTGAATCTTTTGGATTTTCAACAGCTTCTTGAAACTCAGCTTTAGAAGCAACTGTTGGGTATGAACCTTTTAAAGATTTACCTGAAGTATCTTTAAATAAGGTTAACACAACTATTAAGCCAATTAAACTGACTGCCAATAAATAGAAACCCGGCGCCAAATTGTTTCTTGTCACATGGGTTAACCAAGAAGCAACTAAAGGTGTTGTTCCGCCAAAAATAGAAACTGATAAGTTGAATGTCCAGGATAATGTACGATATCTAATGTCAGTATGGAACAACGTAGGTAAAGATCCTGGCATAGTACCTTCGTATACAGATAATACAATACCTAACATTAAAAGTCCTATAAATAAGAAAGTTATATTCCCCATATTAAGAAATTGGAAAGAGATAATCGAAAATACAATTCCTAATACTAATCCAATTGCTATAACTTTTTTATTTCCTAATTTATCTCCCAGTTTACCAAAAGTTAAAGCGAACGGTACCATAATAATCAATACAATTGCTGTAACCGGTGTACTTATATTATCACTTATACCAAGGTTCTCATCTAAATAAGAAGGCATATACCCTAACAATAGGTAATTGGTTATATTGAAAAATGCCACAAATACGATACATAAAAAGATATCTTTTTTATATGTTTTAATGACTTCAAATAAACCTGGTTGTTGTTCTTGGTTTTCAGAGATGTCATTTTCAAAGATTGGTGATTCATCTAAATGACTTCTCAAATATAAACCAAATAATCCTATTGGAATACTTAAGAAGAAAGGAATTCTCCATCCCCAACTATTCATTTGAACATCAGATAAAGTCCAGAAAAGTACTGTAACTAAAACAGAAGCTACTATATAACCAGATAATGTGCCGATTTCTAAACCGCTGCCTAACCTTATACGTTTATTATCTGGAGAAGATTCTGCGATATATACCATTGCCCCAGCGTACTCTCCACCCACAGAAAAGCCTTGCAGAATACGGGCAAAGAGTAATAATATAGGGGCCCATACACCAATCTGATCATAGGTAGGAAGCACACCAATTATTAAAGTAGATAAAGCCATCATTAAAATAGTAATTGTTAATACCATTTTCCGACCAAATTTATCACCCATTTTACCAAAAATAATTCCGCCTACCGGTCTAAGTAAGAAGGCAATTGCAAATGTAGCAAAAGTAAATATTAACTTTAATTCATCGTTTTGAACCGGACTGAAAAAGTTTTTACTAATAATAACTGCCAAATAAGAATATAAAGCAAAATCAAACCATTCCATCGCGTTTCCTATCCCTGTAGCAAACACGCTTTTCTTCGCTTTTTGAATGTCTACAACGTTAATTTTTTTCTTGTTAAACTTCATTTAATAATATCGACTCCTTAATTATCAAATCCACATTATACAAGCGCATAAACGGTCCGAGCATGCAGTCCCAGAATGTATAGCGTAATGCTTCTCTAAAAGTCTGGGGGTTTCTGTTTCACCTGATGGAGAGCTAACGGCATAGTGGCTGATTGGTTCAACTGTACCTTAAAAGACTAGACTAATATCCATATCAGCGCCAAATAACATTGTAAACCAGGAAAAAGGATGAAATTCAGTGTTTTCGCTGGTTTCCTTAACTTATTTTTGCCGATTGGGCTAAAAATAATACAAGAAGCAACAAAAAGAGAAACAGCCAACAGATAATACCAGCCAAAACGGTTAGTGACATATCCTCGGGCTGCGGTTGGTATTTTCTGCAGACTATTTGGAGAAATGATTCCCCTTCATACAGCTCTATTGTGAATATGATCACAATCGATAAAAAACTTTATTTCTTAAAAGTATCCTAAACCTTTATTTTAGTTCTTCCATTACGTCTTCCAATATGTTTATTATAAGATTGAGGTCGTTCCTAAGAATTATTTACTGATTCTATCTTTATTACCCCACAATCAGGTGAAACAAAACACTATAAACGTAGCATACCTTTTTAAAATCTGACAAGCCCAACAGGGTGGTAGAAACCCGGCTAAAGCCAAGCTAGTCAATGGATAGAAGAAATTTTTTTGTTTTTCCCAAGGAATAACCGTCTGCGTTTAATCTAGCCCAATTAGAAAGAAAAAGAGCAGGAGTAATCCTGCTCTTTCATTCAAAACTTTAATTTGTATGACGAATTTCGTATACCTTTTCGACTTTTCTTACCTATTAATCAGTATGCAGACTACAACAGAAATAAGTAGCACCGGGTATGAAATAATGGTTTTATTTTTAATCAATGATTAAATTACCCTCAATGACAGTAAATACTAATAATCACTAAACATTATAGGAAACCCCAATATTCCTTATCTTAATTATTGTTTAATTAATTGGGATTGTAACAGTAAAACTCACACTTATAGAAAGTTATACCAATCAAAAATTTTCCGACTCAAGTCTGTTTAACCAGTTGTGAACCAATGAATTAAATACATCGGTTTGTTCGATTTGCAGGTTGTGACCAGCCATATCAAGCACTGCAAAAGTTGCCCTTGGGTAATCTTCTATTAATCGCCATGCATCGTGGTATCCGACTACATTGTCCTGACGCCCTGTGATAATTAGCGTGGGATACTCAAGTTTAGATGAAATATCGAAGGTAAACCCATATCCATTTTGACGAATGTTGTTTACGAATTCATAATTTGTTTGTTTAGAGGGAAGTAAAATTTCATCCCGAAACCTCTCCCATTCAGTTTTACCTTGCACAATCCCCATAGAGCAAAATTCATCCGCCTCCTCCGAAGACAAATGTGATATCAAGTCGCTGTCTCTTTTTAGAACAGTCTTCTGCGGTACTACCCTTTCATCGAATTCGGGTATAGTTAATGGTGCCATCAGCAGTAATCCACGAACTGTTTCCTGACGTGAACGAACGATGCCTCTGGCAATGTACCCTCCATATGAATTACCACAAACAATAAACTGTTGATCAGGAATAATCTCGTCCAAAAGACGCAATATCGCTTCTAAAACATCATCAGAGTTCTGAATAGACGGTTGTGGCTTAGAATGTCCCATACCTGGTAAGTCTATGTATATTCTCTTCCAACCGCTTCGTTTCTCGAATAACGGTTCCATTGCATTTAACATCACTTGATGGTCAAGTGTCCAACCATGCAACATAACGATCGGATATCCATCTCCAATTACTTTATGGTAAATCGACATGTATTTGTTCCCCTTCCCTGTAATCCTAATGTTTCGATATGAACATTTAATCCTTTCATGCATTTATCACAATTTTAACAAACTTTTAACTGAACTTGGTAAGTTGAACAAGGGTTATACATTGAATTTCGACAATCGCAAACTGTCATATGTGTCCGTCATATTAAAAGAATCTGTTTAATGTGTTGTTTAGTGCTTTCGTTACGGCGACTATCCACAAATAAGAACCAAGCAAAGTATTGTCCAGATACTTTGAGTATTTTGATCACTTTGAAATAAGTGATTGAAAATACACTACCTAAAATCACTGCAGCCAATAGAACCCGGCTGATTTTCATCAATCATCTCCCCTTTTTTAATTTTCGTAGAGAGCATTAAATTTCCTCGTTTATGAGATAATCAGTGACTTCAATCGAAAAATCTTCAACATCAGCAAACATTCTCCTAGAAGTCTTGGTTTTCTTCCATGCTTAGCAGCACTTTCTCTACTTTTGTAAATTGGAGTTTGAGGCATTAGTAGCTAACTATAAATGATGAAAATATTTGTGCGATGTCTACTGCAGATGACTTACTTTAGGTAAGTGGGCAGTAGATCATTTAAAAATAAGCACAAAAAAATACCAAGGGTCTCTCTATTACCCTTGGTATCATTGGGATGCGGCCGAGAGGACTTGAACCTTCACGGATTATTCAGCCGCTGGGCCCTCAACCTAATGAAAACGTATCAAGTATTACATAAACCTTATAAATAAAGCATTCTTTATCTTCATTTCCACCTGTTTTCTTCTTTTTCATGAATTTTGGGCACAATCACTGAAAATATTAGCTTTAAATTTGTAATTTCAGCTAAGACCTAAGAAACCACTAACAAGAGAAGTAATGCAGTCTCGCCCACTAGGTGCGATAGTTTTTTCGTTGTGCGGGTATCGGAAAATCTTTGCTAGTAGCAGTACCTCAATAAGAAGATCGCAATTTCCACTTACCTAGCTATATCAAGGTTTACTTGTCTGATTTGGGATGTTTGGGGTACAAAAGTTGAGTTACAAACATTATTATCCAAAAGAACGTTTACTGTAATTATTTTACATGGTATTATTTGTATTGTGCATGCGAATATGTATGTGTAATAAATGAAATTAAAAGGAGTGCTTGATCGTGAATCTTAAATCCATTTTCAAAGGAGTAACATCGACTCTGATAGCTGGTGTAATTGTTGGAACTTGTACTATACCTGCTTTTGCGGAGTCGACTACAAGTGTATCGCCGAAAAATTATGCAGTTACAAGTGGGGTATTCAAAGCTCTAGACAAGGAGGTTTCAGAGGGCTCTGTTGATCAATCAAGCTGGAGTCGGGAGTTCGAATTAGATGAGAATGACGGAGCACAAGTAAACTTCTGGATTTCAAATAACGGAAGTAATGACATAAAAATATCAATTGATGGAAAAGTCTCAAGAACCATCGCACCAGGCAAGCAAGGCAACATTTCTGCCGAGGTTAAAAATGGTTGGTTTGGTTGGACATACAATTACACATTTACAGCTTCACCAACGGCTCAAGGTGGCAGTGTTAAGATGAAATATAAAATTGCCCAAAGAAATAATTAACGAATTACGGAAAGGTAATCACTTATTACCTTTCCGTAATTTCATCATTTTTTAGTTTTACAAATAGATCCTTATTTTCTGTAATTTGGAGATGAATTCACTCCAGGTTTTTCATCTTCTCTTTTTCTGGAAATAAAAGGTTTTTGTATTAAATCCTATATGATGCAAATCAAACCGATTAGTAATAACTTTTCTCCAATTTTCTGCTCCTGCTTTTCTTGCTCTTTTCCCCTCAGCCTTATGAAATATTATCATGTCCTATATTTAAGGGTTATACAGCGCTCATTATCATTATTTACACCTTTTTTGATGTTTTTTCATATTTTCCGGACAGTAAATGGGAGTAAAGAAACCTTGACCACTCACCAAGATAAGTAAAATAAAAAACAAAGGGCATCAAACTAGACGACTTACTATAAGTAACTGGGCAGTAAGTGGACAGTAACAGACAAATTTTCTGCAAACAAAAAATACCAAGAGCGTCTAAACCCTTGGTATCATTGATGCGGCCGAGAGGACTTGAACCTCCACGGGTTATTCACCCACTAGGCCCTCAACCTAGCGCGTCTGCCATTCCGCCACGACCGCGTGCTATGAAGCTGTCTTTCCACTAAGCATATAAGCTAGTGATGATCATCATCACTTTGAAAAGAAAGTGCGGGTGAAGGGACTCGAACCCCCACGTCGTAAGACACTAGATCCTAAGTCTAGCGCGTCTGCCAATTCCGCCACACCCGCGTGACAAGTGGTGAGCCATGAAGGACTCGAACCTTCGACCCTCTGATTAAAAGTCAGATGCTCTACCAACTGAGCTAATGGCTCGCTCTAAAAGTGATTCAAAATTTTTAAATAAAATGGCTGGGCTAGCTGGATTCGAACCAACGCATGACGGAGTCAAAGTCCGTTGCCTTACCGCTTGGCTATAGCCCAACGAAGGTAAATGGTGACCCGTACGGGATTCGAACCCGTGTTACCGCCGTGAAAGGGCGGTGTCTTAACCGCTTGACCAACGGGCCGTCTGGTTGAGAACTTATCTGGCGGAGAAGGAGGGATTTGAACCCTCGCGCCGCTTACGCGACCTACACCCTTAGCAGGGGCGCCTCTTCAGCCACTTGAGTACTTCTCCATAATGGCTCCACAGGCAGGATTCGAACCTGCGACCGATCGGTTAACAGCCGATAGCTCTACCACTGAGCTACTGTGGAATGATCAGACTTTCTTCATTATAAATGATGCGACATATTGTGTCAATAAGCAACATTTATTTTTTTGAGAAAGTATCGTTGTCTCTCAACGACTTTTATAATTTAACACAGATCATTGAGATGAGTCAAGCCTTTTTAAAAAATTCTTTTGATTTTTCCTCTGCATTTTCCGCAGGCATATCTTTCCGGGTTCATTGCCCGCTTCTTTATATACTGTTGGCCGCAGGCCGTGCAACTATACATATATGTTTTCTTTTGTGTCTTTTTGGTTTGCAGCGGCGTGCAGAATCTTGGCGCTCCGACTTTCTGAAGCAGGTCTCTGAAGTCTTTGTCTCTGTGCTTGTACCCTTTTCCCTCAAGATGAAGATGGTAATGGCACAGCTCGTGCTTGATGATGCCTATCAGCTCGCTCCGCCCGTGTTCGAGAAGATATTTGCGGTTTAATTCGATGTTATGGGAAGACAGCATGTAGCGGCCGCCTGTCGTTTTCAGCCGGTCATTGAAAAAGGCCCGGTGACGGAACGGCTTTCCGAAATCCTGTGCAGAGATGTCTTCCGTCAGCTTTTGAAGTTGTTCGTTATCCATATGTGCACCCCGCTTTAAAAACATTGAACGGGACAATTCACCGTTCGCATACAATGTGTTAAAACCGACCTCTAACTAAAAGCTGAGGAGGAATGAGCCATGCCGAATTGGCTGATGAAACAAATGCAAAAAGCGTTTTTAGAAAAGGACAATTACCAAATCAAACTGCTGAACCAGTGCTGGTATTTCTACAGAAAAAAACACTGCTCGTAAGCAGTGCTTTTATTTTACCATAGACAGCGACACTCTGCCTTTTTGCACGTCCACCCCTTCGACCCATACGGTGACGATGTCTCCGACCGATACGACGTCGAGAGGATGTTTGACGAATTGATTGCTCAGTTTTGAGATGTGCACAAGCCCGTCCTGCTTGACGCCGATATCGACGAAAGCGCCGAAGTCCACAACGTTGCGGACGGTGCCCTGCAATTCCATTCCTTCCTTTAAATCCTCAAGCTGCAGAACGTCTTTTTTCAGCAAAGGCTTCGGCACTTCGTCACGAGGGTCTCGCTCCGGCCTTGTCAGCTGCCCGCAAATATCCGCAAGCGTAATCTCCCCTATACCGAGCTCTTCAGCCGTTTCAGAAAGCGGCAATGCGCTTATTTTCTCTTTTGCGTCCGCGCTTCCGATCTGATCCGCAGTGAGCTGCAGTTTTTTGAGCAGCGCCTTTGTCTCTTTATAGCTTTCCGGGTGTATTCCGGTGCGGTCGAGCGGCTCCCGTCCTCCGGGCACTCTCAAAAAGCCGATGCACTGTTCATATGTTTTTGCGCCGAGACGCGGGATTTCTTTCAGCTCTTTGCGGTTTGTAAATTTTCCGAGCTCTTCCCTTTTTTTAACGATATTGCCGGCAACGGTTTTGGATAACCCGGCTACATATTGAAGCAGCGCGGCTGATGCTGTATTGACATTCACCCCGACTTGGTTGACGACGGTCTCTACGACAAAACGGAGAGATTCGTTTAAATGCTTTTGGCTGACATCATGCTGGTATTGCCCGACACCGACGGATTTAGGATCAATTTTCACAAGCTCGGCCAGCGGGTCCTGCAATCTCCGCGCGATGGAGACGGCGCTGCGCTCTTCGACCTGAAAATCCGGAAATTCCTCACGGGCGATTTCTGATGCGGAATACACGCTTGCTCCGGCCTCATTGACGATGACATAATAAATGTCCCGCTCTGTTTCTTTCAGCACATCAACGACGAATTGCTCTGTCTCCCGTGATGCCGTGCCGTTTCCGATCGCCACAACCTCGACTTCGTACCGGTCCAGCAATTCTTTGATTTTTTTTCGGGCTTCCGCTGTCTTTTTGACGGGAGCGTGCGGGTAAATGACGTCGATTTTCAGCACTTTTCCCGTCTCATCAACGACTGCCAGTTTGCACCCCGTACGGAAGGCCGGATCGACGCCGAGCACGACTTTTCCCTTCATCGGCGGCTGCAGCAGGAGTTTACGCAGGTTTTCAGCGAAAATATGGATCGCCTGCGCGTCTGCTTTTTCTGACAGCTCTTTGCGGATATCGCGTTCAATAGCCGGCTGGATCAGGCGCTTGTAACTGTCCTCAATGGCTTCTTTCAGCGTTTCTTTCACAGGTGTTTCACGGTGTTTGATGATTTGCTTTTCTAAATAAGCTTTTATCTGATCGGCGGGCGGTTCGATCGCAATCTTTAAAATGCCTTCTTTTTCACCGCGGTTCATCGCAAGCACTCTGTGAGGAACGACCTTTTGGATCGGCTCTTCGTACTCGTAGTACATTTCATAGACGTTTTTCTCGTCATCTGCGGCTGACTTGCCTGCCGCGGAAGTGAGAATTCCTTTTTTATACGTTTCCTGGCGGATCCACTTTCTGAAATGAGGATCATCCGAGATTTGTTCGGCTATGATGTACTTCGCGCCTTCAATAGCTTCCTCTCTTGAAGCGACTTCTTTTTCTGCACTGATATATTGATCAGCGACGTCGTGAAGGCGGTTTTCTTTCGGGAGAGAAAGAATATAGTCCGCAAGCGGTTCAAGGCCTTTGCTTTTGGCGACGGTGGCTTTTGTTTTCCGTTTTTGTTTGAAGGGACGGTATAAATCCTCGACTTCCTGAAGCTTCACCGCTTGTTCGATTTTTTGCTTCAGCCCGTCCGTCAGCTTGTCCTGCTCGGAGATCAATCTGATGACTTCTTCTTTCCGCTGCGTCAGGTTTTGTATGTATTGCCACCGCTCGGAGATTGCCTGAATCTGCACCTCGTCCATTGAGCCGGTCTGCTCTTTTCGGTACCGCGCAATAAACGGGACGGTATTGCCGTCTTCCAGCAGGCGGATGACACTTTCGACATGTTTTTGGGATAACGCTGTTTCTTCAGCAATTTGTTTTTTCAAAAGGGCTAACGTTTCCATATCACAAAAGCCTCCATCTCTTCTTTCTTTCTCTAGTGTATCAAAAAACGGCGGAACATAAAAAAAGCAGCCTTACGATAAAAGCTGCCCGAGAATATAGGTCAAATCATCACGTCTGGATGTTGTGTACGGATGAAGTGATTTTGATATTTCTTCTATTGAGTGTCCCTGCTTTAAGCAGGTGCGGATATGCGGAACCTCAAGCCCATCCGTGTAGATGATGAATGTCGCCCCTTTTTCGTATGATGACGTATACGTTTTGTATCTTTGCGGTTTGCCTGAGAGGTAACCCGAAATCGGCAGCGGATGAAAGACTTCGCCTGATGGGGAGTGCAGGAAGAAACGGACGTTGCCGATCGAGCAGTATGTCAATTCCCTTTTGATGAAATTGATTTTTAAGATGGAGGCAGTCGCCCCTCTTTTGTTTTTCATCGCTTGATTGCAGCGCTCAATGATGCTTTCCACATCCTCATCCGCATACGTTTCCACGATGTCTTTAATGGCTGACGAGGATTCGTTGGCAAGAGATCCGCTGCCGAGACCGTCCGCTACCGCGCAAACTAATTCTTCTTCATTCGCCTTCATAAAAAAGCTGTCGCCGCATATGGACTTGCCTTCTTTATTTAATTGGTATACAAGAGTTTGAACATGTTCATTTTCTTCAACCTGAATCATTACATTAGCTCCATGGAGGGATCTCCAATCAAGGCCTCTCTCAGTTTTTTCACCGCTTTCCGCTGCAGGCGCGAGACGTGCATTTGAGATATTCCGAGAATGTCCCCTGTTTCTTTTTGGCTTTTATTTTGCACAAATGTTAGATCGATAATCTGTTTTTCGCGGTCGGACAGCACATGAAGCACGCTTTTGATCATCATCTGCTGGTTGACGCGTTCGTATCCTTCCTCCTGCGACCCGACGATATCTAAAATCGTGACGGTGCTTCCGTCCGCATCCGCTTCGATGCTGTGATCGACAGAAAGCGCCTGATAGCTTTTTCCCATCTCCATCGTTTCAAGCACTTCCTCTTCTGACACATCGAGAAAGGCTGCGATTTCTTCGACTTTCGGCGACCGCTGCGTCTCTGTCGTCAGCTGATCCACCGCCATTTTAATGCGCGGACCGAGTTCTTTAATCCGTCTCGGGACGTGTACGCTCCATGTTTTATCCCTGAGGAAGCGTTTGATCTCGCCGATGATGGTCGGAATCGCAAATGCTTCAAAGGATTTGCCGACCTCGGGATCATACCGTTTAATGGCTCCGAGAAGTCCGATCATCCCGACCTGGCGGAGGTCTTCGTGAAAGCTTTTTCCTTTTGAATATTTCTTTGCCAGCATTTCGACGAGATTGGTATACACCTCGACGAGTGTTTCCTGGGCTTCTTTATTATCATGTGTTTGAAAGTCGCGTATGAGCCGATCAACTTCATCTTTAGTTAGTTTCGTAGTTTTTGATGGTTGTGCCATGATCAACTCGCTCCCCATTTAAATACTTTGTCATCGCCACGGTTACGCCAGAGTTGCTTTGAACTTTGACTTCATCCATGAGCGTTTCCATTAAATACAGACCGAGCCCTCCTTCTGACAATTGATCGACTGTGTGCGAAGGTGTGTACGGCCCGAGATCCTGCTGCTTCTGATCAAAATCAAAGCTGTCTCCCTGATCGGCGACAATGACCTCCAGCCGATCCTCAAACACACCGAACCGCACGGATACTTCTCCCTTATTTTCATCTTTGTATGCATGCTGGACAGCGTTTGTACAAGCTTCGCTGACAGCGATTTTCAAATCTTCAATGTCATCATAGGTATAGCCCATTCTGCTTGCGACCCCTGATAACGTAAGCCTGACGATTCCTACATATTCCGGTTCGGCCGGAATTTTCATCTCTATATAATCAACTGATGTACTCATTGCACGCCACCTTCTGACTTTGCCGAAATGTCGATGATGTCCTTAAGCCCCGTAATTTCAAACAGACGGACGAGCCGGTCGGAAAGATTCTCAAGCTTCAGAGAGCCGCCTTCCTTGCTCACCGTTTTAAACACGCCTACAAAAACGCCTAAACCCGTACTGTCCATATAATTTACATCTTTTAAGCAGATTCTCATGTCCTTCCCCTCGTTTGCCAGGGGCATCAGCTTTTCACGAACCACCGGAGCTGAGTATACATCGATTTCTCCAGCGATATTGATTTGTATATCTGAAAGATTCTCCTTCATATCTACCGTTAAATTCATCGTATCACCTCTGAAAGTTATCCTTACTCGTGCTAATGGCTTTTTACCCGTGCTGCTGTTTTTTTAAACCTTTCTTTTCAAAACAATTAACGTAAAATCGTCATGAAGCTGAAAGTCCTGAAGTCTCAGCAGGCTGTCGTAAATATTTTTGACCATATCCTGCGCGGAGCAGTCCATATGTTCTTCCAGCATGCGCTGAATGTCGCTGCGTTCTAAGAAACCGTTTTCGGTGCGGCATTCGGTGACGCCGTCAGAAAAAAGAACGATCATGTCTCCTTCGTCCATGTGCTGTTCATATTGGCTGTAATCAAAATCCTGGGATATTCCCAGCACCAATCCTTTTGCCTCCAGATCATAAAACTTTTTTTCTTTTTCAGAGTAGTAGAAGCCCGGTTCATGCCCCGCAGAAGCATATGTAAATTGGTGATTTTTCGTATTGTAGTTTGCGTAAAACATGGTGATAAACATGCTTGAGTCCACGTTCTGTTCTACAACGCGGTTAAGATTTTTCAGCACTTGGGAGGGGTGAATGCCGATCTCCGGAAGAGAGTCCATGGCATACTTGATCATCGACATGCACAATGCGGCGGGTATTCCTTTTCCGATGACATCGGCTATCGCGATGTTAATCGATTCCTTGTCTTTGACAAAGTGATAATAGTCCCCGCTCATTTGCTTGGCGGGGACGCTTATCGCCCCGATATCCAGTTCTTCTTCTTCAGGAATTTTTGTGCCCAGCAGCGTCTGCTGAACATTTGCGGCAATTTCAATTTCTGAACGAAGCTCCTGCTGGATATCTCGCAGACTTTGGTGTTCCTGATAAGCCATCCCGTAGCCAATCATGACTTCTATTAAAAAATCCAGCGAATGAAAAACATCTTCCGGCAGATCCGGATACAGTTCCTTTACCACTTTTCGGTGGATGCTGATGATCTCCTCCGGAGGAACCTGATGTTCAATCGTTTTTCGGCTGAATTTTTGGGCTTGATATAAAGATGTTTCTGTTAATTCGGCTATATATCGGCTAAGCAGCTGATGATACCGCTGCTCTATAACCTCCCTGAAATCCACGTTCTAACCTCCTACCGAAGCCATTTTACGGCTTGAATCTCTGTTCCTTCCTCTGCAACAGATTGCAGGCTGAATTCGTCCATCAGCCTTTTGACGCCCGGAAGTCCCGCTCCCAGTCCGCCTGACGTTGAAAAGCCGTCTTCCATCACTTTACGGATGTCGGGGATTCCGGGTCCTTTGTCTTCTGCTATAATTTTAAGGCCTTTTTTCCCTCTGTCGTTTACTTGTTCTATGCTGACCTGGCCCTTGCCTGCATATAAGTAAATGTTTCTGGCCAATTCTGAGATAGCCGTCGTGATTCTGGCCTGGTCCACCGTGCCGAAGCCTAATTCCTTCGCAACGTTGCGGCCAAGCTGTCTGGCGGCTACGATATCCCATTCTGTCATGATTTTCACACAGGATTGGTCGTTCATCGCTATTCCCCCAATTCCCGCTTCAATGTCTCAAGCCCTTGCTCTAAATCGAGCGCCGTTTCGATTTCCTCAAGTGAGATTCCGAGTTCAATCAATGTGACCGCCACAGCCGGCTGAATTCCCGTCAATACGACCTTTGCACCCATCAATTTAGACATGGTGATGACATCGCCGAGCACTTTCGCGATAAATGAATCGATCATGTCAACGGATGTCAGGTCAATGACGACCCCGTTTGCGCCGGTTTCATAGATTTTGTTCAGCAGATCTTCTTGAAAATGCAAAGCTGTCTGGTCGTCAAGCTCCCATTGGATGGATACCAATAAGCAGTTATACAGTTTCAGGATCGGGATTTTTGGATGTCTCACAATGTTATTCCCCCAATGAAACGATTTTTCGATTTGTCATTTCAAGCGCTGTTTGAATTCCTTTTTGAAGGGTATTCTTCGTAATAACCTGCGACAAATCAATTCCCAGATTAACGATCGTCTGCGCGATTTCCGGACGGATTCCGACGAGCAGACATTTCGCGCCGACAAGCCGCACCGCTTCTGATGCCTGAATAATATGGTGCGCCACCATCGTATCAACGACCGGCACGCCCGTAATATCAATTAATACAACCTGTGAACGGTGCTTTACGACGCCGTTTAACAGATTTTCCATAATATGCTTTGCACGCTCCGTATCAATCGTCCCGACAAGCGGCATGACCGTTACATGCTCAAATACCGGGATCAGCGGAGCCGACAATTCCTGAAGCGCGATTTTTTGCAAAGTAACCGTTTTTTCCCAGGAGATAGAATACTGATTTAAAATTTCCGTGTTGATCGGATTGAAAAAGCTGTCTATTTCCAAAATCAAATCTGCTCTGTCCTGATCGGCCATATTAAGGTCGACCATCGTTTCGTAAAGCAGTTTCCAAAACTCTGACAGGGTGGCTGAAAGAAGTTTCAGCGACAGGCCGAGCTGAACGGCGCGCAGTGCGAGTTCACTGATCTGCTCTTCCGTAGCCTCGTCATTTTTTGTCGATAATAAAAGAATGTCTATATAGTCTTTACAAATGTTTTCACATATGTGATTCGTAAGCTGATAGTCTTCCTGATTGCCTACTTCTTTTAGTTTGGCTGTCCAAGTATCAAGCAGTTCATCATGCTGATCAATAATGAACTGATACACTTTCTGATTCGACATGGGTTTCACTGACCTCCCGACACAAAACAACAAATTTTGTTTGATTATCTCTTTATTATAGCGCTTATGTTTTTCGAAAACAAAAAAAGTTGCTCTATATGAGCAACCAAAATATGACTAAAAATCAATGAGTGCCAAACTGATTTGCAGGGCTTCATCAACCTTATCCATCATTTCATCATCCAGATGAGTTATTTTATCCGTTAATCTTTGCTTGTCAATCGTCCGAATTTGCTCCAGCAAAATAACGGAATCTCTTTCAAAACCGTAGCGTTTTGCATCAATTTCGACGTGGGTTGGTAATTTCGCTTTCTGTATTTGGGCTGTTATGGCTGCAACAATAGCAGTCGGGCTAAAGCGATTTCCGATATCATTCTGGATCACTAAAACCGGGCGTACGCCGCCTTGCTCTGAGCCAACAACAGGAGATAAATCAGCAAAATAAACATCGCCGCGCTTTACAATCAAAATGATTATCCTCCGCTGACTAAGCGCTCAACGGTCGTTTCTGCTTCGCACTCAGCATAGTGAGCCTCAGAAGAGATATTCAAGTTGATTTTCGCCATTTCCATATACCCGCGTCTCATCAAATCACGGTTATGGCGAGTCGTCCGTTCGCTGACATACGCTCTCACTGCTTGTGATATCAGTTCGTTTCTGCTTCGTTTCTCCCGCATCGCTACACCATCCAATTCAGCTACTAAGTTTTCGGGCAAGCTGATTTTCATTTCGGTTCTTGCGCTGGATTCAGACAAAAAACATACACCTCCACCAAACTTACGGATACGACCAATTCATCCATCCAGACATAATGATACCATTATTCAAACGTCAAGCAAAGCTGTTTTATAAATTCTCTTTTTCCGGATGACGGCTACTTGTTTGTATTATCTTGCAGTAAAGGATTTCTTACTTCCATTATACTCTCATTTTCCAAAAACATACGGGGAACGCGGGAACTAATGGTACAAGGGACCTCGTAATTAATCGTCTCAAGCCGCCCTGCGATTTCATCCATCGTGATCGTTTCTTCCTTCTGGCTGCCGATCAGGGTGACTTTGGTGCCCGGCGGATAAGAGTGATCTAATTCGACCATCAATTGATCCATGCAGATTCTTCCCGCGATGTTCATCCGTTTGCCGCCGATCAGCACAGACGTGCCGCTCAGCTTGCGGAGCCACCCGTCTGCATAGCCGATGGGAACCGTTCCGATCCATTGATCCTTCTCTGCCGTATATGTTGCGCCGTAGCTGACGCTTTCCCCTTTGCGGATCTTTTTCACATGGGATAACACAGAGTGCAGCGCAAAAGCCGGCTTTAATTGAAACGGAATTTCGCTTTGGATGTCAG
The DNA here is from genome assembly GCF_053663355.1 of Bacillus sp. JK106. Classification (NCBI taxonomy): domain Bacteria; kingdom Bacillati; phylum Bacillota; class Bacilli; order Caryophanales; family Bacillaceae; genus Bacillus; species Bacillus sp. JK106. The sequence continues at coordinate 302,856 of NZ_JBSJQC010000004.1, read as the reverse complement.
CAGAAGGACGAAGCCCGTACATACTGATGCCGAAACGAACCGCGTTAAAGAAGCCTTTTTTAAGGCGAAGTCCGGCGGCGCTGTTCGCGCAGTGCACCATCAATTCTTTTAAAGGGAGCGGAGCGATCAATGTTTTAAAGCGGTCAAACTGGAAGAGGAAATAATCTCTGTTTTTCTCATCCGCGGTAGCAAAATGGGTGAATACGCCTTTACAGACTAAACCGGGATTTTGGCTGAGGATTTTTAACACGCTTTGGATTTCTTCCTCCGTTTTGACTCCGAGTCTGTTCATGCCGGTGTCGACTTTCAGATGAAACGGCAATGTGGCACCTCCGAGGTGGCGCGCAGCTTCCTGAAGCCATTCAACAGAATACCCCGTGAGTGTTACGTCATACTCGGCAGCTGCTTGTACATATTCGGGCGGCACGGCGCCAAGCACGAGAATCGGCGCTGTAATGCCCCGTTTTCTCAATGAAATCGCTTCATCCAGTATGGCTACGGCAAGACAAGAGGCACCCGCTTCAAGCGCGGCTTTCCCAACTTCCAAATCTCCGTGGCCGTAAGCGTTCGCCTTTACAACCGCCATGAGATGGACGTTTTGCCCGATGTGTTTTTTCATATGCGTGACATTTTCTTTAATCGCGGACAGGTTGATTTCCGCCCACGTTTCTCTGTAAAAGGATGCTGTGTTCATTCGATACACTTCCTAGCATTATTTTCAATTCATATTGTTATTATCATACTAAAATTATTCTGCAAAGTGAAATGGAATCAAAAAAGAGACCGACAGCGGCGGCCTCTTTTTTGACATTATTTTGACGACTGTCCCTGCATGCTTTTGGCGGCGGCCACCATTTCATCTTTTGTCAGATCCTGTGATGACAGAAGATAATCGACTCCGTCATATGTCCACGTTAAAGACGTATCAGATAATGCGGCCACCGTGAAGCCGAGATTAACCGGTTCGCCTTTCAGCGTGACGGCAGAGGCGGCTTTTGCGATATGGGCTTTTTCTTGAATAAGGGTGAAGGATTTTTCTCCGCCGTAAGTCATGACGATTCGTTTGCCATCCGCCGTTGAAATATCTTTCTCTTCAAGCTTTTTGACGCCGGCCGGCACTTGAAGCGGTGTTTTGACCGCAAATGAATCAGACGGCTTGGCGCTTGTGGCGACGTCCATCTGGGAAAGCGTCATATTTTTCTTCTCGTCAAAAGAGTCTTTATCAAACGGCTTGTTGAATTCAAAGCTTTTGAATTCGACTTTTACCATCACTTTCCGGTCTGTATCCATCACTTTGACGAGCGACGGGCTCATGTCCTTTTTGTTGAAAGTGATTTCCTGAGTCGGCAGCATTTTGTTGTGCTGATAGTTTGTTTTTGTTTCAAACGTGTACTTTTTATCTTTGGCGGAATAGACGGCGTCTTTGTCATGCTGCACGTCCTTTACAAGTGACTCAAACAAATATACTTGGCTGCTGTTATTCGGCCAATCGCTTTGGAACCTGAAGCTCTTATTTAAAGACGGCGTAAGGACAAAGACTCCGTTGGCGTTCCGTAAAATGACTTGGTTTTGGTCTTTTTTCGGATTTTCCAGATAGACCCGGTACAGGGAAGGTTTTTTATGCCAGATTTCCACATTGTATACTTGCGGATCACTCCCCGTCTGAATGGTCATTTTGGCTTTCGCTTTGTACGAGGTGTATTCTTTCGCCTTCTTATCTAAACCGTTCACGATATCTTCCTGTGATTTTTGGCCGCAGGCCGAAAGAATAAGGACGGCAAGCAGTCCCGTTAAAAGCAAAACAAAGCTTTTTCTCACCTTTTTTCAACCCCTTCTTCTCAATTGATGTAAAGGGAAGAAATCGCTTGTTTGACTTTAACGGTACGCCCTGAACGGACGGACGCGTACCATAAAAGCCTCAAACAACTTGTCTCCCTTAATGCACTATCAAATATATGAAGGGGTTTCGGCTAATATGCAGACTAGCGTGACAACCTTTCAATCACGACCTGTGCCGCAGCGTATTCTTTTGTATGGGTAATGGAGACGTGAACCGCCGCGCCGTCCAGCTTGGCGCAGGTCAGCACCGGCTTGCCCGCCGTGTCGTTTCCGGTTTCAATATCCTGAAAGCTGAGCTCTTTGCCGATACCTGTGCCGTATGCTTTCGAAAAGGCTTCTTTTGCCGCAAATCTTCCCGCGAGAAATTCAATTTTCCTTTTATCCGACAGCAATGTAAAACGGGCGTATTCAGCCTCCGTCAATATTCTTTGCGGAAACCTCGCCTGCCGGCTCATCATGTTTTCAATTCTGTGCAGTTCAACGATGTCGATTCCGATTCCGAAAATCATGTGAATTCCTCCTAAAAGTCCGTACTAAAAAACGGTTTATGTCATAAACGTGTTACTATATATGTAACAAATCAGATGCAAAGGGGCTTGCGATGTTTATACGTACGGAAAATTTCCAGACTTTTATCAGACGTTATCCGGCCGTCAGCTGTATCTTGGCGCTGCAGGCGTTCTTGTGGCTGTTTTTCAGTATGCCGCTTCATTCCGTCATGATGTGGTCAGATGCAGTGACCGGCTATAATTACGGCGTTTCCTCGGGAGAATGGTGGCGGCTGGTGACACCGATGTTTTTACATGCGAATTTCACTCACCTTTTGTTTAACTCCATGTCTCTCTTTTTATTCGCGCCCCCGCTGGAGCAGATGCTCGGAAAAGTCCGTTTTTTGATTGTGTACATCGCATCGGGCATTATCGGCAATATCGGCACGTATCTTGCCGAACCGCTTGATTATGTGCATGTCGGCGCATCCGGCGCGATCTTCGGACTTTTCGGCGTGTATGTGTTTCTGACTGTTTTCCGCAAGGAGCTGATCGGCCGGGATCAGTCGAAAATGATTATGACCCTGCTTATCATCGCGGTACTGTCGACGTTTATCAATTCTAATATTAACATTATGGCGCATTTGTTCGGATTGGCAGGCGGATTTTTGCTTTCCTTTTTATGCGTGCAGCAAAAAAAGCGGCGGTATTAACCGTCCGCTTTTTCATATGAATACCAGCGCCCGATGCGTTCGGCATCTTCCTCGCTGACATCCTTCAGCATGACATGCTCCATGTGGTGAGCTGATTTCACTGCGGTAGCCACAGATGCGAGCCGCCTTCTTTTTTGCAGAAAGGAGCGGCTGACTTCAAACATCTGCATTCTTCTTCTCAGCATAATCGTGGTCGTCTTCCCGAGCAGCCGTGTGGTGAGCTGCAGCCGGCCGCCGTTTAAGCACCATGACGCGCTCTTAAATGAGGCGTAGCCCAGCACCAGTTCGACGGGAAGCACAAGGAGCGATGCATATCCCCACGGTTTAAACAGAATACAAAGCGGAATGATCACGAAAACCGAGAAGATAACGGAGCGGAATAAATACCGGCGCAACGCCCTTTTCGGCAAATGATTCCGATTTTCTTCCAGTACGTAATCCGGTGTGAAACCGTTCAGCATCACACCGAGCTTTGATTTGCGGATGATCGGAAACAGAATCGTCTGAGCTCCTTCTTTCTCATTCCCCGCACTCCCGGCGCTGACAATCGCAACCGTCGCGTATCCGAATAACTGCCTGATCACATTTTCTTTAATTTTAATGGCTTGGATTTTACGGAGCGGGATGGTCACTTGATGTTTTTCAATAATTCCTCTCGTAATGACCAATTCGTGTTCCTTTTTTTCTATCTTAAAGTTGGCATGCTTGATCATCATACCGGCGATGCTTAACAGCCAGGCGATGAACAATCCTATGAAAATGATCACGGCGTATATGCCGATGCTCGCATGCTTGAGAAAAGAAAACCTGTCGTAGAGCCAGTCCATCGGAAGTACTTCATCAAGCTGAGAAAAGAGGGCGAATACCGCTGAGATGATGACACCGATCCCCCCGGATGTTGAGGCGGCCATAAGCAGCTCACCTACAGACAGGCGGTAAACGGATTGCACATCTTCCCCGCGCATCGGCTCCTGCTCCGCTGCGGTCTCCCCTCGTTCTTCTTGCTCCGCTTTTTGCTGAAAAACAGCCGCTCTGATCCGTTCCGCCTCTTCCACAGTAATGGCGGATAAGACAGCCTCGGCGTTTTTCCCGTCGCCGGCCGTTTCGATTTGAAGCTTAACAAGCTTAAAAAGCTGCTGAACGATGCCGGCACTCGTATTCATTGATTGAATCCGGTCAATGGAGATGTATCTCTTTTTCGTAAAAAACAAGCCTTCTTCAATTCTGAATTCTCCGTCCTCAATCCGGTATGTAAATTTTCTCCACTCGATCACACTTGCCGTAATCAGCCAGATAAGCAGGACAGCGAGCGCAATGCCTCCGTAAAAGCGGATGAAGTGGTTGGAATTAACAATATAGACGAGAAAAAATGGCAGAATAATGTTTTTAATGGTTTCGATAATAATATGGAATAAGTTCAAAATCACGGCCGCCGGGTGCAGACGTTTCGGCTCAGACATCATCTTCCGTCACCCTTGCCAGACGGGAAATGGAATCCCTCAGCCGGTCAGCTTCCTCCATATCAAGCGCCGGAATGGAATGAACGGTTGCCGCCGTGGAGATTTTGACTGAGGCCAGGCGGTACCTTCTGAGGAGCGGGCCTTGTGAAGTATCTACGTGTTGCACCCTCACCATCGGCACAATGACCCGTTTGACTATAAAAATGCCGGATTGAATATCAATTTCATTTTCATGGACCTCATAGCGCCAGATCCTGTGCCTGATTTTCGGTATGGCATAGACGGATATCACTGAACCGATGACCCAAATGATGCCGAGGACTCCGGTGATCCAATACGGCCAATGGAAGAAATGGCTTAAAACAGCTGCTGCTATAACGGCCAGAAGACAGAAGGCGGACAGGATGATTTCCTGAAGACGCCAGACTTTTAAGCCGCTTGGACTGATTCGATTTTTTGGCTGTGCTCTCAACATACCTACCTCCCATTTTTTATCATACATACAAATACGGCTGATTTGCAAAAAAGATTCACTTTCCGGCATATCAAAAAAAGCGGACCCCGTAAAAGGGTCCGCTTCCTGTGTTTTAGTATGATTTTTTCTGGCGTCTGTCACCTGAAGAACGGCGGTCGCTTGAGCGTTTTTTATCGTAGGAAGAACGGTTGTTGTTTTTCCCTTTGCCGCCGCGGTAGCCGCCGCCTTGGCCGTCTCTGCGCTTAGAAGTACGCTGGTTTTTATAGCGTTTGCTGACCATCGGCGCTTCATCAGTGAGGCGTACAGGCGTGCTGTCCGGCTCTTTTGTCGCCATTTTAATGGCTGCAGCCACAACTGTCACTGCATCATGATCTTCTAACAATTCCGCAGCTGCCGTCATGTAGAAGTTCAGGTTGTTGTCGCTGATCGCCGTACGCAGACGGTCAACCGTCACCTGCTGCTGACCTTCTAATGCTTCGTCAAGCGTCGGCTCTTTCATGCGGTCCATTTTGCGTTTTGTCGTTTGTTCGATCGCGCGAAGCATGTTTTTCTCACGCGGTGTGATAAACGTCATCGCCATACCCGTTTTTCCTGCGCGTCCCGTTCTTCCGATACGGTGAACGTAACTTTCAGGATCTTGAGGCACGTCAAAGTTGTAAACGTGGGTAACACCTGAGATATCAAGTCCGCGGGCAGCAACGTCAGTCGCTACAAGCACTTCGATCGCACCTTCTTTAAACTTGCGGAGCGCTACCATACGCTTCGCCTGCGTTAAGTCGCCGTGAATTCCTTCAGCCGCATATCCGCGAAGGTTCAGCGCTTCCGTCAATTCGTCAACACGGCGTTTTGTACGGCCGAATACGATCGCAAGTTCCGGAGACTGAATGTCAAGAAGACGAGTCAGCGTATCGAATTTTTTGCGCTCCTGCACTTCCAAGTAGAACTGCTGAATGTTGGACACAGTCATTTCTTTCGCTTTTACTTTTACGTGTTCCGGCTCAGTCATGAAACGCTCTGCGATCCGTTTGATCGGCGCAGGCATTGTTGCTGAGAATAAGAGCGTTTGGTGGTCGCTCGGCACGTTTGAGAGAATGGATTCAATATCATCAATGAATCCCATGTTCAGCATTTCATCAGCCTCGTCCATGACAACCGTGTTCACGTTGTTTAAACGGATCGTGCGGCGGTTGATATGGTCAAGAAGACGCCCCGGCGTACCTACGATGATATGCGGGTTTTTCTTCAATGCGCGGATCTGACGTCCGATATCCTGACCGCCGTAAATAGGCAGCACTTTCGCACGCTTATCTTGTCCGATTTTATATAACTCTTCAGATACTTGAATGGCTAATTCACGGGTTGGCGCGATTACGATTGCTTGAATATTAGGAGACTCGGGGTTCATTTTTTCAACAAGGGGTATACCGAACGCAGCTGTTTTACCTGTACCTGTTTGCGCTTGTCCGATGACATCTTTATTTAAAAGTCCGAGCGGAATCGTTTGTGCCTGAATCGGTGTTGCTTCTTCAAATCCCATACGATTGATTGATTTCATGAGATCAGAACTTAATTGGAAATCTTGAAACGTTATAGTCAAATTATTCAAACTCCTTCTGATTGCTGTTTCAGTAATGTCGTGATTTACCACTAAAAACTGCCCTTTCATCCAAAGGACAGGATCATACGTATACAAAGCCCGAATTACTTTACGTTTAATCTTACCATTACACTATGTGTTTTTCAATAAGGCGAGATGGTCAGGCGGCCGGAAGCGGCCTGACCGGATTCTTCCCGCGAACGAGGCCGGACCCCGCGCCGGACGGGATTTCCCAGCCGGCGGCCTTTCTTTTTCATACGGACAGAATTATTTCACCCTGAATTAGTTTCTTCATTTTTGTATATTTTTATGATGCTGATCGGTATTTTTTCAGTTCTTCTCTAATAAATCTTTAACGATTTCTTCGAGCTTCATACCTCTTGATGCTTTAAACAGAAGGAGATCGCCGGAAGCGGTCTTTTCCTGTATGGCGCAAAGCAGTTCTTTTTTGTCAAGATAATGGCTGACGCGCCCTTCTTCAAAATGCCGGCGCGCTCCGTCAGCGATGAATGCGCCGAGTGTGCCGTAAGTAAATACATGGTCGATTTCCGCCGGATTGATCGCAGCTCCGCATTCTTCGTGGAATGCTTTTTCTTCATCACCGAGTTCAAGCATATCACCGAGCACGAGCATTTTCTTCCGATAGCCTTTCATCGTTTCGATTAATTCGACCGCCGCTTTCATTGACGTCGGGCTCGCATTATACGCGTCGTTTACGATCGAGATGCCTTTGTCCGTTTTAACCAGTTCCAATCTCATCCCCGTCACCTTCAGGCGGCTCAGTCCCAGAGCGGCATTTTCCGGCGTAATGCCGAAATAGATGCCGGCGGCGTATGCGGCCATGGCATTCATCACATTATGTCTGCCGAGAACCGGAATAAAGAAAGAACGTTCGATCCCGTCGATATTGAAGTACGTGCCTTCTTCCGCCTGTTTTATTTCTTTCAGACGGAGATCATTGTCAGCGCCTGCGCCGTATGTCGTTGTCCGGCAAGTGTACGCCTTTTCGCGGAGCAGCGGCTCATCCCCGAAATAAAACAGAACGCCGTCTTCCCGAAGTCCGTTTATAATTTCAAGTTTCGCCTCCGCAATTCCTTCTCTTGAGCCTAAATCCTGCATGTGGGATTCGCCGATATTGGTAATGACGGCAGCTTCCGGTTCAGCAAGACGGCTCAGAAAATCAATTTCGCCTCTCGCGCTCATTCCCATTTCTAAAACGGCGATTTCTGTATCTTCAGGCATGGCAAGCACGGTCAGCGGCAGGCCGATATGGTTGTTGAAATTGCCGGCGGTTTTGTGAACGCGGTACTGGGTGCTGAGAACGGCGTGAAGCATGTCTTTCGTTGTCGTTTTTCCGTTGCTCCCGGTCACCCCGATGACCCGTGTGCCGAGTTCTTTCAAATAAGCTTTCGCCAATGTCTGCAGCGCCTCCAGCGTGTCATCGACAAGGATGACAGCACGCTCTTCCGGCGGATTCGGCTCAGAGCGGTCCCACAACACCGCGGAAACGCCTTTTTCGAATGCTTGAGGCACAAAAGTGTGGCCGTTAAAATGCTCGCCTTTTAAAGGAATGAACAGCTGATTTTTTTCCAAAGTCCGCGTATCGGTTGCGGCGCCCTCAATCATTGTTTGTTCAAATACAGGATTTGTCAGTGTGCCTTTGACCATGTCGGCGATTCGTTTTACAGTTCGCTTTATCAAAGGTGGCACCTCGCTTTCTGAAAATGTTGTCTGTTACGGGAAAAGACACTGCCCCTTCAGGCAGTGTCCGTCTTCATTAAAATGTATGTTTAATCAGCTGTTTTTCGGCATGGCGTTCTTTTGCCAGCTCAACCAGCTGTTCGATCAGATCACTGTAATCTACGCCTGCTTCTTTCCAAAGCAGCGGGAACATGCTGAATGGCGTAAAGCCCGGCATTGTGTTCACTTCGTTAATGAGCACTTGACCGTCATTGGTCAGGAAGAAATCGGCGCGGACAAGGCCTGATCCGTCAATCGCTTTGAAGGCTTTAATCGCCATCTCGCTGATTTCCGCATATTGTTCATCCGTCACTTGCGCGGGAATCATTAAATCCGTGTCGCCGTCTTCATATTTCGCTTTGTAATCGTAAAAGTCGGTTTTCGGCGCGATTTCACCGACGGCGGAGCATTTCGGTTCGTCATTTCCGAGCACGCCGATTTCGATTTCTCTGCCGGCGATTCCTTCTTCGACCACAATTTTCCGGTCATACTCAAAAGCCAGTTCGAAGGCTTTTTCAAGCTCTTCACGGTTTCGGCATTTGCTGATTCCGACGCTTGACCCGAGGTTCGCCGGTTTGACGAAGCACGGATATCCCAGCTCCTCTTCAACCTGCTGTAAGCAGCTGTCCGGCGTCTGTTTCCAGTCCTTTTTTAAAAAAGCGGCGTACTTCGCCTGCGGAAGCCCCGCTTGAGCAAACAAATGCTTCATGATGACTTTATCCATGCCGGCTGATGATGCAAGCACGCCGTTGCCGACATAAGGAACGTTCAGCAATTCCAGCAGACCCTGAATCGTGCCGTCTTCACCGTTCGGTCCGTGGAGAAGCGGAAATACAACATCGATCGGCGCCTTTTCGTCAGGCGACGCTTCAGGAAACATTTCCCGGTTCAATGCTGATAGAGCGAAACTTTCACCGTTTTGTTCCAGCTGAAGCATTTTCACGTTGGAAACCGGCTCAGTCAGCAGCGGGCCTCTTTGCCATTCTCCTTTTTCAGTGATGTAAATCGGATGTATATCAAACTTCTCAGTATTAAGCGCTTTTGTTACAGCTAATGCTGTCTGCAGCGATACATTGTGTTCGGCTGACTTTCCGCCGTACACCAATCCTAGACTTGTTTTCAATGGATATTCCCCCCACAACAATTCATCTTTACTATCTTATCACTTTCCTCAGAAAATGATCTAATTATTTTTGGGCATTCTGAATATGAAAGCATTTGTATGTAATTCCTTTTTATTTTATATTAAAATGGCATGGAAAAGGAGATGTGTCATATGAAAAAAATCAGTACAACAGAACAATTTAATGAACTTATTCAATCCGACAAGGAAATCATCGTGAAATTTTTCGCTGACTGGTGCCCTGACTGCACGCGCATGAATATGTTCATCGGCGATATTTTGGAAGAATATAATCAAAATGATTGGTATGAGCTGAACAGAGACGAGCTCCCTGAGCTTGCCGACAAATATCAGGTAATGGGCATACCGAGCCTTCTGATCTTTAAAAACGGCGAAAAGAAAGCGCATCTTCACAGCGCAAACGCGAAAACGCCCGAAGAAGTCACAGAGTTTTTATCACAGCATATTTAATTCGTTTCACGATCTTTGTTTATGACTTCAGGCTCTACATGAACATGGACATGAGTCACATCATGTTCATGTTTTATTGCATATTCGACTTCATCGGCTACTTCATGGCCTTCTTTCACAGACAGTCCCGGATCTACCGTAATGACCATTTCCACATGAACCGTGCTCCCCAAATACCTTGCTTTCACATCCTTCAGCCTGCTGACCTCTTTTATTTCTTTCACTGTGTGTTTATACGGCTCCAAATCTTTCAGATCAAACCCGTCCGTTAATGAGTGGGAAGCATCTTTGAAGATGTCCCATGCCGTCTTACAGATGATAATTCCGATCAGAAAGGCAATGACCGGATCAATCCACGGCAGATGAAGCCGGGCCGTTAAGACGCCTATAAACGCCCCAATACTGACATAGGCGTCAGAACGGCTGTCTTTCGCCGCCGCATGAAGCGCAGAACTTTTAATCCGATCCGCAAGACGGCTGTTATATACATACATGCCGTACATGACAATCGCGCTTCCGAGCGCCGTCCATGCCGCAATGAAGCTCGGCTCGGCCTCCGTTCCGCTGACAATCGCCTTTGCTCCTCCGATCAGCACTTCAATACCGACCGCCATCATAATAAAAGACGCAATTAATGAAGAAATTGTTTCAGCCCGAAAATGTCCGTAGGCATGATCACTGTCCGCGGGGCGCTGGGAAATCCGGAGCCCGATCAGCACAGCCAGTGATGCGACAATATCCGTGACATTATTTAACCCGTCCGCTCTGAGCGCTTCGGAATGATAAATAAGACCGATCACCAGTTTGACGGCGGCAAGGATGAGGTACGCGGCGATATTCAGAATCGCGCCTTTTTCGCCCCGTTTTAAGTTTGCCGTTTGATCATTCATGTAAGGACTCCTCCATTCTCATTCATAGTATGGATGGAAAAGCGGAAAAATAGCAGCTTTGATCTGACCAAATGCAATATTCGACAGCATTATTCCCCGGGAAACTTTTGTCGAAAAATTGGCGGTATTTTTCCTTTACATATGAATATGTCCATTGTATACTTTCATTAACTGATAATGATTATCAATATCATTTGGTTAGGAGGGTAATCATGAGGTCTTCTCCTCAGCTCAGATCATCCGTTGAAGGACGAAAAAAACATCTGATCCATTTGCTGATCAATAACGGAATATACAAAAAGTCGGAACGGCATTTATATGAATTATCGCTTGGAGAATTAGAAAGCGAATACAAATATGTAAGGAAGGTGCGGGCTCATGGCGAAACGTAAAATAAAAACATACGAACAGCTGATAAAAGAAAACAAGGCGGCCATTATGAAAAATCAAAAGCTGATGAATGTAATCTATGACAGAATTGACCGCAAGCATCAAAAACTGCTCCGGCACAACAGCCATACATAAAAAGAGCCTTTTTCAGGCTCTTTTTTTATTACTCAAAGGCTTCCGCCGCTAATTTGCCGATGACCGCATCGTCCATCGGCGGATTGTGAAGGCCGGCCCGGGCATCCCGATAATACCGCTGAAGCGGATTATTTCGCTCCAGGCTTTTTGCGCCGGTGATTCTCATTGCTTTGTCAACAACAGAAAGGACGGCATTTGTCACAATATGTTTTGCCGCACCGAGCTCGCTTTTGATGAAAGGGCGGCGTTTCGGGTCATCATACATTTGCGCCGCCGTAAAGAGAAACTGTCTCGCTTTTAACAATTCAAGCTCCATTTCCCCGACACGCTGCTGAACGGCCGGCACGTCTTTAATCGGTCCGTTCAGGCTGTTCGGCGAATATTCGGATGCAAACCGGACGGCATAGTCCCTTGCCGCTTGAGCGATGCCCAGATAAGCAGCGGGAATGTGAAGCAGCCAGCCATTCACTTTCGCCGCTCTCGGCCCGCTGATAAGCTCCACAAGCCGCTCGTCACTGACCGTGACATGATCTAAAAGGAGATCATGGCTTCCGGTCGCCTTCATGGCAATCATATCCCATGTTTCTTCGACTGAAACGCCTGCCTGATCTTTATGAATGAGAAAAACACCGGTCGTTTGTTTTTCTTCAATCCATGCCGTCACAAGCATATAATCCAAAGTCAGCGAAAGGGTTGTAAAGGTTTTTCGGCCGTTCAGCACCCATTTTCCGTCTTTTTTGACAGCGGAGGTGCCGGGTCTTCCTCCCCTCGTCGGACTGCCGGTCTGCCGTTCCGTCGCTGCCCTGTTCAGGACGGCTCCCTTTTTCACCTCTTCTGTGATAAATGAAAAGACATCTTCATCCCAGCTGTTTCCTTCTCCGAGCTCACCCATGACGGATAAATGCCAGCCGATTCCGAGAGCAACGGCCGCGTCTCCCCGTGCCAGCCGTTCCTGAAACAGCACCATATCATAAACGGAAATGCCTGCACCGCCGAATGCCTCAGGTACCGTTAACGCCGTATATCCCGCGTCGCGCAGTCTTTGAATTTTCTCCGCGGGAAAACGGCCCGCCTCGTCATCAAGCGCGGCTGTTTTTTGAAATTCGTCTGCAAGCAGGCCGATTTTTTCCATCCATTCCCGCTGCCGTTCATTCTGTATCCATAAAGACACTGGAATCCCCCCATTATAATTCCGATAAAGTTAATAAGTATTATAGAGATTCAAGTCTCGTTTCGCAACTGTGAGGCTGTATAAAAAAAACACGCTATTCCATGGAATAGCGCGTTCAGACTGCTTCCGGGCCGCGGTCCTGCTTGAGCCCGAGATAAATCAGCATATATGTGAGATAACCCATCGTCATCACAAGCCCGCCAAAGAAAAAGCTTGAAAAAATCGGCTCTTCAAACGCGGTAACCGCCGCAAGCACGATCCAGCTTGCATACAGGTAGATGATGAAATAACGGAATCCCGTCTTCATTTTATATAAGAGAAACAGCCCCACTGTAGAAAACAAACCCAGCGCAAGCCTGAAATAAACAAGATGTTCGAATTGAAACATGAATGACACAAAGGAAAAACCAAGCAATAACACAATCGGTAATGCGGTAATAAAATTTCTCAAGTGAGCACCTCCGTCATTACCTTTATTATAAATCAAAATAGCATAAATTATTGATTTATCGTGATCTTTTTCACAAAAATGTCATTCCTTTACTTTATACCCGAACATCTCGTTTGCAAAAGCTCCACCAAGCGACGGCTAAAAAGAATACGATATGGATAATGATAATGCCTGCGGAAAATAACGGCGTCATTCCCGCAAACAGCGGCTTCGCCCCGCTCATATATTGCGTCAGGTCAGTATTTGCGAACAGCAGAAAACTTCCCCATTTGTTTTGGAAGAGCGACATAATCGTCACGAGTGATTTTGCGCCGTACAGCACGATAAATGACAAAATGACGGCCGTTGCGCTGTTTCGGAATACAGAAGAACACAACAAGCCAAAGCATGCCATCGCAAACGCCTCGACCCAGTTCGTGCCGATTACTTTCAGGGTGTTCATCAGAAGCGTCCCTGATTCAGATGTCACCGACACTCCGAAGAAAGCCATGCCGAACAGCAGAGACAGAATATAGTACGCCGCATACAGGTACAAGCTGACCAAAAATACGGTAATGAGTTTAGATACAAAAATCCGCTCCCGCTTTACCGGACGGATCAACAAAAATTTGATCGTTTTCTTATCAAATTCAGCGGAAATGATCGTTGCCGCGATCACGATTGTTAATGCCTCAAGCAGAATATTCAGCCCGGGGGCGTACGCCATATAGCCGATGAAATTCTCCTCCGTTCCGGAACTGATGACAAGCCGTTTAATGACAAGCGCCATAATAAATTGGAGAACAGCCATCAGAATCAGCGCCACTAATGAGACTTTTCGGTTAAAGAGTTTCATATGCTCATTCGCTGTCAATTTAAACATTCGTCTCCCCCTCCTCTTGAAGCGCCGTCGTCACTTTCATGAATTCATCCTCCAGCGATTCCGCATACGGCATGATGGAATACACGAGAAAGTCTTGTCCGACGAGCGCACGGTTTAATGCCGGGATGTCCTTCTTCGCTACGGTGACGGTAATGCTCCCGCCGTTTTTCTCCGGAACGAATTGCTGCTGGGACAGCCATTCGAATGCTTCGTCAGCCGGCTGAATGTCGAGGATGGCTTTTTCTTCTTTTTCCGCAGCGCCGCGCAGAACAACCTCTGTTTTGATCTCACCTTTTTGAATGATGATGACACGGTCGCAAAGGTCCTCCACTTCACGCAATAAATGCGTCGCAAAAAGGATGCTCGTCCCTTCAAGCTCCGCGAGTTCCTTTAAGTGATCGCGGAAATCCTTCATTCCGCCGGGATCAAGCCCGTTTGTCGGTTCATCTAAAATGAGCAGATTCGGACGGTGAAGAATGGCCTGTGCAATCCCGAGACGCTGACGCATGCCAAGGGAATACGTTTTAACTTTGTCATGAACGGCATTTGTGAGCCCGACCCGCTCGATGACTTCCTGAAGCCTGTCCTCTTTGATGTTTTTGTGCATGTTGGCAAAGTGCTTCAGATTTTCCCACCCCGTCAGGTACGGGTAGAATTCAGGATTTTCCACGATCGCTCCGACGGATTCAAGCGCTTTTTCGAAATCAGCATCGTGCTGAAAGCCGTTAATTGTAATCGTGCCGCTGTTTTTCTTTAAAAGGCCGACGATGATTCGGATAAGTGTGGTTTTTCCCGACCCGTTCGGACCGAGCAAACCGATGATCTCGCCCTGCCTGACATCCATGCTGATGTTTTTTAAAATGTGCTTTTTGCCTATTGTTTTGTCAAGGCCTTCAATATGTAAAATCGGCTCAGTCATACAGCCTTCCTCCTTTTTCACAAAAAATAAACAGTGCCCGTACATAGGCACTGTCTGCATTATAACATTAGTCATATATTCGTGAAGAGCCGGAGCCGACGTTATGTCTTATCAGGAGCCGGTCCGTTTTTTTCCTTGTCCTCATTATTGACGACATCCAGAATATCAAGCAGGAACACAAAAATCGGAATTCCGATAATCAAGCCCCAAATGCCGAAGAAATGTTCTGAGAAAATCAGAACCGTAAAGGTAAAAAAGATTGGCAGTTCCGTTTTCGCTGACATCAGTTTCGGATTAAGGAAGTACGTCTCAATTGCATGGATGACGAAAATGACCAGCACGATGTAGATGACATACGCAGCGCCGCCCGTCGTATACGCGATGATGCTGAGCGGAATGAGCGAAATCACCACACCCGCAACGGGAATGAGCCCGAGGAAAAAGACCATGATGGACAGGCCGAACAGCTGCGGAAAATGCAGAATCGCCAATGCGATCAAGGTGAGGATACAGTTCACCAGCGCGATAATAAATTGGGCTTCAAGCACTTTGCCGAATGTTCTCGCAAATTTGCTGCCGAAATAAGCAAGTTCGTAGTAAAAAACAGACAGCTTGCTGTGCTGAAATTTTTTCATAAACTCCGTGAGCCGCTTTTTCTCGAACAGGAAAAACATGCTGAGAATCAGTGACATCACGACCTGCAAACCGAAAGTGCTGATATCGGCCAAGTATGTATACAGTACATTAAAACCTTCTTTTACATAGGAACCGATATTGATATCGCCGAACACGCTCGATATCTCATCATAAAACGGAATGACATCGGGATGATACGCGATGTGCTTGATCTGCTTAATCAGCTGTTCAATCTGCTTGGCAACAATCGGGTAAAAGACAAAGCCTCCGACAGTCGCCCCGACAGCCAGCGCAATATATAAAATGGTGATGACCACCCTCTGGCTGATCCGGAAAAAATGGTTCAACACATGCCGGATGACAGTCTCCAGCCGATCCATCAGAAAAGTAAAAATAAACGTAAGCAAAATCAAATTAATCATACTTCGGAATACAACTAACACCCCAGTCAAAACAAGAAAAACGGAAAAACGTCTGACACCCGGATGCTGAAAAAATTTAAAAATAGCCGCCATTTATACACTCCTGCTAGGACAAAAAGCCCTTAGATTTCATCTTTCACTCTCTAATTGTAAATTATATAACAAAATGACGCTAAGGTCTTTGTCCACCTCCTAATAAATTTAAACAAATTTATCTTTTTTACTCATGGCGGCCGAAAAAAAGAACGGCATGCCCTATGCATGCCGTTCCTTTCCTTTTATACCGCCGTTTTCATTTCTTTTACGGCCTGTGTGCTTTTCGCTTCGTCAAACTCATTTTCGCTCTTGGCTACGATGATGGTGGCGATTCCGTTTCCGATCAGGTTGACGATCGCCCTTCCTTCACTCATAAAGCGGTCAACGCCGAGGAGCAGCGCCAGTCCCTCCAGCGGAATAACCTGAAGTGCCGATAAAGTGGAGGCGAGCACGATAAATCCGCTTCCGGTTACGCCCGCCGCGCCTTTTGATGTCAGCATCAGCACGAGAATGATCGTAACCTGCTGGCCGATGGTAAGGTCAACGCCGAACACCTGCGCCAGAAAAACCGTCGCCATGGACAGATAGATCGAGGTGCCGTCCAGGTTAAAAGAATATCCTGTCGGGATGACAAGGCCGACAACCGATTTGGAACAGCCGTAACGCTCCATTTTATCCATCATCCGCGGAAGGACGGACTCAGAAGAGCTTGTGCCGAGAACGATGAGCAGTTCATCTTTAATAAAACGGAGATAGTTCCACAAGCTGAAACCGAATAGTTTGCAAATGATATTCAAAGCGACAAATACAAACAGGAACATCGTAACGTATACAGACAGCATCAGACTCGCCAGCGGCTTGATGGAATCAAGGCCGAAGTGACCGATCGTATAGGCCATGGCCCCGAATGCGCCGATCGGCGCCGCGCGCATGATGTAGCCGATGATTTTGAAAAAAACGTGCGACAGTTTATCGAAGAAATCAATAATGCTTTTGCCTCTTTCACCGAGCGCCGCCAGGCCGACACCGAATAAAACAGAAAAGAATAAGACCTGAAGAATGTCGCCTTTTGCGAAAGCGTCAACCATATTTGACGGAACGATGTGAGTGATAAATTCAATCCAGTCAATCCCCTGTCCCCCGTTTTGGGTGTACTGAGAGACATCCCCTTTTTCAAGCTTGCTGTAATCAAGGCCCTCACCGGGTTTCATGATATTGACGACCAGAAGTCCGATAATAAGGGCAATGGTGGTCACGACTTCAAAATAAATAAACGCTTTTCCCCCGACTTTGCCGACTTTTTTCATGTCTCCCATCTTGGCGATGCCAAGCACGATCGTCAGGAATATGATCGGTGCGATAATCATTTTTACCGCATTGATAAATGTATCGCCGAGCGGCTTCATCTGCTTCCCGGCATCAGGCCATACGAGTCCGACAATGACGCCGATGATCACCGCCGTGATGACCTGCACCGTAAGATTTTTGAAAATTTTCATCCCTACTCCCCCTTGCCTCTCGCTGCGTCTATACAAAAATGATAGCGTTTTCATACAAAGAGGGGAAGCTTATGATCATAACGGACATTTTGGTCTTTTTGGTCTCGGCTAGCGGACGAATTTGTAGCGGTTAACCGGCCGTCCCACTCCCCCGTATTGAATGTCGAGCTTAATCTGGCCGTCCTTCTCAAGAAAATCAAGATAACGCCGCGCCGTCACCCTTGCAATTCCGAGCGCTTTGGCGGCTTCTTCAGCTGAAAGCGGCTCCGTCTGCTGTTTTATATAGGTCAAAATTTCATTCATCGTAAAATGATTTAACCCCTTCGGCAGATCCCGGGACGGATTTTGCGGAATTTTAAGCAGCATGTCAAGCTGCTCTTGCGACATGGTGTCATGCTCTTCAATTTTCCGTTTATATTGTTTATAGTTTTCGAGCGCCTGCCTCATCCGCTCCAGCTTAAACGGCTTCAAAATATAGTCGGCCGCACCGTTTTGCAGCATAAGCTGGATTGTTTCTTTGTCTTTTGCGGCCGAGACGATGATGACGTCCACTTCGAGCTTTTGTTTTCTGATTTCCTGGAGTGTTTTAATTCCGTCTTTTTTCGGCATGTATACGTCTAATACCACGAGCCCGGGCCGCAGATCTTTTATAAGCCTGATTCCCTCGTCTCCGTCAGCGGCTGTGGCGATGACGCTGAACCCCGAAACACCGGTGATAAATTCTTTATTCACCTCCTGCACCATCGGATCATCTTCAATAAGCAGCACCTTGATGTCCATCGAATGATTCCTCCCCCTTCATCGGAAATAATATAGAAAATGCCGTTCCCTGTCCCTGCCGTGTGTCGACTTCAATCACGCCCATCCCTTTGTCGACGATTTGTTTGACGAGGTACAAGCCGTATCCCGTTCCTCCCGTTTTATTGACGGTAAACCCTTTGTCATAAAGGCGCGGGATGTGCTGATCGGAAATCCCGCTTCCGTTGTCTTCTATTAATATAGCAAGCACTTCATCATTTTGCTCGATACTGATGTCAATATGTTTGTCCTCCGTGTCCGCTGTTTCGAATGCGCCGAACGCATTTTCAATTAAATTGCCGAGCAGGACGACGATGTCATGCTGGTCGACATGCTCCGGAAATGCCGAGAAACTGCTGTTTTCATCAATTTTCACAGAAATGCCAAGCTCTTTTCCTCTTTTGATTTTGCTTAACAGCAGCCCCGCCGCGGCGTCATTCTGAATGGCCTGATGAAGAAAATCAGTGACGCTTTCTTGTTCTGATGATTCCTTAAAAGCAAGCCGGAGCGCTTTTTCTGATTTTCCGAGCTGAATCAGCCCCGCGATGGTGTGAAGCTTGTTCATATGTTCATGATTTTGGACTCTGAGCGCATCGACAAAATTTTTCACACCTGTCAGTTCTTCCGCCATTTTCGCCGCTTCCGTCCTGTCCTGAAAAATGGCGACGGCTCCGATGACCTTCTTTTTCATGACAATCGGAATTCTGCTGCTCATGATCACCTTTCCGCTGACTTGGATTTCTTCATTATATACGGCTCGGTTCCGCTCGACGATTTCAGGGAGCCGCGAATCTTTTAACACGTCCCAGATCAGCCTGCCGTCGGTCTCTTGTCGTACATTGAATATCTGCTTCGCTTTTTCATTAAAAATGGTGATGTGATGCTGATTATCGATCGCAATGACGCCCTCATTCATCGAATGAAACGTAGCTGTCCGTTCCTCATACATTCTCACGATCTCATGGGGCTCGAGCCAAAACATTTGTTTTTTGATGTGGCGGGCCAGCAAAAAGGAGCCGGCCAGTCCGAACCCGAGCGCCAGCAGAACGATAAACAGTATTTCATGTTTCAGCTGAAGAAGAATTTCACCGAATCCGGGCAGCGTTTTACCGGCCAGAACGACACCGATCTGATTCAAATCCCGGTCTTTGATGGGATAAAAAGCGCGGACGGCGGTGCCGATCTCTCCCTTTGCTTCGGAAAAATAAATGTGCTCGGCGAACGCCGCGGCTTCGTCCTCACCCCTTGAACGCTTTCCGATCATTGTGCTGACGGGATGTGAATAGCGGATATGATCCATATCCATGACGACGATGTAGTCCGCTTCATTGATGATCCTTATTTCTTCGACCGCATGGCGCACGTCTTCCCTTTGTTTTTTCTGCTCCAGGGCGCGTTTGACATCGGTCATCTCAGATACCGTCCGCGCGGTATTCATCAGCCGTTTTTTCAGCTCGCGCTCCTCTGTATGCTGGATATTGCCGATCAGCACGATGCCGACGATCAAAAAGGTAAAAAGCACGACGATATACGAAAGTATGGTGATTTTCCAGCGGATGGTGAGCTTTTTTTTCGTCATTGGCCTCTTCCTTTCCGTCTCTTTACGAAAACGGCCCGCCCGATTATGCTTGTTATAGAAAATGGCGGAGGGGGTTTTCGATGAAAAGCTTGCTGACTTGTCTCAGCCTGATGGTACTCGGTATCGGAACCGCTTTATTCATCGGCTTTCATGATCGTTTCTCAACGGAAGAACCGTATTATGATGACGAACAGGAAGGCCTGAAAGATCAAATGGTTTTCAAATTCAGCCATGTCGTTGCTGAAAACACGCCTAAAGGGCGGGCGGCGAATAAATTTGCCGACCTGGTCTATCAAAAGTCCGGCGGCACCATTAAAGTAGAGGTATTTCCAAACGGGAGCCTCTATTCAGATAATGAAGAAATAAACGCCCTCCAAAACGGGGACGTGCAATTCATCGCCCCCTCCACCTCAAAGCTCGGATCACTGTCTCCCGAATGGGGTGTTTTGGATCTGCCGTACGCGTTTACAAACTATAAAGCCGTGCAAGAAGGCCTCAACGGCAAAATCGGCACACGCCTGTTCACTTCATTAGAAAAGCATCATTTGAAAGGACTGGCGTACTGGACGAACGGGTTTAAGCAGCTCACGTCAAATAAAGGGCCGATCTTCACTCCGGACGACTTGAAAGGACAGGCGCTCAGGATCATGCCGAGCAGCGTGATCGAAGACCAGTACCGCCTGCTCGGCGCGCACCCGCGGCAGGATTCCTTTAATTCCACGTTTCAGCTCTTGGAAAGCAATCTCGTAGACGGAGAAGAAAATACGATTTCAAATATCTATTCTAAAAAATTTTATAATGTTCAAGATTATTTGACAATCAGCAATCACGGATACCTCGGTTATGCCGTGATGACCGACGAGCATTTCTGGAATTCGCAGACAGAAAAAACGAGAACCATCTTAACGGAGGCGATGAGAGAAACGACGGAATGGAACGAAGCCTCCGCTGAGAAAATGAATAAAGACCAGCTTGAAGAGATAAAGAAGAATTCATCCATTCATATTCATGTGCTGAGCAAAGCGGAAAAGAACACATGGATGAAACGCCTCGACCCGATTTACGGACAATATGAACAGGTGATCGGCCGCGGGCTTGTGCAGGATTTGTTATCCTTGCGCCGCGAGCCTTAGCAGGACCAATACGCCCATCCCCGTTTCATCCCTTTTCCCGCCGGGGAAGTAAATAGGGACAGAGCAAAAAAAGGAGATGGAGACATGTTTACACATACGAAAAAACTGCAGCATCCGGCAAAACCGGATCGTCCTGACCCGCTGTTCGCAAAAAAGATGCAGGAAATTTTAGGGGGACAATACGGGGAAATATCCGTCGCCATGCAATATTTGTTTCAAGGATGGAATACACGGGGCAATGAAAAATATAAGGATCTTCTGATGGATACCGCGACGGAAGAAATCGGCCATGTCGAAATGATCGCGACGATGATTGCGAGACTGTTAGAAGACGCCCCGCTGGCAGAGCAGGAAAAAGCGGCTGATGATCCGGTCATCGGGTCCATTTTAGGCGGGATGAATCCGCATCATGCCATTGTCTCAGGACTCGGCGCAATGCCGGAGAGCAGCACGGGCGTTCCGTGGAGCGCAGGCTATATCGTCGCAAGCGGAAACCTTCTGGCAGACTTCCGCGCCAATCTGAACGCCGAATCACAAGGAAGGCTTCAAGTCGCACGCCTGTATGAAATGACCGATGATAAAGGCGTGAAAGATATGCTCAGCTTTTTATTGGCCCGCGATACCATGCATCAAAACCAATGGCTTGCGGCCATTAAAGAATTAGAAGAACAGGAAGGTCCGATCGTTCCTTCCACATTCCCGAAGGCGCTGGAAAAACAGTCATTCTCCCATAAGCTTATTCATTTCTCAGATGGAGCAGAAAGCGCTGAACAAAATTGGCTGAAGGAAACAGCGCCGGACGGAGAACCATTTGAATACGAAAAGGAACCGAAAGCGCACGGCGAAATAGCTAAGCTGGACCCCGTCCCGCCGTATGTCCACAACACGCTTCCCGGACGAAAATAAAAAAGCCTCTAAAGGGGCTTTTTTTATGTGCGCACAACTGTCCAATCCGGTTCATATCGGATGTCCGGGTGATGTAACAGCTCGTGAATGACAGGTTCATCCCCCTCGTATAGCATCACTTCTATTGAAAGAATCGCAGCCTTCTGCTCGTTTTCTTCGTATATGCGGTCATGTTCGTTCTCCATAAAATCATCATAGGCCTGTCTGTTCTCCCAAACGCTGATGATCTCTGCGATGAACAGGCCGTCTGCGTTTTTCCGCCAGCCGCCGGCCTGTTTGACGAAGCCATTTACACAGGATAATGCTCCCCACCTTGACTGTGCTTGCCCAAATGCTTCAGCGTTTGCAGCGTCTGTTTCACATACAATCTTTTTGATCAGCATGACCGTTCCTCTGTGATGACTGTTTTCGCATGCGTATGCTCGACACAGAGATTCACGGTTCTGACGTATGAGCGGGTGCGGTGAATCGTGCCTTTCGGGATGAGCAGGCTGTCATTTGCTTTGAGCACTGCGGTTTCTCTGTCCTTAAAATCGATCAGCAGCTCACCTTCCAGAACGATGAACCATTCATCTGAGTCAGGGTGATGGTGCCAGTCATATTCTCCCGTAAACACTGCGAGGCGCACACAGTGGTCATTGATCTCCGCGATTGAAAAATTGTCGTGTTTTTCTTTGACTTTATTGGCGATAGCGAGCAAATTCAGCATGTCAGACACGAGTGAAAAACCCCTTTTTCATTTTATTGTATCGTAACGGCGGCTCAGATCAAGATTTTCCCAAAATAAAAAGCGATCCAGCTGATGTGCCGGATCGCTTTTGATCTGCAGGTTGTCTGCCTTTTATGCTTTTATTAGCTGCTTCGTCTGTTTCCGCCTTTTTGGCCGATTTCCTTATAAAAATCTTTGTCATGATTTTTGCTTGTGGCTTCTCCGCCTTTTTCACCGATTTCCTGATAGAATTCTTTGTCGTGATTTTTGCTTGTGGCTTCTCCGCCTTTTTCACCGATTTCCTGATAGAATTCTTTGTCGTGATTTTTGCTTGTGGCTTCTCCGCCTTTTTGACCAATTTCCTGATAGAATTCTTTGTCATGGTTATTGCTTGTAGCTTCTCCGCCTTTTTTACCTGCTTCTTCTCTGCTCATTTTGTTATTATCTTGTGCCATTTTTGAATTCCTCCTTTAATTGGTGTTGGTTGTTGGTTTCCCGATTTCAGAACTGCTAAACAAAGAAAACACATTGAATGTGTTTTCGGGTGGTTTTTTATCATTCTGTATCCTTCATGCGTTTTAGAATCCGGCGTTTCTTATAAAGCATGATGCCTGTTTCCGCGATGCTTTCTAAAGCTGAACGGTTGGCGGACGCGCCGAAGATGATGCCTGCGGCCGGAACCATTTGCAGCAGTTTTTTCGCGGCGAACGTATCGCGGTAGCTGTAAACGACTTCCCGCCAGCCTTGGATTTGCGAGGCGACGCGCTGATAGGTTTGGTCGTTTTGATCATATTGCCGTAAATCTTGCAGGATCGCTTTTTTTCCGATGACGTCACTGGATGCAAGCTGAAGCAATTTGACGATAAACACGCGTTCTTTTTTGTCTTTCGGATCAAAGCCGTAAGCAACCGCGATGTCTTGCAGCGTCTTTAAGGACAGGCCGAGCATCGCCGGAATGTCTGCCGCAAGCGTAAACACGCCGCCGACTCCCGTTGCGGCTCCCTGCACCGTCGCGGCCTTTACGCTTGTACGCGCTATGGCTTCTGCGATTTCGTCCATGACGGCAAGCGGCGCATTGCGGATGTCGTGAAGCGTTTGACATGTACCGTGCGGCAGCCGTTTTTGAAACTTTTTCATGATGCGCTTTTCTGATGTAAGGTACTGTCCGCCTGACTGAATAAACGTTCCCGTTTCATCGAGAATGAGTCCGATTTTCCTCTGAATAAATTGCGGTGTCAGCTTGTCCAAAAGCTGAAACGGCAAGCGGGTGAATGTTTGCCAGAACATCGCCCTCTGCTGCGCCTTTTCCCATTTTTGAATGTCTCTCAGTTGTCTTTCCAGGTCTGTCCGATCTTCTGTCACCCGTCCTGCACGTCCTTTCTGATTTCTTTCTACATAGTATACCTTTATGGCGTTTTCTTTTTACACCCGGCCGGACTTTTTATCCGGAAAACATTCCATTGATTAATTTTCTTCAAATTCTATATATTGTATAATTTTGAATAATACGATTGAAGGAGAATGTTGAATGCAATGGCTTTATTTAAGTTTAGCGATTATTTTTGAAGTATTGGGTACGGTCAGCATGAAATTATCAAATGGATTTACAAAACTTGTCCCAAGTATTTTATTGTTATTGTTTTATATCGGCAGCCTTTGTTTTCTTACTTTGACTTTGAAATATATAAGTGTCTCCATCGCATATGCGGTCTGGTCGGGAATGGGGATCGTGCTGATTTCCATGATCGGAATTTTTTTCTTTCATGAACAGTTCTCTGTCATAAAAGCCGTCTCTGTTCTTCTGATCATCATCGGTGTCGTTTCCTTAAACTTTATTTCTGAAAGTGAAACGTCATCAAACGGCATCAGCGTTCATACGGACAGAAACAGATGATGAAAGGGTTAAAGGTTCTCTTCTTCATTACAGATATTGGATTTATCGTTTATTGGATTGTTACTTTTTTTGAGTGGATTCCAAAAAACATGGTGTTTAAAGATTATGATAACGCCATGATAATGGCCTGGAACTGGTCATTCTTTCCCTTAGATATTTTCATTTCGATAACCGGGCTGTACAGCTTGTTTCTTTATAAACGGAAACATGCATTATGGCGCCCTTTCGCATTAATATCACTTGTGCTGACCTTTTGTTCAGGCCTGCAAGCGATTGCCTTTTGGGTATTTATCGGTGATTTTGATCTGATGTGGTGGGCATTCAATTTGTACTTGCTTCTTTATCCTTTATATTTTATTCGGAAATTGCTGGTCTCTCGTAAAAATAGCTGTCATTCTTTTTGATGAGGCGGTTTTCTTTTTCTTCAGGCGGGAAACACTTTTCATAAAGGAGTGATAGACATGCCTTGGTCTATGAAGGATTATCCGCAATCATGGAAGAATCTCGAGGAACCTGTGAAGAAAAAAGCGATCGAAATCGCGAATGCGATGGTAGATGAGGGTTATGAAGAAGGACGGGCTATTCCCATTGCGACAAGTCAGGCGAAAGAGTGGAAAAAAAGCGCTTCTAAGGAAGAAATCGATCAGCTGATGAAACACGATGATGAAACGAAACGCGGAAATTGAATCGGAATAAAGGAAAAACCCCGCTCTCAAGAGAACGAGGTTTTTCTGCTTATAAACCGTAATAATAAGATAATGTGGTGACTGAAACGTAGCCTGTCGCTCCTGCATACGTGACTTTCAGCCATTTATTAGAATTGGTGTAGTGGCCTTGAACATATTCTCCGGTGACCCAAGAACCTGTAATTTTTTTACCGCTTGAGAATGTTGTGATCGTTGAACAGCTGACCTTAGAGCATGAGCGCATATTAGCACCGTAAATACCGACTGTACCCCCGCTGGCTAAAATGGAAACGTCCGGTTCAGCTTTAGGTTTGAAAGCTGCTGCTGATGCAGAGCCGCCAAAAGCGAATAAAGAAACAGCAAAAATCATGGCTAAAGAAATGATCGACAAACGACGTACCAAGAAAATTCCCCCTCTTTTATCATATGGCTGGAAAGCTTTCCTGACGTTATTATACTTTTTTGCCCGGGAGACTGAAATAAGTCTAATGCTCCAACTTCTTTTCTTCGCAAGTGACCATGCCGATTCTTTATTTGATAAATAACAGCCGTTTATTGGACTGGAATCACTGATATATCGTTGATTCAAACGTTTATTCAGAGCAGCCGGAGTTTTTACGGAGGTCATTTGAATGGTACAGAAAGGTTTTATCTTCCAATGGAAAGAAACATTATTATTCTATTTACCCGGGAAAACGGAGGAAATACTGCGTCTTTTTCTCAGGATCAGTTGCACCGGACAGAAAGTTGTGAAGTGATATGAGCAAGTGTCCTCTTTTCACCTTTTTAAAAGAACGCTCAACGCATCCGCGCATGATCGGACGCGGAAACACGCTTTGCGAACGGCATCGCTTCTTTCCCGGAACGATGCCGTTTTCATTTTCGGACCTTTCTTCGGCGGGATACATACCATAGATAAAACAGGGCATCAATGTACCGGTTTATTGAACATAAAGAACTTGACATCTCATAATAGCGGATTTATGATGTAGATAAAATAATTTGCATCTAGGAAACTTTTTGTTATTTAGCTAAAAATCTATCAGAATTTAGGTGAGACATAATGAGCAAAGACATCTCAGCACAATCACTGCAAGCAAAAGCCGTGCAGGATGCACTTGACGGCAAAAGCAAGGGATTCAAGCGGCTTCTGCCTTTCTTAGGCCCAGCCTTTATCGCGGCGATTGCCTACATTGATCCGGGAAACTTCGCTACGAATATCTCAGCTGGTTCGAAATTTGGGTATATGCTGCTGTGGGTCATCCTCTTTTCAAACTTGATGGCTTTTTTAATCCAAGTTCTTTCCGCGAAGCTCGGCATTGCCACGGGCAAAAACCTTCCGGAAATCGCCAGAGACCGGTATCCGAAATGGGTATCCGCCGGGCTGTGGATACAGGGTGAACTGGTGATTATGGCAACTGATCTGGCAGAATTTATCGGGGCGGCGCTCGGGCTCAACCTGCTGTTCGGCATACCGATGGTTGAAGCGGCCATTATCGCGGCGATCGGATCATTCGCGATTTTAGAGCTTCAGCGCCGGGGTTACCGGGCGCTGGAAGCGGGCATCGCCGGACTTCTGTTTGTCGTGGTGATCGCCTTCGCTCTGCAAACCTTCTTTGCCAAACCTGACGCCGCCTCCGTTCTCGAAGGGCTGTTTATCCCGAAAATTGACGGAATGGACAGTGTGCTCTTGGCAACCGGTATACTCGGCGCAACCGTGATGCCGCATGCCATTTACTTACATTCCGCACTGACACAGCGCCGTGTCGTCGGAAAAACGGATAGTGAGCGGAAAAAGATTTTTAGATTTGAGACGATTGACATTCTGATCGCGATGGTGATCGCCGGGGCGATTAACGCAAGCATGCTCATCGTCGCTGCCGCGCTTTTCTTCAAGAACGGGCTGTATGTAGAAGATTTAGACGTGGCTTATCAGCAATTCGGCCACTATATCGGACCGGCTTCAGCCATTCTCTTCGGGATCGGGCTGCTGGCCGCAGGGCTTTCAAGCTCTTCTGTCGGCACATTGTCAGGCGATATTATCATGCAGGGCTTCATCCGTTACCGTATCCCGCTTTATTTGCGGCGTTTCATTACCATCATTCCTCCGATGATCATCATTATCTCGGGGGTCAACGCCACAGAAGCGCTCGTATGGAGCCAGGTCGTTCTTTCATTCGGCATCTCCTTTGCACTCGTGCCGCTGATTATGTTTACAAGCAACAAACGCCTGATGGGCGCCCTGACGAACCGAAAATGGGTGACGGCTCTCGCCTGGCTGATTGCGGTTTTGGTGATCGCGCTTAATCTGTTTGTGATCTACGATTCATTCCGTTAGAAAAAAACCGGCCATAGCGGCCGGTTTTTCTTTTGGCACCGGGTGCCGTTCGTATCTTTTTCCGGGCGTTTTTGGTATGATAGAAGAAAAATCGGAGTTTTGCTTATGTCAGTATTTATCCTTTTTTATCTGTGGATTGTGCCGATTGTCATCGGTATCTTCTGTTCTCTTTTTGCTTATCGGACAACGGGTAAGAAACGTCTGGTTCCCGGCTTTGTGATGATCGCATTAAGTATCATTTCCTTAATCACGGGGCTTTGGATCGGCGGTGTGAACTATCATGTGTTCATCGGAGGCATGTTTTTATTCGGTACGTTATTGGCCGGTTCCGCCTTTCCGTTTTTCTTCGCTCTCTCACGCAAACGAAAATAAACAGGCATGCTGCCTGTTTATTTTTTTACCTAAGCCTGCATTATAAAAATCGCTCCGATAATGTGATTCCGCCTCAATCAGCCTATACATGCAGGCTCCAGCCCATGTTCTATTTCACGAAACTGCAGCTAAAATAAATCCTGCCAAAGAAGATTTTGAATTGCGAGAAAAATATCGTATTAAAATCCTATTTACCCAAAAAATACCTATTGATAGAATGGTATGTGAGAGGGAAAAATGTTCAAAGCGGATCATACAGGTCCCGCCTAAATACATAGTCTTTCATTTCTCTCTACACTACATTTCTAAAGGAGGATTTCCCATTAGACACGCAGCTAAAGGCATTCTGTTTGCCGCATCTTTAGCCCTTGTAACTACTACTTTTGTCCCCGCATCCTTAGCTAAAGAAAATCATAATAATACTGCCAATGCCACTGAAACGACAAAATCATTTTTTTATCAGACTGATACGCAATTTTCCTACGGACTTAAAGCACAAAGCGATGCATCTGTGTCAAAACCAGTCAAAGATGCAATCAGAGAGGTGCTGAAAAATAAAACAAAATTATTCAATCTTGTTGAAAAATTAGCAGGAAAGAAAATAAGAAATGAACTCGAATCCGTTTTCAATCAACATATAGAACCGGTTTTAAAGAAAATGCTGAACGAGTATGTCGCCTTAAGCTGGACTGACGTGGAAAAGAATCTTTATCTTTCACTTAAAAAGTCCGGACTTTCTGACAGCCAGGCTAAAAACCTCGCTCATTTGACAACTTTAGCAATGAAAGCATTTTAAACTCATTCATCAATGATCAGCAGGAAAATATGTATGAAGTAATGCAAAGTGCTGTTAGATTCACTCTAATAGCACTTTTTCATTGGAGATTTCACATGACTGTCTTTTTTACTGTTTTGCTCACTTTCTTATGCTGCCTTGTGATTTCATCTCTTATTTTTATGATTCTATTAAAAAAAGAGATCGTGGATACACCGCCAAACCGCTTAGCTCATGCAGCATTCATAGGGCTTATTGGATTCTCCCTGTTCTTCGCTATAACTGTACCCAGCCTGATTATTTGTTTTGCAGCTGTAACAATACATCATTTTTTCGGAGATTACATCATACATGATTCTCTTTCAGACTTATACATATTTTCTGTCGTCGTCAGTATTTTAGCTTTAGTTTATATGCTAATCCTTACGGCAATTGTAAAAGGAATGACTCATGTTTTGACATTGCCTGCTTGGTCAGCCTATATCCTTGAATTCATTTTTGCATGGGCTGCTGTTTACTTCTCAATTCAATACGTTTCCAATCATATCATTGAGAACATATCTATATTTCAAGGCGGAGAAGTGCTTCTTTCATTGTTCATCACTTTCTTATTTTCGGGATTGGATATCCTTTTTACTAATTTGGATAAGATTTCAAAAGAGAAATTAGGCTAATAAGGGGGAAACGGATATGAGGATCATGACATATATATCTTATTTTTCTATTTCTTTAGTTTTGCAGGTGGTATGGCTGCTACTCATAAAAGAAACCTCTAATCTATCTCTGATAGATATGATTACGGTGTCCTTTTTATTCACTCTCTTTATGTTCATCTTGGATCAAATTTTCAAAAAAAAGCGGACAAATTAGGGTCTGTTTTTTTATAATCCTCGGGCTTCTCTTTCATTTTGAAATTGCTCCGGATTTGGGGATGTTGCGGGAACCGTTCATTAATGTTTAACACCGGCCTCTGTAAAATACTTCTCCTTTTATATAACATCCTGACTTCTCCGTCATATATTCAAACGAAAAAACGGCAAAAGGGAGTAATGAAACATGATATTGTTTATTGGCAAGTTCATGTTGCTCTTTTTATTCTGTTCGCTGGCATATTATTTGTTTAAAGTTGTTTATTACAATATAGGGAAGAACATTGCGCTTAAAACCCCGGAAGGGACAAAGACAAACCGGACGGCACGTGTGTTTGTCAAAAATGGAACTACACTGAATGATGGAGATTACTTTATGATCGCTGTTGTGACCGCTCTCTGGCTGTTCTTCAGATGAAACCGCGCTGATCCACCACGAGTTTTTTGATCAGCCATCGCTCGCCAGCTTCGGCTTTTCACAATCTCCGTTTCCGTTTAGGACGGTTATATGCAAGCCAAGTAGCTCAACAAACAAAAAAATAAACAGGCATGCTGCCTGTTTATTTTTTTGTTTTTCCTTGAATTATTGAAGAAAGGCTTAAAAATGGACGGCGTCTTTCTCATGCATGCATAGTTCAAGAAAACACTTCACAGCAAAACGGAAAGGTGAACGCAATACACGCAGCGGTTAAGAACCTTATGAGGCTGCGTATGTTGATTACTGGATAAGAAAAAGAAATCCCCCAGTCTTAAAAGGTGGAGGTCAAAAATTGGAGAACACTTTAAATATTTATAGCTTTTTCAGCGATGCGGAAAGTTCCAGAATCACTCATTTCAGCAGTAAAAACATTTGTTACACTTAATAATCCAGTAAAAAGAATACCGATTAAAGCGGAGCTGATTATAACCTTCTTCATTATATAGCCTCCGTAACCTTAAGGATTTGTGTTTGGGCATGTATAGTTTTCTTTAAAAAGGTTCTTCCCTCTGCATAGTTTCTCTTTTCAAAATGAAAGTCACCTAATTTTTCAGTCAGCTCTGCGAAATCAGACCAAAGGCGCTTCTCTTCTAAGTAGCGTCTATTGCCTTTTTAAAATTCTCTTCAGCGGCACTCAAACTTTCCCCTCTTAAATAAACTAAGCCTAAGTTATGAAAGATCACTCCGATAATTCTTTTCCCTTTTTCCTCATCCAACCCACGGGCGATACTTAATGCTTCCCGATAAACCGGAGATAAATAGCTCCCCGTCATCATAGCCATCCACCTGAAAAATGTCGGCTCGGCACCTATTACAATAAACATAAATGTCAATGACAATGAATACAACAGCCATAATCCATACTTTTTTGAAGATGAGATACCCTAAAATCCCCAACAGAAAAGAAACTGCCGGAAAAATGATGAGAATGATATAAACAGGACTCAATGGCATGCTAATATAAACACCTTCAACTTATTTTAAAATTTCAAAACGTGCAATTTCCCACTCTTTTTTTGCTTTTAGCGGGATTGTTTTTACCTTTTTGCCTGATTTCAAATCATAAGACGTGATATCTCCAAGCTTGTTATCACGCTGGATATCAAAGTTTTTGAGTAAAACATACATCTCTTTGTCATTGAATTGAACATCATTCATTAATTTGTTATCATCCCCAGCATAAAAATCAAAAGATTTTTTCTTAACCATTTTTTTATCAAACACCTGCATCAACCCATCAAAAGAAACAGCTAAGATGCTATCTTTTAATATTTTCAATTTTGCAGGATGAAACCCTTTCTCCATCTCGACTTCTTTTTTTACCTTAAGAGTCTCTCTGTCTATTAATATGAGCTTAGAATTCTCTTTCTCATTCACGTTATCATTAACTGCCAGTACAAATGTATTTTCATCTAGAGCTTGGAATGCATCCTTTTCATCCATGAAGTATATCCCTTTATTCGGTATGGATGCCTTGTTCTCTTGCTTATTTGTCTCTGGGTTAATTGAAAGGATGGACATACTTTCTTCATCACTTGAAATGACATAAATTTTATTTTTAGCGACGATTGCTGATCCAAGTTCTCCGTTAAGCTTTATTTGTTTCTTGTTTTTTCGGCTGTTTCCCTTCCAATATACCAGTTCACTTTCCAGCCCTTTGTCTGTATATCCAACGTTAATGTCATGGATGATATAACCGTCAGAACTATTTATAAAGAAAGCACCTTCATCCTCAGTTGTTTTTGACAAACTCTTTTCATTTATTTTGTTTATTTTTCCGGTTTTATTGTCTATCATCAAGTGATTATTGCTTCTATTTGATGAGAAGAACGTATCGTTTTTGTTATATGAAGACATCGTGAAATTTATACCATCTTTCAATTCCAAGCTATCCATTTTAGTACCATCTTCACCGTAAACCCCAATCTCACTTCCCCTATCTAAAGTGTTAGAAAAACCAACAATAAATTTTGCATTGTCAATATCCTTTAATACAGTCTTTTTATTGCTGGTTCTTTCCTCTTTTTCATTCCCAGTTGGGATGAGACCGCAAGAGGTTGTGACTATCAGTATGCAAATGAAAATAAACAGGGTCTTAAGTCTATTCATATTTTCCTCCCTTTGAAATGACAAAACAACCGGTGCATCACCGATTGTTTTTGTCAATTTGTTTAACCCTTGTGATAAAAGATTGTTGTGTTATTGGATTTTACAAGCTCCATTGGTGTTACAACGGTGTCCCATTTGACATTGTCAATATCAATACCTTGGTTTTTCCAAGAACGCCAAGCTAATTGAGAACAATAAAATTTAGCAGTTGTCTTTTTATTCAAAAAGTTGAAATTATATTTCTTTTTATTATTTGCTTGCTTTTCCGCATATTTTGCAGCGTTTATATACTTATTGTTATTCGATCCTTTAACCCATAGACCATAAACTTTCTTTTTACTTCCCCAGTTATTATTATATCTGCGAACTCCATCTTGGTTTATAGGGCTCCAGCTTTTCGCCCATGCTTCAACTGTTTTTGATTTGTTAGTTGAAACAATCGCAGCATGTCCTACACCAATAGACCAACTTCCAGAATTAATTTCATAGCTTGTAAGAACATCACCTTTTGTACCTAACGCTTTTGCTGCAATTTGGTTCTTGGGCTGATATTCAGGCTCCTTGTATTTAGGAAGAACTTCATCAATTTGACCAGAGGCTTTCAATTCTTTGATTTCTTTTTGGGAATCCTTATACAAGTCTTCTGCATGTTCTTGTACATACGCATACTCTTCTTTACTCATTTCATAGAATTTCTGTACTTCCTCACTTGTCATGCCGGCATCTTTCATTTCCTGTATTTCCGTTTGGACTTTTTCATTAGTAAGTTGCGGAAATCCTTCAGCATGTGCACTTTTCCCAAATCCCAATCCTAAACCGGAAATCAACATAGTTGTAGAGAACATGGTGGTAAGTAAAAATTTAATCTTTTTCACATCAGTATCCCCCTACTATTGAATAATTTTTCCTTCTATTCTAAGATATAGGATGTAAATAAGGTTGTAAACACCTTTTTTGAATTATTTGGGATATTTTAATCATTTCTATTGAGTGTATAATGTCATACAAAATCGGGACATGTAGTGCCAACTGAACTATAGGATTTGGGCTTTAAACAATGTTTACCAGGCAATGTGTTGTTTCACTATTTCTTCGTAAGGTTAACCTTCAAATTTTACATAAATTCACAAGCATTCAAAATATCTTTCCCAACAAACATATTCTACCATTAATGCGAACCGCAATTCTATATACTTCTTTATTTTTATGAAATATATAGAATTGTGTTACAGCCTTATTAAAGGGTTGTTTCATTTATTTCAGAAGCGGCAACATTTTTTCTTTCGTTTTTGGCCTGTAAATGCCGTTATCAGATAGGCCATACATGGACTGGAACCGTTTGACTGCATTTGCTTTCTTCGGTCCGTAATAGCCGTCTATTCTGTTGTTCTTTGCCCCTTTAATAGAGAGCCGCTAACGCCGATTGAATTTGCTTTACGGACGTTCCCTTAGTTAAGGGGCTTTGTCACTTTAAAAATGTCTGGCGGCAGCGTGTAAGATGATGTCTTTTTACCGAATGGAGAGCTGGACGAGCCAGTCAGCTTTAATACTTGGCCAACTTTGATCAGGTTCGGATCCTTGATGCCATTCAAGCTTTGCAGGGTTGCCATGCTTACGCCTGACTCCTATGCAATGACGATAATATTCCACCTTTTTTGACAGTGGACGTCGTCACCGGTCCTTTTTCCTGTTTTTGCTGATCAGGGGGGCTGACGGCGCTAATGTGCGAACCACGTTTGGCAGGAACTGTCCTGGCCCTTCAAAAGCTTTTTTTATCAGCCATCGCTCGCTAGCTGCAGATTTTATGATCTCTGTTACCGTTTCAGCAAATTTGAATATGATAGACTTCCTGTGTCCAAGCGGGCTCGAACTGCTGACCTCTTCCTTACCATGGAAGAGGTCAGTAAAACTGATAAGAACTAATCTTCTCAATAAATCAAGGCAGACAGCGAATACTGGCTGAAGCCTTTTGCTTAGCCGTAGTGATTTTTCCCGGAAGCGGCGGCTCGTCGCCGATGACAGCGTCGATGACGACCGGCTCATTTGAGTTAAGGGCTTCATGAGAATGGTTCCGCCTTCTTATTATTTCTTAAACAACAAACCGGTTCAAAACCAATTTAAAGTATTGAATAATTTAGAATGTTTGTGTAAGTTTTGTATAACAAAAATTAAAAAAAGAGTGAGGAGGGAAACATTTGATAATCAGAAGCGCAGAACACTATGATGTAAAACAATTGACCGATTTAATGTATTTATATATCGTGGATTTTTATAAAAGACCTAAGCCACCGATTGAAAAGATACATCATTTGATTGAAATGTTATTTGAGAAGAACAGGGGTATTCAATTCGTTGCTGAACAAGATGGGAAACTTATTGGCTTTGCAACATTATATTTTAGTTTTAGTACGACGAAAGCAGATAAAATAACAATAATGAGTGATTTATTCGTGGCAGAAAAAGCAAGAGGCACAGGAGCAGCCCAAGAACTGTTTAAAAGATGCGAAACTTTTACAAAAGAAAACGGGTATGCGCATATGTCATGGATAACTGCATCTGATAATTACCGTGCACAAAAGTTCTATAAAAAGATGGGTGGCTCCCTTGGGAATTGGCTGACCTATTCCATATAACCCGACATGACCTTATTGAAGAAAAAACTAAAATAAAAAGCCGGGCTTTTACTATGGCTTATCTGGGTAAATAAATAAAAATAAACAGGCATGCTGCCTGTTTATTTTTTATAAGCGCCGGCTTCTTAAAACAGCCGTTTTAAGCTTTTCTTGAGTGACGGCATTTCGATTTTTTGGTTTTCAAAGAAGTTTTTCAGCATGTATTTGCTGAAGCCCTTCGCTTGGCCGTAAGTGATTTTTCCCGGAAGCGGCGGCTCGTCGCCGATGACGGCGTCGATGACGACCGGCTCATTTGAGTTGAGCGCTTCATGAAAAGCGGGAGCCAATTCCTCGTGTTTCGTCACTTTGATGCCTTTTGCTCCGCAGCTTTCTGCAAAAGCGGCGTAATCCATATTTTGCAGCTGGGTGACATAGTCAATGTTGCCTTTGACCCGCTGTTCATATTCAATCATGCCTAAATTTTCGTTGTTTAATATGACAACCGTAATCGGCAGTTTATATTTAACAGCCGTCGGCAGATCCTGCATCACCATTGAAAATCCGCCGTCTCCGCAAATGGCGATGGACTGCCGCTCAGGTTCGGCAAGGCTTGCGGCAATCGCTCCCGGAAGCCCGCATCCCATTGTGGCGAGCCAGCTTGAGACGATAAAGTCCTGCTTCTTCATTTTAAAATGGCGGGCCATCCACACCGTAACCGTTCCGACATCCACTGACAGGACGGCGTCCTCTGCGGCGGCATCCTGAAGCCGGGCAATGACCTGCTGCGGCTTGAGCGGATGAGTCGCTTCGGTTTCATCCTTCTCGATTTCCTTCCACCAATGCTTCATGTGCTCGGTGCAGGCGTCTAAAAATCTTCTGTCTTCTTTATATTCAATGTATTCCGTCAGCTCTTTCAGCCCCAGAGCCGCATCACTGACGATTCCCGCATTGACGGGATAGCGCTTGCCGATTTTCGCCGGATCCGAATCAAGCTGAATGGCAGGCGTATCGTCCGGGAGATAATCCCTGTATGGGAACGATGTGCCGAGCATGATCAGCAGATCGCATTCCTCCATGGCTTCGTAGGCGGGCTTTGTGCCGATTTGCCCGAGATTCCCGAGAAAGTGTGGATGGCTGTCAGGCACGACGCCTTTTGCCGGAAGGGTAATAACAATCGGGGCGGCCGCTTTATCGGCGAATGCGAGCAGCTCCTCTTTTGCCGATTTTAACCCTTGGCCGGCGAGAATGACCGGTTTTTTTGCGTTGTTAATATATTGCGCGCATGTGACGAGATGTTCTTTTTTCGGCTCTATATCGGCTTTGAGGTATATCGGCGATGTGTAAACCGGCTCCCGTTTGATTTTTTGCGCGAATAAATCATCAGAAACGGTTAAAACGGCAACGCCTTTTTTGCTGTAAGCCGTGCGGATCGCCTGATTCAGAAGATCGGGCAGCGCTTCCGCCGTATGTACTTGCTGGTTGAATACCGCCACGTCCTCAAACATTTGCTCTAATTTGATTTCCTGAAAGCTGTCACGGCCGATTTCATCGGAAGCCACCTGTCCCGCAATCGCCAGCACCGGAACGCCGTCCGCTTTGGCGTCGTATAAACCGTTCAGCAGATGAACGGCCCCCGGTCCTGCGATTGAAAGGCAGACACCGATCTGTCCGGTCAG
Source organism: Bacillus sp. JK106 (assembly GCF_053663355.1). NCBI lineage: Bacteria > Bacillati > Bacillota > Bacilli > Caryophanales > Bacillaceae > Bacillus > Bacillus sp. JK106. Next base: position 266,605 of record NZ_JBSJQC010000004.1, on the reverse strand, counting down.
TTTTGCCTCAGCCGCGGCAGCCAGGGCTGCGACTTCCTCGTGCCGGGTTTGGATGAATGTCAGGTTATTTCGTTCATGTCTCAGTTCTTCGATAAATTCATTAATGCTGTCTCCGGGAATGCCGTATATATGACCGACTCCCCATTGTTCAAGCAGCTCCGTCATTACGTGTCCTGCTGTTTTACTTGGCATACTGCATCCTCCTTTTACCTGTATTCATCCCCGTTTTCATACGGGTTGAAACACGGGCTATACTCTCAGCTTTTTTCTCAGAAGATCAAGGATGGATAACAAATTTAGGTCTTTAAGGACTGCCTTACGATTTGCCGCCCCATTGAGTCCGTCTTTTATCTGCCGTTTTCTGTTCGGCACCATGAACAGCGGCAGCCGGTTTGGGGAAAACCAGCGTAATGCGGCGGTTTCCGGCCCGTTCATCAGCGGTGTTCCTCCGGTAATGGCTCCGATGAATACGTGCTGTGTATCTTCAAATGCCGGCCTTTCATACTCACCGGCTTTATGCAGGATGGTCACGTTATAACCGGTTTCTTCGAAGGCCTCTCTGACGGCTGCGGCTTCAGGTATTTCACCTTCTGCGATCCTGCCCCCGGGCAAATCCCATAAGGGAATGTCTTTTCGTTTTACGAGCAATATGTCCCGCTCCTCATTTTGTATGATGACAAACGCGCCTTGTGCCATGTCGTCCTCCTTTACAAAAAAGACCGCGGCATTTTAGCCTGCGGTCTTTACCGTTACTTTTTAAAATGATACGGCAGGGTGGCGACAATGATGTCCTTCTTCCAAAACAGCCGGACGCGGAGCAAGAAGGCTGATTGGTTGTGAAGGATGGTCTGCCAGCGTTTTTTCGTAATAAATTGCGGAAACAGCACCATCACGGAGAACTGTTCTTTTTTCGCTTTTTGTTCGACCGTTTCCAAAAACTTATCAAACGGGTGAACCAGACTGCGGTATGAGGAATGCAGGGTGACGAGGCGGACGCCGTTATGAAGCTCTTCCCAGCGCTTTTCCATCTTTTTTTCGTGTTCTCTGTCAAAGGAAACATGAACCGCAATGACCTGATCCGATAATGATTTCGCATACTGAATCGATTTTTGGACGACGGTGGTGACACCGGCGACAGGCACGATGACGACGGTTCCCTTGATTTTCTCAGGCTGCTGATCAACGACCCGCAGCTGTTCGCCGACCGCGGTGTAGTGATTTTTAATGACGAAAAACAGCATGACGACAGCAGGCATGAATAACAGCACCGGCCAGACAAGATTGAACTTCGTCGCGAATAAAATACACAGCACCATAAATGAAATGGCGGCGCCGCATGAGTTGATCAGCATTTTTACCGCCCAGCCCTTCGGCTTCTGCCTGATCCACTTGATGCACATTCCCGTCTGCGACAGCGTAAACGGAATGAACACGCCGACGGCATAAAGCGGAATTAAATGTTCCGTGCGGCCGCCGAATAAAAGAATGAGCAAGATGGACGCGATACCGAGAAAGATGATTCCGTTTGAAAATCCTAATCGGTCGCCTCGTACCGTAAACATTCTCGGCATATACTGATCGCGCGCTAAATTAAACGCCAGCTGCGGAAAAGCAGAAAAGCCCGTATTTGCCGCAAGCACGAGAATCAGGGATGTAACGCCTTGAATGAAATAGTACACCGTATGCCGTCCGAAAGTTTCCGCTGCGATTTGTGAAATAACGGTCTCGTTAGGCTTCGGACCCGTACCGTAGCCGTACGCCAGCACCGTAATCCCCGTAAATAAGATCGCCAGCAGAATCCCCATCATGGCCAAAGTGCGGGCCGCGTTTTTCGCCGGAGGATTTTTAAAGGCCGGGATCGCGTTTGAAATGGCTTCAACACCGGTCAGTGCCGAGCAGCCGGATGAAAAGGCCTTCAGCAGCAAAAACAGCGTGATGCCCGCTACGGGCGTGCCGATCGGTGTATGCTCGGCCGGATGAACCTGCCCCGTCATGAGCTTAAACAGCCCGACGACGATCAAAAGGACAAGCGCCGCCACAAACAGATAGACGGGATACGCCAAAATGGACGCCGACTCTGACAGCCCTCTCAAATTTAAAATCATAATCAGAATCACAAGCAAAACAGCAATGAGCAAATGATACGGGTGCAAAGCCGGAAATGCCGATGTAATCGCATCAGTTCCGGCAGAAATGCTTACCGCAACAGTCAGAATATAATCAACAAGCAATGAGCCCCCCGCAATCAGGCCCGGCTTCTCACCAAGGTTTTCTTTTGACACCATATAAGCGCCCCCGCCTTGCGGATAAGCGTAAATAATCTGTCTGTAGGACAGAATCAAAGCAAGCAGCAAAATGAGAACACCCGCTGCGATCGGAATGGAATACCAAAACGCGGCCGCGCTTACCGCAGCCAAAATGATCAGAATCTGTTCCGTTCCGTAAGCAACTGATGACAGCGCGTCTGAAGAAAGCATGGCGAGCGCCTTGAGTTTCGTGAGTTTCTGCTCTCCGGCCGCCTGTGATTTCAGCGGTTTCCCAATCAAAAATCTTTTGATTGAATGGTACATTTTTTGTCTTCCCCTTTTTTTCATTTTCCGTTTGATTTACAAACCCTTACTGCTATGATGTCTCTGAATAACGATTGCATGCCATATTTCGGCACAGCAAAAAGACACAGAGGCAAACGGATGCCCCTGCGCCATAATCGTGCACAGGTTTCATTCATCTCCTCTCATGAACGCTTACGAGGTTAGCTGTCGGATTCGGGCTGATGAGAGTTGGCCCTACCTGAAAAAGGATTCACCCCAAGCGGCATGACGCGCCGCAAATTGGTTCCCCCGCTCTGATTACAGATTAAGCGATATAGATTATAAAAGAGATCATACTCCCGTCCCGTTCAGTTGTAAAGGGGCTTTTATGCTGTTTCAAAAATAAAAAAATCACCGCCAAAAATGGAAATAAAAATACAAAAAAAGAGGCCTGTTAACGGCCTCTTTTTCCTTCATTACTCTTCACTTTTTTCTTGTCCGCTTTTCTTTTTTTCCTTCTTGCCGTCAGCCAGATCAGACCGGCCGCAATAATTATAAGCGCAGCGAAAACAGCGATATACGTAACATTCAGTGCTGCGGACCGGCTCTTCGTATCAGCCGCCGGACTGCTGTCATCGGACTTGATTTGCTGATGGTTCGAAAACAGCTGCCGGCCGGCCGTTTCGTTAATGACGGTTGCGGCATCGCTTGTGCTGTCTAAAAAGCTGATCAGCTCTTTTGTGACAGACGCGCCGCTGCCTGATAACGGAGCAAAAACAGCGATGCTCCGGCCGGAGTCCCAAGGTGATTCCTGGGTAAACGCGACTTGTTTCGTTGTCTCATTCAGCATCTGAAACGAAGAAACATCGTACGCGCCGCTGCGGTCTGACGGCACGAGAAGCTTAGAGGCGTTTGATTTCAAAAGCGGAATTTGCGGCAGGCCTCCGATAAACACAACATTCCGGCCTTTGGCATCCGCTTCCTTCATGTCTGATGCCGTCTTTACGGTAAAGCCGTTTCCGAATGAATCCGCCACCAGAGAAAGTTCTTTCAGTGTCTGTATGTTTACGTCATCCGGGATGACGATCACTGTTTTCTCTTTCACGCCGCCCGCAAACGGGAGCGGCCATTGCCCGAAATCCGCTTTCTGCGCCGCATCACTTACCGGATACGTCAGCATGCTGCTTTTATCAATATAGACCCATTTATTTTCGTCACGGTCGATACACGGGTTGTTATGTTTCAAACCTGACGTGACAAATTGCAGATCAATGTACCTGCTGCTTCGCAAAAGCTTCGGATCAATCGGGATTGAGACGTGGTAAAAGCCGTCTTTATCTTGATTGCCGAGATCATCAAGACGCACCGCATTCGGCTGTCCGTTGACCATGACGTTCAGCTCCGCTCTCTCGGCGTCATTAGCTGAATCCGCCTTCGTCCGGATCGATTCCGACGTTTTTAATGTAAGTGAAAGCTTAACCTTACCGTCTTTATCAACAGCGGCCGCCGCAGGGTAAAAGAAGTGCTCTGACGCCGTTTTGTTTGATCCGACCGTTACATTTCCCGCGCCGAAGTCCTCTAATGTCAGTTTATTGCCTGTTTTTTCCGCAGCGGGCTGAAGGCGGCCGATTGTCAAAGTATCTCCGCCCAGCTGGCTTGAATAAGCGCTGTCTGTGATGACGCGGATTTTATCCGCCAGCGTTTTGTCTGAGTGCGCCGTGACAAACAGGACGGGCTGCCGTTTGTCCCCTGATGTCAGAACCCGTTCGGCGAGAAGAAGTTTGTTGTCTTCCGCTTTGAGGTTCCCCCGTTCGAAAAGCTCTTTTATTTTCCCGTTCCAATGCTGATCAGCGCCGATGACAATTGACGGATTGCTGATTTTGCCGGCATCGGATTCTTTTACATAGGATACCTTCAGCCTGCTGTCTGCCGTTTTCAGAAATCCTTCTGTTTTGACTGCGGCTTCAGCTTCAGCAGAGGTCGGTTTGTCAGGAAGGATAATATCGGTTTCTTCACCCGTATTGCCTGATTGGGCAAACGGATACGGGAAATGGCCGAGATCCGCTCCCTTTGACTTGCTTGCTTCTGAAAGCACAAGGCGGCTGTCCGGATAAATTTTTATCCAGTTGCCTGACGTATCCTGCCTGACGCAGACGCCCTCTTTTAATACGCCGTAAAACCGTAATGATACATTGTGATAGCCTTGGGCGGATTGGCTTTTGCTGAGATTGAGCTTCACCGTTTTCCGCTTGGAGCTGCCGTCAAGCTTTATGGATTTGACGGGTTCATCATCAATGGCGATGGTTAAAGAAGACGGGGCAATTAATAAGTTTGACGCCTCGTAATCAATCAGAAGCGACTGATCGGCATTCGAAGCTCCCGCAGGAATCTGATAGGTCAGCTCTGAGCTGTCTTTCGCCCCGTACAGTGTCATCAGACCGCCAGTCAGCGCCTGCTGCTCTTTTGCGCCGGCGCTTGTTCCGAGGGCGGAACGGTCCGTTTTCAGCTCCCGGGCCGCGGCCGCCTGCCCGTTATACATCAATAGCAAAAGGCCGGTTATCAATATGATCGCTTTTTTCAAAAAGGTCACCCGCTTTTATTTTGATTGTATCGCTCCGTTTTGTACCACTTGACTTCCTGCTTGAACAAGCGGTGCTTGATCTCTGTGAATAATGACCAGATGACGAGCACGATCCAAGCCTGGGAGTATGTAAAGTACATCAGAAATACGATAAAGAAGTTTTGTTTGTTCATTTCTGTTTTTTCAATGCTCAAAGTAATCATGACCTCAGTCATAAACAGGAAAAAGGCCAGTATCCACAAAATCATCGCCAAAAACCCGACTGTCAGATGCAGGTCGTAAAAAAGATTGATGATAAAAATCGTGTTTGACATGATCACACCGAAGAAAAACAAAAAATACGTAAAAAAGAAATAAAACAGATCGAAGATGATCCGCTTGCGTTTCAGCTTGAAAAATTGGGATAAAAACTTAAGAACGACGTACTGGTTGCCGCGCGCCCATCTTGTCCGCTGACGCCACCAGACCTTCCATGTCTCAGGCTCCTGCTCCCATGTCACAGCCGCCGGGAAAAAGCGGATATGATAGCCGAGATTATACACGCGGATGGTCAGCTCGGTATCCTCCGCCAGCGCCTTATCATCCCAGCCGCCGAGCTGTTCGATAATGCTCCGCCTGATCGCGAAGTTCGTTCCCGGGATGGTGGCGATTTTGAACCATTTCCATCTGCCGCCCTGCGCCATCCACTGAAAACAGATGGTTTCAATATTGATAAACTTCGTCAGGATCGTTTTCGCCGCATTGATAACACGGAATTTCCCGACAACTGCTCCCGCTTTCTCATCATTCATCAGACCGAGAACCAGGTAGTACACCGCCATTTTTTCCGGCGTATTGTCCGCATCATACACGCAGATCACGTCTCCGTTCGATTCCGCGAACCCTGAGTTCAGCGCCGAAGATTTTCCTTTTCCGGCGTTCGGGGGCTTTGTGATGACCATTTTAATGAAGTCATACTGACGGGAAAATTCATTGACGATGTCTCCCGTCCGGTCGGAGGAATTATCATTAACGACAATGATCTCAAGCCTGTCTTTCGGATAATACAGGTTCACCATCGCCTTCAGCGTCTGCCTGATGACGACCTCCTCGTTATGCGCGGGGATGAGCACGCTGACCTTCGGGAGCTCCCCCATCTTTGCGCGCCATTTCGGAATGTTCCGTTCGAAGGTCATATAATGCCTGAATCCGCCCTGCATCAGAAACATGTGATAGAGAAGCATCACCCATATTAAACTTAATGAGATAAAAAACAGAATGTTACTCAAGGCTTCTTCTCTCCTTAAAGATTCGTTTTTTTAATGTGGCGCGCAAATAAAGGACGTAGCAGGCGAACATGATGATAAACAATAACACCACGCCGGAGAGAATCCAAAGCGCTTTTTCAAGAGGCGTCTGCTGGTGATGATTGAAAAAGGCCGTTACCGGATGAATCTTGTTTTCCACATGAATGGTTCCGTCTCCGTCCGTTTTGATCCTGACGCTGTCCGACGTTACCGTTTGCTTCGTTTTCTTCAGATCGAGCCACTCGCCGCCGGGAATCCGCTCCATCTGATTGACGAGCTCGGGAAGGTATTTCATGCCGAGATACGGATGGTAGAAACCGCCCGCCGTTCCGCCGCCGAAATCAATCATCTGAGAAATATGATTCTCCATATCTCCGAGCGGATTTTCCTTTGAGTTATCGGCATAACCGATTGTTTCAGGGTACAGCGTCATCCCGTCCAGCATAGCCGGCTTTGAGACGAACGGAGGGGCGCCCGAGGTTTTCCACGTCGCGCCGCTGAGCTGCACTTGTCCGAAAATGCTGGAGAAATAAGAAGATGCGATTTTGTAGCCTTCTTCAGACATCGTGTAGTGCGGCGCTTCGAATGACAGCGGGTAAAGGCCGAGCTCTGTCAGATCGTCAATCGCCTGCTCCAGCTTCGTTCTCGTGTAGATTTTTTCTTTTTCACGGAAAGGCTTCACATACGCCCGGTACGCTTTTTCATTCGGAAAATCCTGTTCCTTTTCAAGCTTGACCGGAGTATCATCCGCATTTTCTGACGTAATCGGCTGATCCGCTTTGGCATCCCAAAATTCAAAGCCTTCTCCCGTTTCGCTGTATCGGTATGCGTGCGTGTAGCCGTGAATAATGATGCTGCCGCCCATTTGCTGAAGTTTTTTCAGGACGCTGACCATTTTTGGCTTGTCCGCCAGGTATACTTTTTCTCCGTTTTCCGGATTGAGATAGACCGGAATGACCGCCAGAATAAACGGAATGTGTCTTTTATGCAGGTAAGCGCCCGCTTCGTAAAGCAATCTTTCATCTGACATCGGACTGATGTCTTCAAGCCGTAAATAAAGGAGGGTGCCGCCCGCTGATTCTCCGAATGCGCTGCGCAGCGCTTTCGCCGTCAGAAACGAATCATTTAACAGGCTCGTCACACCGAAATAATAGTCAGAGCGCGCCGTTTTCCACATAAAAGGGCGGGTGCTGCCGTCACCGGACCGGTATGTATAAAGGGACTTTCCTTTTACTCCCGATACGCCGAGCACGGACATCCCTTTTTCAAGCGGCATGTCTGTTTTTTCTTCTTTGCTGTAAATGCGGTATACCGTTTCTTTTTCTGTCAGGGACAACCCCGCAAATTGGCGGAACTGTCCGGCGTTATAGCCGATGCTGATAAGCTGCTGCGGCATGCTGCTGATCAGTGACACAAATGATGTGCTGAGCTTTTTATTCGTGACGCCGTAATAGATGACGCGCCGATTCTTTTTGAGGTCCGCGGCTGTGATGTCTCCGTCGCTTTTCACAGTCACGGCGGATGAGAAATGGCCCGCAGTCAGATCAAGCATTTTGACCTCAGCGGTTTCTTTGCCGTCCGTGCTTGTATAAATAATGAGAATGCCGTCCTTTTTGTCTTTTGCTTCCGCCGGACGGGGAACATAAACCGCCGAAATCATGAAGAGCGCCGAGAGTAAGAGACGTATCCATTTAGAGTTCATTCATCATCATCTCGTTTTCCAGTTCATTTAAAAATTGCTCGGCCGTTTGTAAATCCTTTCGGTACGCCAAGTAACATACACGGAAGGTGATGGAGACGTATTTACCGTTTTGCAGCCGGTACGTATCCAATTCCTTTTTCAGCTTCGCCAGAACGGCCGGCATGTTTTCTTCAGGTGTATGGGTCAGCACGATGCCGAACCGTTCGGCGGACGGCCTGAATTTTTTGTCTGTTTCCCGAACGCTTGACCGGATTTGGCGGCTGATAAACGCCAGCAGCCGATCGGTCTCTTTTTCTCCGTACAGGGATTTGAATTCCTTGAAATAATGCATGTGCAGCAGCAAAAAGACGAAGGAATTGCCGTAGCGTTCCGCCCGCTTGATCTCCTCGGAAAGCTCCAGCTTCATCCGCAGATGGTTGTCAAAGCCTGTCACCCTGTCGACGGCGACAAAGCTCGTAATCTCTTCACGCAGCTGTTTCACTGAGCGCTCAAGCCCCTTCGCCAACTCGTGAATCCTTCCCGCTATGTAAGAAAAGAGCAGCAGCGCAATCCCCCAAATGACCAGCACCTGCAGACTTTCGGCACCGGCAGACGCCATAAAGCTCCCGGTCTGAAACCACAGGAGCAGGCTGCCGAGAACAAATAAGACGAGTAAGGTGATGACGAGCGCGTAGATTGCCCCGAACCATATGCCGGCTCCCGCAACAAGCAATGTGATGCAGGTTATCAGAAGCCCTGCGGATTGCTGAGACGCATAGTAAATAAAAAAAGACAGCAGCACCAGCATAACTGCTGTGTAGCTGCACAGTTTTTGTGATTCATTGAATGATATTTTCATTAAACAATTTCCTTTCAGCCAGAAGCGGCAGCAGGTTATCGAAAGAATGTGTATCGCTCCCGCTCATATAGCCGCCGTAATCGGGTTTCAGCGTGTCCAGTGTTTCAAATGAAGTCATTCTTTCATAAAGCGGCTTGATGACAGCCGGATCAGCTTTTTGTTCTGCTAAAAAAAGAACGGCCAGGGCGTAAACGGACGGTGATTCGTACTGAACCGCCGGCTCCTTCGTGTCTGCGCTGTATCGTCCGTACAGCTGTCCGCGCGACTTCCATTCTTCTGTGATCCATTTTGACAGCGCGGCGGCCTTGTCATCGCCCCGCTTCAGATTCACGGCGGCGTACAGCTGGTCGATGACATTCACTTCGCTGTCATATTTGTATTCCTTTGTTTCGGTATTGAATGATTTCGGCAGAAAACCATTTTTCAGGGGCGCATGATTGAGAACATCAAGGTTCCGGTTTTCCGTTTTCTCATCGATAATCCCTTTTTCTCTGAGCATCTGTAAGGCGCCGGGGTCAACATAGGACAAGGTCACGGTCTTTGATGCGGCATTTGAAGCGGCATCATAATAATCCGTAAAATACCCGTCATTTGTATTGTATTTTTCCAGCGCCTTCCCGATCTGCACCGCTGTTTTCCCGTATTCACTGTTTCCCCACAGGGTTCCGGCCTCATTCAGACAGTTCATGATTCTGAAATCGTCAATTAAGGCATTGGTGCCGCTCGCTTTATTCCCGTCAATCTTCCACGACACGAGCCCGTGTTTCGTCAGAAATGAATCGGTGAGAAGCTGATATTGCGCTTGAAACTGCCGTTCATCTTTCCTGTTCAGCAAAAATGCCATCCATAGTCCGAGAGACTCAGATAAATATTCCGGCTCACCGGATATGTTCGTCCGGATCATCCCCCGCCCGTTCATCAATTTATGATAAATAAAATGCTCTGCGGGCTGAAGCGGTCCGGACGGTTCGGCTGCCGCCTGTTTTTCAGTGCCGGCCTCCGCGCACCCCGCCGTCAGAACGATCGAAATCAAAAGGAGCATCAGACGAAAAACGAATTGCTTCACAGTCCATCCTCCTATTTTACAAATCCTTTTTTAGACCCATATCTTATTTTTTCACAAAGTATTTTTACTATAAAGGAAACGATAAAAGAATACTAGCATTTTTTCACATTGGAAAATTTTAAATGGAAGCGCCGCCTCTCACCTTTTCCCTCTTCACATGGATCGTATTCCCATTACAGTAAAAAACACAACAAAAGGCAGCATTTATTTACAAATGCTGCCTTTCTCTGATCTATTTATCCAGGCCGAGTTTTTTCAGCTGTTCTGCCAGCGCGTTGTTCATCGGCTCCTCTTTGTTTTGGCTTTTCATATAAGAGTTGATGTCCCGCTTGGATGCGCGTCCGGATTTATCTTTCGCCTTGCGCTTTTCAAAGACGGACAGTTTCTCCCGGTGGCCGCATACACATGCGAAGGTTTGGCCTTCGCCCTGGCCGCGAAGCTCCATTTTCTTATGACAGTTCGGACAGCGGGCGTTTGTTTTTCTTGCCAGCGTTTTCCGGCTGCCGCACTCACGATCCTGACATACGAGCATCGTGCCGCGTTTGCCGTTGACTTTAAGCATCATTTTGCCGCAATCAGGGCAGGCGGTGCCTGAAATGTTGTCATGTCTGAAAGTCTGACTGCTGTTTTTGATTTCCTTCACCGTTTTGCCCGCATATGTTTTCATGTCTTTAATGAACACGGCGGATTTCAGTTTGCCCGCTGCGATGGCGGAGAGCTTTTGCTCCCACTCAGCGGTTAAGGCCGGCGATTTTAAATCTTCCGGGACGAGCTGTAAGAGCTGCTTCCCTTTTGACGTAATGAAAATATCTTTTTCTTTTTTCTCGATCAAGAAACTGTTGAACAGTTTTTCAATAATATCAGCGCGGGTGGCGACTGTTCCGAGTCCGCCGGTTTCACCCAATGTTTTCACAAGGTTCTTCTCTTCTCCCTGCATAAAGGCGCTTGGGTTCTCCATCGCGGATAACAGCGTGCCTTCATTAAAGCGCGCCGGCGGTTTCGTCTGTCCGCTCGTTTCTTTCAATGATGAGACAGTAAGGCGCTGACCCTGATGAAGATCCGGGAGCGTCTGGTCTTTGTCTTCCTCATGATCGTCGTCATCCTCGTACATATCATACACGGCTTTCCAGCCAGGCGATTGAACCGTTTTCCCTTTTGCGGTAAATGTTTCGCCGCCGATATCGGCTGTGACCTTTGTTTCTTCGTATTCGAACGCCGGCATTAACACGGCGAGAAAACGTTTGGCAATCAGATCGTAAAGCTTTCGTTCTTTGTCGCTGAGGCTTGAAAGGATCAGCGGCTCCTCTGTCGGAATGATGGCATGGTGATCCGATACTTTCGCATCATTGACGAATCCTTTATGCGCTTTGACGCCCCGCTTCAGTATTTGATTGACGTACTGGGCGTACGGCTTAACTTCCATGCCGTTTAAACGGTCTTTTAAAGTCGGCACGATGTCTGCGGAAAGGAATCTGGAATCCGTCCGCGGGTAAGTGACAAGCTTATGCTGTTCATACAGCTTTTGAAGCACGGACAGCGTCTCTTTTGCGGAGAAACCGAAGCGCTTATGAGCGTCCCGCTGCAATTCCGTCAAGTCGTAAAGACCGGGAGCGAAGCTTTTCTTCGCCGTTTTTTTCAATTCTGAAATGACTGCCGGCTTTCCTTGCAGGTCTTTTGCCAAACGGCCGGTCACCGTCTGATCGAACGTTCTTGTCTGTTTTGTTTTTTTATCCTGCCATGTCAGCGTCATCTGATCAGACGCCGCGCGGAGACCGTAATAAGGAACGGGTTTGAACGCCTGAATATCCGCTTCGCGTTTGGCGATCATCGCCAGTGTCGGAGTCTGGACGCGTCCGCATGACAGCTGCGCGTTAAATTTCGTGGTCAGGGCGCGGGTCGCGTTGATGCCGACGATCCAATCCGCTTCCGCTCTGGCAACGGCGGAATGATACAGGTTTTCGTACTCTTTGCCGCTGCGGAGCTTTTGAAATCCTTCTTTAATCGCCTTATCCGTCACAGAGGAAATCCACAGCCGCTTAATCGGTTTGCGGACGTTTGCCTTTTCGATAATCCAGCGGGCCACAAGTTCCCCTTCCCGTCCTGCGTCTGTAGCGATTACGATCTGGCTGACGTCTTTTCGGGCAAGCTGAGCTTTGACCGCATTGAACTGTTTTCCTGTTTTTTTAATGACGACGAGCTTTAAAGGCTCCGGAATAATCGGCAGATCCTCAAGCCGCCATGATTGAAATTCTTTGCCGTATCCTTCAGGGTCAGCGAGCGTTACCAGATGCCCGAGCGCCCATGTGACGATGTAGCGGTCGCCTTCAAGATATCCGTTTCCTTTTTTATGACATTTCAGAACGCGGGCCAAGTCCCGGCCGACTGAAGGTTTTTCAGCTAATACAACTGTTTTTGACATGCTTTTCACTTCTCTTTCTTTCACACTCATCCTGTTATTATAACAGACTTCCTCACGCTCTCTCTAATCGAGGACGTTTTTTGTGTCAATTTCTGAGAAAATGACGTGGGTCACGGTTTGGGCATACGGAGAGGTGCGGTTGATGAAGTGTTCGATGGTTTCCAGACTGTCCGCGTTAATCTTCAGCATATAACACGCCGCCCCGGCGACCCGAAAACAAAATTCAATGTTAGGAATGGATTGAATGTAGGTTTTGAATTGATCGTATTTTCCGTTTTTCACCGTCGCTTCGACAATGCAGGAGACGGGGAGCCCGATCTTTTTTTGATCAATGTCCAATGTATAGCGCTTAATAACGCCGAAGGATTCAAGCTGTCTGACACGCTCTGTGACGGACGGGGCTGACAATTTGATTTTTCTGCCCAGCTCCCGCATGGACAGGCGGCTGTCCCGCTGCAGCTCTTTAATGATGCTCAGATCCACATTATCTAGTTTCATGACTGTAGTCCTTCCTTACCCTTTTGGCTATATTATCAAGAGAAATCCGAAAAATGACAAGAACAACAGGCTGAAATCATGAAGGTTTTTTCAGGAACAGACGCGAAATGGTCATATTAGGACTGCCCTTTGCTTATAGTATAGAGGAAAAAAGATGTCCGACAGGAGGGAGCTGTATGTTACACACGCCGATCGGCAGACTTCGCACGATGGGGTTTATTGAAGGAATGTCGCTTTTGGTGCTGCTGTTTATCGCGATGCCGCTGAAGTATTGGGCTCATCATCCGCTCGCCGTCACCATTGCCGGTTCCATTCACGGCGGTTTGTTTATCATTTATCTGGCGGTGCTGGCGTATGTGGCGTTTACTGTCAAATGGCATGTGAAATGGTCAGCCGCCGGTTTTATCGCGGCCTTTATTCCGTTCGGTAATTTTATTTATGATCGCGGCCTGAGAAATTATCAATAAAAAAGCTCCTCTTCTGCAGAGGAGCTTTTTTCATGCGTTACATCCATTTCGTCACCCAGGCGATATAATAAGCGCCGGGGAGGAATACGAGCTGGGCGAGAAGCGTGCCCGCGACCCTTGATGTGACCATCGTCAATGAGGTCCATTTTAAGGAGACGTAGCTGCGCTTGCCCTTCGCCACATCGTCTGCCAGTACGGAGACTTTCGGGTCAACAAACACGGCCAGCAGCATAGTCGCAACGCCGTTGATTAAGCCTGATGCCATCACGGCCGTCGTGCTGTGCTCAGGCGCCAGAAGGCCGGCGTACAGAGCGGACAGAACGCCGATCGTGTAAATAGACGTAATGACCATATTAATGACAAACAAGCGTTTCGGGATCATTCGGAATTGAAGCCCCTTTAAATAGGAGACTGACGGCAGTCTGATATAAGAACGCGCATGCTTCAGCCCGTTCAGTGAAAATCCTTTTTTAAATACCTGCATGACGGAGCCTCCTCCGTCCGCCAAGTGTATAATCGCCCTGGAGAATAACGCGACGAATGTCGGCAAAAGACAGATGCCGAGCATCGTTCCGACCGTGGAGCCGAATATTAAAAATCGAAACTGGGCGCCCACAACAGACAGAGCGTTTGATCCGGCCGCATCAATCAGATGTCCGGTAAACGGCTGCTGAACCATGTTTGACATGCGCGACACAATAACCATGACATTAAATAATGACAGCGCGGACGCGATAAATCCGACTCTCGCGCCGGAAAGCCGTGTTGCATAGGCAAGCGTTTCAATCGAATGTATCAGCAGCAGAAAACAGAAGATAAACAGTACTTGTGAAGTAATAACGTGCAATGTATGATTCCTCCAAATCTTTTCATACTGATTAGACTCTGCAGACTGCGGCAAGGTTTCGGCCGTTTACATAAAAAAACCGCCCGGATGTCCGGCGCGGTTTTGTCTTATTCTTTTCTTACGCAAATAAATAATATATGGTTGCCCGCCTTAGCCCGCGGGTGATTCGTATTAACAGTTCCGACAGAATCATTCTTCGAAAGTAAACACCATGGAAGTTCTTGAACACAAGACAACGAAAGCCCTACCTCTCAATCGTCACTGCGGCTCCGAAGCCGCGCCGGTGTGAATTGTAAAACAAAAAGTCTTTTTTCCATCTCTTCGTTAGGGGCGAATATCAGAAGGAAAAGAATAAGCTCAGCTTTTTTTCAAGCTGTCCGTTGAAGCATGAAGCTTCTATATCAAAACAGAAAAAAGAAGTTTACTTTCTTTTTTATTTGCATGTTGTCACTTAGCAGTTAAGTATAACAGATTGCCCCTGAATAATCAAATGATTTATTAAAGTTCCAGCTCGGCCGGCGTTTTTTCACCCGCGTTCATGAGCTTGATCTGCTTCGGTTCAATTTCAAGAATCACCAGGTTCGGATCGTCTTTTCCGTCAAACCAGCGTTCCAGTTTCGGATCCCACAGCTTTTCTTTTAAATCTGCTGAGTTGTTCAGTTTGGCGGTTCCGGCCACTTCCACATAAGCGTCACCGAATCCTTCACAGTCATACCCTAACAGAATATGAACATTCGGATTGTTTTCAATTTCTTCCGCTTTATGAGTGTCTTTGCTCGTCGGCGTGTAAATCGTTAAGCCGTCATGGAAAAATGTCATGTAGCGTGAATGCGGTTTGCCTTGCTCTACCGTCGCAAGCGAACCGACTTTATGATGATCCAGTACTTCAAGCACTTTTTCTTTGATTTCATTTTGATTCATGAAGAATCACTCCTTTTTAACGTCTCCGCTGTTACTTTTCCACATTGGGGAGACATTTAAACCAAGAAATGTGCTCTTCTGCCGATCTTCGCTCCATTCCCGCTTCAGCATGCTGTAGTTCACCGTGTCATGATAGGCGCCCTGTACGAAAATGCCTTCTCTCGTCAGTCCTTCTTTCTGAAATCCGAGCCGTTCCGCCACCGCCCTGCTTTTCATGTTTTTTTCAGCCGCGCTGATCATGATGCGGTTCAGCCCGAGGTCCTGAAATGCATGGGTGATGACCGCCCGGCAGCTTGCGGTGATAATGCCGAATCCTTCATGCTCTCGATCCAGCCAGTAGCCGATCTCTGCTTTTTGATTGACTGTATCGACATTATGGATGCTGATCATGCCGCAAAACCGGCCCTTCACAAAAATTCCGGCGTCAAACCCATTCTCTTCCGCATATTTATAGCGCCATTCGGGGATGATCACATCGCGGTACGTATCGATGTCAGCCAGTTCTTCCGCCCAGCTGAGCCATTCGCTGAGATGGTTTTGATTTCGCTTCATAACAGAATACAATTCGTCCGTATCTTCTTTGGCAAGCAATCTGATCGTCAGATGTTCCCGGATTTGACAGGAAAACACGACCGCACCTTCTTTCCTTTATTAGCCATTATACAGGTAAATTTATTTTTTTCCATACAAAAAAGATGAGGCGTGCAGCCTCATCCTTAAATGCGCGGGTCGGTGAAAACATCGTGATCATCCGTGCTTGTCGATGACATTTCCGTAACGACCGCCCCTTCTTCTCCCGCTTGAAACCAATGCTTCGTATCCGGCGGAATGGTGTATTGTCCGCCCGGCTCAAGCACAATCTCATGCCAGACGGTGTAGTACTCCTTGTCTTCTTCCGGCGGGAGGACGCTTGGGTTCTCTGTCTTTTCGCCTTCCACGTAGAGATACACCTTCCCCCAGCGGCAGCGGAATGTCTCTTGTTTTCCCTTCTCGCCGCCGACCGGCGGATGGCGGTGTTCCGGACACGTCTGGCGCGGGAAGAGCACCAATTCTTTCGAACAGTAGCGGTCGGTATTCACGTAAATAAACAGCTGAAGCCCGGTTTCTTTAAGCTTGCCTAAGCCGTAATCCATGATTTGAATGTCTTCGACTTCATCATCAGTCAGAACAATTCCCGCTTTTTGATAGTATGCATTCACGTCATGTTTCGATATCGTCATGCTTCAGCCTCCTTATGTGGTCACAAATCTGCCGCCGTTGACATGCAGCGTCTGTCCGGTCATATAAGAGGATTCGTCTGAGGCCAAGAGCACATAGCAGCCGACATGCTCAACAGGCTGGCCTGCCCGGCCCATCGGCGTATCCTGACCGAAGGAAGCGACTGTTTCTTCTGAGAATGTCGCCGGAATAAGCGGTGTCCAGATCGGCCCCGGCGCCACGGCGTTGACACGGATACCATCGCTGACGAGCGCTTGCGCCATGGATCTCGTAAAACCGTTAATCGCGCCTTTCGTAGCCGTGTAGTCAATCAGCTGCGGATTGCCTGTGTAAGGATTAATGGATGTCGTATTGATGATCGCGCTGCCCGGCTTCATGTAATCAATTGCTTTTTTAGTCAAATAAAATTGTGAGTAAAAGTTTGTCTTAAAGGTTCTGTGAAGCTGCTCGCTTGTGATGTCTTTAATGCTTTCTTTCGGATGCTGTTCCGCGGCGTTATTCACGAGAATATCAAGACGCCCGAATTCTTCAACCGTTTTTTCAACGGCTTCATTGCAAAAGTCTTCCTCACCGACATCGCCGGGGATTAACAGACATTTTACGCCTTCTTCTTCCACTCGTTTTTTTGTATCTTCCGCATCATCGTGTTCATCAAAATAGACGATCGCGACATTTGCGCCTTCCTTCGCGTAAGCAACCGCAACGGCGCGTCCGATACCGCTGTCGCCCCCTGTGATGAGCGCGGTTTTTCCTTTTAATTTGTCAGCGCCTTTATATTCTTTGTATTCGTAAACAGGCGCCGGATTCATTTCGCTTTCAATGCCCGGCTGGCGGTTTTGTGATTCCGCCGGGAATTCCTTCGGATAGTTTTCCATGTCAAGTTCCTCCTTCTGGTTCGTTGTCATATTTCTTGTCTACCTCTGCTGTCTTCCGGATAAACATGATTGAGACAGTTCAAAACGTTTTCGGAGAAAAATGTTTCACATGGAACGCAAGAAAAAAACCCGGCTGGCAGCCGGGTTTTTGTTTTCTATTATGAACGTACCGCTTGTTTGCGGAGCACGTCTTTTCTCACTTTTCCAAGGTTGTTTTTCGGAAGTTCGCTGACGAACTCAATGTCCGGAATTTTAAAGGCAGCAAGACGTTCTTGCAGGAATCGGGTCACTTCTTCTTCTGTCAGGTCTTCTCTGCCGTTTGTCACGATGAACGCTTTCGGCTTTTCGCCGTAAAGCGGATCAGGGATACCGACAACCGCTGTTTCGAGAATTCCCGGCACTTGCTGAATGACTTCTTCAATCTGGTCAGGATAAATATTATCGCCGCCGTAGATGATGACATCTTTATAACGTCCGGTGATAAAGATAAATCCGTCTTCATCCACATAGCCGGAATCGCCGGTATGGAACCAGCCGTCTTTCAGCACTTTTCGTGTCGCTTCTTCGTTACCTTCGTAGCCTTTGAATAAAAACGGACTTGCCACAACGACTTCTCCGATTGAGCCTTGCGGAAGGACTTCACCTGTTTCCGGATCTACAACGCGGACGTCCACTTCTTCCATCGGTTTACCCGCGGAAGCGGCTTTATCCATTCCCATTTGCGGATTCCAAGAACTGATGCCCCACGCTTCCGTGCTTCCGTATCCGTGCATGAGCGGGATGCCGATGTCGAGATACTGCTGGATCAGGCTGCTTGGCACCTTTGTGCCTCCCGTCATCATATAAACGATAGAAGACATGTCAGTCTGGTGCGTTTCCCATGCTTTCAGCAGGTATGTGAAATAGACTGGCAGCGCCATGATGGTTTGAATTTTTTCTTTTTCGATGAGCTTCAAGTTTTCCACAGGGTCCTGATTGTCTGTCATAATGAATGTCGTTCCGCTCATCGTGCCGACCATCTGGCAGATAATCGCGCTCGTATGGTAATTCGGATGGCATGCTAAGAAGCGGACATGCTGCATTCTCCCCGTGTAAGCCAATGTCGCGTTTACGTAGTTGTATATGCCGCCGTGAGTGATCATGCAGCGTTTCGGATTGCCGGTTGTACCTGAAGTAAACATCAGCAATGCCGTATCGTTTTCAGACACCGTTTCGACATCCGGTGTATCACCGGAGCCTGTCAATAAAGCGTCAAACTCAGGCGTTGTCTCCGCAGCTGTTCCTGTCTCGACCTTCAGTTTAAGAGAAGATACCAGCGCAGGAAGAACTTCTTCCATAATCTCTTTAAATTCAGTGCCGAAAAAGACAGCTTTCGGTTCACAGGCTGCTAAAATGCCTTTCATTTCGTAAGGTGTTAATTGCCAGCTGACCGGCACAACAACCGCGCCGATTTCGAGTGCCGCAAACATGACAATGGATGACGCGTGGCCGTTTTTGCAAAGCATCGCCACTCTGTCGCCTTTTTTTATTCCTTTATCAAGAAGCGCTTGTGCAAGCTGGTTGATTCGTTTTCGATATTCCGCGTAGGTCAGGGTATGCGCACCGCTTTTTACAGCTTCGATCTCTTCGCTATTTGAAATGTCATGCAGAATCAGATGCTGTAATGTCTCCATATTTTCATCTCCCATAATCATAAATCACAAAAAACTCTGTCAGATTTTCTTCCTCACGCAACCCATTTTAAACCAAAAAATATAACTTGTAAAACAATTTTGTTTTAGAACTATTCCATTCGTGAATGATACAATAGTCCCATGTTTTTAGTTTCTTCCCTTCCCCTTACCCTCATACATGCAGAAAAAAACACACCCCATATGAGGTGTGCGCTTTCTGTTTACCGCTGTCCTTTCTCCTGAATGAAATGATAAAACAGCTTGTTTAAACGTTTGTATAAATCGGCTTCATCCTCCGTCTGGAAGGCTTTTATACTGTCTTCGGAATCGATGATGGCGGAGCTGACCGCACTTAGTATTTCCGACCCTTCAGCGGGCATATCAGCCGGCGCCATCATCACCAAAGCGCGGCCGACGGTCAGGGAATTTCCGTCCATGCCTTTGACACTGCATGGAGCCGTCAAATCATAAATTTTGAAAAAAGGCGTGACAATTTCTTCATTTTTGAGATGGTACAGCGCCATCGCCGTTCCCGGAATGCCGAGTCCGCCCTGTCGTTCACGCTCTGCAAGGCGCTGTGCGGTTTGTTTGGCATTACGGACAAATCCTTCTTGCTCAAGCATGGCAAACAAACGATTCAAAAACAGTTCGTACGCCGTGTTTGACTCAATGGATTTGACCGAAAAGTTCCGCAGCACGCTTTGGATAACCGCCGCATAATGTGCCATACGGCCGGCCGCTTCCAGCATATCAGGCGTCTCCGGCTGCTTCTCTTCTCTTTTACCGTTTCTTTTTTTGTCAAGAATCAGCGGAATTTTTCTTTTGATGTACTGCTTCACCTGATCAGCGTCTTCTTCGTTTAAAAGCGGACTGACCATGACGTAATCTATGTGTCTATACGGGATCGGAACGGTGGATACGATCATGTCATACGCGGTGATGTCTCGGTCCTTCAGTTCGATGAGGGAAGACATATCAAAGGAACGGATTTCCGGAAGCTCCTTTTTCAGCCTGGATGCGAGCATTTTGGACGACCCGATGCCGCTGGAACAGACGATCAGCGCCTTGATCTTCGCTTCTTCCCGTTTGATTTCCAGAGCGGAGCCGAAGTGAAGAACGATGAAAGCGATCTCATCATCAGAGAAAAGAAGCCCCGGAAAGAATTTTTCCATTCCTTCTTCTACGGCCATGTACAGCAGAAAGTAGTCGCGTTTAATTTGCTCGGTCATCGGGTTGTACATGTCGATATTTTCTTTTACCCGGTTGATCGCAGGCTCCAAATGGGCGATTAAACCGTCGTATAAAGAACCGTTTTCCGTCAGATCAATTTTGATTTTTTCAGAAATGAAGCCGATCAGCTGCTTCGTTTGCAAGGCCGTTTCAACTTCAATGTTTTCCGGTTTGAATTCCGTTTTGTATTGGCGGTTGGCGCTCCGCAAATGAATGGTGATATAACCGATCTCAGCTTCCGGAATTGAAACGCCGAACGCTTTTTCAAGCTCTTTTGCCATTTCCAGCGCAGAGCCGTACTCCTTCGTCTGCTGCAGCGCTTTTAGTTCCGAAGCCTCCATCGTGATGGTTTCTCCGAGCCTGATCCGGTCCATCGCAAAGGTTAAATGAACCGCAAGCGCCATGTATGAGCTGTCAGATAAGGCGATCGCGATTTTTTCCTTGAGCTGAATCAAGAGCCGGTCCATTTTCAAAAGTTCCGCTTTATTTACGACGCCGAACATTTTTTCAGCATCATCCGGTTTTCCTTTAATATTGAATTCAACCGCTTCCAAAAAGCTCTGAATATCAAGCCGGTTGACGATGAGATTGCCGACGATTTTCCGTTTCGCATTTTCCGGCCCCGTCAGCTGAATGCCGAAGCCCCTTTTTCGGATCAGCGTCAAGCCGAAGGGCGCAATCCAAGTCTCCAGCTCATCCAGGTCATAGCTGATTGTCGCGTTTGTCACTTGCAATTCGTTCGCCAGACTGTAGAGCTTGATCGGCTCTTGCGACTCTAATAGTGAACATAGAATTAAAAGTTTCCGCTCCTCAGCGCTGTATTCATGCTGTTCATAGGACAGGTCTGACAGGAGTTTTTGTTTGTCCTCCGGGTTTCCTACCGCTTTCAGTCCTTTGCCGGGCTGTTTATCAAGTGCCAGACCGAATGATTCCATCATCGGTTTGATTGTTTTTAACTCGCGGTGAACGGTTCTTGTGCTGACTTGTAAAGCTTCTGCCAGTTCATGCACTGTCTCGTAACGGTTCTGCAGTAATAGATGTTTCATTAATTTTTGTTCTCTCGCTGTCATATACATGAAACGCGCCTCCAGATTTTCTAGTTGTGAGAAGTATGGCATATGGGG
The DNA here is from genome assembly GCF_053663355.1 of Bacillus sp. JK106. Classification (NCBI taxonomy): domain Bacteria; kingdom Bacillati; phylum Bacillota; class Bacilli; order Caryophanales; family Bacillaceae; genus Bacillus; species Bacillus sp. JK106. Next base: position 245,329 of record NZ_JBSJQC010000004.1, on the reverse strand, counting down.
AGTGCTGCCGGGGAAAGTGGTGTAAATTATAATATAAAACGCTTTCAATGATTATTCAACCATTTTCAAATGGCAATTTGGCACTGGGCCATGTGACAGTATTGAAAAAGAAAAATGTGTCAGATAATATGCCATGACGCTTGTTACTCTTGATCCGCACGGCTATACTTCAAAGTGACCTTACTTGTTTTTAGACATTGCACACCACATAAACAAACGCCCGGAAGATACCTTCCGGGCGTTTGTTCTGTTTATGGAATATCGCAGCCTTGGACACCGGTATAAATCCTGAACCACTGATCATGGCTGAGTTTGTACGCGGATGCACGCACCGCGGCGGAAATGCGGTTCTCTTTTCCGCTGCCGACAATCGGCATGATGTCTGCCGGGTGGGTGAACAGCCATGCGTACATGACTTCGTCAATGGAAGCGGCGCCGATTTCTTCCTGTACGGAACGAAGCGCGGCACGGATTCGGAGGGCCTTATCTGATTGTCCTGTAAAGACGCTCCCGCCCGCAAGCGGTGACCACGCCATCGGCGGAATGCGTTTTTCCAGACAGAAATCCAGCGTGCCGTCATGAATATTTTCCAGCTTGTACGCCGAGATTTCAATTTGGTTTGTGATGAGCGGATCATCCAAATAGGATTCGAGCATTCTGTACTGGTGCGCTTTAAAGTTCGATACCCCGAAATATCTGACCTTGCCCGAGCTTTTCAGCGCGTGAAACGCTTCAGCCACAGCCTCCGGATCCATAAGCGGGTCCGGTCTGTGAATGAGCAGCACATCCAGATAATCCGTATTCAGATTCAAAAGCGACTGCTCCGCCGACGCTAAGATGTGAGACTTCGACGTATTATAATGATGCGACTTGTTTCCTGGCCGCTCCGGTGATTCAATGACAATCCCGCATTTTGTGACGATTTCGATTCGCTCCCTTATTGAAGGCGAAAGGGACAAAGCGCCGCCGAACAGCTTTTCACACGTATAACCGCCGTATATATCGGCATGATCGAAGGTGGTGATGCCTTGGCTGATACACCATTCAATCAGATTCAGCAGCTCTCCGTCTGAAACATTCCATTCGTTCAGACGCCAAAGCCCGTGTATCACTCTTGAAAATTCCAGGTCTTCAGCCAATTGAATGCGCTGCATGTGAAATCCCCCTTTTTCTTAGAGCCTCTTGTATCTCTGTTTTCAGGAATTGCCCATGCTGTTTCATTCTGCTTCGGCGGCCGATTTTCCTTTCAGCCCGCAAAAATCGTCATTTAATGATTCTGAAACTGCTTTTTCGCTTTTTCAACGACGTAATGGCTTCCGCCGCGTTTTTTGACGTCTTGAATCATCATCGCGATCAAGAGGTCTTTCTTTTTATAATCGTAACCGACAAACCAGCCGTTTTCTTTGCCGTCTTTATCTTCTTTAGACGTTTTCAGCTCGGCTGTACCGGTTTTTCCGGCTACGGTAATGCCGCTTACGGCCGGCTGATATGCAGAGCCGCGCGGATCTTCAACGACGCCTCTCAGCCCTTTCGTGATTTCTTCGGCATTGGCTTTCGACACCACTTGCTTATGCCAGATTTGCGGTGTTTTTTCTCCGTCTTTGATCAATGTCGGTTTGACGAGATTTCCGTCTGTTACAAATGCGGTATAGTCAGCCGCTAAGTGCAGAGGAGACATCAGCATCTGCCCCTGGCCGTAGCCCGTATCTCCGAGAAGGATCTCGGAATCAAGCTTGCCGTTAGCGATTGAGGACTTTTCAATCGGAAATTGGTACGGAATCTCTTCATCAAAGCCAAATGTTTTTAATCCTTTTGTAAACGCGTCCGCTCCGGCATCTATGGCATTTTGCGCAAAGTAGATGTTGTCCGATGTGATCAGCGCGTTTTCGAGATCCACTTCATTCAGGCGCTCTGATACGCGTGTGACATGGTAACCGCCCCAGCTCGAATCTTTCTGCCACTCTTTTCCGGTGATTTTTTTCTTTTCCGACGCTTTCAATGTGCCGTTTGTCAGGCCGACTGCCGCGGCAATCGGTTTAATCGTTGATCCCGGCGCATAAAGTTTGTTGAATTTCGCTGAAAACGGATTGTTTTTATCTTCATTCAGCTTTTTCCACTCTTTTCCGCTCCAGCCGAAAAGAAAGCCGTTCGGGTCATAAGACGGTGCGCTGACGAGCGCGAGGGTCTCACCCGTTTGCGGTTCGAGGGCGACTGCCGCTCCGCTGTCGTCTTTCATAGAATCATACAGCTTCGTCTGCGTTTTCATGTCAATCGTTACATGAATATCCTGCCCGCTTTCGGCTTTCTTTTCAGCAATGACCTCACCTGTTTGCGGGACGTAAATTTTCCAACCGGTCTTGCCGCGCAGCTTGTCTTCATATACATTCTCAAGGCCGGCGATGCCGATTTTGGAAGTATCGCTGTATTGGCCGTCTTTCGCTTTTTTCAGCTGCTCCGCTGTGATGGTTTTAATATAGCCGGTCAGATGGGCCGCTTTTTCGCCGTACGGATAGTAGCGGGAGCTGACTTTCGTTTTCGTCACGCCGTCTAGTGCGAGCAGGCTTTTGACCTTGCTTTCATCATCCGGTCTGATTTTTTGAATCGGGACATAGGAGTCGTCTTTTACCCAGCCCTGGTTCAGTTTGCTTTTGATATCGTCTTCAGAAAGGTCCAGTTTTTCAGACAGTTTTTTGATCACGCTGTCTTTATCCTTGCCGAGTTTTCCAGGGATAATGCCGATTTCCGGCACTTCGGTATTCACGGCGAGACCTTTTCCGTCTTTGTCGTAAATTTGTCCGCGCTTCGGTTCCTCATTTGCGATCTGCACGGTTTTATCATCGGAAAGCTGTTTGAAAATAAAAGAAGGATTCCAGTCAATGTTCCATGATTCGCCATCGTCTGTTTTCTCTTTTTTCAGGACGGCCGTGTTTTCAAAAGCGACCTTCCCTGCTTTTGTATCCATGCTGACTTTATAATCGATGTGCTGGAGGTCATCTTTTTTCTTATCGTCTTCGTCCTGTTTTTCGGCAGTGACTTTCAGATTTTTGACCCCCGCTTGTTCATAAATGGTTTCATATCGTTTTACAAAATCCTTTTTGGATCGTTTTTTCTTTTCATCTTGGGTGAGGCTTTGGTACATCTTATCGTAATGACCGCCGTTCCAGTCTTTTACGAAATCTTTCATTCTGTCTTCGGCCGATTCCGTTTTCGAGCAGCCGATCAAACCTATGATTCCTGCGAGTAAAAGTAATAGGTATAACCCTTTTTTCACTGTCTATTCCCCTGCCTTCCAACTGTTATTTTCTCCTAAACCAAATCAGGCTGGCAAGGATTTTTTTCTCAGAGCGTTTAAAATTTTTTTGTTTTTCCGGCCGTCACGGCCCATATTCTTATACAATGTATCTATTAAAAAAAGGAGGAATTTCAGATGATCAGAGAAGCAGCCATGCTGTATGTAAAAGAAGGCCTTGAGGGGGAATTCGAAGAGGCATTCCGCCGGGCGGAGCCGATTATCGCGGGCATGAAAGGTTATCTGTCCCATTCCTTGTCCAAATGTATGGAAAAGACGCATAAATATTTGCTGCTTGTGGAATGGGAGACATTAGAAGATCATACAAAAGGCTTTCGCGGATCGCCGGAATATCAGGAGTGGAAAGCCTTACTGCACCGTTTTTATTCACCATTTCCTGTTGTGGAGCATTTTCAGGATCTATCAGACTCAGATCGCGTGAAGCGTAAAACCGATTAAGGAGATCGACCATACAAAAACGGCGGTATAGATATTGAATTTCCCGGAGCCGTCGTTTTCTTTCCGTTTTTCCTCCAGCCCCTGAATGAACATGACCGCACCGAGAAACACGAGCATAACCGGCTGTATGACGGAGGTATGTTCCGCATACGTAAATGCGGCGGCCGCAAGTATAATAATCAGCATCGCGAGTGACAGTTTTAAGGCGCGCAGCAAAGCAATCCATCCTTTCTGTTATCATTTTTTGAACACAATTCTATTTCTGTCTTTATCCCCCATTATTCTAGCGTACTTTTTGCGCGGATAGAACGAAAGTCGGACAATTTTAAGTTTGTTTTAAGGAGCACGAAAAGCGCGCTCCCCATGAAAAGGAGCGCGCGGTTTATGAGCGGGCGAGGCTTCCGTATCCGAGCCCCCGCAGGACGCATGCCATGACTTCATACCCCTTGCTGTTGGGGTGTACGCGGTCATGAGAAAGATATTCATTCATTTTTCCTTTGAAAGCGCTGTGGACGTCGGCAATTTTGACGTGCGGCGCCGATGCGAGCGTGCTGAGGTGCGCATTATAAGAGGATATCCATTTTTCTGCAATGGAGATGCCCGGGAAAGGATTGTATAAATTGAAGACGCGGATCTCATAAGGAGACGGGTGCGGCCCTTTTAAGGCAGCGATCTTGGCTATCATCTTTTCAAAGTTCTCATGGCAGTGACTGGACACGCTGGTGAATACCGAAGCATCCGATGTTTGCTGATATGCCTGAACCGAATCAATCAAATCGTTGCCGCAGCCTGTAATCGTAATCATATCAGCAGCCTGAATCCGCCTCTGAATATACGGTAAGGACATAAGCCCGAGAATTTCTCCAGTCTCAAGGCCTGATTTGGCAAAGATGGATACGTCGGTTTTTGTCTGTAAATCTTCTGCCATCATGCGCCCGAACCGCTGGACAAAACCGGCGGAAAACGGTCCGGATCCCCTCCCCGTCGTCAAAGAATCCCCCAGCGCCGTATAAACAAGTCCCATTTACTTTCCTCCACTCGTTACTATCGATATTGTAATGTACGCGAGTGAAGAAAAATTGGCTCGGTCAATAACCTAATTTCTCAGAAATATGCTGTGCGGCGTTTTTGACCTTTTCGGTTAAATACGGCAGCCTGTCCTCTGAAAACCGGGCTTCGAAGCCGGCGATGCTGATTCCGGCAGCCACCTTACCTTCGTGATTGAAAATCGGCGCCCCGATCGCCGCCGTATAATCTTCTAATTCCGAATAGCTGATCGTATAACCTGATTGCAAGGATCTTTCAATGGAGTGAAGCAGTTCAGCCCGATCCGTCATCGTGCCTGAGGCGATTGCGGCAAGCTTTGTCTTCTGAATGTATGTGTCAATCTCCTCTTCCGGCAGAAACGATAAAATGCTTCTGGCGCACGCTCCCGCGTACAGCGGCGACCGGCGGCCGATTGCCGTATACAGGCGGACGGTTTGGGTGCCTTCAATTTTTTCGACGTAAATGGCTTCATCCCCGTCCCTCATGATCAGCTGAACGGCCTCATCCACTTCGCCGCACAGCTCTTCCATAATCGGCTTGGCTATTTTCCTGATATCCAGACGTTCAGAGACGAGCTGGCCGAATTGTAAAAAGATCAGACCAAGCTGATAACGGCCGTCCGCTGCCCGGGTGAGAAATCCCGTTTCTTCCAGTGAGCTTGCCATCCGGTGAACCGAAGTCTTCGGCATTTCCGATAGAGAAACCAGCTCATTTAAGCTCAGGCTCGGTTCAGTCAGAAACAAATGAAGCAGTTCCATTGATTTGATGACGGTCTTGTTTTTGTTTTCCATGGTCTTTAGCCCCTTTGTCAGATCAGCCATTCCATTTTGAGCCTTGCTTTCAGCTCCTTCAGCTGCTGTTCCTTCTCCAAAAGCAGCATTTCCGCTTCCTCTAGCGAAACGGCCCGGAACGTAATATGTTCCCCCGGCATCGTTTGGGCGACGAGAGGAAGATCGGCGGATATGATATGCGCCATCCGCGGATAGCCCCCCGTCGTCTGTCTGTCAGCCAGCAGAATAATCGGATTGCCGTCCGGCGGCACCTGCACCGTTCCGAACGTCACGGCCTCAGATACCATTTCCAGCGGCTCCCGCAATTCAAGCGGAGCGCCCTTCAGCCGGTAGCCCATTCGGTCGGATTGAGGCGTGACCGTATATGACTCTTGATAAAAACGTAATTTTGTTTCTTCTGTAAAAGCGTGAAATTGAGCGCCTTCAAGCACTCGTATGACCGGATTTTTTTTCAGCGGCAGAAATCCTCTGCTGCTGACAGACCAATCAGGCGCTGAGAAACCATGCTGTCCGAAAGAATCGCTCAGACGGTACGCGATTGATTCCGAACATGGCGTCATACGGCCGAGCGGCAGCTCATCATCTTTTTGCAGCGCTCTTCCGCAAAAGCCGCCGATCCCCGCTCTGACATACGTGCTTTTGCTTTCCATGACGGCGGGCACGTCAAATCCCCCCGCGACGGCGAGATATGCGCGGCTCCCCATCTTGCACGGCCCGAATGAGACGACGCTGTTTTCCTTTATCAAAACCGGCTTCCACAGAGGGGCGGGCTCCCCATTAATATGAAAGGCGAAATCAGCTCCCGTAACGGCAATAACCGCGGGTTCTGAGAACTCAAAGGAAGGCCCTGGCCCCATAAGCGTAACTTCAAGCCCCGCCTCTTTTTCTTGATTTCCGGCAAGAAGATTGGCGATGCGCAGAGAGATCGTATCCATTGCGCCGCTTCCCAATACACCGTATTTCTGATATCCCGTCCGTCCCGTGTCCTGAACCGTCGTCAAGAGACCGGGTTTTACCACTTTCATACTCATTCGGCTCCCTCCTTGATGCGGCTGTACTCCTCTGCTGTGATCCGGACGAATTTCACCGTATCGCCCGCTCTCAAAAGACTCGGCGGATGTTCTTCCGGCCTGAAAAGCCGGAGCGGGGTGCTGCCGATCAGCTGCCAGCCGCCGGGAGTGGATATCGGATACACACCGGTCTGCATTCCCGCGATTCCTACTGAACCGGCCGGGATGGACGGCCTTGGCGACGCCTTTCTCGGCGCTCTGATCCGCTCAGACATTCCTCCTAAAAACGGAAATCCCGGCGCAAATCCGAGCATATAAACGAGATATTCGCCTTCGGTATGAATGCGGATGACGTCTTCCGGGGTCAGATCGTTCATCTCAGCCACCTCTTCTAAATCGGGACCGAAATCACCGCCGTAGCAAACGGGGATTTCCATCACCCGGCGCTCTTCTTTGCGGCCGGTCATTATATGACTGAGACGTTCTGTCACTTCTTTCTTGACCAGGGCAAAAGGAGAGATGCCTTTTTTTATGTTTGAGACGGCATACACGTCATAAAAGATCGTTAAGCTTGTGAATGCCGGAATACATTCAACGAAGCCCGGAAACGGCCGTTCTTCCATACAGGCTGCCGCCGCATGCACCCGGCTGTTGACCTCTTCGCTGATGTGCCCGCCAAAGCGGATGATAACGGCGGAATCACCGTACGGCTGTATATCAAGCGCTGTATTTCCGCTATACTGCATCATTGTCATCACCTCGTTGTATTCTTTCTCACTTACAGGACAGCAAGCGATTCATTTCGTATATCGGTGATCAGCATATGCCCCGGTGAATGTGTTATTACGATATCAGGCTTTGCTTCCATGATCACCGCCTGGGGTGTAACGCCGCAGGCCCAGAATACGGGAACTTCACCTTCCCGCACCGTTACGGCATCTCCGAAATCCGGCTGATGCAAATCGCTGATGCCGATGCTTTGCGGATTTCCGATGCGGACGGGGGCGCCGTGCACGGCGGGAAAACGTGACGTGACCTGCGCCGCGCGGACTGCAAGCCTTTCCGGAATCGGTCTCATGCTGACGACCATCTTTCCTGAAAACGGGCCCGCCGGAACACAGTCAATATTTGTTTTATACATGGGGACATTCACACCCTCATCGATGTGCCTGATTGGAATGTGCTGATTGATAAGGGCCTGCTCGAATGAAAAACTGCAGCCGATCAAAAACCCGACATAATCATCCTTCCAATACGGCGTAATATCCGTTACCTCTTCAGTAAGCACGCCATGCCGATAAATCCTGTATTTCGGAAAGTCCGTCCGGATATCAGCTCCCGGCGCCGCTATTGCCGGAACAGGTGAACCCGTATCCGTCACATCAAGCACCGGACAAGGCTTTTGATTACGCTGGCAGAATAAAAGAAAATCAAAGGCAAGATCCTTTTGCAAAACGACGAGATTGGCTTGTGCGTAAGAAGCGGCCAACCCCGCCGTCGGCCCGGTCATCTGCCCTTTCCTGATAAGCTGTCTGACTTCTTCGGGACTCGTATCACTCATATGGTTTTTCATATCATCAGCTCCATAGCTGCGGCATTTGCGAGAATAATGTATAGATGCCCATAACCGCCATGACAACCACCACGATCGCCCCTGCAATCGTGAGCCAGATCGGATGCTTGTAATCGCCGACGATTTTTTTCTTATAAGCGCCCAACAGAATCATCGCTAATGCAAGCGGCAGAATTAAGCCGTTAAGCGAACCGACCGCGACCAGAATTTTGGCAGGCTGGCCGATCGTGACAAAAATAAGAGTGGATACAATGATAAAACCGATAATTACGCCATGAGAGTGCTTTTCGATTTTTGCCGAAAACGATTTGAAGAATGACACCGATGTATAGGCGGCGCCGATGACAGACGTGATAGCGGCAGACCACATGATGACGCCGAAAATTTTATAGCCGACATTTCCCGCCGCAAGCTTGAACACAGAAGCCGCGGGATTATCAGCATCGATGCGCAGGCCCTTTGAGACGACGCCGAGCACGGCGAGAAACAGGGCAATCCGCATAATAGATGTAATCAAGACGCCTGTGATGGAGCTTTTCGTCACCTGAGGAATGACTTCCTTCCCTTGGATGCCTGAATCAAGCAAGCGGTGGCCGCCGGCAAATGTAATGTATCCGCCGACCGTGCCGCCGACAAGCGTCACGATTGCCAGCACACTGATATGATCAGGCATAAAAGTTTTCACAACGGCGTGTCCGACCGGCGGAGCCGTCGTTACGGCAACATACACCGTCAATACGATCATGACGATTCCGGCGATCTGCATAAAACGGTCCATGACTTTTCCGGCTTCCTTTATGACGAAAATCAGAACCGCAATCGCAGCGCTGATTAAAGCGCCGATCTCCGGTTTGATTCCGAATAATACTTGAAGACCGAGACCCGCGCCGCCGATGTTTCCGATATTAAACGCAAGTCCGCCGAGCACGACCAGAAAAGCAATGGCATAACCGGCGCCCGGAAGCACCATATTGGCAATCTCTTGGCCGCGCTTTCCGGAAACCGCGATAATCCGCCATACATTGGTTTGCGCGAAGATGTCCAAAATAATAGAGATTAAAATGATAAAGCCGAAGCTTGCCGCCAATGTATTGGTAAACGTGGCCGTTTGCGTCAGAAAGCCGGGCCCGATTGATGATGTCGCCATCAAAAATGTCGCGCCTAAAAGAAGCGACCATTTGCCGGAAGCCTTTCCGGCTGTTTTTTTCTTTTGCTCCATGCTGTCTTCCTCCCTCTGCTGCTCAGTCTTTTGCAAGCGCGCTGATTTGAATGTCTGCCGCTTTTAATTCTTTTTTGATTGTTTTTGCGAATGTGAGGGCGTGGGCGCCGTCTCCGTGAATGCAGACCGTGTCCGCTTTCAGGTTTACAGCTTGTCCCTTACGTGATGTCACCGTGCTGTCTTTCACCATTTGAATCACTTGCCCGACCGCTTTTTTGTCGTCCTGAATCAGCGCATCCGGCTCCGAACGCGGCGTCAGCGTGCCGTCTTCCTGATAGGTGCGGTCCGCAAACACTTCGCTTGCCGTCCTCAGTCCGATTCGATCTCCCGCTTTAATCAGCTCGCTTCCGGAAAGCCCGAAAAGAATGAGTCCGGGATCAAAATGACAGACCGCCTGAGCAATGGCTTCTGACAGGCCGGGATTGACAGCGGCCATATTATATAAAGCGCCGTGCGGCTTCACATGCTGCATCTCGACACCTTCCGCTTTTAAAAACCCTGACAGCGCGCCGATTTGATACAGCGTCAGATCATACGCTTCCTCGGGCGTAATCGCGATCTGCCGCCGCCCGAATCCCTGCAGATCGAACAGCCCGGGATGAGCGCCGATTTTCACGCCTTTTTCCGCCGCAAGCGCAACCGTTTTGCGCATCACGCTGGGATCACCCGCATGAAAGCCGCAGGCGATGTTTGCAGATGTCACATAATCCAAAATCTCTTCATCCAGTCCGATTTTATAAGCACCGAAACTCTCTCCTAAATCACAATTGATGTCAATCTGAAACATAAGCTCCCTCCTGTATTGTAAACGTTTTATTTTATTATCATTCCGATATTCGGAACGATTATTCCGAATTGTTGAATTTCTCTTCATTATATTTAATTCTGACAGATTTGAACATCCTTTTGTCAGAAAACCTACCATGGACCTAGTCACAAATCTGACAAAAAAGAGAGCCTCATGCTGAGACTCTCTCTTTTTTCTATTATAACACCCAGTGGCGGATCGCTTTGGCGACCCCGTTTTCCGTGTTGACATCAGTCACCCAGTCAGCTGTTTCTTTCACGATGTCCTGCGCGTTCCCCATGGCGACGCCGACACCCGCTTTTTCAATCATGGCAATGTCATTCAGACTGTCACCCATGGCCATCACATTTTCCATCGTGAAGCCGAGTTTTTCCGATACCTTCGCCAGCGCAGCCGCTTTGTTGATACCGAGGGCATTGACTTCGATGTTGATCGGACTTGAGTTTGTGATTTCGAGCTCCTTGTATTCTTTGAGCTCTTTCAGCACCTCATTCCGCACTTCGTCATCCTCGATTTCGAACCCGAACTTGAGCCACTGATGATCCGTAATCGTTTCCGGGAATTCCCCTCTCCACACTCTATCGACGGTGGAAGCCCAGAAATTCGTGTTGTGCTTATTCCTCAGATCCCATAATTTTTGAATATGATCGGTATGAAGAAGCTTGCGCTCAACCAGCTCAAAGTTGGAATCCCAGATTTCGCTGCCGTTTGCCGTGATTAAAAAGGATGACAGCTCGAGAGACTCAGCCAGTTCGCGGCAGGTCATCAGCGTGCGTCCTGTGCTGATGACGACGTGAATTCCTTTCGCCTCCGCTTCCTTGATCGCCCGCCGGTTTTCCTCCGGGATGAGCTGCTCGTCATTGAGCAGGGTTCCGTCCATATCAATCGCGATCAGTTTAATATCTGCGTCTTCTCTTTGTATCGGCATATATGTACCTCACTTTTTATATTGTAGTCGTCTCTATTTTAATACATATGACCCACAGGAACAAAAAACCGCTTCCTGCGTTTGGCAGGGCGAGCGTTGAGGAAAATAAATATTGAGGTGATGGAGGATGAAAGAAAGAAAACAAAAGAATAAACCGAATGAAAATCCTGAACATCATGATTTAACCGATCCGATTCCGCTGGAAGAGCTGAAGGAAAACGCCAATGACGAAAAACACAAACATGACCAAAGGGACAATTCACAAAGTGAAAGAGATTATGATACAAAATAACACGCTTGTCCGAAAGCCGCCGGTGGAGGCGGCTTTTTTTACGATGGCTGGATAAATATGCTGAGCTCGGCATCCGCCACAGGCTTTCCCGCAACGGACGCTTTCGCCCGGCCGAACACAAAACCGCGTCTGATTCGTGTGACCTCAAAAAAAAGATCCAGACGGTCTCCCGGCAAAGCGGCACCTAACCTTTCCGCTTTCTTCACCGCGGATAAGAGACCGAGGCCGTCACCGCCGGTAATTCCCGCGCAAGCCGCCGTTTGGGCCATTGCTTCAACGACGAGCGAAAATGGCATCTCTCTTTGGGATTCAGTTATAAACCAGTCATTTTCACTGATGTTTTTGTAAGCAGCCGCCCATTTTCCGGCTTCACTGTTCGTCGTGCCGTCAATCAAAAGAAACGGAAAACGATGGGGCAATAGCGTCTGATTCATCACGCAGCCTCCCTTCCCTCTCATTATAACGCAAGAAAAAACCCGCGTCCCCCCGACGCGGGTTCATTTTTATTGATTGAGCTTTTTGAGCACGATGCCGTGCAGCGGTTCATGCGGCTGAATACCGCAAATGTCTTGAAGAACGCCGCTCGTGCCTTTTTCCGTGATAAGCTTTTGCAGCTCAACCGCTTCCGGATCATCCTGATAGTCAAAGCGCAGGGCGGCGGCGATACCTTCCGCCAGCGCATTCGGTTCTTTTATTTTTTTGGCCGGCCCTACTAATCTGTCATTCGCTCCGAGTTTTCTGAGCGGTGATCTGGCGACTCTTGTCACATCATCCGTGATGTATTCATTATCAAAGCGGCTGATGATTTTTTTCATGTACTGCTCGTGTTCGGCTTGCTTAAAGCCGTACGCTTTCACCAAGTACTCGCCCGTTTCTGAAAGTGCATCGTACACGACACGCCGGATTTCCGGATGGCCGATGGCCTCTTTGACGGTTTTTAATCCGCGCTGATAGCCGACATACGCCGTGACGGCATGCCCGGTATTGACGGTAAACAGCTTTCTCTCAATGAAAGGTGTAAGATTATCCGTAAACAACGCGCCTTTAAGTACCGGCTGATCGCCGGCAAAGCCGGTTCTGTCTATGACCCATTCAAAAAACGGTTCTACGGATACTTTCAGCGGATCTTCATGGTGCTGAATCGGCACGATCCGATCTACCGCAGAATCCGGGAAGCCGACTGTCCGGTTCACGAGTTCCCGCTCCGCTTCCGTCAAATGTCCGAAAACTTCTTTTTTCAGAAAACTGCTGCCGCCGATCATATTTTCACAGGCAATGATATTGAGAGGCTCAGAGGACGTTCTGCGCTTCAGACCTTCCGCGATGGACGGAGCAATGAGTCTGAGAACGTTCGGGCCCACCGCCGTCGTAATGATCGCCGCTTCATTGATCAGCCCGTACAGCTCTTGTTCTTGCACCGCGCTGTTGATGGCTGAAACGGGGCCGATGATTTCTGTCTGCCTGCCGCCGTCGGCAAGCTCCACGGTATATTCCTTCTTTTCATTGAGAAGGCTGACCATCGTTTCATTCACATCAGCGAAAACTACGTCATAGCCGGAATGATGGAGCAGGGCGCCGATAAAGCCCCGCCCGATGTTTCCCGCTCCGAAATGAAGGGCAATCATGTCAGTTCACCTCGCTGAAAATAGCGGCCAGTTCTTCTTCCGTCTTTGCACTGATCAGCCGTTCAATGTTTTCTTCCTCTGAGCAGATGATGGCGATGTTTGACAGGATGTCTAAGTGTTCATTGTTTTTTCCGGCGATACCGAAAACGACCTTTGCCGTATTGCCTTCACCGTATTCCACACCGTCCGGAATCTGGATGACGGAAATGCCTGAATGAAGCACCTCATCCTTCGCATCTTCCGTTCCGTGCGGGATCGCAATGAAATTCCCCATAAACGTGGATGATGTTTCTTCACGTTCGAACATTTTTTCCACATAGCCGTTCTTCACGTAACCGTTATCAATCAACGTCTGTCCCGCCAGGCGGATGGCATCCTCTTTTGAGTTCACTGTCTGGTTCAGTTTGATGTTCGCTTTAGCCAATACTTCCATGATGAAGATCCCTCTTTCTGTTTGATTAGTTTTTAAGCTTTTCAATCAGTTCATCGTATTTCGGGCTGTTTAAGAAATTATCAACCGAAATGTGCACCGCCTGCGGCAGCTTCGCTTTCGCGCGGTCAGTCAGGTCCTTATGCGTAATGACGATATCCGCGTCATTCGGAAGATTATTGATCGACGTATTTGTCACATCAATATCCAGGTCTGCTTTTTTCACTTTGTTTCTTAAAATGGAGGCGCCCATTGCGCTCGATCCCATACCCGCGTCACATGCGAAGATAATGCGGCTGACTTGGTCAGCGGAAATATCAGCGGCGCTGTTTTCCGGCTCTTCCTCTTTGTCTGCCAATGCGGCCGCCGCTTCACTTTTCCTGCCTTTCATTTCCTGCATTTTTTCCGCCGCGGCTGTCAAATCTTCTTCGCCCGCTTTAGACGATTTCAGAATAAGCGCCGAGACGATAAACGATACGGCCGCGGCAACGATGACGCCCGCCAGCACGCCGAGATAGCTTCCTTTCGGCGTCAGCGCCAAAATGGCGATGATGCTTCCCGGAGATGATGCGGCGACAAGACCCGCGTTAAAGATCGAGAATGTAAGCAGTCCGCTCGCTCCCCCGGCGATCGCCGCGAGGATCAGCATCGGTTTCATTAAAATGTAAGGGAAATAGATTTCATGAATCCCCCCGAAGAAATGAATGATCGCCGCTCCGGGAGCTGTTGATCTTGAAGAGCCTTTCCCAAAGAACATATAGGCCAGTAAAATACCGAGTCCCGGTCCGGGGTTCGCTTCCACTAAGAACAGAATGGATTTACCCGCTTTGGCGGCCTGCTCGATTCCGATCGGACTTAAAATGCCGTGGTTGATCGCGTTATTCAGGAACAGGACTTTCGCCGGTTCTACGAAAACGCTTGCAATCGGCAGCAAATTCGCGTGGACAATGACTTCCACACCCGCCGCCAGCAATTTGTTAAGAGACAGGACGACCGGGCCGATCGCATAAAACGCGATAATCGTCAGCACTGCGCCGATAATTCCCGCCGTGAAGTTGTTGATCAGCATTTCAAAACCCTGTCTGACTTTATCTTTAAACACACGATCTAATTGTTTAATGAGATAACCGCCCAAAGGCCCCATAATCATTGCCCCTAAGAACATCGGAATGTCCGCTCCGACAATGACTCCAATGGCGGCCGTCGCTCCGACGACTCCCCCGCGGTGATCATAGATCATTTTTCCGCCCGTATATGCGATTAAAAGCGGCAGAAGATACGTAATCATCGGGCTTACCAATGTATTCAGCTGCGGATTGGGAAACCATCCCGCCGGAATAAACAGCGCGGTGATAATTCCCCATGCGATAAATGCGCCGATATTCGGCATGATCATACCGCTTAAATAACTGCCGAACCGCTGTATCTTCACTTTCATGCCAGCTTGCTGTTCTTGCTGCATGTTCATTCCCTCCCTGTTTGCCTGCCTTCAGATGAAAATAAATAAGACACGGGGTTTCTCTCTCCCCTGTGTCTTCATCATAAAACGCTTACAATCCCCATTCAATGAAAAGTAAAGAGGAGTTTGGCACAGAGACTGTGACAAATCCTTAACAAAAAAAAGACACCTCATCAAAGGTGTCTTACCGCTTTCTGTATATAATGTGTCCTTTTGTGACGACGAGCTTGGCAATGAGCCGCTCACTGACAATAAACACCGGATACGCACATACGAGCGCGAAAATGGCGGCCGGCACATACCGCGCTGCCGGAAACATCGGCATGACGGCGGTTCTGGCCATCTGCACAAGATAAATCAAAAGCACCGTGATCGCAATGGCCGCAGCCATAATCGGAGCTGATACTTTATATTCACGCAATTTCACATGGCAATGCCCGCACTGAAACTGGCACGGGATCATGGATGATCTGACCATGTCGCCTGTAATCGGCTTGCCGCAGTTCGGGCAGGTCGTTTCTTTCATGTTTATTCCTCCATTCAACTCTTCTATTATAACAGAGTCTGACTGCGTGTTTTACATTTGTGATTGTTCAACATTTTTTCACATATTTTATCATCAGGCTCTTGTGTGCATTTGTGAAAACATCTACTCTTAGAGGGAGGTTCATCACTCATTCGCATAAAAAGGAGGATGCAGAATTGCTTCCGATTCACAGACAGCAAACCTTGCTTGAATGGCTGAAAGAAGAGGGCGCGCTGAAAATCTCTGACATAAGCGAGAGATTCGGCGTCTCCGAGATGACCGTGTACAGAGACGTCAATCAGCTGGCGGATGCAAACCGGATTATCCGGACACCCGGCGGCATTACGCTCCCTCCCGCTTCAGAACAAAGCGCCAATCAATGCGGCTATTGCCTGCGGCCGATTCAGCATTCGTATTCTGTTCAGCTTATTACCGTTTCACAAGCCGTTGAGCAGATGTGCTGCATTCATTGCGCGATTTTGCGGTATGAGGATAAAAAGGAAGAAGTGTCCCACGTCATTTGTAAGGATTTTCTTCTCCAGACGACACTGACGGCCGCTTCCGCATACTTTTTAGTCCATGCCGATATTGACCTTCACTGCTGCCGGCCTCAGGCGATTCCCTTCTCAACGCTTGATTACGCAGAACGGTTTCAAAAAGGATTCGGCGGGGTCATTTGCACCTTTGACGAGGCGGCGGACATCATCTTACACGACAGGCAGAAGGGATGCACCTGCAGCAAGACATAACAACAACCAACCGGAAGGCGGTGTCATCATCCATGAGACAGAACAAACGCTGGCTCATCTTTTTGCTGTTCCTTGTTTTGATTCCGAAAACAAGCTTCGCCCACGCCTACATCACAAACTCAAATCCGGGTGAGAACAGCGAATTAAAACAAGCGCCGAAGCAGATTGAAATTGAGTTTAATGAACAGATTGAAGAAGGCTTCCACTCCATTAAGGTCTATAATTCATCCGGCGAACGGGTTGACGCGGGCAAAACGGTGATTCAAAAAAATGATGCCCGCATCATGACCGCGGCATTGAAAAAAAATCTGCCGCATGATATTTACAGAGCGGAATGGAACGCGGTATCGGCCGACGGACATCCGGTATCCGGCGTCATCCCTTTCAGTATCGGAAAAGCCGGCGGTGAACTTCAGGAGCAGACATCATCGCAAGCGGCGCTTCATCCCGAAGCGGCCATCGACCGCGGTATTTTGTACACCGCTCTCTCCCTGTTTATCGGCACGGCTTTTTTCCATCTGTTTTGGTACAGAAATAATGAAGATTCATCAAAAGCAAAACGAACTGTAAAGCTGCTCGTGATTTCTTTATGTTTAACGGGGCTCGCGCTCGTGTGCCAGCTCCCGATCCAAACGAAAGAAAACGCGGGCGGCGCTTGGAGCGCCGCGTTTCAGCCGGACTATGTAAAAGAAACGCTTCTGAAAACGGCAGGCGGGTACGTCTGGATGATCCAGATCAGCTTATTTATCCTGCTCGCCCTGTCCATGATCCCGATGCTGAAGAAGAAAGCATTCCGGTCATTTGCGTACTGGACGGCGCCGCTGTTATTCTTCTTCGCTTCGCTTTTGGCAAAAGCATTCGCCGGGCATGCAGCCGTTATCGACGAAAAAGCGGTCGGCATCGCGATGGACTTTCTCCATTTATCGGCCGCGTCTGTATGGATGGGCGGTATAGCCGCTCTTGTGCTGCTTCTTTCATCAGAGTGGAGAAAAACCGATAAAACCATCGCTTGGGAAACGGTCAGACGGTTTTCTCCTTGGGCATTCGCCTCTGTGGGCGTGCTGTTATTTTCAGGTGTGCTGAACGGATTTTTCATTATCCGCTCGTTTGATTCACTCTTTCACACCGCTTACGGCAAGACGCTCCTTTTGAAAATCGGACTGTTTGTCATCATGCTTGCGCTCGGCGCCGTTCACGTATGGATGACGAAGTTCAGCAGAAAAAGGAGCATCAGCGCAACGATAAAGGCCGAATGGGCACTTGGTATTGCGGTGTTATTCACAACCGCCGTCTTCACAAGCCTGCCCAGCCCGCCGCCGCCTGCGCCATTGCCTTTTAACGGCTCAGAAACGATCGGAAACGGGGAGACCCTATCCTTGCACATTACGCCGAACCAGCCGGGTAAAAATGAATTTCAAGTCATTGTCACCGATCATAACGGCAGCTTAGTAAAAGACATTCAGCAATTTACGGTCACTGTTTACCAGACGGGCTTCAGCGGCAAACAGCATGAAAGCACCTTTGATTTGAAGAAAACGAAGGAAGGCACATTCGAAGCCGCCAACCTGTCCATCACCGAAAAGGGAAACTGGAAGATCAAAGTCCACGGGCTGACAAACGATTTTAATGAAATCAACCAAATATTCTCAACGACAAACTAAGGAGTGTATCTCATGTTGAAAAAAAAGGCTTTAATATTCATATCCGCCGTGACCCTGTCACTCGTCGGTTTTACGGCGGCAGCAAGCGCCCACGTCTCAGTCAAACCCGCGGAATCCGCGGCCGGTTCTTGGGAAACATACACGATGAAAGTGCCTGTGGAAAAGAATGAGCCGACAACGAAAGTCGTGCTGAAAATGCCCGCCGGCGTTGAATTTCAGCAGTATCAGCCGATTCCGGGCTGGAAAACATCCGTATCCAAACATGATGACAAAGCGGTCTCCGTCACTTGGGAAGCAAAGGACGGCGGCATTCAGCCCGGCCAATTCCAGCAGTTCACATTCGTTGCGAAAAATCCTGAAAAGAGCGGAGATGCCGCTTGGGACGCTTACCAATATTACAAAGACGGCAGCATTGTAGAATGGACGGGTGATGAGAAAGCCGACACGCCTCACTCGATTACGAAAATCACGAAATCGGCCAGCGTGACGGATGCGCACGGAGCTGAACAGTCAAACGAAGAAAGCAAATCCGGCGTATCAGCGCTTGATATTGCAGCCATCGTTCTGTCAGCTGCGGCAATTATCCTTTCCATCGCGGCGCTTGTAAAGAAAAAACGCGCGTAAGTAAAAAGCGATCCGGCTCTAAAGAGCCTGCGATCGCTTTTTGCTTATCCGCGGCCTGCCTGGAAAGACGGATATTTGGTCATTCCCCCGTCAGCAAACAGCGTAATGCCGGTCACATAGCTTGATTCCTTTGAAGCAAGCCAGACGGCGACAGCCGCGATTTCTTCCGGC
This sequence comes from Bacillus sp. JK106, assembly GCF_053663355.1. Taxonomy (NCBI): domain Bacteria; kingdom Bacillati; phylum Bacillota; class Bacilli; order Caryophanales; family Bacillaceae; genus Bacillus; species Bacillus sp. JK106. Next base: position 226,668 of record NZ_JBSJQC010000004.1, on the reverse strand, counting down.
TCACCGATATATCCCATCGGAATCATGCTTTCCACATCTTTTCTCTGAACGGGATCCGCAAATTTTTCCGCGTTGATCGGCGTATTGATGGCTCCCGGTCCGATATTGTTAACACGGATGCGCTTCGGCGCGTACTCAAGCGCCAGCGTTTCCGTCATCAATTTGATACCGCCTTTACTCGCCGCGTAGTGAACAAACAGCGGCCACGGAATCATTTCATGTACGCTTGACATGTTAATGACGTTTCCTTGAATATCATTCTCTACGTAATATTTAATGGCTTCGCGGCTTCCTAAGAAAGCGCCGGTCAGATTCGTATTGATGACTTTGTTCCAGTCTTTGAGCGGCATTTCATGCGACTGAACCGGATTTTCCATGCCGGCGTTATTGATCATGACATCCAATGTGCCGAATTCCTTCACCGCAGTCTGCACGATGTTTTTGACATCTTCTTCTTTTGTGACGTCTCCTTGAACGATGACCGCTTCGCCTCCCGCTTTTTGAATCTCTTCTTTAACGGTTTGGGCGTCTTTTTCATTACTATAGTAGTTAATGACGACTTTCGCCTGCTCCTGTCCGAAACGGATCGCCATCGCTTTTCCTAATCCTGATGAAGCTCCCGTAATGGCAACGACTTTTCCTTTTAAATCCGTGTACATGTTCAAACCTCCTGCATATGTTATGAATTTGATTTCGCAACGCCTAAGAATACCGCGGCTACAATGATCAGGATAATCCCGATGGCAATGGCGACCAGCTGACGCTTCGTTTTGCTCTCACGAAGAATGAAGATTCCGCCGAGCGTGCTGATGACGATCCCCATTTGAGAGAGGGAAAAACTTGTCGCAACTCCGACGCGCGGCTGTGAGATGAACAGAAACATGTTCCCGAGCGCCCAGATGATTCCCGGCAGAATGTTCTTGATGGCGTACTTATTAAACGGTTTATGCTTGTACGTCAGGAGCAGTCCGCCGATGACCATCCCGATCGCCTGCGGCAGAAGCGCTGACCATCCGGATACACCGAACAGCCGGGCGACGACGACATAGACCAAATAGCCGAGCGTGGAGATCAGCAGGATAACAATGCCTTTTTTTAAGTTTCCCGGTTCTCCGTCCGCCCGCCCCTTTTTATCTTCTAAAGATGTGAGCACAATCCCGATGATGATAAAAATAAGGGCGAGAATACCCAGCGTAATCGCGATCGGGGTTGACCATTCTTTGAATACGATCACACCGAACAAAGAAGTCGAGACGAGCTGCATTCCCGTTGATATCGGCATCGTTTTTGAAACGCCCATCAGCTGTATGCTTTTAAGCTGATTGCTTTGGCCGAGCGACCAAAACAGCCCCGAGATGATGCCGACAATAAAAATGCGCCCGGACAGGACCGGGTGGACAAACAGATACAGCACAAACGAAACGATGAGCGCCCCGATTGTCGTTCCCAGCGTCTGGCTGTAAGGCCCGCCGCCTAATTTGACGTTAAATAACACGATGCTCCCCCAAAATAAAGCCGGGAGAAGAGCCAGTAATATATCCATGATGGCGACCTTCTTTCAATCGTATTTGCTGTTATTTTGTCTGGAATCGAACCGATTATTCCCGCAAGATCAAAAAAGCCTGCCGGCGATATTCACCGGCAGACCGCTCAATAAAAACAGCCCCGCTTAGAAGCGGGGCTTTCTTTTCGGCTCATTAAAGTCCGATAGACATGTATTTGGTTTCCAGGTACGGTTCAATGCCTTCCGTACCGCCTTCACGGCCGATGCCGCTTTCTTTCATTCCTCCGAACGGCGCTTGAACCGCGGACGGACCGCCGTCATTCCAGCCGATGATGCCGTATTCAAGCTGTTCAGAAATATAGATGCCGCGGCGGTAGTTTTCTGTGAAGAAATAAGCCGCAAGCCCGAACGGCGTATCGTTCGCAAGCTTGATCGCTTCATCAATATCTGAGAACGTAACGATCGGCGCAACCGGGCCGAAAGTTTCTTCATGCATGATGTTCATGGATGTGTCTACATTTGAAAGCACGGTCGGCGTCACGAAATAGCATCCTTTTTCATCGTTTTGGTCATACGTTCCGCCCGTCAGCACTTCTGCGCCTTTTTCCACGGCGTCATTAATTTGGCCGACGATTTTATCGAAGCCTTTTTTGTTGATGACAGGGCCGACATTTACGCCTTTTTCAAGACCGTTTCCGACTTTGAGTTTCGCAGCTTCTTCACTCAGTTTTTTCGCAAACTCGTCTTTCACGGATTCGTGTACGATCAGACGGTTCGCACAGACGCAGGTTTGGCCGGCATTTCTGAATTTAGAGGCCATTGTTTGGGCTACCGCCAGATCAAGATCAGCGTCTTCATCCACGATCAGCGGCGCATGTCCGCCAAGCTCCATTGACATATGTTTTACGGTGTCGGCGCTGTTTTTCATCAGAATTTTGCCGACAGGCGTTGAGCCGGTAAAGGTAATTTTGCGGATTTTCGGGCTGCTGGTGAAGACGTTTCCGATTTCGGCTCCGTCACCGATCACCACTTGCAGCACGTCCTTCGGAATTCCCGCTTCATATGCGAGACGCGCAAGGGCGTAAGCGGAAAGCGGCGTATCCTCCGCCGGTTTGATGATGAACGTACAGCCTGCCGCCAAAGCGGGCGCGGCTTTTCTTGTAATCATCGCATTCGGGAAATTCCACGGCGTGATCGCGGCTACCGGGCCGACCGCCTGACGGGTGACGACAATCCGTTTGCCCGTTGTCGGCGCAGGTACGGTTCTGCCGTAAATCCGTTTTGCTTCTTCGGCGAACCATTCAATATAGCCGGCGCCGTATAAAACTTCTCCGATCGCTTCTTCGTACGGTTTGCCGTTTTCTTTCGTAATTAATTCCGCAAGTTCTTCTTTATTTTCAACAATCAGCTCATACCATTTTCTCAAAAGTGAGGCACGTTCTCCCGCTGATGTTTTGGACCATGATTGAAACGCTTGATGTGAACGTTCAATCGCTTTTTCAACATCTTCGGCCGTCTGCTGGGGGATGCTTTCGATCGCCTCTCCCGTTGCCGGGTTGTACACTGTTAATTGTTCTGGCATATTGAACATTCCTTTCTTTCCTATAGTAAAACCATTGAATGCTTGTTGATGTATCTCACACTTTCATGATAGCAGACACATCCGGCGGCATTCCAATAATTGAACTCACAGAGCTGCTTCGATAATGGAAAGGCCTTCTTTGAGCTGCTCATCCGTCACGACAAGCGGCGTCAGGAATCTGATAATGTTGCCGTTAATGCCGGCCGTCAGCAGCAGCAGTCCATTCTCGTTCGCCGTTTTAGCGATCGCCGCGGCTTTTGCTTTATCCGGTTCCCGCGTGTGCGGATCTTTGACAATTTCGATGGCCGCCATCGCGCCGAGTCTGCGCACTTCTCCGATGCAGGCATGCTCTTTTTTCCACTCGAGCGCTTGATGCTCGATGATCCGGCCGATCTCTTCGGAACGCTGATTCAGCCCTTCTTCTTCAATAATATCCAAGACCGCGAGCGCAGCCGCACAGCCGAGCGGGCTTCCCGCATATGTGCCACCGAGTTCCCCCGGCGCGGCGGCATCAAGCATTTCCGCCCGGCCGATGACACCGCTCAGCGGCAATCCGGCTGCAAGTGATTTGGATACGGTGATCAAATCAGGGACGGCTCCGAAATGTTCAATCGCAAAATACGTTCCCGTTCTGGCAAAACCGGTCTGAATCTCATCCGCTACAAAAACGATACCGTGTTTTTTACAAAAAGCGGCGACGTGCTGCACGAAACGTTTTGAAGGAATAATGAAGCCGCCTTCTCCCTGAACCGGCTCCATTACGACACAGGCGACGGTTTCCGGTGCAACTGCGGCGATAAAGAAATCCTCAAAAGCGCTGATGATAAAGTCGTCATACTGCTCGTCGCTCATGCCGGCCGGCTTTTGATAATAGTAAGGAAACGGCGCCTGATACACCTCTGAGGCAAACGGGCCGAAACCGAATTTATAAGGCTTCACCTTGCTCGTCATGCTCATCGTCATGTTCGTGCGGCCGTGGAACCCTCTTGTAAATGACACGACAGCCTGGCGCTTCGTATATTTTCTGGCGATTTTCACGGCGTTTTCCACCGCTTCCGCCCCCGAATTGAGAAAAATCGCTTTTTTCGCATGATCTCCCGGCGCAATGCCGCAAAGTTTTTCGGCCAGCTCAATATAAGACGGATACATCATGACGTTAAATCCCGGGTGAATCAGATCCTCCGCCTGTTTCTTCACGGCCTCCACCACTTTCGGATGGGAATGGCCGACATTCAGCGTTCCGATCGCTCCGGCAAAATCAATGAATCGTCTGCCGTCCAAATCGTACAAAAGCGCCCCTTCCCCTTTTACCGCCATGCTGCGGTTTCCGTTGCCGACCCCCTTGGAAACGAATTGATCCCGTTTTTGCTGCCACTGGGCTGTTGTCACTTCCGATGATGCTGTTCGACTCATAGATTCCATCCCCCTGCATTGTTTTCTTATCATTCTGACTTCTTTTTGGTATGATGAAAAGTACCAAAATCAATTTTTCTATGGTATCAGAAAGGAGCAGGGTCTGGATGCTGACGATTTCCATTGATCATTCGGAAACGGCGGATTATATCTATCAGCAGATCTATCAGCACATAAAAGCGGCCGTTTTGAAACGCAGCCTGATGCCTCATACAAAGGTGCCGTCTAAACGGGAGCTTGCCGAGACGCTGAAGGTCAGCGTGAATTCAGTGAATTCAGCTTATCAGCAGCTGCTTTCGGAAGGTTATTTATATGCAGTCGAAAGAAAAGGCTTTTTCGTGGAGGAAATTGATACGGTTTATCATGAAGAAACGCCTTCGCTCTCATTGCCTGAAGATTTAAAAGAGCGGGAGCCGGATAAGAGCGGCTGGATTTCGTTTTCTCATATGAGCGTGGATACGGCGCATTTTCCCCTGAAAAGCTGGTTCCGCTGTGAGCATAAAGCAGCCGCCCGTTCATTTCATACACTCGGAGACCTCGTCCATCCGCAAGGCTTATATGAAGTCCGTGAAACCATTTCGCGGCTTATTTCCCTGACAAGGGGCGTTACATGCCGCCCGGAACAAATCGTGCTCGGGGCGGGCACGCAAATGCTGATGCAGCTGCTGACGGAACTGCTGCCAAAAGACGCGCTGTACGCCATGGAGAACCCGGGATATATGAGGATGTACCGGCTGCTGCAAAACCTCGGGAAAAAGGTTGCGACGATCAGCCTTGATGAAAAAGGCATGTCCATGGCCGAAATCGAAAAACGCCGGCCCTGTGTATTGATCACCACGCCTTCCCATCAATTCCCCTCAGGCGTGATCATGCCCGCTTCCCGGCGGATTCAGCTTTTAAACTGGGCCGCCGAACAGAACGGCCGCTTCATCATTGAAGATGATTATGACAGTGAATTTAAATATGACGCCGATACGATACCGGCGCTTCAAAGCCTTGACCGGTTTCAAAATGTCATCTACATGGGGACCTTTTCAAAATCCCTTTTCCCAGGTCTGCGCATCAGCTATATGGTTCTGCCGCCCGGGCTTTTGCGGACGTTCAAAGAGAGAACGTATGACCTGCATACGTGCAGCACGCTTGCCCAGCTCGCGCTGAAAGAATTTATCGACTCAGGTGAATATCAGAAACATATTAAAAAGATGAAGCAGCATTATAAGAACATGCGGGAACGCCTCATTTCGGCTTTGGAAGAAACATTCGGAGAAAGAATCAGTGTAAAGGGCGCCAATGCGGGGCTTCATTTTGTCACTGAGTTTGACTGCACCCGTTCAGAAAAAGAGATTTTGGCACGGGCGGATGCAGAACAGCTCGATCTGTTTGCGATGAGCCGGTTCCGTCTGAAAACGGGAGGCGATTCAAATAAGCCGCAGCTCATTCTGGGGTTCGCCCGCCTGAAGGAGAGCGATATTCAAGAAGGCGTCCTCAGGCTTTACCGGGCGGTTTTCGGCGCATAAAAAAACCCCCGGAATTCGGGGACTTATTTACCAGCGGTCCGGTTCTGTCTGCAAAATCGCCTCCAGCAGGCCGGGAAACGCCGCTTGTAAATCATCTTTGCGCAGGGAATAATAACGGTGCTTCCCGTCTATGCGCACTTGGGCGATCCCCGCTTCCCGCAGCACTTTGAAGTGATGGGACAGCGTTGATTTAGCGACCCGGACATCAGCGCAGGTACCGCACGTTTTTTCTGTTGTTTCCGCCAATTGTTTGACCAGCTCTAAGCGGAGCGGATCACTCAGAGCATGAAGAACCTTTGTCAGCTGTAAGCGGTCGGTTTCAGGATGGTTTGGAATGTTCATGAGTCAAATGTAACACATAAAAGCGGCGGGTGACAATTTAGGCGGTGAGGGTTTTTCCTTTACCATTCACTGCGAAACATGTTACAGTTAGTTCGATAATATTCGAACTATAACAAATAAACCCAATCAGGAGGAATAACAATGATCGTCTTACAGGCTTACATGAAAGTAAAAGCGGATAAACGCGAGGAATTTTTAGGAGAAGCGCAATCACTTGTTCAGCATTCACGCGCGGAAGAAGGAAATGTGCAATACGACCTTTTCGAAAAAGTCGGTGAGGAAAATACATTCGTTATGCTTGAGCAATGGAAAGATGAAGAAGCGATGAAATTCCACAACGCAACTGACCATTTCCAAGGATTCGTGGCAAAAGCAAAAGAAGTGCTGAGTGCACCGCTTGACGTCGTCCGCACAGAACTGTCAGAGTAACGAAAGGATGAATGACATGAACGAAGTCCTTCAAATATTAACAGACCACCGTTCCATCCGCAGCTACACAGATGAACCCGTATCGGATGAGCAGCTGGATCTTATCATCCAAGCAACTCAGGCAGCGCCGACTTCCATTAACGGCCAGCAATTTACCGTTATTGCGGTGAAAGATAAGGAGCGGAAGAAAAAAATATCCGAATTGGCCGGCGGCCAGCCGTGGATTGACCAAGCGCCTGTTTTCCTTTTATTCTGCGCTGATTTTAACCGCGCCAAAATTGCGCTTGAAGAATATAATGATACACCGCTTGAGATCACGAACGGTTTAGAGTCCGTTCTAGTCGGAGCCGTAGATGTCGGGATTGCGCTGGGTACGGCAACGGCTGCGGCTGAATCAATGGGACTCGGCACTGTGCCGATCGGCGCCGTGCGCGGCAAGCCTGACGAACTCATTGAATTGCTGAAACTTCCGAAATACGTTTTCCCGGTTTCCGGTCTCGTCATCGGCCATCCGGCAGACCGCTCCGCGAAAAAACCGCGTCTGCCGCAAGCAGCCGTTCTGCATCATGAAACGTATCAAGAAGAAGATTTAAGAACCCATATCGAGGCCTATGACAAGCAGATGTCCGAATACATGAAAAAACGCACCGACGGACAGGAAACAAGAAACTGGTCACAAGGCATCACTTCCTACTATAAGCAGGTTTATTATCCTCACATTCGTGAAATGCTTGAAAAACAAGGATTTAAGACGGATAAATAAACGTATCAGCCTGCCGGAACACTCCGGCAGGTTTTTTCTATTTCTCAAACAAAAGCGTTGACACTATGTAAAAATTTTTGTTAATATTTTCATCATATACTCATTGGTTTTCTGTGAACCGATGGGTTTTCTATTGTGACGAAAGAAGGAATCTGGGCTTATGAATGATAAGAAAACGGATATTCTGCTGGCGGCAAGGAAGCTTTTTTCCGGGAAAAGCTTTTCGTCGGTCTCGATGCAGGCGATCGCAGAAGAGTGCAAAGTCTCCAAAGCATCTTTATATAAGCTGTTTGAATCGAAGGAAGACCTGCTCCTGGAGCTGCTCGATTTTAACCAGAAACAGATGGTAGCGGCCGCTTCATTATTGAATGAAGAAACAAGCCTCTCCCCTGAGGAACGGTTTGCCAAAAAACTGATGGCTGAGCTTGAAGGCTTCAGGCGCAACCAGCAGTTTTTTAATATGCTGATGTACGGAAGCCCCTCTTCCATTAATGAGCGGGTAAAACGGCATATTCACAGGGCCCGCTCCACCTTTATCTGCTGGCATCGCGATTCACTGATTCAGACGTACGGCGAAGACATTATTCCTTATGTATGGGAGCTGGTGATCGTCCTGCAGGGGCTCCTGAGAGAATGCATCACGCTGATTAAGCTGGAAAAAGAACCGCTCGCTCTGGAGCCGCTCACGGACTTTATCATCCGCCATCTCAATCTCATCGTCGAAAACAGGAAAACCGAAACGGCTTTGCCTCAGGAGATGATTGACCTTTATACCGCCTCCGCTTCCTCATTTGAGCCGAAAGACAAAACCGTATTGCTGGCTGAAAGCCTGAAGGAACTGAAAGAAGCCGTCTCAGCCCTTCCGGAGGAAAAATATGATGCCGCAGGACTCGCTTCCGCGGCGGTTATGCTGGAGAAAGAATCAGCGGACAAACAGCCGCGGGATTTTCTTATAAAAGCGCTCATCGGTTATTTGGAGCAGGCCGGACCGCTGCACCAGCCGCTTGCAGCCGTTAAAACATTGCTCAAACTATAAAGAAAGAAGGAATCAGCTTGAATAAGAGTATTGAAACTGCACCATACAACCGCTCTGTCATTGTCGGGATTCTTTTGGCGGGAGCGTTCGTCGCCATTTTGAACCAGACACTGCTTATCACGGCGCTGCCGCACATTATGAATGACTTCAATATAGACGCCAACAAAGCGCAATGGCTGACAACATCGTTTATGCTGACGAACGGGATTTTAATCCCGATTACCGCATTTTTAATAGAGAAATTTACGAGCCGCACCCTCCTGATTTCCGCTATGAGTATTTTCACGGCGGGCACCATTGTCGGCGCATTCGCCCCGAACTTTCCGGTGCTCTTAACGGCCCGGATTATTCAGGCGGCCGGCGCCGGAATTATGCTGCCACTCATGCAGACGGTATTTCTCACGATTTTCCCGATGGAAAAGCGCGGCCGCGCCATGGGTATGGTCGGCTTGGTTATTTCGTTCGCGCCGGCGATCGGCCCGACGCTTTCCGGATGGGCGGTTGAAGCATTCTCTTGGCGGTCTTTGTTTTACATCATCTTCCCGATCGCAGTCATCGATTTGCTTTTAGCGATTATTCTGATGAAAAACGTCACGACATTACGAGAAACACAGATTGATATTTTATCCGTGATCTTATCGACCCTCGGATTCGGCGGGCTGCTTTACGGCTTCTCAAGCGCCGGTTCCTCAGGATGGACCAGTACTGAAGTGCTGACTTCGCTGCTTGTCGGAGCGGCCGCGCTGATTTTCTTTATCGCAAGACAGATGAAGCTCAAAAAACCGATGCTGGAATTCCGTGTGTTTTCTTTCGGGATTTTCAGCCTGACCACCCTGCTCGGAACGCTTGTTTTCGGGCTGCTGATCGGAACGGAAACCATTCTCCCGCTTTACACGCAAAAGGTCCGGGGCGTATCCGCGTTTGATACCGGATTAATGCTTTTGCCGGGCGCGATTGTGATGGGGATGATGTCTCCGTTTATCGGCCGGGTGTTTGACAGAATCGGAGGAAAAGGCCTTGCGATGACCGGATTCTTCATCATCCTGCTCACGTCCCTGCCGTTTATGAATCTGACGGACTCGACGTCTCTCATTTGGATTGTCGTCGTTTATACCGCGCGGCTTTTGGGAACAGCCATGATTATGATGCCGGTGACGACAGCGGGAATCAATGCCCTGCCGCGCCACTTAATTCCGCACGGCACAGCTATGAACAATACCGTCCGCCAAGTCGGCGGTTCTATCGGTACGGCGCTGCTGGTTTCCGTGATGAGCAGCCAGGCCGCGCACGCCAATGCGTCAACTCCGGCAAACGCTGCCCTGCACGGCATGAATGCGGCATTTGTCGTAGCCGCCTGCATCGCGCTGGCCGGCTTCCTCCTATCTTTTACATTGAAGAAAAAACCGCGTCAGCCCGAGCAGCAGCAGGCCGTTACGCGGTAAACCAAAAAGATCCCGATCACGTATGTGACCGGGTTCTTTTTTTACTTCTCGATTCCGTCTTTTACTTCTTTCACCATTTGCGCCATGGATTCCAGGCCGCCTCCTGATAAATACCATGTAGCTGAATCAAGGTAGACAACATGGTTGTTTTTCACGGCTTTCACCGATTTTACATAATCATTTTCAACCACTTGTTTTGTTGAAGATTTTGTGCCGATCGCTGTTCCGCGGTCAACGACAAACATGTAATCAGGGTTTGTTTTGGCGATATATTCATAGGAAATGCTTTGTCCGTGCAGTGAGGCTTCGATGTTTTTGTCAGCCGGTTTGACGCCGAACACATCATGAATGAAGCCGTATCTTGATTTAGATCCGAACGCGCTGATTTTGCCGTCGTTCGCCATCACCACTAACCCGTTTTTATCCGTGCTGCTTGTCTTTTTCTTCAGATCGGCAATGGATTTGTCGATTTTCGCAAGCTTATCTTTCACTTCATTTTCTTTGTTAAAGATTTTGCCGATCACTTCAGTGTTTTGCTTGAATCTGTCAACGTAGTTTGTATAGTCATCATCAAGATAAATCGTCGGCGCGATTTTTGAGAACTCTTTATAAGAATCAGATTGTCTGTGGGCGATAATGATTAAATCCGGATCAATATCCGCGACTTTTTCAAAATCCGGTTCTTTTAAACCGCCGGTATTGGCGTATTTATCACTATTATATGAAGATAAGTATTTTGGAAGGTTTTGTTTCGGAAGTCCCGCCACGTGATCCTGTAAACCGAGTTCATCCATCGTGTCCAGCATTCCGAAGTTGAATACGACGACTTTTTTCGGATTCTTCGGCACTTTGACTCCTTCTTTGTTCAGATCATCTTTGATTGTGATTGTTTCTTTTGATTTGCCTGATGTTTTGTCCCCGTTTCCGCATGCAGAAACAACAAAAATCGTAACTAGCGCAATGAATAGCAATGCGAATTTTTTCATGACTTTCACCTCATCTGGTTTTTAAGAAAAGTACACACCGATCCGCTGACTGTCAATCTCTTGAATCGGGATGGTCATATCATAAATATCTTCAAGCACGGAGGTTTCAATGATCTCCTCCGCCGGCCCTTCTTTGACGATCCGGCCGTTTTTCAGTGCGACGATATGGTCTGAATATACGGATGCGAAGTTGATATCGTGAATCACTACGACGACCGTTTTTCCGAAGTCTTCCACAAGCCGCTTCAACAGCTTCATCATTTCAACGGAATGCTTCATATCTAAATTGTTCAGCGGCTCATCGAGAAAAATATAGTCCGTATCCTGAGCGATGATCATCGCGATAAACGCCCTCTGACACTGGCCTCCGCTGAGCTGATCGAGGTATTTATCCTTTAAGTCATCCAGCTTCATATAACTGAGGGCCTGGTTGATATGCACCCAATCTTCATCCGTCAGTTTCCCCTGGGAATACGGAAATCTGCCGAAGCTGACCAGGTCTTTAATCGTCAGTCTGATATTGATTTGGTTCGTCTGCTTCAGGATGCTGATTTTTTTCGCCAGATCGTTGCTTTTACAGGCCCCGATCTCTTGCCCGTCGACCGTGATTTCTCCGGAATCCGTCTTAATCAGCCGGCTCATGATAGACAGCAGCGTGCTTTTTCCCGCGCCGTTCGGACCGATAAACGAGGTGAGCCTGCCCTTTTGAATGGATAGAGACGTTTTCTCAAGGACGGTTTTCCCTCCGTATTGTTTGCTTACATTTTTGACCTCTACCATGATTTATTCTCCTTTAACAGCAGATAGATAAAATAAATCCCGCCGGCAAAATTAATGATGACGCTCAGCGTCGTGGAAAACGTGAACACTTTCTCCACGACGAACTGACCCCCGACGAGCGCGACGATGCTGATCAGGACGGAACCCGCGATTAAATACGTGTGCCTGTAGGTTTTTAAAAACTCTCTCGCCAGATTGACGACAAGCAGTCCTAAAAACATAATCGGCCCGACAAGAGCTGTAGAGACAGACACAAGAATGGCAACGACGATGAGCATCTGTTTCACAAGCTTATCGTAATCAATCCCAAGGTTGACGGCGTGCTCCCTGCCGAGCGACAGCACGTCAAAAAACCGCGTGAACCGCCAGACATAAATGCCTGTCAGAAGAAAGACAGCACCGGCAAACCATAAAAGATCGGTGTTGATATTGTTAAAGCTGGCAAACATTTTGTCCTGAACAACCTGGAACTCATTCGGATCAATCAGCATCTGCATAAAGGATGACAGACTGTTGAACAGCGTGCCGAACACGACGCCGACAAGCAGAAGGAAAAACACGTTCCGCCCCTCGCCTTTAAACATGAGCTGATACAAAACGAGTGACAAGAGCACCATCAGCCCGACGGAGATGACGAAATTAAGATTTTTGTTCATCATGACGATATTCATTGAACCGAACAGGAACACGATGACGGTCTGAATGAGCATATACAGGGAATCGAGGCCTAAAATGCCCGGTGTCAGTATGCGGTTATTTGTAATCGTCTGGAAGATGACCGTTGAAAACGCGATCGCTCCCCCTGTGAGCATCATGGCAAGCACTTTGAAGCATCGTCTCGGCAGGGAGTATTCCCAATTGCCCAGTCCGTAGAACAGAAAGAATCCGATACATATCATGGCGAGCGCCGCCAGCAGCGTAATTTTTTTATTATGACTCATATGCTTTTCTCCTTAACAGCATATACAGGAAGATGCCGCTGCCGATAACACCGACCATCAGGCCGATGGAAATTTCGTACGGGAAGATGATCACCCTTCCCAAAATGTCGCAAAACAGCACAAAAACAGCGCCCAAGAGAGCTGTGTGAGGCAGGCTGCTCCTCAGGTTGTCCCCTTTGTAAATCGACACCATATTGGGAATGATCAAACCGAGAAACGGCAGCATCCCGACGGTCAGGATCACCAGTGAAGCGATGAGCGACACGATAATCAGACCGATATTGACGACGCGTTTGTATTTCAGGCCGAGATTGACGGAAAAGCTCTCTCCCATTCCCGCCACCGTAAATTTATCCGCATAGACATAAGCGATGATCACCAGCGGGATACTCAGATATAAAAGCTCATACCTGCCTTTAACGACCAGTGAGAAATCTCCCTGCAGCCAAGATGACAGGTTTTGGATCAGGTCGTATTTATATGCGATAAACGTGGCGATTGAGCTGACGATGTTCCCAAGCATTAAACCGACGAGAGGAATAAAAATCGCATCATTGAACTTGATTCTCTCGAGGATTTTCATGAAAAGGAAATTTCCCGCCAACGCGAAAATAAAAGCGATAGACATTTTCACAAGCGGGCTCGCTGACGTAAAAAGCATTAATGAAATCAAAATTCCGAGCCTTGCCCAGTCCATCGTTCCCGCAGTCGTCGGCGATACAAATTTATTCCGGCTGATCTGCTGCATGATTAATCCGCAGATGCTCAGGCTCATGCCGGCGATGATAATGCTCACCAAACGCGGCAGCCGGCTGTCAAACAATGTACCTGCCTGTTCTTTATTTAAATGAAAAATATCCAGCGGCGACAAATCTTCTACACCGATAAATATAGAAGTACACGCCAAAACCGCCAGTAGCAAAAGTAAGTAACGTAGCTTCATGCTGCCTCCCTGCACCCATCACAAACGGTATGACTGATTGCCAAACAACTCCCATATATCCCCACTCGTAATGATTATCATTATCAACGACAACTATAATCTTATCATCTTTCCAAGCGCAGTCAATACAGTTTTGCTTTCAAAAGCGGTCATCCGCGGGCCGTACACTAAATTGTCTTACAATCAGTCTATCAAGAATTTGCAGGATTTTCTATAACCTTCATTTGGCTGCTTATCATTTTTTGCACATGATGACACGCTTGAGGGAAAAAAATCTGACAAACAGCGGCAGAATTCCTCCAGGAAAATACAAATGTTCTCCATACGTAGAAAAAATCCTTGATTTACATGTTTGAAAGAGAGATAATAAAAATTAAATTTGTGAGAAAATTTAAATATTAGGGGATGTAAATCATGAAAGTTGTAAAATTCGGAGGCAGCTCTCTTGCGTCAGGAGCCCAGCTTGAGAAAGTGTTTCAAATCGTGACGGCTGATCCCTCGCGGAAAGCCGTCGTCGTATCGGCGCCGGGAAAACGCTTCTCGGACGATACAAAGGTGACGGATCTGTTAATCCGCTGTGCGGAGCATTATTTGCAAAAAGGTGCAGCGCCCGAGCTTGCCGAACCGGTCATTGAACGGTACGCCGCCATCGCGCGTGAGCTGAACCTGGATTTCTCTATTATAGAAAGAATCCGCAGTGACCTATTCGCTCTTTTAAACAGCAGCAAAGCCAATCCCGATCAGTATATGGATGCGGTGAAAGCGAGCGGCGAGGACAACAACGCGAAGCTGATCGCGGCCTACTTCCGCCGGCAGGGCGTGAAAGCCGAATACGTAAGCCCGAAAGAAGCGGGGCTGTTTGTGACGAATGAACCCGGAAGCGCCCAGGTGCTCCCTGAGTCTTATGATCATTTGTACCGTCTGAGAAACCGTGAAGGCTTGATCATTTTTCCGGGATTTTTCGGTTACACGAAGGAGCATGAGATTGTGACGTTTTCCCGGAGCGGTTCTGATATTACCGGCTCCATTCTCGCCAGCGGCTTAAAAGCCGACCTGTACGAAAACTTTACTGATGTGGACGCCGTCTATTCCGTCAACCCGTCAATCGTGCGGCATCCGAAAGAAATTAACGAACTGACGTATCGGGAAATGCGTGAGCTCTCCTATGCCGGGTTTTCCGTTTTTCATGATGAAGCGCTGATTCCCGCTTTTCGGGCCGGCATCCCCGTTCAGATTAAGAATACGAATAATCCGGAGGCGAAAGGAACGCGCGTCGTCAGCAGCCGTGACAATACGAACGGGCCAGTCATCGGCATTGCAAGCGACACGGGCTTTTGCAGCATTTACATAAGCAAATATTTAATGAACCGGGAAATCGGTTTCGGCCGCAAAGCCCTTCACATTTTGGAGGAAGAAGGATTGACGTATGAACATGTTCCATCCGGCATTGACGACATCACGATCATCCTTCGGCACGATCAGATGGACTCAGAACTGGAACACAGGCTCGTCACCCGTCTGAAGCAGGAACTTCAAGCAGATGAAGTCACAGTCAGGCACAACCTGGCGCTGATTATGGTCGTCGGGGAAGCGATGCGCCATAATGTCGGCACAACCGCCAGGGCATCCAAAGCACTGTCCGAAGCCGGCGTCAACATCGAGATGATCAATCAGGGGTCATCGGAAGTCAGCATGATGTTCGGGGTGAAAGAAGAACAGGAAAAACACGCGGTGCGGGCGCTGTATGACGAGTTTTTCGCCGGAGTCTTACTCTCATAGGACACCGCCTCTTTTTTCTCTTGTCCACTAATATCCCTTACAAAGCAGCTTCTTTTACATATTGTATGGTATAGACAATATGGAGGTGAAGCTCATGTCAGGATATTCTGGAATCAGCTCTTTCGCTTTGATCGTTGTTTTATTTATCCTGTTGGTTATTGTAGGTACTGCCTATGTTGGCGGTTTCTAAGCATCACTCCGTCTATATGAGGACGCTGCGGGTTTTGACCTGCGGCGTTTTCTTTTGTTTTGCGCCGCTGTCCAAGTCCGGCCGCGCAAAAAAAAGACTGCCGGGAACATTCCCGGGCAGTCTTTTCCTTTGTTCAGGTTATTTTCTTCTCACGTCATTCCTCTTTCAGCTACATGGAATTCAGCCTGATCTGTCTGGCCTGCACCTGTCACTGTAAAAATCGCGGCGGCTGCTAAACAAATAACAAACCATTTAGATTTCAATTTCATACAAACCCTCACTCCTTTGTATTTGTTTCCTTGCCTCTTCGACTTTCAGAAAATAGTCAGAAGAAATCTTAAAGCAATTTTGTTCATAGTAATATTTAGCTGCTTCTAGTGCTAAATCCTCTATATCGGCGTATAAATTTTTATCTTCCAGGTAACGGAAACATGCGCTGATTTTTTCCTCATCCGGTTTCGCCTGATACAGAGCCTGCAGCCATTCGAATTTTACCGTGTAAACGGGATCGTCTGTTTCTTTAGCATATTCATATCCCCGCTTGTGATATTCCGACGCTTTTTCTTTTTTTCCGAGTTTAAAGTAAATGAGTGTGATTAGAAAATATGCTTGAGGAAGAGAATTGACGATTCTTTGTGATTCAAATGTATCAACCGCCCGTTCAAAGTACGGAATCGCTTCGCCGATGCGGTCCTGATTGTAGTAGCACAGTCCGAGGTTATACAGCGCCCTCCCGACAAGCTGCGCTTTTTGTTCTTTTTCGGCCATTTGCAGAGCGTGCTGAAAATGTTTGGCCGCCTGTTCAAAGCGCCTTTCATCCATTAAATTGACGCCGAATACAAAATGGCATTGAATGATCCGGACGTTATATGTGTCCTGCTCTACGTAAATTTCATAAGCGTTTTTTATATGTATCAAAGAAAAATACGTTTGTTTCATATGATAATAAGCTTCGGCCACTTTAAAATAAAACTCCGCCCGTTCCACGTGGTCCGATACGAAGGCCAGTTTTTTCTCAGCTTGTTTATAATACGTAATCGCTGAGATAAATTCTCTTTTATCAAATTCAAACATGCCTTTGAAAAAGTTGACGTAATAATCGAGAAGCCCTTTGAGGCCGGCCTGGCTGTTATCAATGTTATCAAGAATTTCCGACAGGGTCGGCTGGTCTTCTATCTTCAGTTTTTCCAGCGGCTCCAAGTAGTCCAGCATCAGCTGATGGCGAAATTCCATGAGGGAATAATAAAGCACTAAGTTTGAATCAGGCTCCATACGGTCAAGCTCTTGTTTGATCTCGGCCTTCAAGATCTCCGCATCCGGCACGCTGAATGTTCTGATGTATCGATACCACTCGTTAATTTTCTGCCCGACTGCTGAAGAAGGAATTAACCCGCTCTTCATTCCTTCACCCTCCCCATCCAAGACCTGTTTACCAGTTATTTTATCACGTTTCCGTGTCTTTCCATCCCGAAAAACACGCAAACTTTGTTTCGGCAGAGCGCAATTTTCCGAGTGAAGATAAAACAGCCGGCAGCCAGACAGGACTGCCGGTTTCAAGATGATTCATGTTTCGTATTCAGCGGAAGGCGGATTGTAAAGGTCGTGCCTTTTCCTTTTTCGCTGTCAATATCTATCGTGCCCTTGTGCATTTCGACGAGCTGCCTGACGATGGACAGGCCGAGTCCGTATTCGCCGTATGCCGTATTCGTCCGGGACACGTCCGCCTTATAAAACCGCTCCCATATATGCTCAATTTCCTCTTTGGAGATGCCGATTCCGGTGTCTTCGATCTCAATCACCGTTTCTTTATAGCCTTCATACCCGCGCAGCGTGATGTCTCCGTTTTGCGTAAATTGAATGCTGTTTTTCGTGATATTGACGAGAATCTGGATCAGCCTGTCATAATCGGCGAACACTTTGACGCCGTCCTCCGCCTGAATCCGCAGCTGATTTTGTTTTTCCTCCGCCTGCTGATTGAGATGCTCTTTAATAATTTCAAACACCTCGATGAGCGGCAGACTGAGCTTGTCCAGTTTGATTTGCTGGGATCTGATTTTTTCATAATCCAGATTTTCTTTCACGAGCCTGAGCATCCGCTTCGTTTCTTCACTGATCAGCGAGAAGCATTTCTCTTTATCTTTTTCCGGGATGGTGTTGCTGTTAAGCCCCTCCACAAGTCCGTTAATGGTCGTCAAAGGCGTTCTCAGCTCATGGGAGACATCGGCGATAAATTGGCGCCTCCGTTTTTCCAGGCGGTCAATCTGCTCTCTCGATTGCTTCAGATTTTTGGCCATGATGTTGAAGTCGGACGCCAGCATGCCGATTTCATCGCCGCCGCTGTTCTTGAGCGAAATATCGTAATCACCGGACGCCACTTTTCCGGTCGCATCCCGCAATGTCTGAATCCGCTTGACGTGAAATTTAGATAAAAGCCAGCTCAGCAGAATCGTGATGATAAGGGTGCTGATGATCGCGTAAATCATATAGCGGTTGACCTGGCTGATCATCTGCTCGACCCCTCTGACGGGAGACACGAGCAGCACCGCGCCTTTAAATTGATTGTTGATCAAAAGCGGTTTTGCGACAAGCGACACTTCCAAGCCTTCCGTATTAAAACGGTTCATCTCCGCTCTGATCTGAACGGTTTTCCCTTGCTTCAGCAAGTGCCACTCTTTACTTTTCAGCTTCTCGCGCGGCGGCATATCGTCAGGAAAAAAGTACGGCCGCTGATGTTCATCAAAAATAATAAACCTGGTCTCGCGCGTTTTTAACATGTCCTGATACGGATACAGGCGGCGCAGATCAAGATCGCGTCCGTTCAGCTCACTTGTGATCTGCTGGGCATAAGAAGACAGCTCATCCACTTTATTTTGATACGCAAAATCTTTCACAAAATGCGAAAACAGGGAAATGATGATGAAAAAGGCCAAAATCAAAATGCTGACATGGCTTAACAGCAGCTGATATAAGTATTTAATCCTCATCAAATTTGTATCCTACCCCCCACACCGTGTATAAAAACGGTTTTTCCTCACTGGACAGTTTTTTGCGCAGCCGTTTAATATGAACATCAACCGTACGTTCATCGCCGTAAAATTGATACCCCCACACCTGCTCAAGCAGCTGCTCTCTCGAAAAGACCTGGCGCGGATTTTGTGCGAGATAAAAGAGCAGATCGAATTCCTTCGGCGTCAGATTCTCGACAGGCTTTCCGTGCAGAAACACTTCCCGCGTCTTCTTATTGATTGAAAAACACGCCGTTTCGATCAAGTCGTCGCTTTTTACGGTCTGCCCCGTCGCCCGGTATCTTCTGATCACCGCTTTAATCCGCGCTACTAGCGTCAGCGGGCTGAACGGCTTGGTGACATAGTCGTCGGCCCCCATTTCAAACCCGATCACCTGATCAGACTCCGTGTCCTTTGCGGTCAGCATAATAATCGGCACACTGCTCGTCTCTCTTATTTTCCGGCAGATCGTCACTCCGTCCATAGATGGAAGCATAATATCCAGAATGACCAAATCCCAGTCCTCTTCCGTGAACCGCTGATAGCCTTCCACTCCGTCATGGACAAATTCGGCTTCAAATCCTTCTTTAAAAAAGAACATTTCCGTCATGGTGCATACGCTTATATTGTCTTCTATCATTAATATCTTCATTGGTTCCTCCGCTTATCTTGACGCTTTTACTTATAATAGCACCATTTTACCCGGATATTTTCGGGTTTCACAATTGTTAGTTTTTATTTCATCACCCGGAAATAGTTTGTTCATATTTTTTTCACACATTTCTCCTACTATATACATATCGGATAACCGGTTCTAAAGAAGGTCGGTTTTACAAGATCTGACACCCACACGGAGGAACAGACATGAACTTTATAAAAAGAGCCTTTTGGAGCATGAAGGCAAAAAAGGGAAAAACGTTTTTGCAGCTGGTTGTGTTTTCAGTGATTTGCATTTTTGTCCTGTCCGGTCTTACGATCCAGTCAGCGGCAAAGAAATCAAGCGAACTGGCAAGGCAGCAGCTCGGCGGGAGCGTCACACTCCAGGCTGACCGCCAAAAGCAAATGGCGCAGCAGCAAAAAGACGGTGAAAAGAGGACGTTTGAATCAGCGCCGATTTCCGTCTCGGATGCCAAGAAACTTACATCTTTACAGCACGTTAAAAATTACAACTTCCTCACGACAGCGTCAGCAAATGCAGAAAGCTTTGACGCGATAAAAAGCTCAGGCGAATCAGCCGATAACAGTTCCGGCGGAAGCCGTTTTCAAGGCGGCGGAAGACAGATGATTTCAGCGGACATTTCGGTCGAAGGCGTGCTCTCTACGGCGCTGCTTGATGATTTCACAGGCGGGAGCTCAAAAATCACTGACGGCCGCGCCATCACAAAAACAGATGCGGACGCAAAAGTCGCAGTGATCAATGAAACGCTGGCAGATCAAAACAAGCTGAAGGTCGGCGGCTCCATTACGGTTTCCTCAGCAGCGGATGATTCTGTGAAAACGAAGCTTAAGATTGTGGGAATTTATAAAACAACATCATCAGGAGACGATCAGGCAGAGCATTTTTCATTCTTAAATCCTGACAATAAAATCTATACGCCTTACACCGCCGCGGCGGCGTTAAAAGGGTCTGATAACAAAAACAAAATCAGCTCAGCCGTTTATTATATGGATGATGCAAAATATATTGACTCATTCGTTGCGGCTGCGAAAAAAACATCTATAGATGATAAAACCTACACGCTGACGACAAATGATCAGGTGTATCAGCAAATGGTCGGCCCGATTGAAAATGTCGCGTCATTTTCTAAAAACGTGGTGTACCTTGTATCCATCGCGGGGGCGGTCATTCTCGGGTTGATCGTGATGATGTCGATCAGAGAACGCAAGTATGAAATGGGTGTCTTGATGGCGATCGGCGAAAAGCGCTGGAAGCTCATCGGACAATTCTTAACGGAAATTCTGATTGTCGCGGTTATCGCCATCGGGATCGCATCCGTCACGGGCAGCCTTGTGGCAAATCAGCTCGGAAATCAGCTTCTTTCCCAGCAGGTCAGCTCAGCCGATGATTCACAGCAGCAAACAAGCAGCTGGGGCGGAGGAGAAATGCCGCGGGGAGGCGGCATGTTCGGTCAGCATTCACCCGGTGCAGATGTCATCAGTACAATGCAGGTAAACGTTTCGCTGAATGACATTCTGATTCTCGGCGGGATCGGCGTCGCAATTGCCGTCATCGCCACATTACTGCCGTCTGTATCAGTCATGCGGCTTCACCCTAAAACGATCCTGACCAAGCAGGAATAAGAGGAGGCAGCATAATGAGCCTATTAACCTTTCAACAGACCGGCTACTGGTACCAAGATAAATCACAGCCGCTGTTTCAGGATATAACGATCAGCTTTGAAAAAGGGAAGTTTTATACAATTGCCGGCGCCTCCGGGACGGGAAAAACAACGTTTCTGTCTCTGGCGGGCGGCCTTGACACACCTAAAGAGGGAAGCATCCTTTATAACGGAGAAGACATCTCCAAAATCGGATTAACCAAATTCAGAAATCAATATGTCTCTATCGTCTTTCAATCTTATCATCTGATCCCGTATATGACGGCGCTCCAGAATGTCACAACGGCGATGGAGATTACCGGATCTAAGGAGAACAACAAAGATGAGTCCGCGCTCAGCATGCTGGATAAAGTCGGCATCACCGAACAGCAGGCCCGTCAGCGGGTGCTGACATTAAGCGGCGGACAGCAGCAGCGCGTTTCAATTGCGCGGGCTTTCTGCTGTGACACGGATTTGATTTGCGCGGACGAGCCGACGGGAAACCTCGACGAGGATACGTCAAAGGAAATTGTCCGGCTCTTTCAGGATCTGGCGCATAAAGACGGCAAATGCGTCATCATGGTTACGCACGACGAACAAATTGCCAAAGTGTCTGATATCAACATCCGCTTATCAAGAGGAAGTTTCACGGTCAAAGAAAACGGCACGGCCGTTTCCTGATACCGCGCCCCTGCCAGCGCAGACAGGGGCGCACCCTATATCCCCCTATTCAATAGAAGTGAACGTAAAAAGAGCGAGGGCTGCATCCCCTCGCTCTTTTTATTTATATCAGCTGTAAATAACGGTCAATATTTGATTGTCCGGCTGCTTTGATCAATTCTTCCGCCTTTTTCTCTTCTCCCGGCAAAGCGAGCCGGAGCTTGTCTTCAATGTCTTTTTCAGAAAGACCGTTTCCCGGCGCTCCTTTCGGACAGTCGATACGTGTTTCATAGACATGACCGCCGGAAGCCGTGACCCGTACAATTGTAAAACGGCCCTTCGGAACGGCGTTGTCAGCCGGCTGAATTTGGTCATCGCAGCTGCGGTGAATCCGCTCAAATCCTTTTTGAAGGGATTCCGGGATCGGCTCGGATGTGAAATGTTCAACTGAAAAATCCTTACCGTGCAAAGCCAAGGTGATCACATATTCTACGCTGAACCGTCCCGCTTCGCCTGTTTTCGGACGCCGTTCTGTCAATGCGGCGTCCCCTCCCGGCGGATAAATCACGTCAATCCGTTCCGTTTGGCCGAAAGTGAGACCATGTTCGGCCTTCAGCTTGAGAATGGCGTCCGCCGCATGATGGGCCGCCGAGCAAAACGGATAAACCTTAAACCAAAGTCCCGGACTCACAATCCGCCAAGGGTTTCCCCACCCGTTTACAAGCAGGGTTTCTGCCCGTTCAAGATCGCCGTACAGTCCGAAAAAACCTTTCTCCCCGTCAAGCGCATGAGCTGAGCCGCCGAAACCGGCCTTTGCAAGCTTTACGGCGAACAACCCGGCTTGGGCGGCCAGTCCGGCGTGGAGCGGCTTCATTTCTGTCCCGAATTGCACTCTCATGCCTCCGGAACGGGCAGCCGCAAACCCGATTGCTTTCTGCAATTGGGTTTGATTCAGATTCTCCGCGAATCCGACGGCGCATGCGGCCGCAATGGCACCTAACGTTCCTGTATTGTGCCAGCCTTTCTCGTAATGATGCCTTCCAGCTGACTCGCCGAGCCGCGCCATCACTTCGATTCCCGTCACATAAGCGCCGAGAAAACGGCTCTTGTCTATCCGGCCGGCTGATGCGGCTGCAATCAAAGCCGGAAGGATGACCGCGCTCGGATGTCCTCTTACATCAGAATGAACATCGTCAAAATCAAGCGCATGTGCGATGAATCCGTTAATGAGCGCGGATTGGGACGGCGTGGTTTTTTGATTTCTGCCGATAAGCGGCGCTATCGGCACCCCGCCTTCTTCTTCGGCCAGTTTTACCAGCTTTTCAACTCCTTTATCCCGTCTCCCCGCAAAAGCCGCCGCTGTAAAATCAAGCAGTCCTTTGCGCGCTTCTTTCATCGCTTCGGCGGATGTTTCCGGTACAGACGACATGACGGCCTGAGCAAGTCCGGCCGTCAGATTTTCCGTATTCATTCCGTCTGCTCCAATACATTGACGGCAAGCCGGGCGAAAAACTCAGCCGCTTTCGGGAGCGCTTTTTCGTCGAGTGTGAAGGCGGGATGGTGCCATTCTTCTGTTCCGTTTGTTCCCATCCAGACGAAGAAGCCGGGGATTTTTTCTTGATATAACGCGAAGTCTTCGCCGCCGGGCGACTGTTCTGCCCGAACGGTTTGAAGCCCGAGATCTTCAGCCGTTTGTTCCGCCGCCTGTATGAAACGGGCGTCGTTCATCACTGACGGCAGGTAAGGAAACCAGCGGAAGTCAGCCTCTGCCCCGAATCCGGCCGCGATTCCTTCAGCAACCCGCTTCATATGTTTCGGAACAGCGTCACGCGCTTCTTTTTGAAACGTCCGGACGGTGCCTTCCATTTCAACATGGTCCGGAATGACATTCCAAGAACTGCCCCCCTGAACTCTTGTGATGCTGACGACGGCATTGTGAAGCGAGCTGATGTTTCTGCTGACAACCGATTGCAGGCCGCCGATGATCTGTCCTGCCGCCTGAATCGGATCAATGCTGTTGTCGGGAATCCCGGCGTGGCCGCCTTTTCCTTTCACGGTGATTTCAAAACGGTCGACACTCGCCATCAGCGGGCCTTCTTTCAGACCGACCGTACCGACGGGGAGGTCAGGTTTGTTATGCATGCCGAATATCGCCGATACACCGTCAAGCGCGCCGGCTTCAATGACTTGTCTTGCTCCGGCGGCGATTTCTTCCGCGGGCTGAAAAATAAACCGCACCGTTCCTTTCAGCTCATGCTTTCTCTCATTTAATAAGAAAGCCGTGCCGAGAATAGATGCCGTATGGAAATCATGGCCGCATGCGTGCATCACGCCGCTGTTTCGCGAAGCAAACGGAAGGTTTGTTTTCTCTTCGATCGGCAGTGCGTCGATGTCCGCTCTGACGGCGATGACGGGGCCGCTTTTATCTCCTTTGATTTCAGCGATCACTCCGGTTTGAAGTTTCGGCACATCAAGAACCGTGATTCCTTCTTCCTCCAGCCAGCGGCGGATTTTATTCGTCGTTTCGAATTCCTCGCCTGACAGCTCAGGGTGTTCATGAAGGTCGCGGCGGATATTGATTAAACGTTTGTTTAATGATTCATACGTTTCATTTGCCATTTCTTCTTCTTCCCTTCTTAGACAAGTTCGGCAGGCTCTCCCACTTGCTTAATGAATTTTTTCGTCCGTTCGTTCTGCGGATTGTCAAACAGCTCCTCCGGCGTTCCCTGTTCGATGATGCGTCCGTCCGCCATAAAAATAACTTTGTCGGCTACTTCACGCGCAAAAGCCATCTCATGCGTGACGATGATCATGGTTGTCTGTTTTTCGGCGATTGATTTGATGACTTGGAGCACCCCGGCTACAAGCTCAGGGTCAAGGGCTGAAGTCGGTTCATCCAGTAAAATCGCGTGAGGATCAACGGCCAAGGCTCTCGCAATCCCGATCCGCTGCTGCTGCCCGCCTGACATCGTAATCGGGTAGCTGTCCGCTTTGTGTTCTAAACCGACTTGCCGCAGCAGGTCCATACCGATCTGTTCCGCTTCTTTTTTCGGTTTCTTTTGCGCGGTGATCAGCGCCTCTGTCACATTTTGCAGGGCGGTTTTGTTTTTGAACAGGTTGTAATTCTGAAACACCATCGCCGTCTGCTGGCGAAGCTTGTGTACGTCTTTGCGCGAATAGGACGCTGCATTCAGCTTTGCATCGCCGATTTCAATGATGCCGTCATCCGGGCGCTCCAGCAGATTCAGACAGCGGAGGAGCGTTGATTTTCCCGAGCCTGACGGGCCGATGATGGCCGTGACTTCGCCGCTTTTGATCTCAAGATCGATCCCGTCAAGTACGGTAAGGTCTTTAAATGCTTTTCGAATATGTCTGACTTGTATCATCCTGAGCCTCCTCCTATGTGCGATAAGGCTTGCTGATCGCCCGTTCGAGCAGATCCTGCAGCACACTGTAAATAATCGTAAGAATCCAGTACATGACCGCGACGGCTAAATACGTCTCAAAATATTTGAGGTTGCCTGATGCGTACATTTTTCCTTGGGCGAACATCTCCATCACTCCTAATGTAAAAGCGAGCGATGTTTCTTTTAACAGGCCGATAAATGTATTTCCCGTCGCGGGAAGCGCGTTTCTGACGGCTTGCGGGAAAATGATCCGTCTGTACGCCTGGGATTTTGTCATTCCGACAGACAGACAGGCTTCAAGCTGCCCCTCATCGACTGAGTTGAGCGCAGCGCGGAAGATTTCAGCCAGGTAGGCGGCATTTTTCAGGCTTAGCCCGATAATCGCCGCAGTTAACGCCGTCATCTTGCTCATTCCGGGAAAGAGCTGAGGCAGGCCGTAATAAATTAAGAAAAGCTGCACGAGCGTCGGCACGCCCCGGAAAAATGAAATATACACCTTTGACAGCTGGTGAAGCACAGGAATACGATTTTTTGTGATAAGCGCTAATATAAGGCCGCCGATCACGGCAAATACCATGGCCGCGACGGCCATTAGTAATGTGATCGGCAAGGCTTCGATTAACGCGGGAAAAGCTGAAAACATAAATCCCCAATCAATGCTGTTCATTCTCGATTTTCACCGCCGTTTCTTAATGCTTTGCTTCCTTTGTGATATCTTCGTTAAAGTACTTTTCAGACAGCTTTTTCAGCGTGCCGTCTTTCCGCAGGTCTTCAATGGCTTTGTTTACTTTTTTGTGGATTTTATCGTGAGCCGCATCTTTCGCAAACGGGAAAGCGACTTTTTCATAGACAATCGGGTCTCCTGCTAATTTCAGAGGCAGACCGGTCTTTTTGATCTGGGCGATCAGGACGCTGCGGCTGTTTACATAGGCGTCAACCCGTCCGTAAGCCACGTCTTTCAGCGTACCTTCTTGTGTTTCATATGTTTTTATGTTGATTTTTTTATCCGGGTCCTTGCTCTCAAGGTTTTTCGCGTGGTTTGAGCCCAGAACGGCCGCCACTGTTTTTCCTTTCAGATCATTGACTGATTTGATGTCTTTGTTATCGTTTTTGACGACGATTTGAGTGCCCGCATACGAATACGGTTCTGTGAAGTTATACGTTTTCTTGCGTTCGTCCGTGACAGCGACCTGGTTTGAAATGGTGTCGAGTTTGCCGGTCTGGAGCTCGCCCATCAGTCCGCTGAATTCAAGCAGCTTCCAGTCCAGTTTCATGTTGATTTTTTTCGCTACGGCTTCCATGACATCCACGTCAAAGCCTGTCAGCTTGCCGTTTTCTTTATATGCGAACGGATAGCTTTGCCCCGTGGCGCCGACATGCAGCACGTTATCGCCGCCTTCGCTTTCTTTTCCGTTTCCGCATGCTGTTAAGACCGCCAAAAGCGCGGCAGACAGCAGCAAAGCCCATGTTTTCTTCTTCATTGAAATCCCGCCTTTTCCTATTAAAATGTTAATCCTGCAATTGTTTTTTTAAATAGATGGTGATGTGCCCTTTTCCTAAATCCTTTTCGCCTGCGCGGACGTAGCCTTTCCGCTCGTACATGCCGATCAGCCACGGATGCTTGTCCGCTGTGCCCAGTGACACGAAAGGCGCTTTTAATGTATCGCGGAGCACTGTGTTCTCCAGCCACGCCAGCATGTCTGAGCCCGTCCCTTTTTTACCGGTTTCAGGATCGACGGCGAACCACCAAATATGAGGGACACCGTACGGCCCGGGATTCGGCCCCCACGGCATCCGCAGAGAAATCGTCGCCAGAATCCGTCCGTCTTCCTCCAAAACGTAACAGGCGTTTTTTTGTATGTTAGTTAATACGAGTTCTTTATCCGCCGTGGCAGCGGCAAAATTGATGCCGAGCTTGCGGATCGGTTCATACGCCCTCAGTGTCAGTGAAAGCAGCTCATCAGCGTCTGCCTCCGTTGCGAGCCGGTATTGTCTTGACATGATGAGCCCTCCTTTAGTCGGCATATCGGTTTGCCGGTTTTTCCAGTCCGAAATGTTCTCTGAGCGTCGTTCCTTCATACTCTTTTCTGAACACGCCCCGTTCTTGTAAAATCGGAATCACTTTGTCTACAAAAAGAGTGAGACCTTCAGGCAAAAGCGGCGGCATGATGTTGAAACCGTCACAAGCTTGTTTTCCGACCCATTCTTCCATCTTATCGGCAAGCTGTTCAGGCGTTCCGACAAAGATATGATGGCCTCTTGAACCCGCCACATATTTGTACAGCTCGCGGATGGTCATGTTATCGCGTTTGGCCATCTCCTGAACGAGCTTGAACCGGCTTTTAACGGCATTCGACGCATCCGCATCCAATTCAGGCAGCGGGCCGTCAAGCGGGCAGGCGGAAAGGTCGACGCCGCCCAGATAGTTTTGCAGAATGTTCAGTCCGACAGACGGAATGATGAGGTCTTGGAGCTCTTCATATTTTGCCTGCGCTTCTTCTTCGGTATCGGCGATAACGGGAAAGATCCCCGGCATGATCGCGATTTTTTCAGGATCACGGCCGAAAGAAGCCGCTTGTTCTTTAATAGATTGATAGAATTCCTGCGCGGACTCCAAATGATTTTGCGCAGTGAAAATGACCTCCGCCGTTTTGGCGGCCAGCGCTTTTCCGTCTCCTGATGATCCGGCCTGAATAATGACCGGGCGCCCTTGAGGTGTGCGGGCGACATTTAACGGCCCTCTCACGGAGAAATATGTTCCTTTATGGTTCAATTCATGCATTTTGTCTTTATCGAAAAATGCTCCTGACTCTTTGTCACGGATAAAGGCGTCTTCCTCCCACGAATCCCATAATCCTTTGACGACTTCCACGAATTCTTCCGCGCGCTGATATCTGAGATGGTGCTCAAGATGCTTTTCGCCGCTGAAATTAAGCGCGGTCGATTCAATCGAAGATGTGACGACATTCCAGCCCGCTCGGCCGTTGGAAAGATGATCAAGCGATGCAAATTGTCTCGCGATATGGAACGGTTCGCTGTATGTGGTAGACGCGGTCGCCGTCAGACCGATGCGGGATGTGACCTGAGCGAGCGCCGACAGCAGCGTAAACGGCTCAAAGCGCGTCAGCACATTCGGATGTGATTTGCCGTCTATTGATAAACTGTCCGCCAAAAACAGCATGTCCAATTTCCCCCGCTCAGCCGTTTTCGCCAGTTCTTTGAAATAATCCAAATTCATGCTCGCGTCCGCCGGTGCCTGAGGATGTCTCCAAGAAGCGACATGATGGCCGGTGCCCGCGAGAAACACACCGAGTTTGATTTCTTTTTTCTTTGTCATGATGGATCTCCTTCTATTCTGAAATACGGTTCGGAAAATATTAACTCCACTAAACCTATATTTCCTAGTAATTTTATAAGAATAAATCAAAATGTACAATTGTCACGCAAGTTTGTCAATGCATTAAGACAAAAATCATGATTTTAAAAATAACCCGGCGCACCGTCCGGGTTATTTCTTCGAAACTGTATAGACGGTCCCTTTGACCTTTTTCTTAATAACGGCAATGATAAGCAGCAAAACGGGGAACAGCACTTGAAACGGAAGATGAATATAGATCGGCACAATGTTTAAGCCTTCATTCATGTGTTCCGAAAAATTGCTTGCGATGCTGATGGAGAGAATCAGCACCCCCAATCCGACCGGAAAGGCCAGCTGAGACGGATTTTTTTCTTTAAACAGCGTGGACACACCCACGACAACCGCATATGTAAAAAGGCTGACTTTGAAAAAACCGCCGATGACGAGCACGAGCATGAAAAAGACATCCAGCCGGTCTAAAAACTCTTCTACTTTAATCGTCTGTATGGTGCTCAGCAGCGGAAATTGAGAGCGGAGCATTAAGTTGACGTCCAGCACACAAATATTAATCGCCACTGACATCGCCAAAAACAGCCCGCTGATGATAATCGCCAGAAATCCGGTTTTCTTCACCTTTTTCCGATCTTTTAAATAAGGGAAAATCATGACAAACACGATTAATTCACCGAACGGGATGAACATCGTCTGTTTAAACACGGAATAAATGACCGTTCCTGCACCCTCCGCTAAAACGGGCTGGAGAAATCTGAGGTTTATCGTGCCTGAGCTGATAATGAGGATCAGCCCGACGGCTGTCAGAAAATACATAATGCCAAACAGCAGCTCGCCGGCTCTCGCTATCACTTCAATTCCCTTTCTGACCGCAAATATCGCGGCGATCATCAGCATGGCATTCACAATTAAAAGCGGCGTGTCCTGGTAGGCGAAGGTGACAAGCATTTCGCCAAAATCCCGCAATACGCGGGCCGCGATATAAGAAAAATAGAGAATATAAAGAAGCGAGACCGCCCAGCTCAGATGTCTGCCGATCAGTTCGTTCATGTAATCTCTCGGTGAAGACTCAGGAAAAAATTGATACAGGGCCTGATAAACGTAGAAAAGTCCGAGACCGGTAACGCACCCGAGAAGCACGGACAGCCACGCATCCCGCCCGGCCATCGTGCCCGGAGGGATCAATAACGAACTGCCCAATTCAAACAAAATGATCATAATAAACAGCTGACGCGTGCCGATTTTCGCATTTTCCATACGCTTCGCTCCTTTCTCCTCAAATCAATCATGCTCAAGCTTGTCTGAGAGAGGATTATTCCGCAAGCCCGTTCTTCTGATAATGACTTCCGTTTTGACATCTACGGGGAGATTGGGGAAATATTCTTCCTCCCACTTCCCTTTGAACTTTTTCCATTTGTCCGGATGCTTCCGATAGATCAGGTCTCCGAAGCCGACGAAGTCATTCTTACGGGCTTTTATATCTTCAATTGATTTGGTGATATCTTTGTCAAGCTGCACGCTGAGCGCCTTTTGCATCGTCATCAGCACTTGCGGATCAGACAGATGGAAAGGGTATCTGACAGCGTCCACCAGCCCCTCGACCTGAGCATGCACGTGAATATGCGGTTTTCCGTTCGGAAAAGTGGCCGTCACCTTTGTATTCTGGCGGGTGACCTGCAGACTGATTGCATGCTTCACATTCTTCCAATCCGCATTGATGAACGTATGCTTGATCCTATTGAGCAGCCATACAGCCCCCACACTGTCGTCATCCTCAATCCAGTAATCCAGCCTCCCATCCTTTTTGAACACCGCCAGTCCGTCCGCTGACAGCACTGCTTTCGGTTCAGTCGTCTGCGTATTTTCCATTGTAGGGCCGGCTTTTTCGTCTCCGTGCATTTCATAACCCGGTATAAACGGCGACCCGGTCGGAGAAGCGAGATCAATCAGAACGTCCTGAAGGCTGGTTTTAATGACTCTGCCGTATTGTTCCTGCGTGAAGCTGAGCGTCTTGTTCACTTTATTGGAAGGGATCTTATCAATCGGCGTCAGCACTTTAATAATGTCTTCAGCCTTGCAATTATGCGCGATAACCGCGGTTGCGGTCGTCCTGAATTCGGTGTCGCGGTCAAGATTGTCCAGAATAAAACCGAGCCCTTCCTCTTTCGCCAGTTTTTCACTGAACACCACGAGATTCGTATGTGCAAAATAGAGCCTTCTGGACACTTTCATCGAGCCTTTTCTCAAAGCTTCCGTCATATTGTCTCCGGACACCGAATAGACGGAAACCGGAGGCCGGTCTCCCGCTCCGCCGCCCTGCAGACCGCCGGCCACGTTTCCCGGATTGATAATTTGCAAGTGAAGGACGTATTTTCCCGTTTCGGTCCGGTCAATACCGATGGCGGAGATCACAGCCAAATCAGTCAGCTCCCTTTTATCCCAGCATCCGGATACAAACATAAGGGAAACCATCGTACAAAGGATAAGTATCCATTTACGTCTTTTCATTACCGTCGCCCTCTTCTACATCTTTATTAACCATTCCTCTGGATGTCTCCGGTTTCGGTCTTTGATGTTCCCCTTCGCGCCTGTTGTTTTCCTGCACGAGCAGTTCCGGCCTTTTTTCATCCGCCCATAACGGAGCGCGGAGGATGGAATCCTTCAGCCCGCCCGGGGTCAAAGGAGCGAGCGGGGACATATACGGAAGACCGAATGAACGCAGGCCGCACAGATGGACGAAC
Source organism: Bacillus sp. JK106 (assembly GCF_053663355.1). Taxonomy (NCBI): domain Bacteria; kingdom Bacillati; phylum Bacillota; class Bacilli; order Caryophanales; family Bacillaceae; genus Bacillus; species Bacillus sp. JK106. The sequence continues at coordinate 195,520 of NZ_JBSJQC010000004.1, read as the reverse complement.
ATCATGATAATGCCCAGAATCAGCCCGTAAAATCCCATGACCGCCGCTGACAGAATAAAGAGAAACCGGATCAGCCGCGCGGATATCGCCATGTCAAAAGCCGGGGTCGCAAAGCTGGCAATCGCCGTCAGCGCGACGACGATAACCATGGCCGGGGAGACGATGCCGGCCTGTACGGCGGCCTGGCCGATGACAAGCGCTCCGACTATGGAAACGGCGGAGCCGACAACTCTCGGAAGCCGGACACCCGCCTCCCTGAGAATCTCAAAGGCCACTTCCATCGTCAGCGCTTCAATCACGGCCGGGAACGGCACCGTCTCCCGCTGAGCCGCGATGACAATCAGCAGCTGCGTCGGAATCATTTCCTGGTGAAAGGTCGTCGCCGCCACATAAATCCCCGGCGCCACCAGTGAAATGAAGAAAATCAAAACCCGCAGCACCCTGATGCTTGTGGCGATATCAAATCGTGAATAATAATCCTCAACGGATTGAAAAAATTGAATAAATAAGGCCGGCGCGATGAGAACGAACGGCGTTCCGTCCACGATAATCGCAAATCGTCCTTCCAGCAGATTCCCCGCCACGACGTCCGGCCGCTCCGTATGATATACGGTGGGGAACACAGAAAACGGCGCGTCTTCAATGAGCTGTTCAATGTAGCCGGATTCCAGAATGCTGTCGATGTCAATGTGCTTCAGCCGCTTGCGGACTTCCTTAATCAGCTTTTTATCGCAAATTCCGTTAATATACATCAGCGCGACATCCGTATTCGTTTCGTGTCCGATCTCCATTTTTTCAACCCATACATCAGGCGTTTTTACATACCTGCGGATCATGGAAATATTGGTTTGCAGAGATTCAGTGAATCCCTGCCGCGGGCCGCGGAAAGAGACCTGAGTGCTCGGCTCTTGAATGGACCGGTGCTCGCCCCCTTCCGTGCTGGCGATCAGCGCCTTGTCAGCCCCGTCGACAAAAATGAGCGTGCTCCCCGCCACCAGCCCGGCATAAAGGCTTTTCCATTTTTCTTCCTCTTTCACCCCGCCGATCGCAAGCGTTTTATCGTATATCAGGCAGACCGCTTGTTCCGGCTGAACGGACGGGATGTCAATTAAATCCTCCAGAAGGGATTGACTGACAAGCTGTTCGTCTACCAAACCGGCGATATACACAATTGCGGCCGGAAGCTCTTCTTTTCCGATTTTCAGCCGGCGGATGACGACATCGGCACTGTTGCCGAACCTCTCAGACAGCTTCTTCATATTTTGCTTTAAGCTGAGGGAGATCGGCTCATCCCGCTCTTTGTCCGGCTGGCTGTCCGCTTCTTTTCTGCCTTCATTGTCACGGTCGTTTTGATCGGCTTTTTTTTGTTTCCTCTGCTTAAAAAATGGCGGCATATCGCAAAAAACCTTTCCTCGTTTTTTTCATATTCTTCCTGTACGGCAAAAGATTATGCACGGCGGAAAGTCTGTATAAGTTCTGCGTAATCGAAAAGAATAAAAAGGGAGAGTGATGTGCATGAAAATATTGGGGGTTTCATTATTTTTGCTGACTGCCTGTCTGATCATTTCAGTAACGATGGATATGCTGCAAGGTTTCAGTTTCTATGGAGCGGTCCAAAACAACCTGTCCGCTTTTAAATTGACCACCTTCTCAGAATGGCTGATGCTGTTTTTATTCGCCCTCTTTTTAATCAGAGAAATGATCGCTTTATATAAATCAGGTAAAAAAGATGCCTGACAGGCGCACGGCTGTATTGTGTCAAAAAAGAACACATCCCTCCTTCTCTTGGAGTTCATGTGTTCTTTTTACTTTTCCGGCGCAGATTGTTCTCAGATGACGATATTTCCGCTTTCCGTATCTGTCGCGTTTTTCACAATGACGCCTTTGATAATGCGGTTGCCGATGATTTTAGTACTTGCGGAGGAGCTGGTTTGGATGGCGGAAGCAGAAGCGGCGGAAAGGTTGTTGATGGTATTGCCCGAAACGAGGGAATTGGAGGCTCCGTTCAGATAGATGCCGATCGGGCTGCCCGCTGTTCGGTTGATCGTGAGCGTATTGTCTATGACTTCATGCGTGCCTGAGTTCAGATACACGGTAACGATAAGCGGTGATGATTCAAAGCGGTTGCTGATGACAGAGGTTCCCGAGGATGTTGAACTGAATACGGGATAGTTTTTATAGTTCTTAAAGAGATTGCCTTTGATGACAGCCCCGGCGTCATTTGTCACAGATACGGCATAGGACTCCGCGGCGCCCTGATACGCATTCGGGAGGAGCGTATTTCCTTCAATAACGGCATTTCCGCCTGTGACCCATATGCCCCGGCTGAACGATTTCAGCACATTTTGTTTTACAATGATACTGCCGGCCGACATGGTGATTCCGTCTGTCACCTGATTCAGAGTGTTATTCGTAAAGACGGCGTTTTCCGACAGCGTCGCCCGCATCCCCGTGCTTCGTCTCGTTTCGGAACGTCCGTTTTCAATGACATTGCCGTCAACGGTCACATCTTCTGCCTGATAGACGGAAATGCCCGTATTTTCAAATTGATTGATTTTGTTGTGGGTGACGAGGACGCTTTTTCCCCTTACATCTATTCCGGTGGAAAACCCGGTAATCAGATTGTTGGAAATGACGGCATTGCTGCTGTCCTGTCCTTGTGACACACCTTGTCCGGCGACTGCGGTCCTTGAGCCGCCGTCTGACCGAAAGAAGACATTCCCCGAAATGACGGTATGTGCCCCGTACCCGTAGCTGATTGTGTTATCGGAATGATTTCCTTCAATTAACACATTATATCCGTTAAAATTGGTGACTGAGCTTGCAGCGTTTCCGGAAAAGAAGTTGTTGCGGACCGTAATATGAAGAGCTTCTTCATAATCAATATCGCCTTCTCCGTACGATTCAATATCGATTCCGAACTTCGGAGCCGTTCCGTTCCCTTGCCCGGCGTCTTCAATCACGCATTCTTCCACCGTAACGGTATTGCAGCCGGTGATTGAAATGTTGTTCCGCCTTGACTGCCTGATCTCACAGCGGCGGATGGTCACCTGTTCTGAAGTTTCGTAATCACTGTTTGTTTTTAACCCGAGCGGGCTGACAATTATGCCGTCTCCCGTAAAATCCGAAATCTTCACATTTTCGATCAGCACATTGCTGCTGCCTTCAATACAGATTCCAAACCCCCATTCATGGGTCGACCGCAAAGGGACATTGGTATACGTGTGTTCATCCCGTTCCCCGATGATCCGGCCGCCGGTGATGGTGACATTTTCACGCCTGCCTATATAGAAAGCCGAGTAGCCCCAGGAGCTGTTCGGCGCCACTTTAATCGTGCATTCCGGATCTAAAACGATGGTGAGATGGCTCGGCACGTTAATCCCGGCGTTCCGAAACGGCTGGCTTCTGTCCCCGCCAAGCGTGCCGTTGATTTTATACGTTCCGGGCGGAAAAAACACCGTATGACAGCCTTCGCTGACGGCCCTGGCCAAGCATTGGTTGATGGCGCCCGTCACATCGGTTTTTCCGTCCGCCGCCACACCGCAATCCGTAATATCCAATATACGATTCGGCAAGTGATAATCTCCTCCTTCCTCTCTTATTGTCATCTTATTCCGCCATATCCCGCTCCGCCTGTACATACTTTAAATTTTATTAAAAAAGTTTATAAAGATAGTTTAGTCAGATAATATAACAAAATAAGTCATTGGAATCAGGAAAATTCGTCTATATTAAACGTTTTAATATCTTTTCATTCTGGAATTTTTTGAATTCAGTATAAATTATATTGACACAAGTATTATATAAGAATATGATTTTTGTAATACACTTTTTTAAGAAAGGGTTGGCTCAGGTGGCATCTATTGATAAGGAATCTATAACAGAAACTGTGCCGCAACGAGGCTTTTTCGGTCATCCCCGCGGCTTGTTCACACTGTTTTTCACCGAATTTTGGGAGCGTTTCTCCTACTATGGTATGAGAGCCATATTGCTTTACTATTTATACACGGAAGTCGCTCATGGCGGTCTCGGCTTTGATAAAACGACCGCAGTTGCCATCATGTCCATATACGGGTCTCTCGTATACATGTCGAGCGTCATCGGCGGATGGCTGGCCGACCGGGTATTCGGCACGGCAAACACCGTATTTTACGGCGGAATTTTAATTATGTTCGGGCACATCGCTCTTGCCTTCCCCGGCAGCACGGCGGCGTTTTTTACCAGCATGGCTCTGATCATTATCGGAACCGGCCTGCTTAAACCAAACGTATCCAGCGTTGTCGGAGATTTATATACGAAGGAAGACGAGCGCCGCGACTCAGGTTTCAGCATCTTTTACATGGGGATCAACCTCGGCGGATTGCTTGCGCCGCTAATTGTCGGAACACTCGGACAGAAGTACAACTACCACTTAGGCTTCGGATGCGCCGCGGCCGGTATGTTCCTCGGACTGATTGTTTTCGCTCTTACGAGAAAGAAATACCTCGGCAAAGCAGGCTCCAATGTACCGAATCCGATTTCTAAATCATCAGTGATCGGCACGGGAATCGGAGTGGTCATCGCAGCAGCCGTTATTATCGTTCTGATTCAAACCGGCTGGCTGACGATCCAGCGTGTGATTGACACCGTCAGTATCCTCGGCATTGTCATTCCGGTTATTTACTTTATCGTGATGTTCACAAGCAAAAAAGCGACGAAAACGGAAAAATCACGGCTTGCGGCTTATGTTCCGCTGTTTATTGCAGCGGCAATGTTCTGGGCGATTCAGGAGCAGGGCGCGACGATTCTTGCTTTATATGCGGATCAGCGCACGAGACTTTCCTTTGCGGGCATGCATCTTGAGTCTTCATGGTTCCAGTCTCTGAACCCGTTATTCATCGTTATTTTCGCGCCGGTGTTCGCATGGATCTGGATGAAGCTCGGCAAACGCCAGCCTTCAACACCGATTAAATTCGCGATCGGCATTATCCTTGCCGGATTATCATTTTTAGTCATGGTGCTTCCGGTTATGGGCGGAAGCGGCGAGCTTGTGAGCCCGCTTTGGCTTGTGCTCAGCTTCCTTTTGGTTGTGCTTGGTGAGCTTTGCCTTTCACCGGTCGGTTTATCCGTCACAACGAAACTTGCGCCTGCAGCTTTCTCAGCGCAGACGATGAGTATGTGGTTTTTAACAAACGCCTGCGGTCAAGCCCTGAACGCAAAAGTAGTCGGTTTGTTTGATAAGATTTCTGAAGCGGCCTACTTCGGCTCAATCGGTCTTGTTTCGATCATTCTCGGTATTATTTTAATTCTTCTGTCTCCCGTCATTAAACGGGCGATGAAAGGCGTACAATAAAAGAAAAGCCTGCGGAATCGTCCGCAGGCTTTTTTTGTGCGTCTATTGTTTTAACTCCTCAAGTGTTTCTCTCCATCTCTTCAGGACATCTTCCGGTTCGTGGAGCTGGATGGCCGGTCCGGATGTCAGATCCGCGTATTTCGCCCGATCTTCCTTGACGGTGATCACGCGGCAGCTGAACCGTTCCCGCTCGTGTTTCGCCTCTTTCAGCGGCGGAAGCGCCTTACATTCCAATGTGACGTAATATGCGGCTCCACCGTGCCAGGCGATGAAAAGAGCTTGTCCCGAATGCAGCAAGCTTTTTACGGTCGTCGTGTTTTTCCATAAGGCGAGCCGGAGATTTGTTCTGCTCACGGCCGCGATTTCACCGGCGCTGATCATGGCCGCGTGCGGACGGCCTTCTTTTGTCACGGATTGGAGCACAAAGGCGTCGTGCTGCTTTTTTTCAAGCTCCGTTCCGTCTAAAAGCGTGTAAAGCGCCTCCGGCAAGTGCTCCGTCAGCATTACGCTTTTCTTTCCGGGACAGCGGGAACATGTGTGGCCGTCTCCGTTTCTTTCGGATCGATTTTAAATGCCGGGTTGAATGTCGCCGGATTCGTGATGCTTTCCGGTTCACAGGATCTCCATGTGAAAAAGCAGGTTTGGCATTGGTATATTTCCCAAGCGCCTTTGACCGGCGATTGGCTGACGGTTTCTCCTTTTTGCGATTCACAGCGCGGGCATGTTTTCATTGCAACCTCATCCTTTCTTATTGATTCATTAAGTCCATCAGTTTTTGTTCCCACTCTTTCGTTGTCAGCGGGGAATCAAGCGGCTGCGAATAATGGCCTCTTGTTTCCGGCGCGACAGGCGTCGTGGCGTCAAGAATCATTTTGTGTGTCATCCCTGCCGGATCAGACCCCGGGTCAAGCGGAAGGACGGACAGATCAGGAATGATGACTGCATCGTGTTTCGGATGCATTTTCGTTGAGAGCGCCCACATGACTTGCGGCAGGTTAAACGGATCGACATCCTCATCCACGACAATGACCATTTTGCAGTAGCCGAGTCCGTGCGGCGTCGTCAGGGCGCGCATGCCGACCGCCTTGGCAAATCCGCCGTAGCGCGTTTTCGTGGAAATAATGGCGATCAGCCCGTGCGTATACATCGCATTCACGGCGACGATTTCGTTCGGATAGGCTTCCTTCAGCTGCTGGTAAAGCGGCACGCACGTATTAATGCCGATCATATAGTCGCACTCCGTCCACGGCATGCCTAAGTATAAATGTTCAAAAATCGGATTGTTTCTATGATATACCCGTTTGATTTTGATGACCGGCATGCTGCGGCCGCCTGAATAATGGCCCGTGAACTCACCGAAAGGTCCTTCGTATTCCCGTTCTCCCGCAAGGATCTCTCCTTCCAGAACGACTTCAGCGCCCCAAGGGATGTCTAAATCAGACAATTTAGATTTAACGATTCTGTAGGGCTCCCCTTGAATCGCGCCGGCCATTTCATACTCGGATTGATCGTATAACAGCGGAGTTGATGCAGCCGTCGTAATCACCGGCTCACAGCCGAGCGCGATCGTAACGGGAAGATTCACGCCGCGTTCTTCAGCTTGGCGAAGATGAATCGCAATATCATGCTGAGGCACGGGCTGAATGCCGAGGCGGTCTTTTCCCTTTACCTGCATTCTGTAAATGCCGACATTCTGCTTGCCGAAATTGTCCGGATCTTCAAGATCGCGGGAAATGACGCACGCTTTATCCAAATAGTAGCCGCCGTCCCCCTGGTTGATTCTGAATAGCGGAAGGATGTCAAAAAGATTGATATCTTCCGTTATTTCATTTTCATGAAACGGCGCGGTTTCTTCCCGTTTGACCGGCACCGGAAATGCATCGTACCGTTTGGCAAACTCAAAGAATTGTTCTTTTACAGGCGTATCTTTCGGCATGCCGAGCATCATCGCGTGATTCGGCCACGAGCCGATGACATTCAGAGCCACCTGCGCATCGTGATGTCCGTAAATATTGTTAAACAAAAGCGCAGGGGTTTTATCCCCGAGATTGCTGGCTGCACGCGCGGCGGCGCCCAGGTCCGGCTCCGGTTTTACCTCTTCGTTGACGGTTAAGAGCTGCCCTTCTTTTTCAAGAGCTGCGAGAAATTCCCTAAAATCCTGATAGGCCATTATCAGATTCCTCCTTTTTGTTTTTCAATTCCGTACCACCGTTTCGCTTCCGGCAGACGGATGCCGAACTGATCAAGCGTCCGGAACACAATATGGTCTATCAATTCATCCATGTCAGCCGGCTTGTTATAGAATGCCGGCATCGGCGGAAGAATGACGGAACCCATTTTTGTAAGCGCTAGCATATTTTCTAAATGAATTTGGCTGAGCGGCGTTTCTCTTGTCAGCAGCACAAGTTTTTTCCGCTCCTTCAGGATGACGTCAGCCGCCCTTGTCAGCAGATTGTCAGCCATTCCGGTGCGGATGCTTGCCAGTGATTTCATGCTGCACGGAGCGATGATCATCCCGTCCGTTTCAAACGAGCCGCTTGAAATCGCCGCTGCCTGGTCTTTGTGAGAATACGTATAGGATGCGAGTTTCTCGACATCTTTTAACGTATAATCGGTTTCATGTGTAATGGTGACATTTGCCCAGGGAGAAACGACAAGATGGGTTTCGATCTCCGCGGCTTTTAAATATTCTAAAAGCCTGATCCCGAATATGGCCCCCGTTGCCCCGGTCATTCCGATGACGAGCTTCATATTGACCCCTCCTTTACGGTTGAAATGTGGTGTCAAATCCATCATACTCCTGATATATCCATATGAAAAATATTCGTTAAATCTATGTATCATACCTTAAAGGTATAATAGAAAGGAGCGCGTTCTCATGGATATCCGGCAATTGCGTTATTTCATCACCATTGCCCAAGAGCAGAAAATCACGACGGCCGCCAAAAAGCTTCATATGGCACAGCCGCCTTTAAGCAGACAGCTGAAACAGCTCGAAGAAGAATTGGGCGTCATTCTGTTTGACCGCAATAAAAAGAAACAAATGACCCTCACATATGAAGGAAATGTCTTTTTGAAAAGAGCGAAAGAGATTCTTCATAAGTTTGAGGACGCTATAATCGAGGTACAAGAGCTGAAGGAGGAGGTGGCCGGGACACTTGCCGTCGGGTCAACCATTTACTGCGCAGCGCTCATGCTTGAGAAAGTGTCACAGATGAAAGAGCGGTTTCCGCATCTCACCTTTAACATTTGGGAAGATGAGCCCGTCTCACTGCTCGAGCTTCTGGAAACCCGGCAGATTGACGCCGCCGTCACCACCACCCTGATTAAAAACGACGGCATTGAATCGAAGGAGCTTGAAGACATTCCGTGTGTATTGGTGCTGTCCGAGCATTCAAAACGACTGTGCGGAGAAACGATTAAACTGAGTGACATCGCCTCTTTGCCTCTGATCCTTTTGCGCACCGTCAATGGAAGAGGTGTGTATGACCAAGTCCTCCATGTTTGTGAACAGTACAGTCTCGATCTCCAGGTTGTTTGTGAATGCCATGACTCCGCGACGCTCTTGAGCCTCGTATCATCAGGATTCGGTGCCACGATTCTGCCTTTGACGATGATTCCCGTCCATATGCGCTCGCATGTCAAAACGGTTATCATCGAAGACAACCCGTTTGTCATGACACCGGCCGTCATCTGGAGAAAAGACAGCTACCTGCCGAAGCCTGTCAGACAGTTTTTGGAATTATTTTGATCCGGAACACGATGAATTCCCGCTTATGAAAACCAATTACTTGACTCATACTAAAAAAAAGTTATCCTTTACAATTGGGAGCTATTTTTTCTCAATAAAACTACTCAGAAAAGTGGGGAATAAAGAAGATGAAAAAAGCATTATTCGCTTTGTTCATGATGGTCAGCATCGCAATGCTTGCAGCCTGCGGAAACTCACAGGACAGCGGATCTAAGTCAAAAGACGGCGATCTTTGGGCTTCTGTCAAGAAAAAAGGCGTACTGACCGTCGGTACAGAAGGAACGTACGAACCGTTTACCTTCCATGATAAAAAGACTGACAAACTGACCGGATATGATGTTGAAGTGATTCAAGAAGTCGCGAAACGCCTCGGTCTGAAAGCTGACTTTAAAGAAACACAATGGGACAGCATGTTTGCCGGTTTAAACGCGAAACGGTTTGACGTCGTCGCCAACCAAGTCGGCAAAACAGGCCGTGAGAACCAATATGATTTTTCTGATAAATACACAACGTCAAATGCAGTCGTCGTGACGAAAAAAGACAGCACGATTGCGAAAGAGGCTGATGTCAAAGGAAAAACAGCGGCTCAGTCATTAACAAGCAATTACAATAAATTAGCGAAAGAAGCCGGCGCGAAAATTGAAGGCGTCGAAGGCATGGCGCAATCCCTTCAGCTCATTCAGCAGGGCCGCGCTGATCTGACTTATAACGATAAGCTTGCCGTACTGAACTACTTAAAAACGTCCGGCAATAAAAACGTGAAAATCGCGTTTGAAGCAGGCCAGCCGCAGCAGACATATTTCGCATTCCGAAAAGGAAGCGGCGAACTTGTGACTCACGTCAACAAAGCGTTAAAAGAAATGAAAGAGGACGGGACTCTTTCTAAAATAGCGAAAAAATGGTTCGGCGAAGATGTTTCTAAGTAACATGCCGGAACCCGTGATTGCAACAGCCATTCCGTGGGATTTGGTGCAGCAGTCATTCTGGCCGATTCTTTCCGGGGGAATCTATTATTCGATTCCCCTTACCATTCTTTCCTTTATTTTCGGAATGATCATCGCGCTGATTACGGCGCTCGCCAGAATGTCAAATATGAAACCATTGAGATGGGTGTTCAGCGTATACGTATCAGCGGTGCGCGGCACTCCTCTTCTCGTTCAATTGTTCATCATTTTTTATCTGTTCCCGACATTTAATATTACGCTGGACCCTTTCCCAAGCGCAGTCATCGCGTTTTCATTAAACGTGGGCGCCTATGCTTCTGAAATCATCCGGGCATCTATTTCATCCGTGCCGAAAGGGCAATGGGAAGCCGGTTATACGATCGGCATGACCTATCGCAAGACATTGTTCCGCGTGATCCTGCCGCAGGCGTTTCGCGTGTCCATTCCGCCATTATCAAATACATTTATCAGCCTGATCAAGGATACATCTCTCGCGTCACAGATTCTCGTCGCGGAGCTGTTCAGAAAAGCGCAGGAAATCGGCGCGCAAAACCTTGATCAAATCTTGGTCATCTATATTGAAGCCGCCTTTATTTATTGGATCATCTGCTTCTTGCTGTCAATCGTACAGCACGTGATCGAACGGCGTCTCGACCGTTACGTGGCCAAATAAGGAGGTTTCGATATGCTTTCCGTCAAAGGATTAAATAAATCATTCGGACAGAATGAAATTTTAAAAAAGATAGATATGGAGATAGAAAAAGGGAAAGTCATCGCCATTCTGGGGCCGTCCGGTTCAGGAAAAACGACGCTTCTGCGCTGTCTGAACGCGCTTGAGATTCCCAATCGCGGCGAGCTGGCATTCTCCGATTTTTCAATAGATTTCTCTAAAAAAGTGAAGCAGGCTGATATTCTCCGCCTCCGCCGCAAATCAGGCATGGTCTTCCAGGCGTATCATCTGTTTCCTCACCGCACGGCGCTTGAAAACGTCATGGAAGGACCCGTTCAAGTGCAAAAGCGCGACAAGGAGCAAGTCAGAAAAGAAGCGATAGAGCTTCTGGAAAAAGTCGGACTGAAAGACAAAATGGATTTATATCCGTTCCAGCTTTCCGGCGGTCAGCAGCAGCGGGTCGGCATCGCCCGCGCGCTTGCGATTCAGCCCGAGCTGATGCTGTTTGACGAACCGACGTCAGCACTTGATCCGGAGCTGGTCGGCGAGGTGCTCAAAGTGATTAAGGATTTGGCGAACGAAGGCTGGACGATGGTCGTCGTCACCCATGAAATCAAATTCGCGCAGGAAGTGGCTGATGAAGTCATCTTCATTGACGGCGGCGTCATTGTGGAACAAGGACCGCCGGCCCAGATTTTTTCCGCGCCGAAAGAAGAACGCACGCAGCGGTTTTTAAACCGTATACTGAATCCTTTGTAGGAGCCGGAGAAGAAGCGAAACACTGATTTCGCTTCTTCTTTTTTTTGGCGGTTATGCTACAATGACAATTAATGAAATTTTATGAAAGAAGGGACCTCTTTGAAGCGGGAATTCTTGATGCGCTGGACGTTTTATTTTGCCGGTCTGTTGATTTTGTCTTTCGGGGTATCGTTAACCATTAAAGGAAAAGCTCTCGGCATCAGCCCTTGGGATGCCTTTCATTATGGGCTTTTTCAGCATTTCGGGCTATCTGTCGGCCAATGGTCCATCTTGGTCGGCGCGGTCATCGTGGCTTTAACCTGCCTGTTCACGAGGACGCTCCCGAAAATCGGCGCTATCTTAAACATGGTGCTGATGGGAATGTTTATTGATTTCTTCTCGTTTCTGCTTCCTGAGGTGCACGCTTTTTCCTTAGCGGCCGTGTTTTTTTCTATCGGATTGCTGCTGATCGGCTGCGGCGTCGGTATTTACGTATCGGCTGGGCTCGGCGCGGGCCCCCGGGACTCTCTGATGATGCTGATATCTGAAAAAACGGGCTGGAACGTGCAATGGGTGCGGAACGGCATTGAGCTGACGATTCTTGCCGCAGCCTGGGTGATGGGCGGACCGATCGGCGCCGGAACCATTATTACGGCTGTTTTGACGGGGCTGATTCTGCGTTTTTCTTTGCCGCAGTCCTCTAAACTGTTAACATACGCGATCTCCGGGCGGGCAACGTCCGTGCATTAAAAACAAAGCCGAAACGGTTTTGTTTTTTTATTTTCGGACAGCTTTCGTTTGATATGATAGGATGGTTTTGACAATATTTTCAGACGGAGGATCTGGACATGAAGATTTACGGAGTATATATGGACCGCCCGCTTTCTGCAGGGGAAGAGGATCGGATGATGGCAGCCGTGTCCGCCGAAAAGCGGGAAAAATGCCGGCGCTTTTACCATAAGGAGGATGCTCACCGCACCTTGATCGGCGACATGCTGATCCGCACCGCTGCGGCGAAGGCTTACGGACTTGATCCGGCCGCGATTTCATTCAGCGTCCAGGAATACGGAAAGCCGTACATCCCCGCGCTTCCGGACATGCACTTTAATATTTCCCACTCCGGGCGCTGGATCGTGTGTGCCGTTGATTCAAAACCGATCGGCATTGATATTGAAAAAATGAAGCCCGGCACGATTGATATCGCCAAACGTTTTTTTTCGCCGACGGAATACAGTGATCTGCAAGCGAAACACCCCGATCAGCAGACCGATTATTTTTACCACCTGTGGTCGATGAAAGAAAGCTTTATCAAGCAGGCCGGAAAAGGGCTTTCCCTGCCGCTTGATTCATTCAGCGTCCGTCTCAAAGACGACGGCCATGTGTCCATTGAGCTCCCGGACGGACATGAACCTTGTTTCATCCGCACATATGATGCGGACGAGGAATATAAGCTGGCCGTTTGTGCGGCGCATCCCGATTTTTGTGACGGGATTGAGATGAAAACGTATGAAGAGCTGCTGTAAGCATAGAAAAAGGAGGGTGTCCCCCTCCTTTTTTGTCAGCCTGATATTTCCGCCTGTTTCTGCAGCTGCTTTGCTTCTTGATAAATTTCTTCGAACAGATCCGCGATGTGTTCTTCTTCAACACATGAAAATGCGATTCGCAAATCGGTTTCATTAATGGATATCGTCCCGATTCCTCTCTTTTCAAGCAACGACACTCTCAATTCGCCGGCGTTTATGTCTTTCAGCCGGACACACATGAAATAACCCGAGTTAAACGGATAAGGCGTCCATACGTCTTCATAGTGCTTGTTTTCTGCAAGAACGGCTTTCACTTTGTCAGCCCGTTTTTTCATAATGTTATATTTCAGCGATTTTTCTTTCTCGTATTCCGGTGACTGCATCGCCCGCAGCATAAACGTTTGGGACGGATGCGGGGCGCTTGAAATCGTTCCCCTGATAATCCCTTTTGTTTTTTCCTCGAGCACGCGCAACGCTTTTTCGCTTTTTGTGCTGTACGTAATAAAACCGACGCGGAAGCCCCACGCGTAATTTTCCTTCGTCGCGCCGTCTATTTTCACGCAAAGCACCCGGTCGTGCACTTGGGCGAGTTTGCTGAAGATGGATTCCTGAATGGCTGTTTCATCGTAAAACAGATTGTAATACGCATCATCTACGAGCACGACAATCTCTTTGCCGGCCTCCGCCGCCTCCAGGATCACGCTGACGATTTCTGCCGCTTCCTCTTCTCCCGGCGTATAGCCTGTCGGATTATTCGGGAAATTCAGCACGACAATCGCCTTTTCTTCCTGCTTTTTCAGCAGCTCGGACAGCCCCGCCGCATTAAAACGCCCATCCTGATGAAAAAGCGGGTACGTCTCAATGGATGCCTTGCGCCGGACACCGAAAATGAAATTGTAATTTCCCCAATATTTATCAGGCAGAAGCAGCGCATCCCCTTCATTGACGAACAAGTCGGCGGCAATGCTCAGCCCGTGTGTTAAAGCGTTTGTCACGATCGGCGTGCTGATGTCTTTGCCGGCTAATGAAGGATTTTCGAGACGCATTTTTTTCAGCCATTCCTGTCTGAGCGGCTCTTTTCCCTGCGGCGGAGCATAATCGTAGATATCATCGGGGTTATAGGCGGACAGTGTCTCTTGAATATGGGAAAAGTGCATAGACTCGCCTTGTGAGGTGGCAATCCCGATCGTGGCATTATACTTTCCGGCCTTGGCTTTCGCTTCCGCCGATTGTGTCAGCACCCCTTTCGGATAAAACAACTCTCTGCCCAAATCAGAAAGCATATGAAGCACGTGCGGGTTTTCTTCAGATAATGTTCTGTTCAGCTCTTTTGCTGCATCATTCATGTACGACAATCCCTTCAAAATTATATTCCATCAAATCATAACATAAAATTTTTGATAAATGAGAAAACTCACGGGCAGATTTTGTTACAAAAAACAGACAGCGAATGCTGTCTGTCATCTCCTATAACAATTGGCCTGCAGTGCTCCTGTTAATAATCTCATATATTCGTTCCGCCACTTTTTCAGTTTCACTTAATATGAACATGTGGCCGTCCGAAAACTCATGAAATACGGGATTGTCGGCCCATTTTTTCCATCCGTCCGCATCTTTGATACATTTTTTATCTTTCCGCCCGTTAAAAATATGGACGGGTGATTGAATCATGTGAGAATCAGACGGACGGAAGCTTTCAAGCGCGCGGTAGTCGGATCTGAAAGAAGGCAGGAAAAATGACATGACCTCCTTATTCTCCACTAACTCCTGCGGCATTCCGCCCAGCTCGATAATATGGGCGAGAAATTTTTCATCATCAAGATGAGACACTTTTTTCCTTTCAATATGCGGCGGCTGAATGGCTGAGATGATCACGGCCTGCGGGTAAATCCCCTCCCGCTCCAGCTTTTGAGCCAGCCTGAAAGCGACCATGCCTCCCATACTGTGGCCGAACAGGACAAACGGGCGGTCAGGATGGAGATTCAACTCCTGCTTGTACAAGCTGACAAGCTGTTCAAAATCTTCAACGGCGGACATTTGATTTGTTCCGTGTCCCGGCGGTTCCGCGGCGAGCATCTCACACTCACCTTGAAGATAGGTGTGGAGCGGGCGGAATGATGCGGAATAGCCTCCTGCGAACGGAAAACAGATGAGCTGCGTTTTTTCTGTGGTATCGAACGATTTAAAGAGCTGGACCATTAGCGGGCTTCCTCCTTTTCTATCGTGAAGCTGTCAGCTTCGGATGTTCCTTCCTTAGGAATTCGAGCAAATATGCCGCATTCCTTTCGAGACATTCTCCCTGAAGCATTTCTGCGTGAGTGCCGCAGCCTTTTTTCACACGGTATTCACCTGTCGTGGCTTCCTCCCACGAAGCGAGCCACGGCGGCATCGCAAAGTCCGGTTCTGACGTTAATAGATCTATATCCGCATTGACCGTGCCGGTGCTGACGGTATGCACGAAATAAGAATAAAACGCGTTTGTTTTTTTGGCGAGACCTTCCTTGACGGCTTCGTCATTCAGCGCTTCGTTATCCCGGTTTACCTTCATCAGCGCCTGGACATCGCTTTCTACGGTGCGGCCTTCCAAGTCGCTGACGCCTTGTTTTTTATAGGAATCAACCATGATCAGCCGCTCCACTTTACGTCCTTCGGATTCAAGCCGTTTGGCTGTTTCAAAGGCGAGCGTGCAGCCTGCCGAGTATCCGAACAGCTTGACCGGTCCTTCCGGCTGGAGCTGATTGATCAGCTCTGTGTAGCGTTCGACGCGGTTGTCTTCCTCGATAAAATCAAACGCACAGATTCTATAGCCGGACAGCTGTTTTGCCAGCGGCTGGTACATCAGCCCGTAACCGAGAACCGGCGGGAACGCAAACAGTGTGTCAGACTGATTTTTATTCATGATGGTGAGATCTTTCATTCCTTTTTCTTCACCGTGAAGCAGATAACCGGCAATGTCTGCGATTGTCGTCGCTTCGAATAACAGCTGCACCGGGATGTCCGTACCGAGCTCTTTTTTAATGCGCGACGCTGCCGTCATCGCTTTTAAGGAATGGCCTCCGAGCGCGAAGAAATCATCATGAATCCCGATCTGCTGTCTGCCGAGAATCTCGGACCAGATGTGTGCAATTGTTTCTTCCGTCGCGTTTCGAGGCCCGATCCATTCTTTCGCCGCCTGAGCCTGATCCGGTTTCGGCAGCTGCCGTTTATTGACCTTCCCGTTTGTCGTTAAAGGAAGCTCCTCTAAGAAAGTAAAGGTTTGCGGCACCATGTAAGCAGGAAGCTGTTTTTTCAAGTGCCTCTTTACGTCTTCAGCTGAAAGCGGCGTCCGGTTCACGAGATAGGCGTTGATTGATGCATCTCCGGACTCATGGCGGTCTGCAACAACGACCGCATCTTTCACACCCGGGTATTCCTGCAGCTGCTTTTCGATTTCTTCAAGTTCAATCCGGTGTCCGCGTATTTTGACCTGGTCGTCAATACGCCCGGCGTATTCAATCGTTCCATCCGGCAGCCATCGTGCTAAATCCCCTGTTCGGTAAAGCGTTTCTCCCGGCTTGAACGGATTTGGGATAAACGTTTGCTTCGTCAGGTCGTGACGGTTCAGATACCCTTTTGATACACCCATTCCGCTGATGCACAGTTCACCGACAGCTCCGAACGGCTGAAGCTGGTTTTGCCTGTTAAGAATATAAATACTTGCATTGCTGATCGGCTTTCCGATCGGCAATGAGGAAATGGAATCCGGTATATCATGCACGACGTGAGCTGTCGCAAACACCGTTCCCTCAGTCGGCCCGTAGCAATTAATCAGCTTGCCAGGCCCCATGATCTCAAGCGCCTTTCTGACGTGAGGCACAGACGCGCGCTCACCCCCGAATAACACACAGCGGAGCCCCTTCAGCCACTCCTCTCCCGCATCGGTGAGAAGATTAAAAAGTGCGGTTGTCGCAAACATGACATTGACATTCTCCTGCCGGATCAGATCAGTGAGCCGTTCTGTATCAAGCAGTGTATGTTCATCTGCGATAATGAGCCGTGCCGCATTCAGGATTGATGCGTAGAAATCAAAGGTAAATGCGTCAAAGGCGTAATTCGAAACAGATAAGAACGTATCTTGTTCAGAAAATGCCATATAGTCTACATGCTTGACCAATCCTTGTATATTGGCATGAGTGGTGATATTGCCCTTCGGCTTTCCGGTTGTGCCGGACGTATACATAATATACGCCGGATCATCGGGATCAATTGCGGCTGCAGGATCGCTTGCCTGTTCCTCAAACCGTGCTTGATCATCGATGATGAGTGTTGTTCCTGTATACGGCAGCTGAGCCGCTTTTTCTTTCATCTCCTGATGTGTCAGCAGACAGGCTGCCGCACTGTCAGTCAGCATGTACGAGATTCGGTCCTCCGGCAGCTTCGGATCAACCGGCAGATAAGCCGCTCCTGCTTTTAATACGCCGAGAATGCCGATCACCAGTTCAAGCGAGCGCTTCGTGTACAACGCGACAACGGTGTCTTTACCCGCACCTTGCTTTTGCAAACGGCGCGCAAGACGGTTCGCTTCCTCATCTAATTCGCGATAGGAAAGAGTCTGGCCGGAATACGTAAGCGCCGGTGCATCAGGATTTACATTCACCGCTTCCTTGAACCAATCCGTCAGAGGCTTCGCCTGATGAGTCTCAGCCGGCGGGTTTAAGCCGGTAAGCAGAAGCTCTCTTTCCTTTTCATCAACAAGTCTGATCGTATTGACAGGCTGATCCGGCTTCTGGATGAGCTGCTGAATCGCTGTAAGAAGCTGAGATTTTAAGCGCAGGATAAACGCCTCATCAAACACATTCCCGTTATAGGCAAGCTTAATCAGCATCTCATCACCTGGAGAAGCCATCAGGTTGAGATCATAATTCGATTTCTCAAAAACATGGACGTCCTCCATATCAAAGCCGTTTTCACTGTTTTCTTCATTTTTTGCATCCTGAAGCGGATAATTTTCAAACACAATGATGTGGTCAATCAGCTTTGGCTGATCGGCCTGGCTTTGGATGTCATAGAGCGGCACATATTGATGAGGCTCAGACTCCAGCGATTGCTCCTGCAGCTGCTTGAGCAAGCCGTTAAATGTGGTATCCTCAGACAGCTTCACCCGCCTCGGAACAGCATTGATAAACAGCCCGACCATATGTTCAACGCCTTTGATTTCTGCGGGACGCCCGGAAACGACTGTGCCGAAGATCAAATCGCCGGACTGCTGGTAGCGGCTGATTAATACACTCCAAACCGCCTGCAGCGCCGTACTCAAAGTAGTATGCTGCGATTTTGCAACTTCGGTAAATGCTTTTGTTTCCGCCTCCGGCAGTGAGAAGAGCAGCTCTTTCGGCTCGTAGCCGTCCTTTTGTTTCTTTCTTTGCTCCGCAAATGTCGTTTGTCCTTCAAAATCTTCTAAGTACCCGCGCCAGTAATGCAGTGATGCTTGTTTATCCTGCTTTTCAAGCCACTTGATATAGTCTTTATACGGTTTGACCGGCGGCAGGCTGTACGGCTTTTGTTCGCGCAGGGCATTGTATACCTTAAACAGATCCTGCACGACGATGCCGAAGCACCAGCCGTCCAAAATGATGTGGTGGTAGCTCCACACCCATTCAAAGCTTTCTTCCGATTTTTTGAAAATGGCTGCCCGCATCGGAATATCCCGCGTCAAATCAAAGCCCTTGATCTTATCCTGTTCTTTGTATTCATTAATTTTGGATGCTTGCTCGCTGCCCGTTAAGTGTGTCAGATCGATTTCTTCTATCTGAAACTGCCGTTTTTTCAATACGACTTGGACCGGCCTTTTTACTTTTTCGTGAACGAACACGGTACGAAATACATCGTACCGGTCCATGATCACATTCATGCTTTCTTCAAGGCATTTAATATTCAAGCTGCCTTTTACTTTCATTGTCATTTGTTCGATGTAAAAGCTTTGGCCGGGATTCAGGAGAGTATGAAACAGCATTCCCTCCTGCATCGGCGACAAATAATACATGTCCTGAACTTGATCTTTTTTGAACTGGCTCATCTGCTCCGCTCCCCCCTTCTGTTAACTGTTTTTGTCACGTTAAATTCTCCTCAAGCATGTCAAAGATGTCTCCCATTTCATCCATCTCAAGATCCTGCGCGCTGAAATCGCTCGGCGTAAATTCTTTCTCCTCTTTGGCCGTGCAATGGCGGATGATCATTAAAAGATTGTCTTTAAACCGCTGCATCTGTGTTTCGACGGTGCTTCTTTCATATTCTTCCTGATTGTATGAGCAGGAAATGACGAAGCGGCCGCCTGTAACCATCCCGCTGAAGCTCAGTGCGTATAACGCCTCTGACTCTTCGCTGACTTGACGTCCCATATCATATGGAGACGGCTCAAACCATTCCGTTTTCACTTCATTGTCAAACTGCCCCAAGTAGTTAAAACTGATTTCAGGCGTGACGCCTTTTTCTGTTTCATCGGATGACAGATACCGGAGAATCCCGTATCCTACACCTTTATCAGGAACGCGCCGCACTGTCTCTTTTACCGTTTTAATGACGGAAGAGACGCCGTCTTCCTTGCTGATCTGCAGAATCAACGGATATTGGGCCGTAAACCAGCCGACCGTCCGTGAAATATTGACGTTCGGTATGATTTCTTCCCGGCCGTGTCCTTCTAAGTTGATGCCGACTTTGCCGTTTTCCGTCCATTCACCGATCGTTAAGCCGAGCGCGCTGAGCAGAATGTCGTTGATTTCCGTTCCGTACGGATGATGAACATCTGTCAGCAGCTGTGCCGTTTCTTCCTCAGTTAATTCACATTTCACGGCCGCCGTATGTTTGACGAGCCGTTTTGTCGGCTCATGGTCTTTCGGCAGCGGCCGGAGTTCTTCCGCATCTGCCTGCGCCCAATAAGCCGCCTGCTTTTTCAGCTCTTCTGATTGCGCAAACGTGTTCAGCGCCTCCGCCCAATCTTTAAAGGAGTGGGTTTTTTGCGGGAGGACGATGCTGTTTTGCTGCTGCGCCTGTTTATAACCTGAAGCGAAATCCTCAAGCAGAATTCTCCATGAAACCCCGTCCACGACGAGATGGTGAACCGCGATTAACAGATGATCGCCTTGTTCTGTCCGGTATTGCTCCGCTTTTAACAGCGGGCCGTTCTCCAGATCAAAACTTCCCTGAAGATGATCGGCAAGCCGCTGAATCTGGCTTTTCAGCATATCCTCGTCAGTTCCGTACAGATCAACGATTTCAAAGCTTGCCTTGCATTCTGTGACAGGGAGGTATGTCTGAATGATGCCGCCTTCCCTTTCTTCACGGTAAACCATGCGGAGCGTATCATGGTGTTCAATCAATGCTTGCAGGGTTTTTTCCACCAGGTCCGGATCAAAGCCGTCTTTCGCATGAAGCATGACGGATTGGTTCCAGTGGTGTTTGTCGGTAAAGTTTTTCTCAAAGAACCAGCGCTGGATCGGCGTTAAGTCCGCTTCGCCTTCGACAGGTCCCTGATCGGCCTGCTTGCCTTCCGTCCGCTCCACGTAAGAGACGAGCTCTTCGATGGTCGGATGCTGGAAGAGATCTTTCATCTCCAGCTTGTAGCCGTGCTGATTCAGACGGCTCGCCATTTGAATGCCTTTGATCGAGTCGCCGCCGAGCGTGAAGAAATTATCGCTTACGCCGATCTGATCAAGACCGAGCACTTCGTGCCAAATGTCAGAAAGCAGCGTCTCCATCTCCGTTTCCGGCGCTTTGTAAGCGGCGCTTCCCGCTTCAATGTCCGGTTCCGGCAGGGCTTTTTTGTCAATCTTTCCGTTTGCGGTGACCGGAAGCTCGTCCATCTCCACCCAGAACGCCGGCACCATGTAGTCAGGCAGCGTGTCTTTCAGCGCGGCTTTGAGCGCTTCAATATCGTCCTGCCGAGGCGCGACATAGGCGCAAAGCGCGGTGTTGCCCGCTTTGTCTTCCACAGCCGTCACCGTTGCGTCATGAACGTCCGCAAGCTGGGCGAGGCGGACTTCGATTTCTGAAAGCTCGATCCGGTAGCCCCGCACTTTGACCTGCTGGTCGATACGGCCGATGTATTCGATGCCGCTCTGCGCGTTCCATTTGACGAGGTCGCCGGTCCGGTACATGCGCTCGCCGGGCACGAACGGATCTGCGGTAAACCGCTTCGCCGTTTCTTCTTCACGGTTCAGGTATCCGCGTGCCAGACCGCGGCCGGCCACGCACAATTCACCGGCAATGCCTTCCGGCTGTACCTGATCTCCGTCGCCGAGAATATAAGCTCTCGTATTGGCAATCGCCCGTCCGATCGAAAGCGATCCTTCCTCAGGATTGATGACGCCGCTTGTCGCGACGACGGTGTTTTCCGTCGGACCGTAGTTGTTGACGATCGTGTACGGCTGTTTCACCGCCCGCTTCAGCTTGTCGCCGCCGACGAGAAGCATGCGGAGAGAGGTATTTTCCACCTCCATAAATTGTTCGGCCAGCTGCGTCGGCAGGAAGGTGATGGTCACGCCGTTCTCCTCGAAATAGTGATTTAAGCGGGTGATATCCAGCCGGATCGCCTCGTCAATGACGTGAAGCTCCGCGCCGATGGTCCATGTCGGGAACATCTCCCAGATGGAGGCGTCAAAACCGAAGCCCGCGTATTTGGCGCTTTTATCATCCGCCGTCATGGCGAATGCGTCGTGGTGCCAGAAGCACAGGTTCACAAGCGCATGGTGTTCGACCATGACACCCTTCGGCTGTCCGGTCGTTCCTGACGTGTAAATCATATAAGCGAGATGATCCGCCGTTGTTTCCGTCTGCGGGTTCGCTTCATCGTTTTCATCAAGCGGCAGGCTCAGAATGGAGCGTCCGCCGTCAAGCAGGATCGTTTCTCCTTTGTAGCCATCCGGCACGTCGAGCGCTTCCTGTGTGAGAAGCAGCTTGGCGCCGCTGTCCTGCAGAATGTAGCTGATCCGCTCTTGTGGGTAGTCGGGGTCAATCGGCACAAATGCCGCGCCCGCTTTTAAGACGCCGAGTACGCCCGCGGCCATTTCCAAGGACGGTTTCGTTAAAATGCCGACACGTTCGTCAGCCGTGACGCCGCAGTCCATGAGAATGCGCGCGATCCGGTTCGCCCTTGCGTTCAGCTCACCGTACGTCCATTTCGCGCCGTTATATGCCGCGGCCGGCCGGTTCGCGTGGCGGGCGGCCGTTTCTTCAAAGAGACGATGAACCGTTTTGTCCCGCGGCACAGAGAGTGTTTTTCCTTTCCATGCGTCAAGGAGGGCTTGTTTTTCAGCATCGCTGATCAGTGAAATCTCAGGCAGCTTTCTGTCCGGGCTTTCCGCCGCTTGCTTCAGAATCCGCAGGAACCCGGCGCTCCACTTTTCAATGGTTTCTTTTTTAAACAGATCAGTCGCATATTCAAACTGAAGGCCGAGACCTTCTTGATCCGTAAAGCCGCCGAGTGTCAGATCGAATTTCGCCGTGCCTTGGTTTGACTCATACGGAGTGATGCGCAGGTTCTCCAGTTCCAGTGTTTCTTTATCCGGATCTTCTGTCGTCACCATCACCTGGAACAACGGGTTGCGGCTCATATCTCTCGGCAGGTCAAGCTTTCCGATCAGATCCTCAAACGGATAATCCTGATGCGCCAGCGCGTCGAGATTGGTTTGTTTCACCCGTTCGAGCAGCCCGGCGAAGGTCTGCTCTTTTCGTGTTTCATTGCGAAGCGCAAGCGTATTGACAAACATCCCCGGCATTTCCTGAACTTCGGCGCTCGTTCTTCCGGCGGTCACCGAGCCGATAATGATATCACGCTGCCCCGTGATTTTGCTCAAAAAGACATGGAACGCGGCGTGAAGCACCATATGAAGAGTCGCTCCCGATGATTCCATTAATTCACGCACCGCTTTTTCCGTTTCACGTCCCGCTCTGAAACGGACGGATTGTCCTTTAAAACTTTGAACCGGCGGACGGGGAAAATCGGTCGGCAGATTCAATTCAGGAAGCTCGCCGGAAAATGCGGAGAGCCAATAACGCTCATGGTCTTTCATCCGTTCGGCCTGCCCGGGTTCATTCTGCCAGACGGCGAAGTCTTTATAGTGCAGGTTCGGCGACGGCAGACTTCCGCCTTTGTAAAGGTGAGCGAGCTCTTTGACCAGCATGCTTCTGGACACGCCGTCGGCAATAATATGATGCATATCCAGCAGCAGCAGGTGTTTCTTTTCATTCAGTCTGACAAGAGCGGCCCGAATGAGCGGAGCCGCGCTCAGATCAAACGGCTTAATGAATGCCTGAATGATAAGATCCGCTTTCTCCTCGTCCGCTGCTTCAAAAATGTGCAGGTCAATGTCAGCCTGTTCTGCGATCTGCTGCATCGGCTGGCCTTTTTGATCGATAAAGGACGTCCGCAAAGATTCGTGGCGATTGATCATCTGATTGAGCGCTTCCTGAAGCCTTGAAATATTGACTTCTCCTTCCATCAGAAGAACGGACGGCATATTATAGCTGATTGTCTCCCGGTCAAGCTGGTTCAGGACGTACATCCGTTTTTGGGCGGATGATAACGGGTACGCGTCTGCACTGTCTGCCGGTGTGATCATCCGATATCCCTCAGATACCGCCGATTTTTCGATATATGCGGCAAGCAGGCGGACAGTCGGCTGTTCGAACAGCGCTTTTAACGGAACCGTTTTGTCCAGTTCAGCCTGAATATTGGCGAGGAGCATCATGCCTTTTAAAGAGTGCCCGCCGTAATCGAAGAAATTATCGTCGATGCCGAGCGTATCCGTACCGAGTGTCTGTTTCCAAATGCGGCACAGCTTTTCCTCCAATTCCGTTTCCGGCAAGGCTGAAGCTGTTTGCGCCGTTTGGCTGACGCCCGGTTTCGGGAGGGCGTTTTTATCGGTTTTTCCGTTGGCTGTGAGCGGAATGCGGTCTACCTGCACGAAGTAAGCCGGAAGCATATGAGACGGCAGTGTTTCGGAAAGCCGTTTGCGAAGCTCAGAGCCTTTCAGCCCGCTGTCGGCTTTATAGTACGCGCACAGTTCCGGCAGCCCGCCTTCGCTGACTGCGAGAACGACCGCCTCCTGAATGCCGTTTACGCTTAACAGCACGGTTTCAACCTCTTTTAATTCAATGCGGTAGCCCCGGATTTTCACCTGATCATCCGCACGGCCGATAAATTCAATCGTCCCGTCAGGAAGCCTGCGGACGACATCTCCCGTTTTGTACATCAGGCTGTCCGGTGAAAAAGGATTTGAGAGAAATTTCTCCGCCGTCAGCTGCGGACGGTGAAGATATCCTCTGGCAAGCCCCTTCCCGGTAATATAAAGCTCGCCGCTTGCGCCCGGAGGAACGAGCTGCATTGCTCCGTCCAATACAAGCGCGCCGGTATTTGCGATCGGGCGGCCGATGACGGGACGCTGCTCATATTGATCAAGGCGCTCCATATTGATCCGTTCCGCAATGGCGCCGATCGTCGTTTCCGTCGGTCCGTAGTGATTGATAAAGTCGGTATGGGCGTATACGTCATGAAACTTGCGGACATCGGACGTGATGATCTTTTCTCCGCCGAGCACCACTAAACGAAGCGGGCTGAAACGGCGTTCTGACGTAAAACGGGCTGTATTGACGATCATATGGAACAATGACGGCGTCAGTTTCATATACGTAATGCCGTTTTTCTGTATATACTCACCAAGCTGATCAGGCGCGGTGTACGTCTCCTTCGGCACAATGTGCAGCTCGCCGCCCGCCTGAAGAATCGGGAATATGGCCGTATAGCCGAGATCAAATGCGTAAGAAGACAGCAGCACGGATTTGTCAGCTTCGGTCAAACCGGCTTCACGGCTGAACCATGTGACATAATTGATTAGATTGCGGTGCTCCAGCTGGACGCCTTTCGGTTTGCCCGTTGTTCCCGAGGTATAAATGATATAGGCAAGCCGGTCGGCGCCGGGCTCCGTTTCAAGCCGGTCGGCGCTTTCGTTCTGCCATTCTCCGTCTTCCATTACGACCGTTTTTCCTTTATAAACGGCGGCCGCGGTCATGTTTCTCTCATTGACGACCAGAAGCTTCGTTCCGCTGTCTTCGAGAGAGTAGCGGATTCTCTCTTCAGGAGTCTCCGGATCAATCGGGAGAAATGCCGCTCCGGCTTTCATGACGCCGAGAATCGCGGTAATCAAGTCGGCCGAACGATCCATCATAATGGCCACGATGTCCTCACTGCCCGTTCCGCAAGCCTGAAGGTGTCGGGCAAACCGGTTCGAGCGTTCATCAAGCTCACGATATGTCAGACTTGTTCCGCCCGCAACCGCCGTGAGATCAGGCGTTTTCTGCGCTTGCCGTTCAAACAGCGAAACAAAAGTGCCCTCAGGCAGATCCGCTTCCGTCCGTTTTTCATCAGAAAGGAGCGCTTCCCGCTCAGGAGCGGACAGCAGGCTTGCGTCGGCCAGCTGAATATCCGGATTTTCGGCGCAGGCTTTAATCAGATTGACAAAATGAGCGCTCCAGCGGCGGATGGTTTCGTCCGCAAATAAGGCTTTCGCGTAATCAAAGCTCAATCCGACCTCTTCTCCGCGCTCAGCCGCTTCTAAGGAAAGATCAAATTTAGCGACATGATGATGCATGGAGTAAGAAGAAATCTCCAAATCTCCGAGCCGCAGGGCCGGGATCTCCATGTTCTGCATATTAAATAACACGCTGAACAGCGGACTCCGGCTTGTGTCCCTCGTTAACGGCAGTTTTTCAATTAATTCTTCAAGCGGATAGCTTTGATGCTCAAAAGCTTGAAGGCTCGCCGTTTTCACTTCATCCAGAAATTGCTTGAACGTTTTTTTGCCGGCAGGATGCGACCGAAGCGCAACTGTGTTGACAAACATGCCCGGCACGTCTTGGAGATCAGGATGCTGTCTTCCGGCCGCCGGAGACCCGACTATGATGTCTTCCTGCCCCGAATATTTGGACAGCAGCACTTGAAAAGCGGCTAACAAGAACATGTACATCGTCGTATCCGTATCAGCCAGCAGCTTCTTAATCTGCGCCGTCACCTGTTTATCAAGCCCGAAGATGACGCGTTCCCCTTCAAAACTGCGCTCGGCAGGACGCGGGAAATCAAGCGGCAGATCCAGCACCGGCAGATCGCCTTTGAACGTATCAAGCCAGTAAGCTTCGTGCTGATCAAGATTTGCTTTTTCACGCTGCCAGACTGAAAAATCCTTATAATGAATCTTTGGCAGCTCAAGCTCCGTGCCTTGATAAAGCTTCGCAAGATCACCGATGAAAATGCCCATTGAGCTTCCGTCCGTAATAATGTGGTGCATGTCAATCAGCAGAAGATGCCGGTCTTCTTCAAGCCGGATCAGCTTCGAACGGACCAGCGGCGCACGATTGAGCGCAAACGGCCTGATAAAGGCTTTTGTCAGCTCTTCTGCATCTTCTTCCCGGCCCTCGGCGGTTTCAAGCTCAAACGACACATTTTTATGAATGGTCTGCACGACTTCTCCATCTGCCATGTCAAACGACGTACGCAGTGTCTCATGACGGTTGATTAATGCCTGCATGGCCTCTTCAAGACGGTTTTTGTCTACTGATCCTTCCAGCAGAAGTACAGCAGGGACGTTGTAGCTCGTGCTGGCCTGTCCGAGCTGATTAAGGATATACATCCTGCGCTGTGCTGAGGAAACAGGATAATGCTTCTGATAAGGCGCTTGTCGGATCGGTTCAAACTGCTGTTCCTCCTCGCTCTCATGCTCCAAATAATGCGCAAGCTCCTGAATGGTCGGCTTTTCAAATAACACTTTAATCGGCACTTCTTTTTGAAAGTGTTCCTGGATTTTAGCGGTCATCATCATAGCTTTTAAAGAATGTCCGCCAATCGTGAAGAAATTGTCAGTCACACCCGCTTTTACACCGAGAATGCCTTCCCAAATGTCCGCGAGTTTCTGCTCCGCTTCCGTTTTCGGCGCTTCGTATTCTTTTTGAACGGCTTCAGCCTGAGGCTCAGGCAGCGCTTTTTTATCAATTTTTCCGTTCGCCGTCAGCGGAAACTGATTCATCTGGATGAAGTGCGCGGGAATCATGTATTCCGGAAGTGATTCCGAAAGCGTTTTGCGCAGGTCTTCCGGCGAAAGGACCTGGTCTGCGGTAAAGTAAGCGCAGATTTCATTTTCATCCGCTTTATTTTTCCGGATCACAGCCGCAGATTCCGTCACATTCTCCGCCTGGCTGATTTTCGCCTCGATTTCGCCGAGCTCGATTCTGAAACCACGGACCTTTACTTGGTTGTCAATTCTGCCGAGAAACTCGATCGTGCCGTCCGGAAGCCATTTCGCCAAGTCCCCCGTCCGGTATATCATTTCATCTGGTCTGAACGGATCGCGGACAAACTGCTTCTCCGTTAGTTCAGGCAGATTCACATAGCCTCTTGCCACTCCGCTTCCGCCGACGCACAGCTCACCGGGCGCGCCGATCGGCTGGAGGTTGCGGTTTTCGTCCATAATGTACGCAGTGGAATTTCCGATCGGCTTCCCGATCGGGATCGAGCCGTCGTAGTCCTGATCAATGAGAAAACTCGTCGAAAACGTCGTATTCTCCGTCGGCCCGTAGCCGTTCCAAAGCGACAGCTCCGGTGATGCCTTCCTCACTTTGCTGACGATATGCGGCACAAGCGCGTCACCGCCGATGATGAGGTGCCGGAGCGTGTTAAACATGCCGGCATCCTTTTGGGCAAGCTGATTAAACAGCGGAGACGTCAGCCACATGGTCGTGATCCGCTGCTCTTTCAGAAATTGGGCGAATTGCCCGGCGTCAAGCAGCGTCTCTTTTTTCACCGGGTGTAATGCCGCTCCGTTCAGCAATGCGCCGAAGACTTCGAAGGTTCCGGCATCAAAGCTGACGGCTCCCGTTTGCGCCATCCGGTCTTCTTCATGAACCGGCACGTAATTCGAATGTTTGACGAGCCTGATGATATTTCTGTGTTCAATCATGACGCCTTTCGGTTTTCCGGTCGACCCGGATGTATACATGATATACGCCAAGTCGTTGCCGCCCGCCGGAAGATTCAAGTCTGTTCCGCTTACCGTTTCATCCTCGCGTTCATCCAGCATGACAATCGGGACTTGCAATGTGCCCGCTTGTTTTTGATAGTCCTGAACTGTCAGCACAAGCCGAATCGAGCTGTCTGCCGCCATAAAGCGGAGACGGTCCTCCGGAAAAGCCGGATCAATCGGCACATAGGCGCCGCCTGCTTTTAGGACGGCAAGCATGCCGATAACGGTTTCCGCAGACCGGTCGTTCATAATAGCGGCGGTCCGGCCTTTTTCCAGCCCGCTCTTCACAAGGTGTCTCGCCAGGCGGTTGGCCGCTTCGTTCACTTCACGGTAGGTCCATTCGCGTCCCGCTTCTTTTATCGCGATGCTTGCAGGCGTCCGGTTTGCCTGTGCTTCAAACAAACGGTGAACGGCCTCCTCTTCCGGAAGCGCCGTTTTCGTATCATTGAATATCTCAACAATCTGCCGCTCTTCTTCGCCTGAAACAAGGCCGAGTTCCCGCACGGGCGCATCAGGCGTTCCTACCGCCGCTTTCATCATGCGGGTCAGATGATGCGCCGTTCGTTCGATGGCATCATGAGCGAAAGCCGCTCCGTTGTATTTGATTTTGACAGTCCACGTTTTTCCCGGATACACGATGAGATTGAAATCAAAGCTCGTCTGCTCAAAAGCATGTTCAACTTTAATGGAAAAGCCGAGTCTTTCCTCCATGCCCCCGTTTTCCAGCTCTTTGTCCAGCGGATAGTTTTCAAACGCGACCAAATGATTCAAGAGGCTGCCGTCCAGAGCGGAGCGCTTTTGAATGTCATAGAGCGGCACATAATCATAGCGCTCGGCTTCCACGGCGTTTTTCTGAACTGCCGCCATCACGTCAGAAAAGGCTGCATCTTTGTCAATCTTGATTCTGACGGGAATCGTATTGATGAACAGCCCCGCCATCGTTTCAATGCCGTTGATTTCTGAAGGACGGCCTGATACGACGGTGCCGAACACCACATCGTCTGTATAGTTGTATTTGCTGAGCACCGCACCCCAAACGGCCTGAAACAGGTTAGGCCCCGTGACTTGATGCCGGTTGGCGGTCTGCTGAATCTGCGCGACCAGCTCTTCATCCCAGACAAAAGAATATTCTTCATTTTGGTAGTCTTTCTTTTCTGATGCCAGACGGCCCGGGAGCAGGCTCGGCTGTTCGAAATCCGCCAGGCGGCTGCTCCAATATTGTTCCGCCTCCTCATAATCCCGGCCTCCGAGCCATTTGATATAGTCAGAGTAAGGTTTGCCCTGGTTTCCCCCGGCGTGCCGGCCGGCACGAAGCGCTTCATAGTTTTGAAACAGGCTTTTCATCAAAACGCCCATACTCCAGCCGTCCATGACGATATGATGATTGCTCCAGACGAGATACAGCTCCTTCTCACTGAGCCTGAACACCGCCGCTTTAAAGAGAATATCCTTCGCCAGATGAAAGCCCTGCTGCTGCACATCGCGTTTATAGCGTTCAATATATTCGGTTTGGCGCGCTTCATCTAATTGACTGATATCTTCATAGTGCACCTTCGTCTTCCGCTCTGCTAATACGACTTGGCGCGGTTTTTGAAGCTGCTGGTGCACGAATACCGTACGCAGGATGTCATATGTCCGGATCAGCTCATTGACGCTTTTTTCAAAAAGCTCAAGCTGAAAGCTTCCGTGAATCCTAAGCTCTAATTGTGTGAAGTAGGAGGAAGAATGCGGATCAAGCAGCGCATGATACAGCATTCCCTCCTGCATCGGTGTGAGTGCATACACCTTTTGAATCGATTTTTTGCTCATATGTCACCTCTGTCTTTTCTGTTAGAGAATTTCCATTAATTTATCAAGTTCATCAAGCGTCAGATCATCATCGCCAAGATCGCTAGGCGTAAGCTCAGGTCCGTCTTGGGCCAGGCAGTGATCTATGATTTTCAAGAGGTGCCCTTTAAAGCTGTCACTGAACGATTGAATGGTTTTTTCATGAAATTCGAGAGAATGATAGGCAAACGTCATCGTCATCTGCCCATTTTCTATAAATCCGACAATATCAAGCGCATTCGGCTTCTCTGTGTCAGGGCTCAGCGATTGTCCTGACGGCATCCCGGATCTTGTAAATAAGCCGGAATCCGACATCTCATTAAACTGGCCTAAGTAGTTAAAGCTGATATCCGGATCAATCTCAAATGAAAGACCCTCTTTATGCTCAGGCGCCGTTACATAACGCAGAATGCCGTAGCCGACTCCTTTGTTCGGGATGTGTCTGATGTCTTCTTTCATTTGTTTCAGCTGATATGAAAGATCGTCGGCGTGCTTCATCTCAAGGATCATCGGATACATGCTCGTAAACCATCCGACCGTCCGGGTGATATTCAGGCCGTCAAGAATGTCTTCGCGCCCGTGGCCTTCCAAATGAACGCCGATCGTGTCTTCACCCGTCCACTCTTTCAGCGCCAGTCCGAGCGCCGTGAGCAGGATGTCGTTCATTTCCGTATGGTAGGCTTCATGTACGTTTGTCGTCAGCTGTTCAGTTTGTTCAGGCGTCAGAGAGAAGCTGACCGTTCTCGTATGTCTCATGCGCTGATCACCAGACTGCCTGTCTTTCGGAAGCTGAGTGCATACCTCTTTTTCCTCAAGCTCTCTCCAGTAATCCGCTTCTTTCAGAAACGCCTTCGTATTTGCGTATTCTTTGATTCTCTCAGCAAATTCGGCGAATGAATGTGTTTTCGGAGGCAGCGCCGGTTCATTGCCTTGCTTCAGCTGCGTATAAACGGACGTGAAGTCCTCCAGTAAAATCCGCCAAGATACACCATCCACGACTAAGTGATGGATTGCGAGAAGAAGGTGGTCTCCATCTTCAGCCCGGAAGAGCCCGGCCTTCAGCAGATGTCCTGTTTCCAGTGAAATACTGCTTTGAAGACGGTCTGCTTCTCGTTCGATACGGTCCTCATGGTCTTCAGCAGGTCCGTTCAGCTCAAAGACGTTCAGTTCAACAGACGCATCCTCAAGCCCTCTGTAATACGGTTTTTGTTCACGATAAATCATCCGGAGCGCATCATGGTGCACCGTCAGGACATGTAATGTTTTTTCTGTTATCTCCGGATCAAAGCCGTCTTTCGCGTGAAGCATGACGGATTGGTTCCAGTGGTGTTTGTCCGTAAAGTTTTTCTCAAAGAACCAGCGCTGGATCGGCGTTAAGTCCGCTTCGCCTTCGACAGGTCCCTGATCGGCCTGCTTGCCTTCCGTCCGCTCCACGTAAGAGACAAGCTCTTCGATGGTCGGATGCTGGAAGAGATCTTTCATCTCCAGCTTGTAGCCGTGCTGGTTCAGGCGGCTCGCCATTTGGATGCCTTTGATCGAGTCGCCGCCGAGCGTGAAGAAATTATCGCTTACGCCGATCTGATCAAGACCGAGCACTTCCTGCCAAATGTCAGAAAGCAGCGTCTCCATCTCCGTTTCCGGCGCTTTATACGCGGCGCTTCCCGCTTCAATGTCCGGTTCCGGCAGGGCTTTTTTGTCAATCTTTCCGTTTGCGGTGACCGGAAGCTCGTCCATCTCCACCCAGAACGCCGGCACCATGTAGTCAGGCAGCGTGTCTTTCAGCGCGGCTTTGAGCACTTCAATATCGTCCTGTTGAGGCGCGACATAGGCGCAAAGCGCGGTATTGCCCGCTTTGTCTTCCACAGCCGTCACCGCTGCGTCATGAACGTCCGCAAGCTGAGCGAGACGGACTTCGATTTCTGAAAGCTCGATCCGGTAGCCCCGCACTTTGACCTGCTGGTCGATACGGCCGATGTATTCGATGCCGCACTGCGCGTTCCATTTGACGAGGTCGCCGGTCCGGTACATGCGCTCGCCGGGCACGAACGGATCTGCGGTAAACCGCTTCGCCGTTTCTTCTTCACGGTTCAGGTATCCGCGTGCCAGACCGCGGCCGGCCACGCACAATTCACCGGCAATGCCTTCCGGCTGCACCTGATCTCCGTCGCCGAGAATATAAGCTCTCGTATTGGCAATCGCCCGTCCGATTGAAAGCGATCCTTCCTCAGGATTAATGACGCCGCTTGTCGCGACGACGGTGTTTTCCGTCGGGCCGTAGTTGTTGACGATCGTGTACGGCTGTTTCACCGCCCGCTTCAGCTTGTCGCCGCCGACGAGAAGCATGCGGAGAGAGGTATTTTCCACCTCCATAAATTGTTCGGCCAGCTGCGTCGGCAGGAAGGTGATGGTCACGCCGTTCTCCTCGAAATAGTGATTTAAGCGGGTGATATCCAGCCGGATCGCCTCGTCAATGACGTGAAGCTCCGCGCCGATAGTCCATGTCGGGAACAACTCCCAGATGGAGGCGTCAAAACCGAAGCCCGCGTATTTGGCGCTTTTATCATCCGCCGTCATGGCGAATGCGTCGTGGTGCCAGAAGCACAGGTTCACCAGCGCATGGTGTTCGACCATGACACCCTTCGGCTGTCCGGTCGTTCCTGACGTGTAAATCATATAAGCGAGATGATCCGCCGTTGTTTCCGTCTGCGGGTTCGCTTCATCGTTTTCATCAAGCGGCAGGCTCAGAATGGAGCGGCTGCCGTCAAGCAGGATCGTATCTCCTGTGTAGCTTTCCGGCACGTCGAGCGCTTCCTGTGTGAGAAGCAGCTTGGCCCCGCTGTCCTGCAGAATGTAGCTGATGCGCTCTTCCGGGTAGTCGGGATCAATCGGCACAAATGCCGCGCCCGCTTTTAAGACGCCGAGTACGCCCGCGGCCATTTCCAAGGACGGTTTCGTCAAAATGCCGACACGTTCGTCAGCCGTGACGCCGCAATCCATAAGAATGCGCGCGATCCGGTTCGCCCTTGCGTTCAGCTCGCCGTACGTCCATTTCGCGCCGTTGTATGCCGCGGCCGGCCGGTTCGCATGGCGGGCGGCCGTTTCTTCAAAGAGACGATGAACCGTTTTGGCCCGCGGCACAGAAATTGTTTTTCCTTTCCATGCGTCAAGGAGGGCTTGTTTTTCTGTTTCATTCACCAATGAAAGCTCAGAAAGCTTCGCAGCCGGATTTTCCGTTGCGGCTTTTAACAGATGAAGCCAATAATGCTTCCACGTCTCTGCCGTTTCCGGTTTAAACAGCGCGGTGTTATATTCAAGCACAAACGTTAAGCCTTCGTCTGTGTCCTCAGCCGTCATTGTCAGGTCAAACTTGGCTGTTTTTCTGTCAAACGGATGGTGCTTCAGCTCGATTCCTTCCATGACCAGATCTTCAGCATTTGCATTTTGCATTGAGAATACCGCATCAAACAGCGGATTTCGGCTCGTATCACGCTGCACCTCAACCTTTTGCAGAAGGTCTTCAAGCGGATAATCCTGCGCGTCAAATGCATGTAAAGCGGTTTGTTTTACTTCTTTAAGATAGTCCGTGAACGTTTTGTCCGCTTCCGGATACGTACGAAGCGCGAGTGTATTCACAAAAACACCGATGACGTTTGCGAGATCCGCATGTGATCGTCCCGCAACCGGCGAGCCGACAATGATGTCATGCTGTCCGCTCAGTTTTGAGAGAAAGGCGCTGTATGACGCCAGCAGCACCATGTACATGGTAGAATCCGTTTGTTTCGCAAGACTGCGAAGAGCCGACGTCTGTTCCTCAGTCAGAGAAAAGACCAGCTTGTCTCCTTCAAAGGTTTGCACGGCCGGACGGCTGTAATCAGCCGGCAGCGTCAATACCGGAAGCTCGCCGTCAAGCTCCCGAAGCCAATGCTCCTCCTGCTTGCGGTACTGCTCTGATTGAATAAATTTCTGCTGCCATACCGCATAGTCTTTATAATGAATCCGCAGCGGCTCAAGCGTTTCGCCGCCATACAAGCGGGACAGTTCATCTATCAGCACGCCGACTGAAGCGCCGTCCGAAATGATATGGTGCATATCAAACAGCAGCAGGTGGTCATGTTCAGCCAGCTTGACCAGTCCCGTTCTGACGAGAGGAAGCTGATCCAGACGGAACGGCCGGATAAAGCTCTGAATAATCTGTTCAGCATCT
Source organism: Bacillus sp. JK106 (assembly GCF_053663355.1). Lineage (NCBI taxonomy): Bacteria > Bacillati > Bacillota > Bacilli > Caryophanales > Bacillaceae > Bacillus > Bacillus sp. JK106. The sequence continues at coordinate 161,487 of NZ_JBSJQC010000004.1, read as the reverse complement.
TCTTCAGAGGCTTCATAATATTCCATGTCGATATCAGCTTCCGCCCATATACGCTGAACCGTTTCTCCATCCTTTATGTCAAATGTCGTTCTGAAGGCTTCATGGCGTTCTGTCAGCTGTTTCATAACGGATTTCAGCTTTTCTGCATCAAGCTTTCCTTTTAAGCGGAGCACAGACGGCATGTTATAGCTTGTTTCAGCGCCTTCCAGCTGCTGAAGCACGAACATCCGCTTCTGCGGTGAAGAAACCGGATACGTTTCCCGCTCGGCCGCCGGTGCGATGCTCTCAGCCGCCTTCCGTTCAGCCCCTTCAATCAGCTGCGCCAGCCCCGCAGCCGTCGGAGAAGTGAACAGATCCTTTAAGGTAAGCTGCACGCCGAATGTCTTCTGGATAAGGGCCAGCAGTTTCATCCCCGCTAACGAGTGGCCCCCGATCTCAAAGAACTGATCATGGACGCCGACCCGTTCCATTTGCAGCACCTCAGCCCAAATATCCGCCAGTTTTTGTTCTGTTTCATTGCGCGGCGCCGTATATGACACGGCATTCGCTGCGGTCACATCCGGCATCGGCAGCGCCCGTCTGTCGATTTTTCCGTTCCCTGTAAGAGGCAGTTCATCCAATTGAATAAAGACGGACGGAATCATATAAGCCGGAAGATCCTTCGCCGTATGCTCCCTCAGCTCCCGGGAAGAGATTTCCCTGAGGCCGACAAAATACGCGCAAAGAAGTTTGTCACCCGCGCCTTGATCCACAGCGAGCACAATGCATTCCTGAATCTGGTCATGGCTTTGAAGCTGATGCTCAATTTCGCCAAGCTCAATCCGCTGACCGCGGATTTTCACCTGATGGTCGATACGTCCGATAAACTCGATATCGCCATTCGGAAGCCATCTGGCCAAGTCGCCCGTTTTATACATCCGTTCACCTTCCTTAAACGGATGCTTTACAAATTTTTCTTCCGTCAGTTCAGGACGGTTGTAGTAGCCTTCTACGAGACCTTCCCCGCTGACGCACAGCTCTCCCGCAATACCCGCCGGCTGAATGCGTCCGGCTGAGTTCATAATAAAGACTTCCGTATTGCTGACCGGTTTACCGATCGGAACGGAGAGCGTATCCTCTTCAATGACATCCACCGGATGGTATGTCGCAAACACCGTGCTTTCCGACGGGCCGTACATATGAAGCAGTCTTCCTTTTCCGACTGCCGCCAGCGCCTTTTTGACATGTTCTACAGACGCTCTTTCGCCCCCGAACATGATTTTCCGAAGCGTCGTCAGACAGGACGGCTCCATATCAACAAGCAGGTGGAACAGAGCCGTCGTAATCATCAGAATGCTGACGTTCTCCCGTTTGATCACACGGGACAGGCGCGACATGTCCAGCACCGTATCTTTCGGGACGATCACAAGCTTTGCACCGTTTAACAGCGAACCGAACATATCAAACATAAAAGCGTCAAAGACGTAGTTTGACAGACCGAGCACTGTATCCTCTTCAGAAACGGTCAAATAGTTCGTGTTTTTTACCGTCCGCAAAATGTTGGCATGTGTGACGATGTTTCCTTTCGGCGTTCCCGTCGTGCCTGATGTATAAGTGAGATTGGCAATCGTTTTGGAATCAAACGGCAATGCTGGATTGCGAGAGTCCTTTTCATAGCTCGCCTCATCATCAGCAAGCACAATGACGCCTTGAAAACCGGCCTTTTCCGCAAGCGGCTTGAGGCTTTGCTGAGTCAGGAGCACATTCGCCCCGCTGTCGCGGAAGAAATGCTGAATCCGCTGAACCGGATGCTCAGGATCAATCGGCACATAGGCGGACCCCGCTTTTAACACAGCCATAATGGAAACAATCATGTCCATTGACCGTTCACATAAAACAGCCGCGGTTTTCCCGCCGCCTCCGACCGAAAGAATATGCCGCGCAAGCCTGTTGGCGCGTTCATTCAGCTGCTGATACGACAGAGTTTCCCCTTCGAACTGAAGAGCCGTCCGGTCAGGGTTCTTTCGGGCCTGTTCTTCAAAGATCTGCACGATCGTTTGCTCTTTCGGGTATGCCGTGCGCTCCGGATTGAACCGCTGTAATTGGTTCAAAGCCTCCCGTTCAGAAAGCAGATCATATTCGCTGATTTTCGCATCCGGCTGAGCTGCCGCACTCTCCAGCAGACGGACATAGTGCGCAAGCATGCGATCCGCAGTTGAGCGCTTAAACAGCTTCGTGCAATAATCCAAATCGAGCGCAATGCCTTCCGCTGTTTCCCGGGCCTGCATTGTCAGATCGAATTTAGCGATATTGAAGTTGGTTTCATGAAGAGACAGCCTCAGGTTGCCGATCTCCGGAATTCCGTCCGAAGCATTTTGCAGACTGAACATCGTGTCAAATATCGGATGCCTGCTCATGTCCCGGGGCACGTTCAGCTCCTCGGTCAGCCACTCAAACGGATAATCCTGATGGGAAAACGCGTCCAGCACCTGTTTGCGCACATGACCTAACAAGCCGGCAAATGTCTGATCCTGCTTCACGGAGCTTCGCAGCGCAAGCGTGTTGACAAACATCCCGATAAGCCCCTCGGTATCAGAGTGATTTCTTCCCGCTGACGGTGTTCCCACGATGATGTCTTCCTGTCCCGAATACTTAGAAAGCAGCGTATAGTATGCCGATAACAGCACCATGTAAAGGGTGGCTCCGTTTTTCTCGGCAAGCTTCTGCAGCCGTTCCCGCAGCATTTTCGGCAGCTTGGCGGACACGCGGTCACCTTCAAAGCTTTGCACTTGCGGCCGCGGATAATCAGGGAGCAGCTGAAGCACCGGCAGTTCGCCGCTGAAGACTTCTTTCCAGTACGCCCGCTCCTTCTTGTAGCCTTCTTTCGCCCGTTCCGCCTGCCATACGGCATAATCTTTATATTGAATGCGCAATTCAGGCAGCTGATTTCCGCCGTAGATGTCAGCCAGTTCCTTCAGCATGATGGAAATAGACACCCCGTCAGAAATCAGGTGATGCATATCAAACAGCAGCATATGGCGATTGTGACCGAGCGTTTGCAGGCCGATTCTGAACAGCGGCGCCTCAGATAAATCAAAACGGCGCACAAAGTCCTTCATGACCTGTTCATTCGTTCTTCCGCGCGCTTCGATCATTTTAATATGAAACGGAACATGTTCGTGAACCACCTGTCTCGGCGTGCCGTCCTCCGATTGAAACGATGTTCTGAGCGCTTCATGCCTGCTGATTAAGGCAGAAAATGCACGCTCGAGCTTTTCAAGGTCTAAAGCGCCCTCAATCATGGCCGCAGCCGGCATGTTATATCCGACTCCCGCATCTTCAAATTGGCTCGCGATATAAGTCCGCTGCTGAGCGAGCGAAAGCGGATAGCTCGCCTGCTTCTCAGCCGGCTCAATCGCCCTGAATGCCTGTCCTTCGTTTCGGTTTTCCGCATAATCGGCAAGCGCCGCAATCGTCGGATGCTCAAACAAGTATTGCAGCGGAATTTCAACGCCCATTTGCTTATGAATTTTCGTCAGAAGCGTCATCGCCTTTAATGAATGACCGCCTGACTCGAAGAAATGATCATAAATGCCCGCCTTGTCCATTCCGAGGACTTCCTGCCAGATGACGGTGAGCGTTTCCTCCGTTTCGTTTCTCGGCGCGGCATATTCGGATGAGCTGACAGCCTGCACATCAAGCGCAAACAGCTTTTTGCGGTCCGCCTTCCCGCTCGGCGTGAGCGGAATTTCGTCCGTTTTTGTAAAGTAAGCGGGCACCATGTAATCAGGAAGGTGCTTGGACACATACTCCCTGTACTCGGCAGGGTGAAACTCGGTTCCTTTTTCCTGAACGATATATGCGCAAACATCTAAGCTGCCCTGCTGATCCGGCCGTGCCAGCACGACGGCCTGCGCCGCGCCCGGAGCTTTTCTGAGCACCGTTTCAATTTCTCCCAGCTCAATACGGTAGCCGCGGACTTTCACCTGATCATCTTCACGGCCGATATATTCGATCGTCCCGTCCGGCAGCCAGCGCGCCATATCACCCGTGCGGTACATGCGGCCGCTTCCGTTAAACGGATCTTGCAAAAACTTCTCTGCGGTCAAATCCGGAAGATTTAAATAGCCGCGGCCTACACCGTCACCCGCGATATACAGCTCACCGGCCGTGCCGTCGGGCTGAAGCCGCTGGTGCTTATCCAATATATACAGACGGGCGTTGCCGAGCGGTTTTCCGATCGGAACGTACGCCGCCTGTTGATTCATTCCGTTATCGGCTGACACCTGATGCACGGACGCATCTACGCACGTTTCTGTCGGCCCGTAGACATTCGTCAGACGCGGCGCCCTGCCCGATTGATGAAAGAGGTTCATCAGCTGTTCAGCAACAGCGGCGGACAGGCCCTCTCCCCCAATGAGCATGTGGCGCAATTCAATTCCGCTGACATCTCCCGCCGCAACCATCATCTGCAGATGCGCAGGGGTTCCGTCAGTGGCTTCAATCCGGTTTTGACGATAATAGTCCAGCAGTGCCGAGCCATTCGTTACAGTCGTTTTCGGCACGATATAAAGCGTCTGTCCCAAAAGAAGCGAGGCAAAAATCTGTTTGACGGACGCATCAAAATGAAACGGAGCCAAAAGCGCCATTCTTAATGTCTGCTCACCGCATTGATAAATCTCCTGCTGCAGTGATTGCACCAGATGATGAACTTGCCGGTGCTCAATCATCACGCCTTTCGGCCGCCCCGTTGTACCTGACGTGTAGATGATGTAAGCCAGCCGGTCTGATTGTGTGCTGACACCGTCCGCAGCCGTTTCAAACTGAACAGCCTCGTCAAAATCAATCCGTTCGGCATCCGCTGCAGGCACCTGTATTCCAGCCTCCGTCAGAACAGCCTTTGCTCCGCTGTCCTCCAAAATGTACTGAATCCGATCCGCCGGAAAATCAGGATCTATCGGCACATAGGCGCCGCCCGCTTTCAAAATTCCCAATATTGCCGCAATGACACGCTCAGAACGGCCAAGCAGCACCGCGACAGGAGTATCGGCTGATATCCCGGCTTTAAGAAGGCATCCGGCAATTCGGCCTGACTGTTCATGCAATGTGCGATAGGACAATGTTCGGCCTTCATACACCACCGCCGGTTTGTCAGACAGTGACTTCACTTTCTCTTCAAACAGCCCCGGTATCGTCATCTCCCCGCGGTAATTCACCGGATTGCCGGAGGCCCGTGTCAGCAGCCGCTCTTTCTCGGATTCAGAAAGAAGAGTAAGCTCATCAATTATGCGATCAGGAGATGAAATCGCATCTTCAATCAGCGTGATCAAACGTTCAGAAACAGATACAATCTCCTCTCCCTTGAATATGTCGCTGCGATAGTCAAAATCAATCGTCAATTTCCCAGTGTCCCATCGTTCCTTCACATGAATCGAAATATCATTTGTACCGCTTCCGCTGAAAATAGGGTCTGTCAGGAAGGACAGATTCTCTTTTTTCTGCCACTGCATCACCTGGTACTCCAGAGCTACCGTAAACAATCTGCTCAGCGAACTTTTCGAAGCGCGCAAATCATTGACAAGCAGGTTATACGGATACTTTTGGTGGCGGAGAATTTTCATCAGATCCTTCATCCGGCCTTTAACGAATTCCAAGAAAGACTGTCCTCCGTCAACGCTTGTCCGCACAGGCACCGTAGATACGAACATCCCGAGCATCTGCTTTTCTTTCGCATTCGTCCGGTTTCCCATAAACGTACCTGTGACAACGTCATCCCGGCCGGTCACTTTGTAGAGATAAGTGATCAGAGCTGACTGGAACAGAGATAGTACGCTGACTTTATGCTCCTCGCAGAATGAATGAATGCGGCCATATAAGTCGTGAGGAATTTCTTGAGAAAACCGTTTCGCATCAAGACCCGCATCTGCCTGGCTCCGTTTCAGGGACACAAGCTCCGGCACGGTCTCAAACTGCCCGTTCCAAAAATCCCGATCCTTTTTAAACCGCTTCGACTGCACATATTCCTGCTCAGTCAGCACATGCTCGATAAAGGAAGGAATCTCCGTCTGTTCCTCACTTGATCCGCCCGAAAGCTCCAAATAAATATCAGTAATCGCATTGCCCAGAATCGTCATGGAAATCCCGTCTGAAATCACGTGATGCACATTAACGTAGAACCAGACCTCATTTTCGCTGATGGTATACACGGAAAATCGGAATAAATCCTGATCATATAATGCCAGAGGCTTGCTTGCCTCGTCACGTCCCCATTTTGACAGCTCTTCCGCAGAGCAGCCGGCTTGCCTGATGTCTGTATGTTCGATAGTCAGCGGACGGTATTCGCTCACATATTGAACGGGCTCCCCCTCATCATCAAGCCGCAGACGGATTCTCATCGACTCATACCGCCGGACGAATTCCTGTATCGCTTTCTCAACGTAATGAGCCTGTACGCCGTCATCAGAAATGAGTTTCCCGAACCCGGCAAGATTTGAAATACTTGTGTTCGGATAGAATTTTTCTGTATACCAGATACGTTTTTGAGCATTTGTTAAAGGATAAAAAGTTATTTCCATATGTGTGCGCCTCCCCTTTTTAAGATAAAATTGTCAATTCTCCCTTAGAAACAGCCTCCCTCAATGTCCCTAACTCATTATCAAGCCAAAAGAACCACTTACCTCCAAAACGATCCCGATTCAATCACCGCAGAAATCCGCAATCCACTCACCCGCACAGTCCGAAATGCGGCTCAAATTTATGAGAAATCAAGACAAGAATCCAATGTTTGTAAGCAACAGGGTTTACCTATTTCTTCATGAATTACTATATATCTACTTACGTTCACTTTATATGAAATTATTGTTTTTATCACCGAAAAATGGGTGAAAAGTTTCATTCGGCACACCGAAAAAAATTCCGACAATTCCAGAGGGTATTTTGCGGCATCCCGCAATTTATTTTTAAAAATATTATTTATGTAAAATTAAAAATCTTTAAACTATAGTATAAATCTTTCGAATATCCAGTTATGGCAGAATGAAAATAGTTTTCATATATTAGCTGATGGGGAAAAAACAGCGCAAGAACCGAAACAGGAGATTTAATCGTTCGCAATATGATTTCATTAAACCGCAAAAAAAGCACTCTATTTTACATAGAGCGCTTCAAAAAGATTCCTTTATTGCAGTTTTATCAATGTTGATTAATTCCATATATTCTTTTCCCCACTTATACATGGCGTCCAAAATCGGCATAAGGGTCTCTCCTTGCTCCGTTAATGAGTACTCCACTTTCGGAGGGACGACAGGGTAAACTTCCCTGTGAACGATCAGATCCTGCTCCAGCTCCCTGAGCTGATTCACAAGAATTTTGTGCGTAATATCCGGAATTAAAGCTTTCAGCTCATTAAAACGCTTTGTCCCTTCTTTTCCCAGGTGCCACATAATCAGCATTTTCCACTTCCCGCCTATCACGGCAAGCGTCAATTCCTTTTCGCAATTAAACGTTTTCTTATCCATTCGGCTCACGGGCCATTCTCCTTCCTCTTACTTTTTGTACGTTCATCATCTATTCATACACGCTTACTTTTTTACACAACTTTCATCAGTTTATACTACCACGCAGTTTTGCTGAAACAAAGCGCATTGCCTGCGGGGACAGTATCCTCAAAGTAACTATTAGACTTCAAAGTGCGTACTTCTCAACATGCGGGGCACTCTATAGAATGTAAATACACAAAAAAGAGGAGTGGATATAAAGTGGAATTACAGCTGGCATTAGACTTAGTGAATATCCCGGAAGCAATTGAACTTGTGAAAGAGGTCGAACAATATATAGATGTTGTAGAAATCGGCACTCCCGTTGTCATTAATGAAGGCCTGAAAGCCGTACAGGAAATGAAATCAGCCTTTCCTCACTTGAAAGTGCTTGCCGATCTTAAAATCATGGATGCAGGCGGCTACGAGATTATGAAAGCGGCAGAAGCGGGCGCCGACATCATCACCGTTTTAGGAGCGACAGACGACTCAACGATCAAAGGGGCGGTTGCCGAAGCAAAAAAACAGCAGAAAAAAATTCTCGTCGACATGATTAACGTAAAAAACCTTGAAACACGTGCAAAAGAAATTGACCAACTCGGTGTTGATTATATTTGTGTTCACACAGGTTATGATCTTCAAGCAGAAGGAAAGAATTCATTCGAGGAACTGACGGCGATTAAAAAAGCGGTCAAGAGCGCTAAAACCGCAATTGCCGGGGGCATTAAACTTGATACGCTTCCTGAAGCCATCAAACAAAACCCAGATTTAATCATTGTCGGCGGAGGCATTACGGGAGCTGACAATAAAGCGGATGCTGCTGCTAAAATGAAACAGCTGATTTCACAAGGATCATGAAAACGACTGAATACTTACATGAAATACTCAATGAAATATCCCGCACCGCAGCATTAATAGCCGACAGTGAAGCTGACAAGCTTGCGGATCAGATTTTATCGGCAGATCAAATCTTCACGTCCGGAGCGGGACGTTCCGGCTTTATGGCTAAAGCGTTCGCCATGAGGATGATGCACATCGGCCTGAACGCTTACATCGTCGGTGAGACGCTTACTCCTCCCCTCCAAGAAGGCGGTCTCGTCATCATCGGCTCAGGCTCAGGCGAAACAAAAAGTCTGCTTCATACGGCTGAAAAAGCCAAAAGCCTTAACGGCATCATCACTGCATTAACGATTAACCCCGATTCAAGTCTCGGCAAACTTGCGGATCTTACGATAACGATTCCCGGCTCTCCTAAGGAAGAGACCGGCGGAGACAGAAAGACGATTCAGCCGATGGGTTCTTTATTCGAACAAACTCTTCTGCTGTTTTACGATGCGGTTATTCTAAAAATCATGGAGAAAAAAGAATTGAATTCAGCAGACATGTTTACAAAGCATGCGAATCTGGAATGATTTGCTGACGGCCTTCTTATCAGATGGCCGTCTTTTTATCGTCCTGTTGCGCACAATGACAAGACGGCCAAGGTTTTCGGGTCGGACACTCGCAGACGAAGATATCCTGCCGGTGAGCTTATCGCTATAATAAGTCAATTGACGATACGGCCGCAACCGTTCATTTCTGAATAGAGAAACGGCAAAAAACACTTTCTGATCGGATATTTAATGAATAAAATTGATTTGTGCGGATGGTTTTACAGATATTCAGCTGAATTGCGGCTGAGAAATATATTTTAACAGCTTTACAGCCGGCTGATTCTGCTTTATTCTTGGACCAGCTTTACAGCAATTTAAAACTGGAGGTGATTGATACTCTTGAAAACATTAAAAGCACTGCTGCTTGTTCTTATCATCATTGCCGGAGCAGTCGCGGCCCTGATCAAGGGTGATCTTTTCTCAGATAACGAGCAGACCGTTCAGAAGAGTGATTACGACAAAGTAATCCTATTTCCGTCCGATCGATATCCGGAAACAGCAAAGCATATTAAGGACGCGATAAAAGAAGGGCATTCCAGCATATGCACCATTGACAGAGACGGAGTACATAAGCGGCGTGAGCAATCTCTTAAACATGTGCCTGTCAAAACGGGATACGATAGGGATGAATGGCCGATGGCGGTTTGTAAACAGGGCGGAAACAATGCCTCCGTAGAATATATTTCTCCGGCAGACAACCGCGGAGCCGGCTCTTGGGTCGGACACCAGCTTACCAATGATCCCGACGGAACGAGAGTATTATTTAAAATCAAGTAAAAAAACAGGAGGAACAGCGCATTGAATAAATCATGGAAACCGCAAGAACTGGCCATTTCTTATCATCAATTTACAATCTTCCAAAAAGATTCAGAACCGCCTGTTATCGATTGGACCGATGAAGCCATTGAAAAGGGATATGCGGAAACTGACGGAGCTGTTTCATTTGAAGCAAGGAGAAATACGAGGGCATTTATCGTCCTCAGGCTTAACACAAGTGAACCGGTACTATCCTATGAGAAAAAAGCGACTGTTCCCTTTGAGGCTGTAAAAGATGGAATTGAGATTGAAAGCGTGATGTCAAAGCGGCTTTTCTTTAATATTCCGAAAGGCCGATACAGCCTTACCTGTTATTCAGTGCCTGCCGAAATATCCGATCTTCATGCAGATACGTATATTATTGATGCAGACGCAATGTAAAAGAAATCCCTGAGAGAATCATATTTCTCTCAGGGAACTTTTACCGTTTGTTTCAATTACATTCTGGTACCAATAAAAACTTTTTTTCCTGATCCGTTTCAAATCCTTTTCATCTTCTTCATCTCGATTGATTATACACAAAACCGTAGCGTTTTTGATAGCCGTTCAGCCAGCTTAACAGATCCGTGAATGACCAGCTGCAGCAGCCGATGAGATGAACTCCGTCACTAATGGCCTCTCTGCACTGTTCACCCATACTGAAGGTCCTTTACCGCCTTTATTCCAGGCTCCTTCTACCTGATTGGCAGACGAAGCTGCCCCCCCATAGAAATGTATCAGGGAACAGACCCTGTTTTTTATGTACCATGTGTTTCATCCTCCTGATGCGTATGATATTGATATCACACGTTATGAAACTCATTTCAGAGCAATCCCGATAAAAAAGCATCCGGCTTGCCGGATGCTTAAGAATGATGATGCCGCTTTTCCAATTTATGAGGCGGAGGCTTCGGGACAAAGCCATTTTGTTTCATCATATTAAAGCGCCTGTCCATATGCTGTTTAATATGTTCTGCTTTTTCTTTCGGCAGGACCCCGTACTCAACATATTTGGATATGACATGTTTGCGTTTTTCGAGCACTTCTTTTTCAAGTGATTCAATTTCTTTTTTCTGCTGTTCCGTGAGTGACATTGTTGAAGGCATTTTTGTTTCGGCGTGTGCCGGCATTGTGAAAACCATTGCTGTAATGAAAAACGCAGCTAAAGACAATGCAGCTTTTTTCATGACTCTCTCCTCCTTTAACGTTTGTTATATGTTGCTCCCTCATCCATTTTTTATGCAAAAAAAAGAGCGAAGTTATTCGCTCTTTTCAATCGATTCGTCCGGCAGCGCGTATGTGACATACGTTCCCGCTACAAAATCGTGGATTGACCGTTTGTCTTCTCTCATTCCGACCATGAATGCGCTCACGATCACACCGATTCCAAACGTCACGCCATATATCAGGCCGCCCACAAGCACTCTCAAAATCATAGTGAGAAAGCCTACCTGAGTTCCGTCTTTTTTGACGATGCGGATACCGCAGATCTTTTTGCCGATAACATAACCGTTCCAGTATACAGGGAGCAAAATACCATAAAGAGTCAAAATGATGCTGATCATTGCGCTCTCATTCGGATCTTTTCCTGTTGCCAGCATAAAAATAATCGCCAAAGGCACTGAAGTAATTAAATAGTCGAGTACAACGGCTCCCAATCTGATCCAAAATCCCGCCGGTCTGTAAATATTCATCATGTTTCCCCTCGCTATGGCTTCAAAATCACTTTAATGTTGCCATCTTCTTTTTTGTCAAATATATCATATGCAGCAGGAGCTTCCGCAAGACTCATTTTGTGTGTAATGATATCCGTCGGATCAATTTCATTTTGTTCAATCATTTGATACAGCATCGGCATCAGATGAATAACGGGTGCCTGGCCCATTTTTAAAGAAACGTTGCGTGTGAAAAAATCGCCGAGCGGAAAGCCGTCCGCTTCAGAAATGTATGCGCCCGTGAGCTGCACGGTTCCGAACTTCTTAACGGCTTCTGATGCTGTAAGAATCGGGCTGATCGTTCCGAACTGATTCGGTTTTTGCTCTGCTTTTTCTTTTGAAAGCGGCGTGCCGTCCATTCCGACACAATCAATCACTACATCCGCGCCCCCTGACGTTTGTTCGTGCAGCAGTTTCCCGATCTCATCATGTTCTGAAAAATTGAAGGTCTCTGCTCCGTTTATGCGTCTCGCATGTTCAAGGCGGTGCGGGACTTGATCAACTGCGATAACCCGTTTAGCTCCTTTTTTCCACGCGAATTTTTGCGCCATTAAGCCGATCGGACCTGATCCTAGAATAACGACTGTATCTCCTTTCTTCACTCCGCTGTGCTGAACGCTCCAAAAGGCGGTCGGCATGACATCTGACAGAAGCAGCACCTGCTCATCTTCAAGCTCACTGTCTGCCGGAACCAGAAAAGAAGAGAAATCAGCGTAAGGAACACGTAAATATTCAGCCTGTCCGCCGGGATAATTTCCGTTAAACTCCGAAAAACCGAATAAACCGCCGACATCTGTATGAGGATTTGGATTTGATTCATCACACTGGCTTTCCATCTGGTGCTTGCAATAATGACATTCTCCGCAGCCGATGTTAAAAGGAATCACGACCCGGTCGCCTTTTTTCAGCTTTTTGACTTGACTGCCCGTTTCTTCAACGATTCCCATCGGCTCATGCCCGACAATATAACCCGGATCGGCGGGTATTCCGTTTTTATATAAATGAAGGTCTGAACCGCATATCCCGGTTGCGGTAATTCGAACGATGACATCTCTCTCATCTTGAATGGCGGGTGCCGGGACTTCTTTCACTTCCATATGTTCTTTTCCTTGGTATGTCAATGCTTTCACACTTGGTCAGCTCCTTTTTCATCACTCCTTCCCTTTTCACCTGCTTCTAAACTTGGCCGGTATGTTATTCAGCCCGCTGAATATCCCATTGAAAAGGATCCTCAAGCTGCGACCAGTCGGAATCGAACTCAGACGGCGTGAGCAGGCACTGATCCAATTCCTTTGTAATGGCGGCTTCATCTAAATCTGTTCCGATAAACACCAGGTTCGTATGACGATCTCCGAATTGGTCGTCCCAATCTTCCAGGCGCAGCGTGCAGCAGATACAGCCGTTGGATAATTCCACGAGTTTCTCATCCGTCCTTGACAAACCGCCTCCCTGCTTTACCAAGCCCGCGTCTATATTTACTTCGCTCATGTCATTGACGATGACGGCAATTTTTAAACCGTTGCGGTTTTGTAGAATATGATTCAAAACGGTCGTCTTTCCGGCACCAAGATAGCCGCTCAATACTGTAACCGGAATTTTTTTCATATCAATAGCCCCCTGACAAAATAGAATGATTACGATTTATATCCCGAAACTCCCTTATTATCACGATGTACATGGCTACAAATCGTAATTGTTACTATTTATTTTGATATATTCTCCGTTAAAAATCAAGTAAAAGTCAGACATCATACATTGTTTGTCCCCATCCATTGGTCTGACACGCAAAACGTCAACGATTTAATTGGTGAAGCCTTCGATCCGGACTGTAAAATGCCCGGTTTTAAGATGTGTGCGGTACGAATCAGCCCTATCTAATTTTTCATAAAATTTTTAGATTTTTTCGTATTTTTTGTTACATTTCATAACATGCATCTTAAATATTTGTTTTTGCTGTGCTACGCTGAAAAAAACAAAGATAGGAGCGGATCATCTGATGGGAAAAAAACAGCTAGTCCTTGTTGGAAATGGAATGGCCGGGGTAAGAGCGATTGAAGAAATACTGCGTGTTAGAAAAGATGAATTTGAGATTACAATATTCGGGGCCGAACCTCATCCCAACTATAACCGAATCCTTCTGTCAAAAGTGCTGCAAGGCGATACCGACATTCAAGACATTACGTTAAACGATTGGAACTGGTACAAAGAAAACAACATTCAGCTGTACACCGGTGAAACAGTCATCAAAGTCGACACGGAAAACAAAACCGTCATCACCGATGCAGACAGAATCCAGCCTTACGATGAACTCATCCTGGCGACAGGCTCTGTCCCTTTTATCCTTCCGATTCCGGGCGCAGACAAACAAGGCGTCACGGCATTCCGAGACATAAAAGATACCGACACGATGCTCGCCGCGTCAAAACAATATAAAAAAGCAGCCGTCATCGGCGGAGGACTGCTGGGTTTGGAAGCCGCGCGCGGACTGCTGAATCTCGGCATGGACGTGTCTGTCATCCACCTCGCCCCATTCCTGATGGAGCGCCAGCTTGACGCAGCGGCGGGACGCCTGCTGCAAAACGAGTTAGAAAAACAAGGCATGACCTTTTTCCTTGAAAAACAAACCGAAGAAATTCTCGGTACTGACCGTGTCGAAGGCGTACGCTTCAAAGACGGCACAAGCATCAAAGCTGATCTGGTCGTCATGGCTGTCGGCATCCGCCCGAATACACAGCTTGGCACAGAAAGCGGCATCCCGGTAAACCGCGGAATCATTGTTAACGATTATATGCAGACTGAAATTCCGCACATTTACGCGGTCGGTGAATGTGCCGAGCACCGCGGAATCGCATACGGTCTTGTGGCGCCGCTCTATGAACAGGCGAAAGTGCTGGCCAAACATATTTGCGGCATCGACACAAAACCGTACGAAGGCTCCGTTCTCTCCACTCAATTAAAGGTATCAGGCGTCGAGGTCTTCTCTGCCGGCGACTTTGATGAATCAGAGGACAAAAAGGCGATTAAAGTGTTCGATGAACAGGACGGCATTTATAAAAAAATCGTCCTGAGGGGCAATCAAATTGTCGGCGCTGTTTTGTTCGGAGACAGCAGCGAAGGCAACCGCCTGTTTTCTATGATTCAAAAACAAGCAGATATCTCTGAAACCTCCAAAATATCAATCTTACAGCCTCTTGATCAGGAAGCAGGCGCAAGCATGACCGCGGCGATGAGCGACGATGAAATCATCTGCGGCTGCAACGGCGTTTCAAAAGGCGCGATTATTCAAGCCATTCAGGAAAAAGGCTGCACATCAACGGACGAAATCAAAGCATGCACCGGGGCATCCCGTTCCTGCGGAGGCTGTAAACCGCTCGTAGAAGACATTCTTCAATATACACTGGGCTCAGAATTTGACTCATCCGCGCAAAAAGAAGCGATTTGCGGCTGCACCTCACTGTCGAGAGATGAAGTCGTAGAAGAAATCAAAGCCAAAGGGCTCTCACATACAAGAGAAATCATGAACGTGCTCGGCTGGAAAACGCCGGAAGGCTGCTCCAAATGCCGCCCTGCCCTCAACTACTACTTAGGCATGATTAATCCGGCTACATACGAGGATGACAGAACATCCCGTTTTGTGAACGAACGGATGCACGCCAATATTCAAAAGGACGGAACATACTCAGTCGTTCCCCGGATGTACGGGGGCGTAACCAACTCTCAAGATCTCCGCAAGATCGCCGATGTCGTCGACAAATATGAGATCCCGCTCGTTAAAATGACCGGCGGCCAGCGAATTGATCTCATCGGCGTGAAAAAAGAAGATCTGCCGAAAGTATGGGCCGAGCTTGATATGCCGTCAGGCTACGCGTACGGAAAAACACTCCGCACGGTAAAAACGTGCGTAGGCGAACAATTCTGCCGCTTCGGCACACAAGACTCCATGGCACTGGGTATTGCGCTTGAGAAAAAATTCGAAGGGCTCAATACGCCTCATAAGGTTAAAATGGCCGTGTCCGCCTGCCCTCGGAACTGTGCGGAATCAGGCATTAAGGACCTTGGCGTTGTCGGCATCGACGGGGGCTGGGAGCTTTATGTCGGCGGAAACGGCGGAACCCATTTGCGCGCCGGTGATTTGCTGATGAAAGTAAAAACGAATGAAGAAGTCTTAGAATACGCGGGTGCTTACCTTCAGTACTACAGAGAAACGGCAAACTATCTGGAGCGGACATCCGCATGGCTTGAGCGCGTCGGTTTATCTCATGTCCAATCCGTATTAAACGATCCGGAAAAACGGCAGGAGCTCAACGACAGAATGAATGAGACACTCTCTGTCCACAAAGATCCGTGGCAATACTTCCTTAAAGATAAAAAAGCTTCTAAAGATCTATTCGAAAATGTCGTCACGACTTCATAAAACAGTAAGGGGGAACGGACATGGTTAATAAAGATATGACAAAGGTTTGCATAGGCAATGTAAACGAATTACCCGAGGAGTTAGGAAAAACCGTATATATAGAAGATAAAGAGCTTGCTGTATTTAAGCTTTCTGACGGGAGCGTCCGCGCCGTCGAAAACCGCTGTCCCCATAAAGGGGGCGTCCTTGCTGAAGGCATCGTCAGCGGAGAATACGTCTTCTGCCCGATGCATGACTGGAAAATTTCCTTAGAAGACGGAAAAGTCCAAGAGCCGGATCATGGGTGTGTCAAAACATACGAAACACTGATCGAAGGAGAGAATGTATACCTCCTGTATTGATCAAAGACCGGATCACTTTTTCAAGTGGTCCTTCATTTTTTAAATTGCTGAAGGGATGACGCCATCATGAAAAACGGAATCGTATATTTTGTCGGTGCCGGACCAGGAGACCCGGGGCTGATCACCGTAAAAGGAAAACAGGCTCTGGAGAAAGCGGATATCATTTTGTATGACCGGCTCGCAAACCCAAAGTTTCTAGAATACGCCTCACCGGACTGCCGGTTCATTTATTGCGGAAAGCTGCCCGACCGCCATTTTATGAAACAGTCTGAGATAAATGCCCTGCTGATAGAAAAAGCGGCGGAGGGCTACACCGTCGTCCGCTTGAAAGGCGGAGACCCAAGTGTGTTCGGCAGGGTCGGCGAAGAAGCAGAGGCGCTTCATCAGCATGGCATCCGCTACGAAATGGTGCCCGGCATCACCTCGGGAATTGCAGCGCCGCTGTATGCGGGAGTCCCCGTCACCCATCGTGATTTCGCTTCGTCCTTCGCGATGATCACCGCTCATGATACATCATTGCAAGGCAGGCCGAATCTCGACTGGGAAGGGCTTGCCCGAAGCGTTCAAACGCTTGTGTTTTACATGGGCGTTAAAAATCTGTCATTTATATGCCGGAAGCTTATGGAGTACGGAAAATCCCCTTCCGTCCCCGTACTCGTCATTCAATGGGGAACGTGGGGGCGGCAGCGGAGTGTTAAAGGAACGCTTCAGGATATCCATGACAAAGTTCAAAGCCAAAACATCACCAATCCTGCCATTATCGTCATTGGTGATATTGTCAATTTTCAAACACACAGCTGGTTTGAAAGCAAACCGTTCATCGGACGGCATATCATGGTGGTCACTCATGGCGATGATGAACATACATTGACAGACAAGCTGCGCGAGTATGGCGCCGATGTTATTGAATGGCCGAAGCGGATCGTTAAAAAAATGCCCGCAAACGAAAACATCCTGAAACAGATCAGCACCTTTGAACAACTATTTTTCACATCACGCCTTGCGGTATGCGAATTCTTTGACACACTGGCTTTCAAGCAGATCGACATCCGCCGGGTGACCGCAAGCCTGAATGCAGCGACTGAAGCCGCAAAGACGGAACTGACAAAACGGGGCTTTCTCCTATCCGAATGGCAAAATGATTCTCCGCATTCTCTCATTGTAGGGAGCCGTCAAGCAGCAGAAAACTTGCCAGACTCAAAATCATGCCCGTTTTATATCACCCATGAACATATCTCGGATGAGCGATTCACTTCCATGATCGAACGCACGATCAGTGAGTCTCCTCTGCAAATGATTATCTGTACGGGCAAAGAATCCGCTCAGCATTTGATCAGCGCCGGAAAACAAATCGGCATATCACCGAATCCGTCAGGAAACCGCCCTCCCGTCATCTGCATGGGCGAAGACGTCCCCGCCGGCTGCGGGTTTACCGCCGTGAAAAATCAGGAACAGTTATTTGCGTTTATACGAAATGAAATGAAAGACATGCTCGTTCACAGCTGATACGCCGGAATGCTTTTCTGACCCCCGGGCCCAGCATCGGGGTCAGCCCTTTTTTATTGTGTCACCAATTTTTTATGATGAGTCGAATACATCGCCATCTGATCCGCCTGCGGGTCCAAATAGGCTTTGGCGCTGTTCACGGCGGTCGGCCCCTCCGTGAAACCGCCGGCAATCAATCTGAGCTTGCTTTCATAATGGGCGGCGTCACCGGCGACAAACACGCCCGGAAGATTCGTCCGCATATGTCTGTCAGCTTTAATCCTGCCTTCTTCTATCTCAAGCCCCCAGTCCTTCATCGGACCGAGATCAATTTTAAACCCGTGGTTGATAATGAGCTCATCAAGCTTGATGACTTCAGAAAGTCCGGACTCAGTTTGGCAAACGGTGACGCTCTCGATCCGTTCCCCGGTGCCATTGAGATGCTTCAGACGATACGGCGCAAGCACCCGCACGGAAGACCGCTTCATTTTCGCCACGCTGCTTTCCAAACCGCCGAACTCCTTACGGCGGTGCAAGACGGTAACAGACGCCGCAATCGGTTCCAGCTCATTCGCCCAGTCAACCGCGGTATCTCCCCCTCCGGAAATCACGACATGCTTATCTCGAAACGCATCAAGCTTCTCCACCTTATAATGAAGGTTCTTTCCTGAATACCGGCTCGCATCCGCGCTGTCAAGTTCATTGACCTCAAGCGTCCCCATGCCCACGGCCAAAATCACCGTGCGCGTATAGTGCTTTTCCCCTTTGGAACTTTCGAGCACAATGGTTCCGTCTTCCAGCCGTTCAAATCCGGTCACCCGCTGATTCAACACGATATCCGGCTCAAATGTCGCCGCCTGCTCCTTCAGCTGCTTAATCAGCTGTTCCCCGGCAATCCCGGGTATTCCGCCGATATCACGGATGATTTTTTCAGGGAAAAACATAGACACCTTCCCCCCGAGCCGCGGTAAAAACTCGATCACCTTCGTTTTCAGCTCCCGCATCCCGCAATAAAAAGCCGCAAACAGGCCGATCGGGCCTCCGCCTATAATCGTGACGTCATACACCTCATGATTTTCCGCCATCGTTCTGCCTCCCGTTATATCTATACTTCATACATTTTTAATTGAGAATCAATATCAATGAAAGTATAACACATATTGAGGAGCAGTGTTTATTCATTTCTCATCTTGCGGGAAAGGAGTGATTCAGAAGCGAGGTTCTGAGATTGATAAGCGGGAAGGTATTAAAACTGAAACCAGTACGGCGACTGGTTTCTTTTTTATCTCTTTTTCATCAGCATGATATCGAGATACAGCTGGCACCTTGTCCTGAAGTCGTTTAAATTAATTGATGTCATGTCAAGAATCTGTTTGATGCGGTAGTTCAATGTGTTTTGATGAATAAAAAGCTGTTCTGCGGCTGGTTTTGTTTTGCAGTTATTGAGGAGATAGATTTCTAACGTTTTCAGCAGTTCGGTGCTGCTTTCTCTGTCTTTGGCTTTTAATAACGCTAAATCATCGTTTACATATTCCAGTGAGGCGTTTTTTTCTTCGATGCTTTCAAGATAGCGGTAAATCCCGAGCTTACTGTATTCGTACGGGATATTTTCCTGGTTTCCGGTAATTTCGGCGGCCTTTATAACTTCAAGGGCTTCTATATAACTTTTGCCGAGCTTCAGGATGCTGCTGTATTCATTGCCGATTCCGATATAGATGGGAGTGGGGATCTTCTGAAAGTGAAAATGAGTCAGCAGTTTGTGGATGAATTCAGATGCTGCCGAAGTGCCGGAGCTTTTTTGCGAGAAGCTTGCGACGACGATGACAATATTGGAATCAATGGTTAAGACGTGACTGACTTTATCCCGCAAATTCAAGTACGATTTGATATTTTCCTTTACATCTTCGACTGCCTCCCCATCCCCATTTGCGGCATGCAGGACGACTACCGAAAAAACCGACGGCAGCACGGCGTTCATCTTTTCCGCTTCCCGCCTGAACTCCTTTTCAGAGGAGAATTGCTGAAAGATCGCCCGTTTCACCAGGTCTTCCGCTCTCTCTTCTTTTTCCTGTTTCAGCCGGTTCGTTTTATAGATGATTTTTCCGACATGGAATGAAGTTTCATATAAAAAATCGAGCTCCTCGTCCGTCAAGTTTCGGTCGAGCTCCTGAATCCAGATGTAGCCCATCACTTCCCCTTTATGTTTTGCACTTACAACCACTCTCTGATTCAGTCCGATACTGTCTATTTTTTCGACACGGAACGGTTCAGGAACGGTTTTCAGCTTTTCGATCACCCCGTCCTTCAGAAACCTTTCAAAAATCTGCACGGGGCATTTTTTTGAGAATATCGTCTGCTGGTTGGCGGAGTCGAAGTGATTAATGTAATAAGAATTATAGGCAAGCAAAAAGAAATCCGCGCTTTCCAGAATAACGGGCTTCTGCAATTCATAACTGATGAAATCAATTAATTTATCAATGTCCGTAAATGAAAAAACTCTCTCTAAAAGCTCTTCCATACCTATTTCTCCTATGCTCTTTTTATCTTTATCATACTCTGAGGGGTGACTTTTTGTATAGAAAAAAATTCATATACTCCCAAAACGGAATGATCCGAAAGCCTGTATCGTGAAAAGAGGAAAAAGGGCGGTCCCTTCTTCCTCTCGTTCCTTGCTTTTATTGAGAAAGTGTATCACGGTAGTCATGAAACTGATCTGTGACATCTTTTGACGGAGCCTGTGTCAATAAGCTGACGACAAATACAGCGGCAAGGCTTACAGCAAAGCCCGGAATGATTTCGTACAAAAAGTCTGAAAGACCGGCATTCGCCCAAATGATTACGGTAATCGCTCCCGCAATCATGCCGGCGAGTGCCCCCCATTTCGTCATCCGTTTCCAAAATAAACTGAGCAGTACGACCGGCCCGAATGAAGCGCCGAATCCCGCCCATGCATAGCTGACAAGACCAAGTATCGTGTTGTTTTTCTCCCAGGCGAGCACCAGGGCGACGATTGACACCGCAAGCACTGCCATTCTCCCCAGAAATACGAGTTCCTTATCAGAAGCTGAACGCCTGAACATGGACTTATACAAGTCCTCCACTAAAGAACTGGACGTAACGAGCAGCTGAGACGAAATCGTACTCATAATGGCCGCTAAAATCGCAGAAATGAGAAATCCCGTAATAATCGGGTGGAACAGAATATTGCCGAGCTGAATAAAAATGGTTTCCGGATCATCCAGCTTCAACCCGCGCTGGTGGTAATACGCGATTCCCGCAAGACCCGTAAACAGCGCGCCGAGTGCAGACAAAATCATCCATCCCATTCCGATCCGTCTGGCGCGTTTGATCTCTTTCACAGATGTGATCGCCATAAAGCGCACAATAATATGCGGCTGCCCGAAATAGCCGAGCCCCCACGCAAATAAAGAAATAATGCCAAGGACGGTGGTCCCTTTGAACATATTAAACAGTTCCGGGTTGACGGAACGGATATCGGCAACGGTTTCCCCCGGGCCGCCCGTATGGAAAATCGTCACAATCGGCACGAGAATAAGCGCCGCAAACATGATGATCCCTTGGACAAAGTCCGTCCAGCTTACCGCCAAAAAGCCCCCGAACAAGGTGTAGGCGACAACGACGCCTGTCACGACCCACAGTCCCGTGTGGTAATTCAACCCTAAAATGCTGTTGAATAAGACACCTCCGGACACCATGCCGGATGATACGTAAAAAGTGAAAAAGACGAGAATGACGAGACCCGAAAACAGTCTGAGAAGCTTCGTATGATCACCGAAACGGTTTTCAAGGAAACCCGGAATGGTGATGGAATTCCCCGCTTTTTCGGTATACGTTCTCAGCCTCGGCGCCACAAAAAGCCAGTTCGCCCACGCCCCGAGCACAAGTCCGATTACAATCCAAGCGCCGCTTAATCCCGTCGAGAACATGGCGCCAGGAAGCCCCATCAAGAGCCATCCGCTCATATCCGCCGCTCCCGCGCTGAGCGCTGTGACGGCAGGGCCTAAAGAACGCCCACCGAGCATGTAATCCGTCAGATTCGACGTCCGTCTGTAGGCGAAATAACCGATAAACAGCATGCCCGCCATATAAATACAAATGGAAATAATCAACTGAATGTTTGCTATGGCATTTCCTCCTCCGCTTTATAGGTTTATGGTGAAATGGACACCCCCCGCGAGGAGGATGCCCATTCAGTCCCTCTTAAAACATTTCACTGATTGTTTTCGCCTGCATGTGGAGGGCCAAATAATCCGGGCCGCCCGCTTTTGAATCAGTGCCGGACATTTTGAAGCCTCCGAACGGATGGTAGCCGACAATCGCTCCCGTACAATTGCGGTTGAAGTACAGGTTGCCGACATGGAATTCCTGTTTCGCCCGTTCAATATGTTTGCGGTTATTTGTAATGACCGCGCCTGTCAAACCGTATTCAGTATTGTTGGCCACTTCCAGCGCCTCATCAAAGTTTGATACTTTAGAAAACGCCACGACAGGCCCGAAAATTTCTTCCTGCATGAGTCTGGCTTTCGGATCAAGGTCAGCGAAGATCGTCGGCTTGATAAAGTAGCCTTTTGAATCATCTCCGGTGCCGCCGCTTACTAAACGGCCTTCTTCTTTTCCGATTTCAATGTAGCTCATGATCTTGTCGTAAGAACCTTGGTCGATGACAGGTCCCATATACACGTCAGCGCTGTCAGGGCTTGCCGTCACTTTTGATTCAGTGATTTCGATGACGCGCTCCAATACTTGATCATACACTTTTTCATGGACAACTGCACGTGAACCTGCAGAACATTTTTGTCCCGCGAAGCCGAATGCTGATGTAAAGATGGATTGAGCCGCCAATTCAATGTCCGCGTCCTCATCGACAACAACCGTATCTTTACCGCCCATTTCAGCGATAACACGCTTTAAATGCTGCTGGCCCGGCTGCACTTTCGCCGCGCGTTCGAAAATTCTCGTACCGACTTCACGTGATCCCGTAAACGTAATGATGCTTGTTTTCGGGTGATCGACGAGATAGTCTCCCACTTCCGCTCCGCTTCCCGGCACAAAGTTGACAACGCCCTTCGGAAGACCTGATTCCTCAAGCACTTCTACGAATTTCGCCGCGATGACCGGTGTCGCGCTTGCCGGTTTAAGAACGACCGTGTTGCCCGTTACGATCGGTGCCACCGTCGTTCCCGCCATAATCGCAAAGAGGAAGTTCCATGGCGGAATGACGACCGTTACGCCGGTCGGTGTGTAGACATATTGGTTCTTCTCGCCGTCGCGGCTGTTGACCGGCTTGCCTTTTGCTAATTCAACCATCTGGCGCGCGTAGTATTCCATAAAGTCGATGGCTTCCGCCGTATCCGCATCAGCTTCGTTCCAAGGTTTTCCCGCTTCCTTGACGAGCAGGGCGGAGAATTCGTGCTTTCTGCGGCGGACTTTGGCAGCTGCGCGGAACAGAACGGCCGCTCTTTCTTCAGGGGATGTGTATCTCCACTCTTCGAACGCTTTCGCAGCCGCTTCAATCGCCTGCTCAGCGTGCTCCTGGGACGCCTTTGACACTTTTCCGACGACTTCTTCTTTGTCTGCAGGGTTAATGGATACGATTTTCGCTTCCGTCTCTACCTTTTCACCGTTGATGACGAGCGGATAATCTTTTCCCAGATACTCATTTACCTTCGCAAGCGCTTTCTTAAATTCTTCAACGTTCGATTGATCTTGGAAATTCGTGAATGGTTCGTGTTTATAAGGTGTAGTCATTGTCATCTCTCCCTTTTTTACTTCTTAGTCATTCCTTTAAAGGCGAATGCGATGTTTGAGGGGCGTTCGGCGAGCCGTCTCATGAAATAGCCGTACCAGTCATCCCCGTAAGGCAGGTAGACTCTCATGCGGTATCCTTCTTCCACCAGGCTGAGCTGGGTTTGCGAGCGCATGCCGTACAGCATCTGAAACTCAAAACGGTCGTTTGAAATGCCGTGCTCTTTGGCAAGCTGTTTTGTAAACTCGATCATTTTGTCATCATGCGTGGCGACTGCCGTATAATGTCCTTTTAAAAGCTGTTTGCGGATGAGTCTTTTATAATTTTCATCGACGTCGCTTTTTTCAGGATAGGCCACCTTTTCCGATTCTTTATAGGCCCCTTTGACAAGCCGCAGAAACGGATTCAGCGGGCTGAGGTCATCAATATCCTTCTCCGTTCTGTACAGATAAGCCTGCACCACGGTGCTTACATATTCATACCGGCTCCGGAAGTCTTTAAAGATATCCAGCGTTTTCTGGCATCTCGTTTCATCTTCCATGTCAATCGTCACCATGACTTTATGTTTTTCAGCCGTCTGGAGGATTTTCGTCATATTTTCATAGACGAGATCGAGATCTATATCAAGACCTAAAGACGTCATTTTTAATGACACTTGGGAATTCAGCTGTTCATCAGCAATTAAGGCGATGGTCTGCATGCACTCCTCGGTGCGTTCTTTCGCGACGTCACCACTGTTTACAAATTCCCCCAAATGATCGACAGTAACTGACAGCCCCTGGCTGTTCAAATGTCGGATTGTCGGGATAGAACTGCGGAAATCCATTCCTCCGATGATTTTGCCGGCTGCCACACGGCTTCCCCAGCTTCGCGCCATCTTATTGAGAAAGCTGCTCTTGGATAAAAATAAGAAAAAATCTCTTGTAATCACTTCCAACCTTAACACCCCGCAATCTAAGAAGTATTTGTATGAGTCTATTGTAAATGGACAAAACATCCTCTCACAATATTCTAAAAATACAAAGATTCTGATAAATTTTTGTGGTTTTACCACAATCAGCTTCTTAGATAGCAGGCGGATTATGCCGAAAAAAGGCGGACGGAAATGACGGCAATCGTCAATTTCCGCCTTTTTCCCCCCACGCCTCTTCGTCGGTCTGAATCAATAGCTGATTCAGTTCCTCCGTTATGTCAGGTTTCGGCGTTTTGATCGTTTTGACATAGTGCCCGATGCGTTCTATTTCTTCTTCTATAAACGCATGAATCATCGTATTTCTCGGTTCCGGAGCCAGCTCCTGACCGCTTTTTTTCCTTGTAAGCAGTATATTGATTTCAGAAATGAGCGCTTCATCCGTCAATAAGGCATCGGCCAGTACGGGAAATGACATCGGCGGTACGGAGCCGAACGTTTCAATCCATCTGCAGGCAAGGAGAGGACGCAGAACATAAAAATACTTTTTAATCTTCACTTCACTGCCCTGCAATTCCGTTTTTTCATTCCGTTTTGCCATATTGAGATAATGATAAATGCAGGCTTCAGGCGAAAAGGCGCGGATTTTCAGTTTTCGAAGCTTTTCAGCCGCTGAGAAAGCTTCATAATAGATCATCTCAGAAGAGAGCCATTCCAAAAGAGGCGGATTTGATTTTTTAAAAAGCCGCAGCGCTTTTCTCAGTTCCCAGCCGCTGATGTCTAGCATGTCATGAATCGGCTCTTCTATGACATCCCTATGCGGTTCGATCGAAAAGTACCATTCTTTTTTCGGCACATAGAGAAACCGCACATCGTAGTCGCTGTCGCTTGACGGAAATCCCCATGCGCGGCTCCCTGATTCTACGGCGTAAAGCACCTTGACGCCGTGCTGTGCTTCAATTCGTTTTAATTCTTCGATGATCCTTTGTTTCATCTGTATCCGTCCTTTTCCGTGATCATTCGAAAAAAGCCCAAGTACTTGGGCTTTTCGCTGCTGTCAGCCTTTCAGATGCGCTTTCAGAAAGGCCAGCTTTTCCGTATGGAAAGAAGGTATGTATTCATGTCCGAAATATCGGTACACCTTCAATTCTTTTTCCGTTTCCAGATGGTTGTAAGCGGCAAACACCGTCGACGGCGGAGTCACGCGGTCAATCAGCCCGATGGACATGAGCACCGGAACTTTTACGCGGTCCGCCAGATTCATGATATCAAAATAGGCCAGTGTATTCATCGCGGCCTTCTCCGTCTCAGGGCTGCCGTTCTTTCTGAAAAAGGAGTTAATCTCAAGATACGGCTCATCAAGAGCGACATCAATGGCCCGCTCAAAATTGCTTAAATAAGGATAATCGGCCGCAACCGCTCTCGGAATGTCAGATAGTGCCGCCGCGGCGATTGAAAGTCCGCCTCCCTGGCTCCCGCCGATGACGGCGATTCTCGTTTCATCCACTTCATCAAAGCCGCTGATGACTTCCAAAGCCCGGACGGCGTCTAAGTACACGCCGCGGTAATAATATGTATCTTTATCTAAAATCCCTTTCGTCATCCAGCCGGGAACGTGTCCATGCGGTGAGACGCTTGTATCTGTGCTGCTGTGCTGGCCGCGGACAAGCATCCCGAACGCGGCATATCCGTGAAGCGCCCAATTTACGATGTCATGTATGTCCCCGTCATAGCTCGCGTTGTAGCCGTGGTATTTCACGATGGCCGGATGCGGGCCTTTTCGGTCGGGAACGGCGTACCATCCCTCAATTTCCGCCTTGCCGAAGCTTCGGTATTTCAGCCGGAATACTTTCACGCCGTCAGCCGGGTAGCTTTCAGGCGTCAAATCAGGCTTTGCCTCTTCCTTTGCAAGCTCATGTAATGATGATGCCCAAAAATCCGAAAAGTCATGAGGAGCGGTTTTATTTGGTTTATAGGTTTGCAGTTGGTCGAGCGGCAAGTCGTATAATTGCATATCCGATTATTCTCCTTTGTTTTATAAGATTTAATTTTCTGACTCTATCTTAACACGATTTTACACTCATTTTCTAAAAATTTTAATAAACGTTTGTTTAAAAGAAAACAAAAAAGCCGTACGCTCACAGCGTCACGGCTCTTTTTACATCGGCTGATACAGATCCCAGCCGATTTTTAACGTTTCTACGATATAATCGGCGATTTCTTCTGGTTCCAGATTATCCGTTGCCACTTTTGAATTATGTTTATCATAGATGCTTTGGCGCTCGTTAAAGAGCTGCTGCATTTCATCCATGGAACGGTTATGCAGAACGGGACGGCTTTCAATCAGCAGGTCAGCCCGCTGCTTCCAATTCTCCCATGATAAATCAAGATGGAGCACGAGACAGTTTTCAAGACAGCACTGTCTGATTTCCTCTTGTTTAAACGAACCGCCCCCAAGCGACACGATCTTGAATTTCGTATTGCGGCAGATATCTAATATATAATCCTTTTCGGTCTGACGGAAAAAGGCTTCACCTTTTTTCTCAAACATTTCAGGGATGGACATATTGAAATCTTTCTCAATCTGCAAATCAATATCAATGAAGTCTCTGTATAATTTCTTAGCGACCAGCTGGCCGATTGTTGTCTTTCCGACCCCCATGAATCCGATCAGTACGATATTTCTTTCTCTTACGGGAATGGCACGTTTTGCGTTCATCTTCGGCGAAATCCTCCTAAGAAATGAAAAAGTTATGTTTATTATATGATAACTCAATATTGAAATATAGAGATAATGCAATGAAAGAAAACCCATCCTTTATAAGAAGAGATGAGTTTTTCTTTCTATCGGAGCGTAATGCGTTCCACCTTTCCGACAATGAAAATATAAGAAAATGCCCCGATAAATGCGACAGCGCCGACAAACAGAATCGCTCCGTTATATGAACCGGTCGCAGAAACGATAAACCCGATGATAAGCGGGGTGATAATGCCGGCCATATTGGCGAAAAAGTTAAACACGCCTCCTGCCAATCCGATTGTTTCGCTTGGCGCCACCTCACTCAGCATCGTCCAGGATATATTGGACATGCCCTGCGCAAAAGAAGCAATGGATAAGATCGTCAAAACCGCAGGAGCAGAATCCGTAACATTCGCGAGCACGATGGAGCCTGTCAGCAGAAGACCGAGGATGACGGGGGTTTTTCGGGCAACGTTCACCGACACGCCCCGTTTCATCATTCCGTCAGACCAATATCCGCCGAACAATACGCCGAAAAAGGCGGCGATATACGGGATTGATGCGGCGAAGCCGACTTTCAAGAATGCCATGTGCTTTGCCTCCGCCAGATAAGTCGGAAACCATGTCAAAAAGAAGAACAGCGTGGAGGCTACGGCGAATTGGCCGATATACAAGCCGACAAGCTTGCGGTATTTAAGAAGCTGGACGAAATCCCGCCACGTGATCCTGCCGGCTGATTCAGACACCTCTGTCAGTCCGCCGCCTTCTCTAATATAATCAAGCTCTTCCCGGTTCACTTTCCGGTACCGATTCGGCTCGTGATACATTTTGAACCAGAAAACGGAGAAAACAAGCCCGAGCACGCCTGAAGAAATAAAGACGGCGCGCCAGTCAAATGCCGTTAACACCCAGAATAAAACCGGTGTGGCGAACGCCAGTCCCACATATTCCCCCGCCGTATAAACACCCGTCGCAAAGGCGCGTTCCCGCCTTGGAAACCATGTCGTGACAATCCGGTTGTTTGCCGGAAACGCAGGCGATTCAGCCAGCCCGATAATCAGGCGGCAGCCGAATAAAAACCCGAAACTGGCCGCAAAAGCCTGCACTCCGGTGAAAACAGACCAGATCATTAAAGAAACGCCGTACGTCCGTTTTGACCCGAATTTGTCCAAAATGAGCCCGCTGGGAATCTGCATACCCGTATAGGTCCAGCTGAATGCGGAAAAGACGACGCCCAAAAGCGCGGGGCTTATGTTCAGCGATGTCTGAATGGACGGGGCGGCGATGGATACACTGGCACGGTCTATATAATTAATCGCAGTGATAAAAAACAAAAGAAACAGTATCACATAACGAGCGCGAGTCGGTTTATTGCGGACGGGACTGAAGTCCGTCAGCTCCGTTTCATTTTTCAATGGCTTCTCCCCCCTTACTCGAATGAAATTAATTGTACAACACTTCGGTCAATTATTTAATACTTTGACGCAAAAAAGCGCTAAACAATTTGTATGCCGCACTGACACCCTGCTTATAAAAGTGTCTGCCCTTTTCACCTGTTTATCCGTATCTCACCCGGGGAAAAGTACACATATACAGTTACGGGAGGATTACCGATGAAACTGAGTTTTTGCACGACAGGATTTAAAAAAAAGCATATTTTCG
This sequence comes from Bacillus sp. JK106, assembly GCF_053663355.1. Lineage (NCBI taxonomy): Bacteria > Bacillati > Bacillota > Bacilli > Caryophanales > Bacillaceae > Bacillus > Bacillus sp. JK106. The sequence goes on along the minus strand of NZ_JBSJQC010000004.1, from coordinate 132,711 downwards.
ACATCATTTCTTTCGCAAAGGAGCACTCCTTTGACGGAATCGAACTGTGGTACGGACACGCTAAACAATATATAGAGGAAATCGGCCCGCTCGACAGGCTTGATCAGCAGCTTCAGGAGGAAGGCATCGGGGTGCCTGCCGTCAGTTTGTACACTGACTTCGCCGCTCAGGATGAAAGGCAGGCGTTAAAGGATGTTCAAAGGGCATTAAGCGCGGCACGACAGCTGCACAGCCCCTTGATCAGAGTCTTTGCCGGCAATCTTCCTTCGCATCGGACGTCACCGGAAAAGTGGCAACGTGCGGTTGATCAATTTCAGCAGTCGGCACGGCTCGCAGATGACTATGAAGTCGATATCGGGCTTGAGATTCATTACGATACGTACGCGGATACACCGGAGGCGGCGCTGGCATTTTTGGAGGATGTCGGCCATCCGCGGGTCCGCACCATTTTTGACGGCTCCAACCTACACGTCAATCACGTTGACCAAATGTCCGCTTTAGAAAAGCTGTATCATACCGTAAGCCATATTCATCTGAAAAACTATCACTGGAATTTTGACAACTGGTATCTCAGCAAGCCAACTCCGATTTTTCAAGGAGATCTCGATCAAAAAGCATTTTTAAAAGAGCTGATGAACAGACAATATGACGGTTTTGTTTCTCTTGAGTATTTTGGAGAACATGCCTTTACGCATATAAAGGAATCGCTCCGGGAATATACGTCTGTTTTTTCCCGCTGACTCTTCGATCGAAGGGTCTTTTTTTGTATCATATAGAAAAAGGGGGATATCATGATGATCATTTGGATAAATGGGGCTTTCGGTTCCGGAAAAACACAAACAGCGTTTGAACTGCACAGAAGACTGAAACCGTCTTACGTATATGATCCTGAAAAGATGGGGTTTGCGATGCGTTCGATGATACCGCCGGATATCGCTGAAGATGACTTTCAAAGCTACCCTCTATGGCGGGAATTCAATTACAGCATGCTTTCCTATTTGTCAGATACATATCAGGACATCATCATTGTGCCCATGACCATTACGAACGATCAATACTTCCATGACATTATCAGCAGGCTGAGACAGGATGGCCGGACCATTCACCACTTTACCCTGCTGGCTTCAAAGGAAACATTGCTGAAACGCCTGCGCACCAGAGCGGAAGGAAAAAGCTCCTGGGCCGCAAAACAAATCGACCGCTGCATCAACAGCCTGTCTGATAGCCTCTTCACAGAACATCTCCATACAGACCAAATGTCTATTCAGCAGGTCGCAGAAACGATCGCTGCCCAAGCAAATCTGCCTCTTGAGCCTGATTCGAGAGGCAGCCTTCGAAGATTCACCGACAAATTAATGGTGAAGCTGAATCATATCCGTATCAAATAAAAAAATGTTTTGAAAACATGTCCCTGATCCATGCAAATGGATCAATAAATAAAAAGTCCCTCCGAAGGGATGTTTTTTTCAACTTTAAGAAAAAAATTTTAGAAATAAAGAAGGAATTATATGGATAATCATCTAATTATTAACACTGTAATACATTTCATTTGAAAAGGGAGTGTTCGAAATGAAATTCAAAAAAGTGTTAACCGGTTCTGCGCTGTCTCTTGCCTTACTGATGTCTGCCGCTCCTGCCTTTGCCGCATCACCAACAGCATCCGCATCCGTGGAAAATAGCCCAATCTCAACGAAAGCAGATGTTGGCATTAATGCCATCAAGCTCGTTCAAAGCCCTGACGGCAATTTCGCTGCTTCTTTCGTTTTAAACGGAACAACGTGGATTTTCAAAAGTAAAACTTATGACAGCGGCAGAGGGATTTGGATAGGGGTTTATGAAAGTGTAGATAAATAAAAACGATAACAAAAACCTCCCTTTCAAAAGGGAGGTTTTTTCATTCTATTTCCACCAATCATCAAACATTGATGCCGGCACCTGGCGCTTGTGCTCCGTACTGAGGTAGCGTTTTTCCAGCGCCTCAATCACTTCGGAAGAAACGTCCTTGCCTTCTAAATAATCATCAATGTCATTGTATGTGATGCCGAGTTCGGTCTCATCCGTCTGCTGCGGTTTTTCATCAAGCAGATCGGCCGTCGGTAATTTCAAATAAAGGCGTTCCGGCGCGCCGAGCTCTTCTAATAAACGTCTGCCCTGGCGTTTCGTTAATCCGGTCAGCGGCAGCAGATCAGCTCCGCCGTCACCGTATTTCGTGAAGAAACCGGTCACTGCCTCGGCCGCATGGTCGGTTCCGATGACAAGCAGGCCCTCTTGTCCGCCGATGGCATATTGAGCGATCATCCTCATTCTGGCTTTTACATTTCCTTTGTTAAAGTCAGACAGCTGATCGCCCGTGTCTTTTTTGTACTGATCGGCGAACGCGCTGACAGCGGACTTAATATCAAATGTCCATGATTTATCAGGTTTAATGAATTTGAGCGCCAATTGGGCGTCATCCTCATCCTGCTGTGTGCCGTGCGGAAGACGGACGGCGATAAATTCCGCGTTTCCGCCTTCTTCTCTGATGCTTTCAGCCGCCAATTGGGCGAGGCGTCCCGCAAGCGTGGAATCCTGCCCGCCGCTGATGCCGAGCACAAAGCCTTTGGCACCTGTTTTTTTCAAATATTGTTTCAGAAAGTTCACTCTGTCCTCAATTTCTTGTTTCGGATCAATTGAGGGTTTTACATGGAGATCATTCATAATTTGTTTCTGGATGCTCATCCCAATCACTCCTCCTGCATTGTTTCTTTATGATTCATTTCCCGTTCATGCTGAAAATGAATCATGCCACTATGTACGACTCTTTGTTAAATATAGCACAGGTGCAGTTTTTAAGTGAATCAAATACACCGGGATCAGCTGATTTCCACCCGCAGCGCCGTGATGCTGTCGCCGTTGCATTTTCCTTTTTCGATCGGACAGGATGAAAATGCAACGACGAGATCCATTTCCGCACGGAGCCGTACATAATCACCCGCGTCAGAAAGAGGCGTTTCGACTGATAAGTTCCCCTTCTCATCGAGCACCGTGTTCATAAAGATGGCAAATGGGTAATGCATATGCGGCCGCGGCACCCCGAACGGTTCAAGCGCCCCGCTCATATTGTCATAGCACGTATCCTGGAGCTCATCTTTATGCTTTCCGTATAAAAGCCTGTTCATATCCGGACGGCAGGCGGGAAGCAGCAGGTCATGCTTGCCGACTGTATCCTCAATCAGCGTCAGCATCGGCTTGTATAAATTCGAATAAATATGGTCACCCGTTTTTACATGAATGGACTGGTTGGCATCAATCGTCGCGCCCTGATCAAGATGCTCATAAAAGTCCTTGGCATGATACGCCGTAAAATCAGCCACCTGCTGTCCTTCCACATCGACTACTTTTATGATCTGCCCTTTGTGAACCTTCAGGCCAAGCCCTTTTTTCGGCGGTACGATAAATTGCTGTGTCATCAGACTGCTCCTTTTTTTCTTCTATTATGAACTCCGGCCGTTTGTTTCATGTAAAGCAATTTATTGGATGTATATTCCCCTTCTGACGGCCGCAATCTAAGCTTTGATAAAGGGGTTGAACTTCATGGGTAAATCACAGGACCAGCCTAAAGGAAATCTCGCTTGGTGGCAGCTCTCCTTAATCGGTGTCGGCTGCACAATCGGGACGGGCTTTTTTCTCGGGTCCAGCATCGCTATTGTCAAAAGCGGATATTCCGCGCTGATCTCATTTCTTATTGCCGGGCTTGGCACCTATTTTGTCTTTGAGCAGCTCGCGAAGCTTTCGGCCAAACAGCCCGAAAAGGGGTCTTTTTGCGCCTATGCGAGAAAGGCTTTCGGCACTTGGGCCGGTTTCAGCAACGGATGGGTGTACTGGTCGTCCGAGATGCTGATCACGGGAAGCCAGCTGACAGCGATCTCGCTGTTTACGAAGCATTGGTTTCCGAATGTGCCGCTGTGGATTTTCGCCTCCATCTATGCGGTGCTCGGTCTTTTGATTATATTTACGGGGCTGTCCGTTTTTCAAAAAACGGAAAATGTGCTCGCTGTTGTCAAGACGGCGGCGATTTTTATGTTTATCGTGATCGCCATATTGGCGCTGTGCGGTATATTTTCTCATAAACCGGATGTGCAGGTGCCGAACGAATCAAAGGATTTGTTCCCGCACGGAGCGATGGGGTTATGGACGGGACTGATTTATGCGTTTTACGCCTTCGGAGGAATTGAAGTCTTGGGGCTGATGACCGTGCATTTGAAAAAACCGGAGGAAGCCTCTAAATCAGGCCGGCTGATGCTTGCCGTTCTTGCGGTAATTTACGTCATTTCTCTCGGCCTGGCGCTGCTGTTAGTGCCGCTGGGCAAATTCACCGAACAGGACAGCCCGTTTATTACATCGCTGAAGGGTTTTCATTTAGATATCATTCTTGATATTTTTAACGGAATTTTTATTATTGCGGGATTTTCCACGCTCGTCGCCTCGCTGTTTGCCGTGACGACATTGCTTTGTACAATGGCCGATGACGGGGATGCGCCGAAATGCTTCAGATTAAAGGAAAACAAAAAAATCTGCTGGCCCGCGCTCGGATTGACGTTTGCCGGACTCATCGTCTCCATCATCCTGTCATTGGTGCTGCCGAAAAATATATATGAACACATGACAACCGCGGCGGGCCTGATGCTTCTTTATACGTGGCTGTTCATTTTGTTCTCGGGCAAGAAACTGCTTGAAACGACAAAGATGGGAACCGTACAGATTGTTATCGCCCTTGTGCTGATTGTCGCGGCCGTCTCCGGGACGCTGTTTGAGAAATCGAGCCGGCCCGGTTTTCTGGTCAGCCTTTGTTTTCTCGCCGTCATTGCGATCGTGACATGGATCGTACAAAAAAAGCAGGGACACAGCCCTGCCGGATCATAGCTTATTTCGTCGGTTTAAACAGTCTCTTCAAATAAGAAAAGGGACACTTTGACACTTGGGTCTCATCATCACGGAGGAAATATTGCTTCCATTCTAAATTGTCTTTTCCTCCGTACCACCCCAATCGGGGATGAAGAGGGGCTTCATCATACGCCTCTAAGCGTTTTCTGATCAGCCGGCTCATGTTTCTTCCGAACGCGGTTGAATCATTTAATCCTTCGAAAATCCATCTTGGCTGAAACGCCAGCATAAAAAACGGGAAGCTTCTGCTTTGTCTCGCTTCATGCGCAGGCGTCGCGCACAGAATAAAATACGGTTCGCCGTCAAAGCAGAACTCCCATTTATAATGTTCAGGGTCTTCCGGCATGTCTTCCGGCCAGTCTTTCGGGTCGCAGCCGCTCAGCCGGTTTAAAAAAGACCAGAACAGCTCTTCATACGCCTCAACGGAATAATGCTCAGCTAAATCCTCAGGCGTATCAAAAATCACAAGCAGCGACGCGTATCTTCCGGTATTCCTTGAGATCTTTCCGTACTCTGACAGCAGCATCCCCACTTCCTCCGGGGTTCCCTCTTCGCGGGGATCACCCGCAAAGGATATCCGGAGCTGATCTGTCAAAAATCCCTGACGTCCGGGAATGCACGGAAACGTATCCGCTTTATCGCCTACTTTTTCTGATAGAAGCTCAAAAGCGATTCTCTGCCAATTTGGCAGATCCAATAACTTTTCCTCAAGGCAACTTTTTGTGTACAGCCCGCTTGCCATCTGCCCACCTCCAGTATCGTCATGATACGTTATGACGGAGATAGGCGATGGGTGACTCTTCTATTTATGAGATGAGCATTTGAATCCCCTGCCATCCGAAATAAAACCCGAAAACGATCAAAGACACACCCGCCGCTCCCGTCAGCCAGCGGAGCGCTTTTTCATGAAGGAGATTTCTGAAAGTGCTCGCGGCGACCGCCATGCAGAAATCCCAGATCAAAATGCCGAGAAGAATGCCGGAGCTGTAAATCAAAAGCTGATTTGCATCGAAGGATTCAGCGGTTTTGGCGAGAATGCTCCCGTATATGCCGAGCCAGAATAAAATGCTCAGCGGGTTGGAAAGAGAAATAAAAAATCCCGCGCCGAATGTTTTGTAAAAAGCCGGTTTTCCTTTTCCGCTTCTGACATTCATGGCTTCCCTTATATTTTTTAACGTTTCGACTCCCGTGTAGGTCAGCACGAAAAAACCGAAGAGCCACAAAAACGTTTTTACAAAAGGAGCGGTCAAAAATTGAGACAGCCCGAAATAGATCAGAATCATATACAGCCCGTCCGCGGCCATGGCGCCGAGACCGAAAATCCATGCATGCCAAAAGCCGTTTTTGATGCCTTTGTCAATTTGCGCCGCATTGACCGGTCCGACAGGTGCTGACAATGACAGCCCGAGAACGATGTAGCTTAAAAAGATGTTCATTGGCTTCCCCCTCATTCATGCAACTTGTACAAGTTATTCATGAATGGGCCGTGCTATGCAAAAAACAACGCCTATAGTTTCGAATTTTCATGAGTATTTAAATATTTATCCAGTATAACTTAATAACAGTTGTCTTAAGACCCTTGTATATATATAATATTACCCATCAAGTTAGCTACTAAAGTTATGAACTAAAATTTTCGAGGAGTTTTAATGATGTTAAATGAATACGTAAACCTAGACAATGACATAACCATTATGTTTTGTGAGCATAAAAAGTCTGGTGAGCAAAAAGAAATATACATAGATACACACGACCTCCCACAAGTTTCTAGCATTGAAGGTAGATGGAGCCTTAGCAGGGACAAAAGAGGTTTTTATTTCGTTACGACGTTTAGTAATGGTAAGCAGTTAAACTTAAAACGTTTTATACTTGGACTATATGAAAAAACAACTAATAACACTCAACAAGTAACATTTATTTCAGATAACTTCCTAGACTATAGGAGATGTAACCTTTTCTTAGCAAATAACTCCAAAGAGTTAAACACAAAAGAAACAAAAATAAAGCTTAAAAAACTGGCAAAAAAAATACCTGTTATTGATAAGAGCGGTACACCAGCTCCAAAGAATAATTCCAAAATATTTTTTACAACTAGAGAAATCAGCGAAAAAATAGGTACAGACCAATGGAATATTAGAAAATGGGCAAAGGTACATAATATTGTACCTAAAAAAAATAAAGCAGGACAATTATTATTCACGAAAGAACAATTTGATTTATTTGCGAAACTTAAAAACACAAGCAAAAGGTTAAATTCTCAAGAACAACCTGATACTAAATCACACAACAAACACAATGAAACTTATGATATCTTTCACAGTATAACCAACAAACAGGTTGTCGCTATTAATCAGAATACAGGAATGTCTGATTATACGTTCAAAGACATCAATGAATTCAATTTACTAAGAAAAATTTTCAAAAGTATCAATTGAATAAAAATATTAAGAAGCCTAATAGAAAATTTCTGTTAGGCCTTCTTTGATTAGTAATTTATTTTAATTTCTCAAGCTCGTCTTCCATTATGTCCGTCACTTTTCCTAAAAAATCGAATATCAGCCGCAGTTCTTCTTCTTTATATTGCCGGCAAAGGCTGATCGTGGACTGGGATAAGGAGCTGAACAATTGCTTCACATTCGCTTTTCCGGCTGTCAGCGGCACGATGATCACCCGCCGTTTGTCTTCGGGGTCTTTTTTCCTCATGACATATCCCGCTTTTTCGAGCCGGTCAATGAGCGCCGTTACCGAACCTGTGCTGAGGCCGGTTTTTTTCCCGAGCTCGCCTGCGGTCATCGGGCCTGCTTCATTTAAGATATCAGCTGATTTCAAATCGGTCGGAAACAGACCGAGAGATTGAGCGGCCGCCTGATGAAAAAGGATCGTCCTTGTGGCCATCTTCCGGAATAACTGTATGGCGGTTTCCTCCGTCTCGCTTCTGGTATTTCTTGTTGACAACTGACAGGCCTCCCTATAAAATCAATTTATCTTGACGATCAAGATAATTTTCGGCAAATCTAATATGATCATAGCAAATTTAATGATCAAAAGTAAGTATGGGAGGAAAAAAGCATGGAACAAACAGCCGCGAAGGACGCCACGACAAAGTTTGTCGTCATCGGTCTTTTGCTGGGCATTTTAATGTCGGCTATGGATAATACAATCGTTGCCACTGCGATGGGAAACATCGTGGCGGACCTCGGAAGTTTCGATAAGTTCGCGTGGGTGACGGCATCATACATGGTAGCCGTTATGGCCGGTATGCCGATTTACGGAAAACTGTCCGATATGTACGGACGCAAACGTTTCTTTTTATTCGGTCTTATTCTTTTCTTAATCGGATCTGCATTATGCGGAATCGCCCAAACAATGGATCAGCTCATTATTTACCGCGTCATTCAGGGAATCGGCGGAGGCGCGCTGATGCCGATCGCCTTCACGATCATTTTTGATTTATTTCCGCCGGAAAAACGCGGAAAAATGTCGGGCATGTTCGGTGCCGTTTTCGGCCTTTCCAGCGTTCTCGGGCCGCTTTTAGGCGCGCTCATTACCGACTCCATCAGCTGGCACTGGGTGTTTTATATCAACGTGCCGATCGGTATTTTATCATTGTTTTTCATTCTTCGTTATTATAAAGAATCCCTTGAACACAAGAAACAGAAAATCGACTGGGCCGGCGCGATTACGCTGGTGGTTTCCATTGTCGGTCTGATGTTCGCTCTTGAGCTCGGCGGAAAAACGTATGATTGGAACTCCGTGCAGATCATCGGTCTGTTCGCTGTGTTCGCCGTGTTCTTTATCGCCTTTTTTATCGTGGAAAGAAAAGCGGAAGAACCGATTATCTCATTTTGGATGTTTAAAAACCGTTTATTTGCTACGGCACAGATTCTGGCGTTCCTTTACGGAGCCACGTTCGTCATTTTAGCGGTGTTTATCCCGATCTTCGTTCAGGCTGTGTACGGAAGCACCGCGACAAGCGCGGGCTTTATTTTGACGCCGATGATGATCGGTTCTGTTATCGGAAGTATGATCGGCGGAATTTTCCAGACGAAAGTGCGGTTCCGCAATTTAATGCTGATTTCCGTGGTCGCTTTCTTTATCGGAATGCTGCTGCTTTCCAATATGACACCGGATACGGCGCGTACGATGCTGACGGTATTCATGCTGATCTCAGGATTCGGCGTCGGCTTCAACTTCTCACTGCTGCCGGCTGCGTCCATGAACGATCTGGAGCCGCGTTACCGCGGAAGCGCCAACTCAACAAACTCGTTTTTGAGATCATTCGGTATGACGCTCGGTGTGACGATTTTCGGAACCATCCAGACGAATGTGTTTACCAACAAGCTCACAGATTCATTCAGCGGCATGAAAGGAGCGGGCGGCGCGATGCAGAACATCGGAAATCCGCAGGACATTTTCCAGGCCGGCACGCGCGCTCATATTCCGCCGCACATTCTGGATCGCATTATTGACGCCATGTCGCAAAGCATCACATATGTATTTACGCTTGCGCTGGCGCCGATCGTCATTGCGGCCGTTACCATTTTGTTTATGGGAAAAGCGAGAGTAAAAACCTCTCAGGAAATGGCGAAAAAAGCGAATTAAAAAAAGCAGTACATGGCGTTTGTCATGTACTGCTTTTTTGTTTACTCTGCGAAATGCGGAGCGAGAATATCTTTCAGCACGTTTGCGCTGCGGCTGAATTGAGCCTGTTCTGTTTCATTCAGCTCAAGTTCCGTCACACCTGCGATGCCGTTCCGATTGACGACGGCCGGAACGCCGATAAAGACGTCGTTTACACCGTATTGGCCGTCCAGATATGTGCTGACGGTTAAAATGCTGTTTTCATTACGCAAAATCGCTTTTGTGATGCGGGCGAGGCTCATCGCCACTCCGTAATATGTCGCGCCTTTTTTCTCGATAATATGGTAGGCCGCGTTTTTCACATCGTCAACGATCTGATCCAGCTCGTCCTGTTTGTAAGCTGCATTTTTCTCCAGCAATTGCTGTACCGGCACTCCGCCGATATTGGCGTGACTCCATACAGGAAGCTCGGTATCGCCATGCTCGCCGATAATGTGGGCGTGTACGTTTTGCGGAGCGGCGCCGAAGTATTCACTCAGCATATAACGGAATCGCGCAGAATCCAGTGTCGTGCCGCTGCCGATGACGCGTTCTTTCGGAAGCCCGCTGAATGTCCATGTCGCATAAGTGAGAATGTCGACCGGGTTTGTGGCAACGAGGAAGATGCCGTCAAATCCGCTTGCCATTACTTCACTGACAATGTTTTTAAAAATGGCGAGATTTTTTTCGACCAGCTCAAGTCTCGTTTCGCCCGGTTTTTGATTGGCTCCGGCACAGATGCACACGATATCGGCATCCTTGCAATCCTCATATGTGCCGTAAGACGTTTTGACCGGATGAGGCGCAAATGCCTTTCCGTGATTTAAATCCATGACATCGCCCATGGCTTTTTCTCTATTTACATCAATGATCACAAGCTCATCTGTGATCCCTTGGTTAATTAACGCAAATGCATAACTGCTTCCAACAAAACCTGCTCCGATTAATGCTACTTTGTTCACTCGTTCGTTCATCATGTATGCTCATCCTCCAGTGTTTCGTGGTGTCTGTTTTTAACTTGTGAAGTATTTCACATATATATTGTGCAACACTTCACAAACTTTTGCAAGAGAAAAGTTTGATTTTTGGACAAAAAAATATCGGTGATGGTTTCCAGATTGTTGACAACATCCTAAAACGGAACCGTTTTAGGATGTTGTCATCTTTTCAGCGTGATTGAAGATGCGCTGTCCTTTTCCCAGAAGCAAGGGTTTGCCGGCACGCTGATGTAATGATAGCCCTATCAATTAATGCGGAAGATAACCGTTTAAACCGGAGTTGTTATACAAACCATTCTGCACATAATCAAATCCGGGATGGTTCTGTCCGGGCACTTGGGCGCTGCCATTGTTAAAAATCACTTTGGCATTAGCCGTATCCGCATTCGCAGGCAGCGTCAGCGTGTAAATTCCATTTGCATTCTTAGTCATTGCTTTCCCCGGCCACGATCCGGTTAATTCTATGGCCCTGCCTCCATCATGTTTGTAAATATAAGCATTTACCTGGCCCCAATGATCCGGATTTTGATAGCCAATGATGTTGGTTTGGGCCGGGTCTTTTTTGACAAACGTGTATTCTTGGGTTCTCGCTGCACCCTCGCCGTTCGTTCCGGTTAACTTGATGTTGTATGTCGTGCCGATTGGATCTCCTTTCCCGATCGTTAATCGGTCTCCATCCTTAAATGCTGTCTGCTGCCCATTATTGATTTGGTAAACGGCTTTTGCTGTTTTCGCATTTGCACGCAGGGTGACCGTCAGCTGATCATTGAAAGAATGGACTGCCCCCGTTTGGTAATTCTCAAGAAAGACCTGAGGCGCATTTCCAATATCATCGGGATAAAGAACAGCCGCGGATCTGGCATTGATCGTACCTGTCAGTTTGCCGTTCGCTACTTGAAATGAACCGGCGCCGGCCCTATTATCATACCTGCCGTCAGGCAATTTCGTTGAAGTATTGACGGTGACAGAAGACGATCCCGCATTAGCCAGCACAACGCCTTTTGAGCCGCGCTGATTCATAAATATTTGATTGTTCCCATTCGGATTCGAGAGTTCCTCAGGCTGCCCGGCCATTACATTGTGAAATTGATTGACCGCGGTGATCGCCTGATCTTTAAATAAGGCGCTCCCGCGATCTCCTATTTGACTTTTTCCGGGAAATCTTACACCATTTCCTCCGCCCTCAGGTCTGGAAAAGAAAAGAGGCGTGCTTCCTGAGCGGGAACCAATCACTGCCCAGCCTAAACGAATATCGTCATCACTCATCCATGTGGACTCTTCCTCATCATTGGCATACGTATCATGTGATTCCACCCATGTGACTAACTTGTCCGCAGACACGTCAGATGCATAATGGGAGGTATTCGACACACTCAGATTACGGTTCTTTAAAGCGGATCTGATGGAATGCCCATAGTTAGAAGCCGTCACATTCATATAATTCGCATAAGCAGTATCTCTGGACGCGCTGTCTTGCAGGATTTCTCCGTATTGGAACTCCGCCGATGTATTGGTGATATTCGGCCAAAATCGGCTGCCGTAATTCCCATCATCCGGAAGCTCTATATGCTTGGCGGCATCATAGCGGAACCCGTCCGCTCCGTCATTCAATGCTCTTTCCAAGAAACGTTTCAGATAGGCCTGCACCTCAGTATTCTGTGTATTCCAATCATACAGCCCAAGCAATGAATTTTGAGTGACGTCCCACCTGTCCGACCAATTTTTAATTTGTGTGTTTCCATGGGTCCAGTTTGGAATACGCTTAATCTCGTCAGAAATCGCGGCGTAATCGCTGGTGGTATGATTGATAACCGCATCGACAATGACTTTTACGCCATACTTTTCCGCGGCTGCACACATGTCCTTAAATTCTTGTTCAGTGCCTAAGTAACGGTTGCCGATTTGGTACGATGTCGGCTGATACAGCCAGTACCAGTTCCTCATGCTTTTATCTCCTTGGTTCCCTTCCTTTACTTGGTTAATCGGAGACGTCTGAATGGCTGCATAGCCCGCATCACGAATATCTTTCATATTTTGTGTTAACGTATTGAACGACCAATTCCAGGCATGAAGGATGGTCCCGTTTTTGACCGATGACGCGGCCGCCTCATTCGATTTGTTTGCAGTTTCAGCGTTCGCAGCCGCCGGGCCTGACAAAACCAAATGAAACAGCAATAAAAATCCGGCGAATAACGGCAGTAAAGAGGTTTTGAATCGTTTTTCAAACATTTTTGACACTCCTTATTTCATTTTTGAAGACTGACTGCGGAGTCAAAAATTCCTCTTACTCTTTCTTCAGCTCCTTTCAACTGTTGTGAAGACTGGAGAATTCTGTTAACGCTTACATTTCAACTTATCACACTCTCTCTATCAAAGCAACGTGACAGAGTGAATTCAAATCTATATTCCTATCAATTAAAAAGACTTCCCGCTTTCAAACAAAAAAAGAAACCACCTGTCAGGATGATTTCTTTTTTATTTCTTTTATCGCTCTTCTGTAAGACAGCTTCACAATGACATACCGAAGCAAAAACAGAACGCCTCCGCAGACGATAAAAAGAAAGATCATTTTCAGCCAAGCAAAGAATGTATGGGGAAACCCCCTGTCGTACATCGTAAGTGCCGCCACCGCAAAAGTGACCGCAATTGAATCTATCCGCTGCTGCTTCACCCGCTTTTTCAGTTCTTCTTTGGTGTCTATTCTCGGCATGAGCATTCCCGACGCTCCCGCCCTGATGCAATAATAAACAATTATAATGAAGAAAACCGCCAAGCTTCCGGCCCATTCCCTAAACGGACAGTTCAGAACAAGTCCGCGTACGATGATGTCAAGCAAAGACAGTGTGCCCACAAGCATTCCGACTTCTGACCAAATCATTCGTTCTTTCTCTTTCACACTCTCACTCTTTCCATTCACGTTTGAAAGTCCGTTCCGACGCTGATTCATGACTTCCTCCCGTACTATTAAGAATGGCTTACAACTCCCATTATATCTTGCCGATTCATAATGATAAACCGAAATATCATTGACAAAATGTTTAATAAGGACCCCAATTGATCAGGACGCCTATGCAGATAAACACGAGGCCGATGACAAACCAAATCAGCGCCAGCGGAATCATGAAGCGAAGCCACTTTACGTACGGAATGCCGCTGGCAGCCAGTACGGCCATCAGCACGCCGGAAGTCGGATTGACACAGTTTACGACGCCTTCCCCGAGCATGACCGCTTCAACCGCGACCTGTCTCGTGATGCCCATCAGATCGGCAAGCGGCGCCAAGATCGGAATAAATACGACCGCCTCCCCTGAGCCCGATGATATCAGAAAATGAAGCAGGGCGCTGGAAATATACATTCCGATTGCGCCTGCCATCGGGCTGAAACCGTGCAGCAGTGACGCAAGCCCATTGACTACCGTATCAAGCAGCTTTCCGTGTTCCAGAATAACGGAAATGCTTCTCGCCATTCCGACGATCAGCGCGCCGTAAACGAGGCCCTGACAGCCTGTAATAAACGTTTTTGCGATATCATTTGCCGCCATTCCCGCAATCAGGCCTGACACGATTGAGATAAAAATGAACACGGCGGCCATCTCTGAATCAGACCAGCCAAGAGTAAGCGCGCCGTATAAAAAGCCGGCAAGCGACAAAGCCGCGACAGCCAGAATCAATTTATGGCGGACGGTAAACGGGACTGGCTTGTCCTCCGGATCGGAAGCCTGCGGGATTGAACCTGCCGCCGGAAACCAATCGTTTCCCAGCAGACTGGCGTCCTTTGCTTTTCTGAGCCTTCTCGTATACCGATAAATATATAAAATAGATGATAGCAGAAAACAAATGTAGACGGCAATCCGCAGGCCGATGCCGGAAAACAGCGGCAGCTCCGCGATGCTTTGTGATAACCCGAGCGGTGAAGGTGATAAAATCGTCGCGTTAAACCCGGCATAGCAGCCGATATAAATGACGGCCGCTCCGGCCACGGCGTCCCATTTCAGCGAACGGGCGACGATCAGGCCGATCGGAATAAAACCGATCACGGAATTAACGACGATGCCGGTTGTGCCGAGGATCGAAAATAGAGATCCGACAATCGCAATAAACAGCAGCTGTTTTGTGCGGAACGTACTGATGACATTACTGATCAATCCATTGATGGCGCCCGTTTTCTCCAAAATCGCAATGGTGCCGCCCGTAAACAGGATTAAAAAAATAATCGGCGCGGAACTTGTCATCCCTTCCTGAATCGCGGTAAAAAAAGCGATCGGGCTGACAGGAGACTGGTCTAAAGAATGATAACTTCCCGGGACGGCGGACGTCACACTGCCCTTTGTCACCCTGTCAAATTCCCCCGCGGGAACGATGTACGATGCTATCGCGCATAGTAAAGCGACAATGAACAGCAGCACATAAGCATCAGGCATCACAAACAATTTCTTCTTTTTCAATACAGGTTCGGCCTTCGGCACAGCCATAACATCACCATCCCGCTTTGAATTTATAAACTATTCAGAAAATACAGATATGTGCTATATTATATACAGACCGATTGCCTGTTTTCAATATCAAAAAATAAAAAACAGACAGCTTTTGAAGGAGGACTTACGGCATGAACAGACTCACAGCGCATGAAAAGCAAGTCATTATGGACATTTTTGACCACCTGCACGCCAATCCCGAAGTAAGCTGGAAAGAATATCAAACAACTGAATATCTGACTGAAAAACTGAAAGAGGCCGGCTGCCGAATCCGTACGTTTGATGATTGCACCGGTGTTGTCGGCGAAATCGGAGAAGGCTCGCCCGTTGTGGCTGTCCGGGCGGATATTGACGCGCTGTGGCAGGAAGTGGACGGTGTCTTCCAGGCGAACCATTCATGCGGACATGATTCACATATGACGATGGCGCTCGGCACGATGATGCTTTTAAAGAGTCAGCCGAAGCTTCCGAAGGGCACCATCCGCTTTATTTTTCAGCCGGCTGAAGAAAAAGGCGGCGGAGCGCTGAAAATGATTGAAAAAGGCGTACTGGATGATGTTGACTTCTTATACGGCGTGCACGTGCGCCCCGTACAGGAAACGGCAAACGGCCGATGCGCACCGTCCATTCTGCATGGCTCAAGCCAGCATATAGAAGGCCTGATTATCGGAGAAGAAGCCCACGGCGCGAGACCGCATCTCGGGCTTAACAGTATCGAAATCGCCGCTCTTCTCGTCCAAAAACTCAGCTTCATTCATCTTGATCCCGGCATCCCGCATTCCGTGAAGATGACAAAGCTTCAGGCAGGCGGAGAAAGTTCCAATATCATTCCGGGAAAAGCATCGTTCAGCCTTGATCTCCGCGCACAAACCAATGCCGCCATGGAGAAATTAACCGCCGAAACCGAAAGAGCCTGTGAGGCGGCGGCTGCCGCATTCGGCGCAAAAATCGAACTGCAAAAAGAACACAGCCTCCCGGCAGCCGAGCGAAACAAGGAGGCGGAAGCCATCATGGCATCTGCGATCAGCAGCATTCTCGGAGAAGAACATGTGGATGAACCTCTTGTGACAACCGGAGGAGAGGATTTTCACTTTTACGGGTTAAAGGTGCCGAACTTGAAAACGACGATGCTCGGCCTAGGATGCGGGCTGGAGCCGGGACTTCACCATCCCCAAATGACATTTGACCGAAGCGCCATCTTTACTGGCGTTGAGATATTAACGGCCGCCGTCCTCAAATCGTTTGAAGCATAAAAAAAAGCAGCCCGTTACAGGGCTGCTTTTCCTCATTACTTCTTCAGATCTTCAATTGAATTGACGTTTTTCATGTACTGAGGAACGACCAGACCCATCTTGACGCCTGTCAGACTCGTTCCTACATCTTCATATTTACCTTTATATTTAGACGCATATGCCTTATGGGTATTCGGAAGCCAAGCAGACAATGACGCATCCGCGCTGCCTGTCGCAATCGCAGTCCACATCGGTCCTGCCTCCACTTGCGTCAGCTTCACGTCATAGCCGAGGTCTTGAAATACTTTTCCGATTACATTCGTACTTGCGATTTCACTGTCCCATGCCACATAAGCCAGGTTGATTTTATCCCCTTTGACTTTATGGGCGCCTTTTGTCCATTGAGCCACTTGGTCTTTATGTTTTTTCACATATTCAGCTGCGGCTTTGGCCGGCTTTTCGCCTTCCTCAACGGCAATCATGACTTCTCCCATATCGTCCTGCGTCCATTTGAACTGGCTGAGAACTTTGGCCGCGTTAGGCTGTTCCTTACTGAAGCCGGTTCTTGTAATCGTATGAATCTGCTCGGCAGTTCCGTACGTTTTTTTCGGATCATCAAGGAACTTCAGCTTGTATCTGGAGAACATCCAGTGCGGCGTCCAGCCCGTTACGATGATCGGCTTTTTCCGGTCATATGATTTCTTCAATGTCGCCGTCATGGCAGCACTTGACGCCGTGACGACATTCCAGTCTTTCAATCCGTAATCGTTCACGGCCTCATCCGTCAGGGCCATGATGCCCGATCCCGGATCAATACCGATAATGGTTTTGTTCACCTGGTCCGCAGCCGTTGCCTTACCATCAGTCTGCGACCCGCAGGCAGCCAAAGAAAGAGCCAGCGCAGCGGTAACGCCGACACCGATGATTTTCTTAAGCATCAGGCATTCCCCCTGCTCTTCTTCTTCACTTTAATGTTTTGCGTGATACGGTCGAGTGTAATCGCTACGATAACGATCGCGATACCCGCTTCCACTCCGACACCGGTTTTCAACTGTGTCACGGCGCTGTATACTTCAGAACCGAGGCCCGGCGCACCGACCATGGCCGCGATAACGACCATTGACAAAGCAAGCATGATGCTTTGGTTAATACCGGCAAGAATTGTTTTTGTGGCAAGCGGAAGCTGCACCTTGAACAGACGCTGAGACGTCGTTGAACCGAATGCTTCCGTCGCTTCAATCAGATCAGCCGGAACCTGTTTAATACCGAGAACCGTCATGCGGATCGTCGGAGGCATCGCGAAAATAACAGATGCCACAACGCCTGGCACAACCCCGATATTAAAGAAGAAAATTGCAGGCAGCAGGTATACGAAAGCCGGCATGGTCTGCATTAAATCCAGAATCGGTGTGACAATGCGGCGGACCGTTTCTTTCTGAGACGCCCATATGCCGATCGGAACCCCGATAATAATGGAAATCAAAACAGATGTGACGACAAGCGCCAACGTTTGCAGCATCGGCGACCAATAACCCAAATAATCAATAACAAGGAATCCGATTAACGTAAAGAGTGCAATTCCTCTCGTACTGATCCACCAAGCGAGAGCTGCAAAAATAACAGTCAATAAAATAGACGGGATGAAACCCAAACCGCTCACAATCGCGTTTACGAAAGCGGCCAAACCGTTTGAGATTCCGTCAAAGAAACCTCCGAACGTCATGGTAAGCCAGTCAACAAACCGGTCAACGATATCTGCTAACGGAATTCTAGGCAATCTGTCCATTTACTTCACCCCCTGAACAGAAGAATCCTGAGCTTGTTCAGCAGAATCTTCAACATTTATATAATCGTTATTTCCTGAAAGCGCGCCGATTAATGCGCCTTTTACGACAATGCCTCTCATGCGGTCCTTATCGTCCGTGACGGCGATCGGAATATTCGCATCAGACACGACATCGAAAATTTCCGTCAAGTATGTGCTTTCATGCACAGTCGTAAATTCAGTATTTAAAATATCCTGAAGCGATAAGTCGGATTCCACCGCTTTTTTCGCATCCGCCGCGTGAATGACACCGAGAAGCTGTTTCTGTTTATCAACGGCGTAAATAGAAGAAATACCGAGATTCTTCATGAGCTGCAGCGCTACACGAGGCCCTTTGTCAATCCGCACGGTTTCAGCGCGCTTCATGATGTGGCCCGCTGTCAGAACTTTGGATAAGTCAACGTCCTCAACGAATTTCTCAACGTATTCATTGGACGGGCTCATCAGAATTTCTTCAGGCGTCCCGATCTGAACGATGTTACCGTCTTTCATCAGCACGATTCTGTCACCGATGCGCAATGCTTCATCAAGATCATGCGTGATGAAGATGATCGTCTTGCCGACAGAGTCATGAAGGTCTAAAAGCTCATCCTGCATGTCTTTGCGGATCAGCGGATCAAGCGCACTGAAAGCTTCATCCATCAGAAGAATGTCAGGATCATTCGTCAATGCGCGGGCAAGTCCGACACGCTGCTGCATTCCTCCGCTGAGCTGATCAGGGAATTGGTGTTCAAAGCCTTCAAGACCGACAAGTTTAAGCGAATCAAGCGCTTTTTGCTCACGCTCTTTTTTGTCGACGCCTTGGAGCTCCAACCCGTATTCCGTATTTTCAAGAATCGTTCTGTGTGGAAACAGCGCAAATTTTTGAAAGACCATGCTGATTTTTTTCCGGCGCACTTCCCGGAGCTGGTCTTTTGACATATTTGTTATCATGTCACCATCAATATAAATATTCCCGGCAGTCGGTTCAATAAGCCGGTTTAACAGCCGAACTAAAGTTGATTTACCGCTCCCCGATAGACCCATGATGACAAATATCTCCCCATCATATACATCAAAGTTTGCTTGATTGACACCAACGGTTGATCCGGTCGCTTTCAGGATCTCTTTTTTGTTTTTTCCGCTGGACAGCATCTGAATGGCTTTTTTTGTCTGTTTTCCGAAAACCTTAGATACATTTTCGACTTTTATCTTAATTGGTTTCTCATCCAAATTCATATTTTCCCTCCATAATAAGCAATCTTTAATACCGTAACACGTTTGTAATAAGTCAAACAAACAGCATAATCCCTTTTATTTTGTATCATTACTTTAAAAACATCCCTGTGTCTTATTTTCCTCTGGTATGCTTCTAAATACTCTCTAATCCTCCTTATTGAGGATAAATTATAACGGAAACCGGGCTTTTATCAGGCTTGAGAACGTTTCCATCGAATGTGCTGCAAACTGATTTCCTACCCTTTTTTTACAAATACAAGAACTTTTTTGCGACATTGTCCCGGAAAAAGAAGTTTTCGCTTCCTGAAAATAAGGAATTTTAAGGAAAAATATAGGTCTGCCAACAGACAGCCCCACTAAAAAAAGCACCCCAAAAGGGTGCTCATTGCGCAAGCTCTGTCTGTTTCGTTTCTTTTCCGAGAATAAGAATAGTGATGACGGCAATCAGGATGGCCGCACAAAAGACGGCGAAAATCACTGTAAACGAAACGTTCCGTGCTGCAAGCGATCCGACGAGAAGCGGACCGAAAATGCCGCCGATTCTGCCGACGGCCGCCGTTGTTCCGGAACCGGTCGCACGGATCGCCGCAGGATACTGCTCCGGTGTATAGGCGTAAAGCACGCCCCATGCGCTGAGATTGAAGAAGGACAGCAGCATGCCGGCTGTGAGCAGCATGCCCAATGAATCCGCGGCACCGAAGAAATAAGCGCTGCCCGCCGTTCCGAGCAAATAGATGACTAAGATGGTCTTCCGCCCCGCTTTTTCGATCAGCCACGCCGCTGAGAAATATCCGGGAAGTTGGGCAAGTGTCATCAGAAGGACGTATTCGAAGCTCTCAATCATGCTGTAGCCTTTCATCAGCATCACGCTCGGCAGCCATAAAAACATGCCGTAATAAGAAAAGACGACACAGAACCAAACGACAGACAGCAGCACCGTCGCCCGGATATACGGTTTCGTCCAGACACTTCCCGCCTGCCCGCGTATGCTTTTTTTCTGCGGCAATGCCTGATGCGCCGGTGATTCCGGAAGGCTTTTCCGCAAGTACAGCGCATAAAACGCGGCCAGCGCCGTTAAGAGCAGCGCGGCCTGCCAGCCGAATGCCGGTATGACAAAGTAGGAAATCACCGCCGCAAGAAGCCAGCCCGCGGCCCAAAAGCTCTCAAGCAGCACGATGATCCGTCCCCGCTTTTCGGGAGCGGACGCTTCTGACACGAGCGTCGAGGCAACAGGCAGTTCCCCGCCAAGCCCCATTCCGATCAGAAAACGCAATATGAGAAAAACCGTCAATCCCGTTGCGAAAGCGGATATGCCGCTTCCGACAGAAAAGAATAACAGCGTGATCATAAACACTTTTTTCCGGCCGATCCTGTCGGCCAGCATTCCGAATACAAACGCACCCGCTGCCATACCTATGGAATTGACGCTTCCGATCCATTTCATTTGATCGGGTGTTAAATTCCAATCAGTGTGTAGCGCGGCGATAATAAACGATAAAATTCCGACATCCATCGCATCAAACAGCCAGCCCATTCCGGCAATCGCCAGAAGTTTTCGCGGAGTGACGGCAGGTTGTTTGTTCATAAGCAGCACCTCAAATCGAAAATGATTACCGTATAAGTTTACACCTGTCTTTACACATTGTCATTACCTTTTTCACAAAAAAATCCCGCTTGCCGTAAGCAAGCGGGGTGTGCGTTAATTCTTTAAGACTGCGTTTTTAATATTATCCTGAAGCTGTTGAATCCGTTTCGCTCCGTCTTCTCTGATACGTCTGTTCTCTTCCTCGATCTGTTTCGTTTCCTGCATACCGCTGACAATCGTATTCCAAGACGTTTCAATCGTCTCAATGTCAATGCTCGGACGGCCTGCCATACGGGCAATCTCCACGCTTTGGTTTGAAATATTTTCAGCGTTGCGCTTCAGCATTTCATTCGTGCGGCGGTCCAGCTCGCTCATTGAATCAGCCACAAGCTTTTGCCGTTTGACTGTGACAGCCTGAATAATGCCGTTTTTGAAAATCGGAATTGTAATGACGAATGCGGAATTGATTTTCCCGATGAGCTTCGTATTTCCGCGCTGAAGGAGGCGGATCTGCGGCGCTGTCTGCAGCGCCACCATCCGCGCCATATCTAAATCATAGACACGTTCCTCAAGCGCCTGAAGCCCGTCACGCAGCGTGTCAAGCTGCATTTGCGCAAGCTGGTTCCCGCCGGCCGCTTTTTCTTCATAAGAAGGAATGAGCGCCTGCATTTCCTCAAGCTTCATCTGCCCGGCAACGACATATTTTTCAAGCTCCATGTAGTAGTTAATGTTGTTTTCATACATCTCTTCAAGCGTATGGTTCGTCTTTGCCATTTCATCTTTGTATTTCGAAATTTCGACGTGGATTTTTTCAATTTCTCCGCCCAGGGTGCGGTACTTTTGAAAAATCTTTTCAATCATGCTGTTGCCGCGTTTGAACATTTTAGCGAGAAATCCTTTTGGTTCATCGAAATCATTTTTGTCGAAACGGTCCATGATTTTTCCGAGCTGCGTCAGCATTGTGCCTGAATCCGTGACACTTGTTGTTTTCATCATATTTAAGATGCGGTCGGAGAACTTCGAGATTTCAACTGCCGGTTCTTTTCCGTACTCAAGCAGCTCCATTTGGTTTTTCACGTCAATCTGCTGCGAAATGCGCTGCACTTCAGGGTCTTGGCGCAGCTGCATCCGGATGTCATCTGCTTTTTGTTCAGAAATCTCTTCATTTTTATCAAGAACAAGCGGATTTTGATTTTCTGTCATGTTTATTTACTCTCCCTGCTTTTGCGTAATGGTTCTAAACAGCTTTCTTACGAGTGACGGCTCCTTATATTCCTGCCGAAACACCATGTCCTCCAGCCAATGGACATCAAATTGGCTTTCTTCAATATAATGCTCAATGTCCTGATGGCCCGGCGGATTATACAAGATGATATCGACGCCGAATTTATTTAAAAACAAAAGAGCGGCGGCATCAGAACGTGTGAGTTCGCCATTTTGTTCCGTATGATATAAAACGAGTTTCGGAACGGTTTGGGCGTAATCAAACGTCTGAATCAATTGCAGCAGCGAAGCGGGCAGATTCGTCGCCTGGCGGAACAAATAGATTGCGGCATCCCTTGACTGCTCCCCGGGCAAAGTCTTCAGCCCTGGGTTTCTGCACATGTCAGAAATCACATTGGCGATGGCGCTCTGCACACCTGAAGGCAGATGCTTGTACTGCCAGATGTTGCTTCTTTTCAGCCTGTCCGCGTCAATCTCTCCTTTTTCATTTAAAACCTGACTGTAGTGATACTGGTAGTTGGCTTTCAGCTCTTCCGTAAACGGAAAACTGCGGATCATGTGTGTCTCCTGATAGTCCGCGGCGGTATGAAGTCTGTTCCAATATTCTTTCGTATCTTTGGAAACCCCCATCACTTTCGCAAAAAGGTTCGGAACGGCCACCCGCTCCCTGTCCGCTTTAAATTGCGGCCGGATAAACGCCCGCTCCTTCGCAATGAGAAATAACTCATCATATGTCGTTTTTAAGGTCACGGACTGCGGGGTGTGCTCCCTGAACTGCCAAGGCTTATACATCATGGATTCCTCATGGTTCAGCACATGCTCAATTTCTTTCGTTGACCGGTAGGCCGTCGTGGACGTTCTGTCCGGCTTTTCTTTCGGAAAAGGCTCAAGACCGCCTGTTGCGGGGAGCTTTATCACAAAGCTGAGCTCCTCATCCGGATCAATCAAGCTGAACGGATCTTCCGCAGCCGGATGAAACAATAGGACATCACAGCCGATCAGCATGAGATAATAGAGAAAATAGAGCTGGCTTTTGGTCGCGTCTCCATACCACACCACCTTCGGCATCTCACGCTCTATATCGGCTTGTTCGAGCCATGGATTCAGGTGGTTCAGCGAAAACTTTGACACATCCAAGAGCACACGCCGGAAATCGGGATGATTCAGCCCGTTTTCATGCCGGTCCGCAAAGGTTTCCAAAAGCGTCATAAACGCGGTCCTCAGCCGGCGGTGCATAAGCGGATCGGCGTGTTTGGCAAGCAGCCTGCCCCCATCGAGAAACGCGACAAACCTGGAAACCGAAAGCCCTTTCTCTTTTTGATTGACCGAATGGATGTGCTGCAGCGCCTGAAACGTTTCCGGCGCGATGGTCTTATCCAGCGTCTCGCTCAACACATGGATGTTTTCATGAGAAGACAGCTCGAAAAGCTTACTGTAATACTCCGTCTCATCATAAGGAGTGCCCAAAATCCGGACGGCAAGCCGGGTAAACGCCAGCCCGTTTTCCCGCTCGTAACCGGGACGTTCCGGCAGCGGCCGCATCAGAAACGTTTCCCAGTCATCGTTTTCCGGCTCGGCCTTTCGGATCACCAATTCTTCCTGCTTCATCATTTTCCTCCTTTCTCTTCATAATAATCGGTACAAAAAAGGAAGGAAATGAACTCTCCCTCCTTTTTTGTTTTATTCTTCTTTAGATGCAGCCGTCTGCTCCTGAACCTGCTTTTGTTTGTTGAAATAGTGGATAATAAACGTCACCACAAACGCAGCGATGATGATTCCGAAGAACACCACGTGCGGCATTTCATAATCAAAGGCGCTCGCCGCCATTTTCACGGCGATAATCCCGATCAGCACAAAAGCCGTGTTTTCAAGCTCAGGGATTTTATCAATTAACACAAGGAATACTTTTGCGACTGTACGCATCATGAGAATGCCGAGCATACCGCCGATCAAGAGCACCCACACTTTTTCCGATACCGCAAACGCGGCTAAAATGCTGTCAACAGAGAAGGCCAGATCCATTAACTCAACTGAAACGACAGTGGCCCAGAAAATTCCGAACGTACGGACCATCCATGAATTTTTCTTCATGCCTTCCGTATCGTCATCACCTTCTCCGATCCAGAAATGCTTAATGACGAGCCAAGCCAGGTACAGCGCGCCAAGCACTTTGATCCACCAGAACTTAATGAGAAGCATCCCGATTCCGATAAAGATAAAGCGGAAAATATATGCCCCGAACAATCCGTATGTTAATGCTTTCTTCCGCTGTTTTTCAGGCAGATGCCTTACCATAACCGCAAGCACTAACGCATTGTCGGCCGACAGCAGCCCTTCCAGCAGAACCAAGGAACCGATCAGCCCCCATGATACAGGGTCAGTCAGCACCTCACCCCACATTTTCCAATCAAAAAAGGAAGCGTAGGTCGACATAATATGATGTAGAAAATCCAAGTTTTTTCCTCCTATTTAGTAAAACGGTAATTTCCTGCTTACACCTGCAAGCCGTAATTCCGGCAAAGTGATGCCAGACCGCCGGAAAACCCGCTGCCGATGGCGTTAAACTTCCATTCAGCCCCATGGCGGTAAAGCTCACAAACGACAACCGCCGTTTCAATCGAGAAGTCTTCCCCTAAATCGAAACGAAGCAGTTCATTCTGGCTGTTTTCATCGACGACGCGCACGAACGCGTTCGAAACTTGTCCGAAATTTTGGCCGCGCGCTTCCGCATCATGAATCGTGACGGTGATGCCGATCTTTTCAATATTTGCGGGTATTTTTGAGAAGTCGACGATAATTTGTTCATCGTCTCCCTCTCCCTCGCCCGTCCGGTTGTCTCCCGTATGGATGACGCCCCCGCTCGGGTGTTCCAGGTTATTGTAGAAAACAAAATCAAGATCATTAACACAGTTGTCATGGGCATCGACAAGAAAAGCCGACGCGTCAAGGTCAAAGTCATGCCCTCCGGAGTACTTGTTCGTATCCCAGCCTAAGCCGATCACCGCTTTTGTAAGACCGGGGTTCGTTTTTGTCAGATCAACACGCTGTCCTTTCGCCAATTGAATAGCCATGTGCCGTCTCTCCCTTCTGTGCTTGATATGGTTTTAGCCGATTTGCAGGCCGTAATCTGTCGCAATACGGGCCAGTCCGCCTTGATAGCCTGAGCCGATCGCGGAAAACTTCCATTCGCCGTTATGTCTGTAAAGCTCTCCTGCGATAATGGCTGTTTCAATTGAGAAATCTTCAGCCAGATCGTAGCGGATCAGCTCTTCATTTGTCTCTTCATTGACAATGCGAACGAACGCGTTGGAAACTTGTCCGAAGTTTTGGCCGCGCGCTTCCGCTTCATGAATCGTGATGACGAATGAAATTTTGTCAATAGCGGCAGGCACCGCGCTCAGGTTGACCCTTACGCTTTCGTCATCGCCTTCGCCCTGGCCTGTGAGGTTGTCGCCTGAATGTGCGACAGAGCCGTTTCCGCCTTCAAGCTGATTATAGAAAATAAAATCATCGGGCGACGCGCATCTTCCTGCTTCATTTAATAGAAAGACGCTGGAATCTAAATCAAAATCATGTCCGCCGTCGTATTTGTTTGTATCCCAGCCAAGGCCGACAACGACTTTAGAAAGACCCGGATTTGTTTTAGTCAAATCTACTTTTTGTCCTTTTGCCAATGAAATTGCCATGTGTGCACTCTCCTTTTTATCGTTTAGGCGTATCGGTTAACGATATCGCCGATTTTTGTATCGTTTGTGCCTTCTCCTACCGCGGCGAATTTCCACTCGCCGTCCTCGCGGTAGATTTCAGCCGCGATCAGGCTCGTTCTGCCTGAATAGTTATCTCTTAAATTGTACGTTACCAGTTCTTCGCGATTAGCCTGATCAACGACGCGGATGAACGCGTTTTGAATCATGCCGAAGTCCTGTTTTCGTCTGACGCAGTCGTAAATATTGACGACAAACACAAGTTTATTAATCTGAGCGGGCACTTTCGCCAAATCGATGAGAATTTGTTCATCATCGCCGTCGCCTTCACCCGTCAGATTGTCACCCGTATGTACGACACCGCCGCACCGGCTTTTCAGATTGCCGAAATAGATGACGTTTTTGCTGTCTGTCATTTTATCATTTTCAAGCATCAGTACGGAAGCGTCACAGTCGATATTGGCACCGCCTCCGCCGAACAGCTTTCCGAAAAAGCCGCCGGATGATACAGGGTCCCAGCCGAGTCCGACCAGCAGTTTTGACAGGCCGGCTTTTCCTTTTGTTAAATCAATCCGCTGTCCTTTTTGTAAAGAGATCGCCATATGATTCACTCCTATTCTGTAAGGGTGCCGCTAAGCACGCCGCAAGTGCGCATTTTTACTAAATTCCGGGACAAGAATCCCGGTGTTTATTAAGATATACGTCTTTTATTATATCAAAGTTTCATAAAACATAAGAATTTTTGGCGAAAAACGGCGAAAAATTACTTCCTATATTCTCCTTCGTTCCGGAGAGAATAGAGAAAACAAAGAAATTGACGGGGACTGAACATTTTTCCTATCCTTGTATCAATACATGTCAGGAAAGGGGCAGACGAGTGATTGATTTAAGCATACTTGATCAGGCGCCCGTATCCAAAGGAAACGGGCCGCACGAGACGCTCCGCCGTTCAGCGGAGCTCGCCCGCCTCAGCGAAGGTTGGGGCTATAAGCGGTACTGGTTTGCCGAGCATCACGGCACAAGAGGGCTCGCAAGCGTTTCGCCGGAAATTATGATCGCTCATACCGCCGCAGCCACAACATCCATCCGTGTCGGATCAGGCGGCGTGCTGCTGCCGCAGTACAGCCCCTATAAAGTCGCGGAAACTTTCCGTCAGCTTGAGGCGCTGCATCCGAACCGGATTGACCTTGGGGTCGGACGCTCACCGGGCGGCACGACGAAAATCCGGCTCGCCCTCACAGACGGGGTAAAGAAAAGTATGACCGAGTTCAACAGGCAGCTTCAGGATTTATCATCCTTTCTGACAGATTCGGTTCCCTCGGACCATGCTTATGCCGGAATAAAAACAGCGCCTTTGATTGAAACAGCCCCGCAGCTTTGGGTGCTCGGCCTCGGGGAAAACAGCGCCAGACGCGCCGCTCTTCAAGGTGCGGGCTATGTCTTCGGCCATTTCATTAATCCGGAACGCGGGGTAAAAGCCTTTCAGATCTATCGGGACCATTTCCGGGCCTCCGCCCATTTTTCCGCTCCGGCCTCACTCTGTGCCATTTTCGTCATATGCGCAGCTACGGATGAGAAAGCGGAAGAACTCGCCTTAAGCCAGGATTTATGGCTTCTTCGTGTCGGAAAAGGCGCCGACAGCCGCGTGCCGAGTGTGGAAGAAGCGAAGGCTTATCCGTATTCGCCGGAGGACCGTAAACAGATTGCAGAAAATAGGAAGCGGATGGTGATCGGCTCTGCTGCCGCAGTGAAACGCCGTCTGCTTGAACTTTCCGAACGTTATCAGACAAAAGAGATGATGGTGCTGTGCAACGTCTTTGATTTCGAAGCAAAAAAAGAGTCATATGAGCGTCTTGCTGATATATTTCTGTAAAAAAAGCCGTCAAACGGCGCAGCAGATGAGACTGCTGCACCGCTTAACGGCGGTTTTTTCGTTCTTTTCCTTTTTTAAACGCATTCCAAATCCCCTGCAGCATAAAGCCGAGCAGAAGCAGAATGATTAACAGTAAAGTGATTGACGGCCCCGGAGGCGTCCCGAGCTGGTATGAAGACGTCAGCCCCGTGAACACACTGAACAGAGATATGGCAATGGCGGCCGTAAACACCCATTTAAATCCTTTGGCGATACGGATCGCAAAAGCCGCGGGCAATACGAGGAGCGCGGAAACAAGCAGCACGCCGATAATCGGAATAATGACCGAAATCGCAAGCCCCGTCACGATGCTGAAAGACATTGACAGAAGATTAGTGTTAATGCCGGATGTCTTCGCCGTCGCTTCATCAAAGGTAAGCAGATAGAGCGGTCTGTTTAAAATAATGAAATAAAGCAGGATCAGCAGGGTAATTCCGCCGATAATATAGACTTGCTGCTGGCTGACCGTCACAAGCGATCCAAATAAATATTGATCGATGCTCATCGACGCGCCGCCTTTTGACAGGCTGATCAGAAACATCGCAAACGACAGCCCGGCCGCCATTAAGATTGCGATGGATACCTCTGAATATGTACGGTATGCCCGCCGCATATATTCGATGCCGATCGCTCCGATCGTGACGACAACGATGCTCGCCGCCGTAATATTGGTACTGAGAAAAAAACCGATGGCCACGCCCGACAATGAAATATGAGACAGCGTATCCGCCATCAGCGCCTGTCTTCTCAGCACGAGATATACGCCTAATATCGGCGCCATAATTCCGATCATGCTTCCCGCTAGAAAAGCTCGTCGCATGAATTCCAAGTCAAACATTTCCATCCGCCTTTTTCCCCCCTCTCAAGCCGTATGACTTTATCCAAATACTGCTGTACTTCGTTTTGTTCGTGTGTCACCATGACGACAGTGCGGTTGTGATTTTTCACCTGATGGTGCATAAATTCGTAGAAACCCTGTCTGCTTTCATAATCAACCGCGGTTGTCGGTTCATCAAGCATCAGCAGATCCGGATTGCTTGCAAGCATTCTCGCAATGCAGATTTTCTGCTTCTGTCCGCCGGATAAATCGCCGATTTTCCGGTGGCGGAAATCCCACATTTCCACCATCTTCAGCGCGTTTTCCACCTCGTGGTGATCCGTTTCGTTCAATCGTTTAAACCATTTTCCTTTCGTATAACGGCCTGATTGCACAAGCTCCAGAACCGTGCTTGGGAATCCTGCGTTAAATGAAGAAATCTGTTGCGGAACATAGCCGATTGTCAGGCGTTTTCCGGCTGCGTTTTTTTTACTGATCTCGGCCGTTCCTTCCCAAGGTCTGAGCATGCCGAGCATGACTTTCATGAGCGTCGATTTTGACGCGCCGTTCGGTCCTGTAATGCCGACGAATTCGCCGCTTTTGATTTCCAGCGACACACCGTCAAGCACGGGTGTATGCGAATAACCAAAAACGATATCCTGTAATGTAACGAGATTCATGCTGACCTTCCTTTCCCGCATAGAAATAGTGTGCACCCCGCGGCGCACACTATGTTATTTAACCAATAGCGAATCTTTCAGTGCATCAAGGTTTTTCTCCATAATGTCGATATAACCGATGCCTTTATCCCGTTCTTTTTGGCTTAAACCTTCCAGTGTATTGAGCACTTCCGTTTTCGCGCCGATTTCACCGGCAAGTGTATCTGCAACTTTAGGCGATGCAACTTCTTCAAAGTAGATGATCTTCACATCATGCTTTTTGGCAAACGTTTTGAGATCCGCCAGTTTGGCCGCACTCGGCTCTTCTTCAGGAGAAAGGCCTGCAATCGCGACTTGTTTTAAGCCGTATTCTTTGGCGAGATAGCTGAATGCTGCGTGCTGTGTGATCAATTCTTTTTTCGACGCTTTATTTAATGTTGTACGGTATAGTTTATCAAGATCCTGCAGTTTTGCAATATATTCTTTACTATTTTTCTCATAGTATGCTTTATTCTTCGGGTCCTGTTTTACGATCTGCGCCGTAATGGTTTTGACCTCTTTTTGCGCAAGAACCGGGCTGAGCCACACGTGAGGGTCCATGCTGCGGCTGTGGTCATGACCGCCGTGTCCATGTTCCTCTTCCTCTTCATCCGAACCTTCGAGCAAGTCAATTCCTTTCGACGCCTTTACAAACTTCGCATGATCAGAGCTCATGCTTTTTTCCGCTGAAGGAACCCATGTCTCCATATATTCGCTGTTGTATACGAAAAGATCGGCGTTTTGAATGCCGGCGATATCCTTCGGCGTCGGCTCCCAATCATGGGGTTCGACCGAAGACGGGATGAGAATGTCTACATCGCCTTTGTCTTTGACAATTTGTTTCGTGAATTCGTACATAGGATAAAAGGTCGTCACGACGTGCAGTTTGCCGCTTTTCGAAGAACCTGACGAACCTTTCGAAGATGAATTGCCGCAGCCCGCCGCAATTAAAAAGCATGCCGCAATGACAATGATTCCGCTCCATTTTTTAAACAAGCCGTTTCCCCCTGTTCTGTAAATCAGAATGATGACGATTTCCAAAGCGTACTTTCTCGTTCATTTGTTACCTATACCATAATAAAACGAAGTAATTACGTTTTGCAAGAAATTTTTTTCTAAATTGATAACCGATTTACCTAAAAAGCCCCGCCATGTATGGACGGGGGCGTCGTATCACATATCAGGCAAGCAGATAAACTCTTGTTTCATAAGGGCGGAATGTGATGCGGGATTCCGCACCGCCGTTATTTTCATAGTTGCTGAGAAGCAGCTTGGCCCTTTCAGATCCGGAGCCGTCCGGCCAATAAAAGGCGGCTTCTTCTTTCGATACGTTGCTGATGGACATGAGTTTTTGTCCGTTTGCCTGTCTTTCATACACAAACAGCTGCGGGTCATCAGGAAACAGCAGCGTGTAGCTGCCTTTTATGATATCAGCATACTGTTTTCGCAGGCGGATCAGTTTTTTGTAAAAGTTCAATATAGAATCGGGATCATCCTGAGCCTCGGCCGCATTGACGGTTTTGTAATTGGGATTGACCTTCAGCCACGGTTCGCCCTCCGTAAATCCGGCATTCTTGCTGCCGTCCCACTGCATCGGTGTACGGGCATGATCGCGGCTTTTCGCCATAATGGACGCCATGACTTCTTCTCTGTCACGGCCCATTTCAAATACCCTTTTATGATACATATTGACGGTCTGAATATCTTGATAATCCTCTATTCTGTCAAACGGAGCGTTTGTCATGCCGATTTCTTCCCCCTGGTAAATGTACGGCGTGCCTTTCATGAAATAAAGCAGGGCGGCAAGCATTTTGGCGGATGCTTTGCGGTATGTGCCTTCGTCTCCGAAACGGGATACGATCCGGGGCTGGTCATGATTGCACCAATACAGCGTATTCCAGCCTTGATGTTCCAGTTTTTCCTGCCAGTCTGTGAGCACTTTCTTCAAATCGGCCAGCTCAAGCGGTTTTACATCCCAATGCTCTTGGCCCGGCTTTTGATCAAGCTCCATATGCTGAAAATGAAAAATCATATTCAGTTCATGCTCATCGGTTCCCGTGTAGACCAGTCCTTCCTCAGGCGTCACTGATCCGGCCTCGCCGACCGACATCACGTCATATTTGGAAAATACCTCTTTCGTCATTTCTTTTAAGTAATCATGTATCCGTGCTCCGTTTGGCCGGAAAGGCTTCGGGTCGGCCCGGCGGGCGATGTAATCTTCATATGGCGGCAAGTATTCTTTTTTTGACAGAAGATGAAGCTGGTCTATTCGCAATCCGTCCACGCCTTTATCGAGCCAAAATCTCATCATCTCGTATACTGATTGCCGAACCTCGGGATTTTCCCAATTCAGATCGGCTTGTTTGACGGCGTTCATATGCAGGTAATATTCGCCCGTATGTTCTTCGTACTGCCAGACGGATTGTCCGTAATCCGACACCCAATCGGTCGGCGGGCCGTCCGCGGTGCCCGGCCGCCAAATATAATAATCGCGGTATTTGCTGTCCGGATTCATTTCCGCCTCTTTGAACCAAGGATGCTCCGTGGAGGTATGATTTAAGACGAAGTCCATCACAAGCTTTAATCCGCGGCTGCGGCATTCTGCAAGCAGACCGTGAAAGTCTTCCATCGTTCCGTATGATTCCATAATCGCTTGATGATCCGTCACATCGTAGCCGTTATCGACGTTTGGAGACGGATAAATCGGGCAGATCCATATCACATCAGCGCCAAGTTCTTTTATATAATCGAGACGCGCGATAATCCCCCGCAGGTCGCCTATGCCGTCGCCGTTCGTATCTTGGAAGCTTCGCGGATAGATTTGATAGACAACGGCGTCTTTCCACCAGTCACTCGCCATCTTGCGGCCCTCCTGTTTTTTAGAGAACCATTTCCTTTATGACCCTTCTCTAAACAAAAAAGAGAAGGTTTCCCCTCCTCTTTTAACTTTCCAGCTGAGACGGATAAAGCGTCATGCCTCCGTCGACGAAAAGTGTCGTTCCGGTTACGTAACTCGCTTCTTCCGACACCATCCATGCGGCGGCCGCGGCGACTTCTTCCGGTTTTCCGAAGGCGTTCATCGGAATTTTTTTCAGCTGGGCCTGTTTATGTGTTTCATCTTCCAGATCCTTATTGGACTCTGTGGCGATCGTTCCGGGAGCGATGGCATTCACCCGGATGCCTTTGTCTGCGTAATTGAGCGCCATCGTTTCCGTCATCATTTTGATCCCGCCTTTGGATGCCGAGTACTGCACGTTTTCAGGACGCGGTATTTGCTGATGAACGCTCGATATGTTTAAGACCGTTCCTTTTTTGCCGCGCTCGAGCATATGTTTCAGTGCCGCTTTCGCCCCCAAAAAGGTGCCGGTCACGTTGACGTCGATGACCCTTTGCCAATCCTCCAGGCTCATTTCATGGGGCATCGCTTCGGCTCCGTTAAAGCCGGAATTGTTGACCATCACGTCCACGCCCCCGAAATGCTCCTGAGCGGCATTAAACAGCGCCTGAATCCCTTCTTCTGAGGATACATCGGCTTTTACGGTGACGGCTCTGCCTCCCGCTTTCTCAATGATGTCCGCCGCTTCTTCCGCTCCGGCGGAATCACCGAGGTAGTTCACTACCACATTCATCCGCTCCTTGCCGAAGCGTTCGGCAATGGCTTTTCCGATTCCTTTCGAAGAACCTGTTACGATCGCTGTTTTTCCCTGTAAATCCTGATACATTGTCTCATTTCCTCCCTGATGTTAATACAGAGCATGTACCCGGTTTTAATCGGCTGAAAACAAAAGGAATCATAAAAAGAACGATGAAACCGAAGCTCCCTCGTTCTTTTTTTCATTATGCGTAGTTGTTCATTTGCAGCCTTTTTTGCACGCCGACAAGCCTGCTGAAAAAATAAGATGCCGCTTTGTAGTTCTCCCGTTTATGAAAGAAATGAGCCGCGTCCTGAAGCAGTTCCTCTGTGTCAGCCAACAGCTCCTTTGATTCCAGGATGTCAAAATACTCTTTGAGCGAATCCTGTCCGCCTTCCCCCTGATAAAGCTCTTTAATCAGACGGAATTTCGTCATATAGATCTCATCTTCCCACTCCGCCGCGCTTCTCATGCCCCGCGCGCAGCTGGCGGCGGCTTCACTGTATTTTTCCGTTTTAAAGTAGATATGTGTGAGTGAAAAAACAGCCTGGATGACCTGCCGGAAGCTGTGTGCTTCAAATCCGGCAGCCGCCCGTTCAAAATCCTCCGCCGCCTTGCAAAAGTCACCCAGACTGTACATACAGTGCCCGATATTATAATAGGCCGCAGCAATCATATATTGATCATCAAGCCGCTCCGCGTGCTCCAAGGCGCATTCGAGGTATTCCAGCGCTTTTTTATGCTGCTGGGCGTCCATCAGATTTCCGGCAATGATAAATTTGCACTGCACCCTTCGCATTCCGTATAATTCATATTTCTTGTAAATATCAAGCGCCTGTCCCGCGTAATTCATCGAAAAGAAAGTCTGCTTGATATGATAGTACACCTCAGAAATTTTATACAGAAACTCGGCTTTCTCTATGTCATCTTCCACATATTCAAGCTTTTCCTCAGCCCGCTTATAATGAGAAATCGCTGAGATGAAGTTTTTCTGCTTAAATTCATACATTCCTCTGAAATAGTAAAAATAATATTCCAGTAAGCCGGTCAGCTTTTGCTGGTTCATCTCAATCTCAGTGAGCATTTCAGAGAACGGAGGCTGGCAGTCGCCGTCTTTCATGGGTTTTAATTTATCCAGCATGATGCGGTGCCTAAATTCCATCAATGAAAAATACAACAATAAATCCTGATTTTCTTCCATATCTTCGAGTTCATATTGAATCTCCCGCTTCAGCGCTTCAGCTTTATCGGCTTCAAACGCGCGGATCAGCTTATACCATTCATTCATCTTAACGGCCACTTCTTCAGATGGAATCTTGGATTTCATAGATTTGCCTCCTTCCTCCGGCTACTAATTATGTTATATTTTATCATAGCAAATTTATGGCAGTGAGCAAACAAAGATTTTAATCAATTAAAGAAAGAGAGAATTCACCATGAAACTACCAGTCAGAATTGCGCTGCTTTTGATCCTCTTCTTTTCCGCAGACCTATGTTTTTCCTATGTGCAGAAAGAACTGAGGCCGCAGACGGCATTACAAGATAGAGCCATTCCAAGCGCTCTTCATCCGCTCGTGAAACAGAATGCGGAGCTATTGCAGACGGCCGCTCTGAAAAAAGGCATCACCGTCGTTATCACAGAGGGTTTCAGATCAATTGAGGAACAAAACGAATTGTACCGTCAAGGACGTTCAAAAAAAGGAAATATCGTCACCTACGCAAAAGGCGGGGAATCTTACCACAATTACGGCCTTGCGATCGACTTCGCCCTGCAAAAAAAGGATGGAAGCCTGATGTGGGATATGACGTACGACGGAAACCGAAACGGCACGCCCGATTGGCTTGAGGTCGTATCGATTGCCAAAACGCTCGGTTTTGATTGGGGAGGCGATTGGAGAGGCTTTAAAGATTATCCTCATTTACAAATGATCCCTGGCTAATAAAACCTTTTCTTTTTTCGCTTTTGCGCATCAATGTACGGAGGATAGACAGGCCTGTACACAAGCTTATATCCTTCATTGCCGGACGGCGTAAAATCGCGCTGCCACTCCAGCCGCAGATGGAAATCGGATAAAAAAGCGGCCTTTGCTTCTTCGGGAGTAACGGCCGGCACCGGATTGATCTTCTCCAGCTGCTCCGGGTCAATGTCAGGCGCCATGTAAGCTTCCACAAGCCCCGTTACGGGACTGACAAGTATTCTCGCAGCGCCGAACCGCAGCGGAATATCCTGATGCCATACGGAAAAATGGAAGCGGAACCTGCCCCTTCCGTCCGTTTTCAGCGGGTTCATTTTAAAAAACTCGTCCGCTCTCGGATAAAGCTTGTATAAAAATTGAAGCGCGACGGTCTCACACTCTTCCGCAGAATAAAAGGCCGGGCCCTGATGCTCAATAAAAGATTTAAAGGCTGTCATTTTCCCTGTCTTTTTGTCCGTTTTCATCTTCATTGTATTTTTGTTGCTGGTTTCAAAATAGCTTTCGATACTCAAATCTTTCCGTTCCGGAACCGACCCTTTCCGCCATGTCGTTCCGATCTCATCCCCGAGATCGCGCCGGCGCGTCTGAACCATATCCGAGGTAAACCCCATTAATTCATCCAGGCTGATTTCCCGTTTATGTTCAAACGCGGGAAGCGGTTTTGCCGGCTCATTCCTGTCTTCGCAAAGCTGCTGATCCGGCACGATATCATCTTCACCGGCCGGATAGCTGTAAGCCGGCAGAATCGGTTCATAGACGAGACGCGGTATTTTCTCAAAATTGACCACATCATAGACGAGACTGAATGTCAGCACACTCATATAATGCGAGACGACTTTTTCCCGATCGACGAATGTTTCCGGGACGGGCGCTTCACCCTTATCCCCGTAATAGATAAACTGCACGACGAAGCCGCTCCTGGTTACATCAACGAAAAAACCTGAATCGGGAAGCGGCCGGCCGAGCACTTTTTTTGTATAGATAAATCGGATGCACCCATTGCGTTCTTCCCTCGCCTGAAAGATGAAATTCATAAAAGTAAGCGGGCGGTGTCTCGCCGCAAACCGAAGAGCCGTCAGCTTTAATTCGGCGTCTGACAGCTGCATGTCTGAACCCGGACAGTCGTTGCGTGAGTATGTAAGCAAAGATCCGTCGTCGCCCAGCTCAATCGTTACCGTTTTATCCGGATGGTTACGATCTTTCCATATATAATAGGCTCTCGTTTTTTGTTTTTCATCATAATCTTCTATTTCAAGCTCATAGTGCGGCGGTATATTCCCGATCTCCAGCGCTTTTTTTCTCAGATGTTCTTTCAGCAATGGGGTCATCCTTTCAGAAGAGTGTATAAAAAAGAACTGTTTTTAATTATATAAAAACGTCCTTATCCTTTTAAAGGGAAGAAAGTGCCTTTTATGTGTCTATTTTTAGCAAAGAGGGAAAAGAGCCGTATTCAGAGCGGTTGTTCCCCATACAAAAGTCACATTTCCCATGAAAGACCCGGGACGAACGCCCATGACCTTCAGCCTATTAAACTCGTGATCACTTCTCCCGTATGAGCCTCAATAAACCGCGGGAAAACCGGCTTATATACGAGCCTGTACACTTTTCCGCAGCTGCCGTCTTCGTAACAACGATCCCAAGCGAGCTCGGCTTTGATGGCCCGGCGGATCGCGTCCTTCGCCTCTTCCATTGTCAATGAAGGAACGGGATCGATTTCCTCGAGCTCTTTCGGATCAATTTCCGGCGGCATATATACAGTGACAAGACCCGTCTTTTTGCTGACACAGATTCTCCCCTCTCCGAATCGCAAATCAACGCCGCCCGAACAAGCCTTATATGTAAGTCCCACGTTTTCTCCTTCATCATCCGGCTCATCATATTGAACCCGGAAATACTGATCCGCTTCCGGAAACATGGCGAACAAAAAGCGGATGGCCATGTGATGGCATTCTTCCTCGGAAAACTCCGGTTCGCCTTCACTATGTATAAATGACATCACTCCGGCGAGCCGGCCCGATTCTTTATCATGCATTGTTTTCAATACATGTTCATTCCGCTCTTTTAACAGACTTTCTAAGCTTTTATCTTTCCGTACGGATTTTGTTTTTTCAGGATGCCAGGCAATGCCGATGCGGCCGTCCCCAAGATCGCTTTCCCTCTCTTTATAAAAACCGTCGTGCAGCCCGATCATGTCATTGATGCTCATCTTTTCCACTTCAGGTGCAGGGCATGAAATCGGGACATACGGCAGCGTGCCGTCTTCCAGCTCTTCATATTCGTCTATTTCTGCATTCTCTTCCTTCAGGTCAGCCGATATCGGCCGCGTCGGAGACACGATTTCATAGACGAGATGGGGCTTGTCATCCCCCTGCACATAGACGGACTGATGCAGTACGGTGAACAACAGCTCCGCTTCAATATGTTTGACAAAGTGAGCCAATGCTTCCCGCTTGTCCGCAATTGTTCCGGGTCTTAAGAGATTATCGGCCTTCCCATGGTAAGAAAAGCCGGTTACTTCCCCTGTCAAAGACAGGTCGACGTAAAACCCGGTCAGCGGAAGCGGCAGACCGTCAGCCATCTGAACATAGGAATATCTCACATCACCATCATTGGCGGAGCCGCTGTTTTCCAATTCGAACTCAGCCAATGCCCCCGGACGATGGGTTTCTAAAAACGCCCGCATCCGTTCTTCTATGTCCGATTCCGAAAGAGCCGGCAGATCAGTCCGGAAAGCCGGACGGGATAAGGATTTCAGTTTTCCGTCCCGGTCTAGTTCAACCATGATGCCGGCTTCCGGATCATTCTTATCTTCCCACCAAAACAAAACCTCATCTTCCTGGTATTCTTCCACATTACTCTCGTAGCGGGCAGGTACGTTTCCGATCCGGAGAGCCAGCTGTTTCAATTCTTCTTTTTTCATCATAACACTTCCTTTTCTTCCAAAAATATTGATGATTACCAAGACTCTTTTATACAAAACTAGTATAATTAACCTGTCTGTCTTCATGACTATTAAATTAATCATTATAACAACAGGGGGTAAACCAGATGTCCATCAAAAAAATGAGCGCCGTGTTTTTCATACTGCTTCTCACGGCATTTACCGCCGCATGCAGCAGCGAAACGAGCGGCGGCCAGGAAAGCAGCACGGCGAAAGTGAAAATAAAAGAGACGGCATGGGCCGCTTCAGACGATACTGAACATCCGGCCGCGCTGAAAGTAACGGTCACCGTCAAAAATACGGGCAAAGACCCGCTTACCGTCAAAAGCAGCGACTTCTCGCTTTATCAGGATGACGCGAAAACAGCGGCGGCCGATAAGGATGACCAGATGCAGAGCGGCACGCTTCATGCGGGCAAGACAGTGACGGGCAATCTGTACTTCACGGCTGACGAAGGCAAATCATATGAATTGGTATATCAGCCGCAGGCAAAAGACGCGAAGCCTTTATCTTATAAACTGAAAGTCAAAGGCACAGCCTCAAACGCAAAACCTGACCCGGCGGACGCATTATCCGCATACATTGATGTGATGCTGTACGGCAAGCACAATAAAGATTTCACCCGCCTGACCGGTGTAAATGAAAAAATGACGGCCGCCGCATATCAGGAATCGGCGAAAGCCAGCTTTATCGCTTCTGCAGGCATTTCACAAGAA
Organism: Bacillus sp. JK106; assembly: GCF_053663355.1. NCBI lineage: Bacteria > Bacillati > Bacillota > Bacilli > Caryophanales > Bacillaceae > Bacillus > Bacillus sp. JK106. The sequence continues at coordinate 94,215 of NZ_JBSJQC010000004.1, read as the reverse complement.
CAGGCGGATTCAAAAGCCATTTCCGCTATTATTGACGCCATGTCATCAGCGCTTCGGGATAACACAGAGCTCAAGGTGCATACCAAATCCATGTCAGGCAAAAAAGCCGTCCTTGAAGCAAAAGTGACGCCGCTTGATATGTCTCCGCTTGCGGGCCAGCTGCAAGACCGCGTGCAAGACTATGCCGGAAAGCACCCCGATGCTGATGAAAACGAAATTGTCAGCCACCTGCTTTCTGTCTATCCGGAAGAGTTTATGCGCCTGAAACCGGCTTCTTCTTCCGTAACAAGAGAAATCGAGATGAAGAAAAACGCCCGCGGCCAGTGGTATCTGGATACAGACGCGGATCTGGAAGGATTGACAGAAGCGTTTTTGAAAACGTCCTGACAGCAAGAAAGGAAATAGCGCAGGCTATTTCCTTTTTTTATTTTCACTTGAAGATGTCACTGATATATTGAACCTCATCCTCGGTCAACTGCACATCAAGCGCGCCCAGATTGTGTTTCAGCTGGCTGGGGCGTTTGGCTCCGGGAATGATCGCATCCACCGCCGGCTGCGACAGAAGCCACGCGAGTGCGATATGCGCTGTCTGCGCCCCTTTTTCTTCCGCAACGGACCGAAGCTTATCCACTCGCTCCAGGTTTTGGTGAAAAGCTTCTCCCTGAAACGGCGGCCTGTTCTTTCGGCTGTCCTCAAAGACTGTGTCTTTTGTAAACTTTCCCGTCAGCAAGCCGGAAGCAAGCGGAAAATAAGGAATAAAAGAAATGCCGTTCTTTTCACAATAAGGCAGCAGATCATGCTCCGCCTCACGCTGAATCAGTGAATATTCCGATTGAAAAACCTCTAAATAACCGTCGGCGTTAAACTCCTGCAATTGCCGGAAGCTGAGATTGGACGCGCCGATTGCTCTGATTTTCCCTTCGTCCTTCAGTTCTTTTAGCGTGCCCGCCACTTCGGAGAGCGGTGTTTTGCCGTCAGGGAAGTGGACGTAATACAAATCAATTACGTCTGTTTTCAGCCGCTTCAGGCTGTTTTCCGCCTCACTACGGAGAAATTCACGGCTGTTGTCCAGCTCGATTTGTCCGTTGACCTCTTTGTGCGCGCCTTTTGACGCAATCACGAGGCTGTCCCGCACGCCGCGCTCTGCGACAACTTCACCGATTAACTCTTCGGAACGCCCCAAACCGTATATAAACGCCGTATCAATAAAATTGACGCCGCCGTCCAACGCTGTGCGGATGAGTTCTTTTCCCGTTTCATCATTAAGATTCGGAAACAGATTATGTCCTCCGACCGCATTAGCGCCAAAGCCGATACGCTTTACCCGTAAATCCGTCCTGCCCAGCGTACGTGTCTCATCCATGGCTCAGGCTCCCTTCCTTTTATCGCTCTGTTTAGTATTAGATAACCGGTAAGAATTATCCTGCCCCGAGAGCATTTCTGCAGAAAAAACCTTGAAAAGCATGTGCCCTTCAAGGTTTTTTGGCTGTGTATTAAGATGTCAGAGCTGCGGCGAAGCGTTCGGCTTCATCTGTGAGAGCACCCTCGATTTCCTTATAGCGGCTGGAAATCGTTGAGGCGCTGACGCCGTACTTCTTCGCCAGCTTAGCTTGAGAAACGGACGCGCCGTTCAGAGAAATACTGTTTACGTAATATTCGACCGCCGCCGCGAAAGCTTCCGGCTTTCTGATCGTCGGTGCTTTTTTGACACAGAACGTTTTCCACAGGTCAATAACGGCCGGAACCAGCTCAGCCGGGTATTCATCCCCGCTCAGGCCTTTTTCAATGGCGTCCGCCGTTTCCTTCTCCATGTCGTTCGCCCACTCCGTCTGTTTTTCTTCAGCAGCCTGCTCAGGCTCTTCCGCCGTTCCTAAAAGAGCGGCCAGCACAGTGTCGAAGTCTTCCTGCATAAAGCGCTCAGGCGATTTTCCTTCCGCAAGGGCCGGGGCAGCCGCCTTTTTCACTTTGCTGATTAGAGCTTCGGTCCGCTTCACAGGGAAGATCGTAAACTGCATGAAGAACTCCGCTTTTTCCGCTTCGTGGATCGGATAGCCGAGAATCAGGCTTCCCGCCGGCGGAAGATCCTGCTGGCTGACGTCCATTTCCACTTTGAATTGTTTCTTTGTCATCACATCTTCAAAGTGAATCATTCCTTCTTTCACATCTTCAAGCACCATAACCGCTGGTGTCATGCTTTTCCATGATTCAACGATTTCCCGTGTTTTCGGACGGTTGATGCCGCCGGCTTTTTTCTGAAGATATTCTTCAAAAATCGTCTTGCCGCCTGCCAGCGGACGGAAGAAAATTCCCCAGATGCCGAGGTTGAAGACTCCGATGTCTTTAGTCTGTCTGTCCAGCTCCGTAATGAACTCATGCTGGTTAATAAATGATGATATGCCGTCTCTATGTGCTGTAAAGGCGTACTCCATTAAGCTTTCCTGAATCTGTTTCGCTTCTTTTGCCGCGATGTCTGCCGGAATGGCAGCTTCTTTGCTTCCGCAGCATTTTTTATATTTCTTCCCGCTGCCGCATGGGCAAGGGGCATTTCTTTTCACTTTTCCCACAATAAACCCTCCGAATTCTGATATAACTTTATTATTTTAACAAAAATAACTTCAGAGGGCTTGGTTTACGGCGAAAAAAGAATATGGAAGAAAAAAAGACCCCGGGATATTCTCATTCTCCGGGGCTTTGAAACTGTTAATTTGTATTTTGTCCGCCGCCATTCAGACCTTCTTTAATCAGCCCGTTTACTTGGCTGTTCATCAAAAGTCCGATGTGTCCGACACCGTGAATCTGCACGTTTTTCCCGCCGATCAGTCGTGACAGCGGGTTCAGGACGATCAAGTCCGCTGAGCTGTAAATCGATGTATATAAAATCTTTTGGTTCGGATCAGTCCCCGGAAGCGCCCGGTTGGTCACAAGGCCGTTCGCTCCGCCGAGTGTGACGACGTTTGCGATTTTGTCTCCGCCGTCAAGATTTTTAATGTAATAGAGCGTGTTGGCGCCGCCCATGCTGTGCGCGACGATATCGACTTTTTTCGCACCTGTTTCGCTGAGCACTTTTTTCACGTAATTGGACAGTCTCGGCGCATTGTGTCTGTTGTTTCCGGTTTTGTCTAAGAAATCAATGGCGTACATCTCTTTTCTTGACCAGCCTTGGGATGCCAAATATGTTTTGATTCCCGCGAAGTTAAAGGACGCCCCGCCGATTCCGTGGACCATGACAACAGGGTTATGCCCTGAGGAGGCTTTCGATACGGTCGGCTGGAAGGCAAATACGGAAATGACGGACAGCATGCAAACTGTAAGAATCGCTAGGATTTTGCTTTTGATTTGTTTCATGAACTTTCCTCCTGCTATGTAATATTTTTGCAATTTTCATTCTATTAGAGAAGGAAAGGAAAAAATAGTGTATTTTTTACTGTTTTCAACAATTGAAAAAGAGGCGAAAAAATGAGAAAGACGCCCCTTTCCCGAAAGCACGCTTATGCTTTAATACGTCATACCGAAAAAGGAGAGAACACCCGGTTCTCTTCTCCTAGTACTCATTGAAATAGGTTTGAATCCGCTTAGGATCATGCGTTTTTGTCAGCGCGAGCATGAGCAGAATCCGCGCTTTTTGAGGGTTGAGAGAGTTTGAAGCTGTCAAATGGTCTTTTTCATACTCTCGATTAGGTGTTACCGTTCCGTTTCCCGTCCTTGTGGAACGGACGACCGCCAGCCCGCTTTTGACCGACTTTACAGCGCCTTTTAGCGCCGCATCAGACATTGAGCCGTTTCCCGGGCCTGCAAAAATAATGCCTTGCGCCCCTGATTTTGCGGCGGCTTCAAAGAGATAGCTTCCGTCATTTTGATAGCCGTATATAATATCGACCTGCGGCAGTTTATCAAGTTTATCTATCTGGAAATCTGTATCCTTCGTATGCTTTCGGGTGATGATGTTATTAAAATAGACGTCATCGGCAATTGTTCCGATATAACCCATTTCTTCCGATTTGAAAGTGTCGATCGCGGTTGTATTGGTTTTTGTCACATAACGCGCCGAAGCGATTCTGTCATTTAATACGACAAGCGTCCCCTTGCCTTTCGCCTCAGGCGCAGCCGCTGTTTTTACCGCGTTATATAAGTTGGACGGCCCGTCCGCTCCGATCGCCGTGGACGGCCGCATTGACCCGGCGACAACAACGGGCTTGTCACTTTTGACCGTCAGATTGAGAAAGTAGGCGGTTTCCTCAAGTGTGTCTGTTCCATGTGTAATGACAATGCCGTCTGTATCATCAGACTTGAGCAGCTTGTTTACCCGTTTTGCAAGTTTCAGCAGTGTCTCGTTATTCATATTCTGGCTGCCGATATTCACAACCTGTTCTCCGCTCACATGCGCGACCTCTTTTATCTCCGGAACGGCCTGAATCAGGGCATCAACTCCGATTGCCCCCGCCCTGTACTCCGTAGCGGACGTCTTCGAAGGAGCAGCGCCTGCAATTGTGCCGCCGGTGGCAAGAATTTTAATATTCGGAAGTCCGTCTTTTTTCGCAGAGGCTGCGGCTGCCATCTGGGGCGGTGTTTCTTTCGTTTGAGGAGATTGGGAGCAGCCGGCCGCGATGAAGAGCAGAGCCGTGATAAATGTAATGAAGGGCATGAATTGTTTTTTCATTCTTTTCTCTCCTTTTCTTTATTTATGAAGATTTTCCTCTCACCGGTCAACGCGCTTGTCAGGCAACCTTCCGAAGAAAATAACCGTTAAAAATTCTTGACACCGTCATGCGAAATCCAGATAATAGACCAGTCACTATATTTTAAATTTGTCACAAATCAGTAAGGTGGGAACATTATGAGCTATGGAGATTCTCGTGAAAAAATCCTCGCCGCGGCAACCAGGCTGTTTCAGCTTCAGGGGTATTACGGCACGGGACTGAATCAGATTATTAAAGAAAGCGGTGCGCCGAAAGGTTCTCTTTACTATCATTTTCCGGACGGCAAAGAGCAGCTCGCCATTGAGGCTGTCAATGAAATGAGCCATTATATCCGTATGAAAATAAAAGAAAGCCTTGATGCCTATCCTGATCCTGCGGAAAGCATTCAAGCGTTTTTACAGGACTTATCAAGCCAATTCACATGTCCGGAGAATTTTGAAGGGTTTCCTGTCGGTTTACTGGCTGCCGAGACTGCTTTAAAGAGCGAAAAGCTCCGGCAGGCCTGTCAAAGCGCTTATCAGGAATGGGAGAATCTGTTCGCGGGCAAATTAAGATCAGCTGGTTTTTCTGATGAGAAAGCGGCGGAAATCAGCACTGTTTTAAATGCCATGATAGAAGGCGGCATCATTGTGTCCTTAGCCAAAAAAGACAAAATGCCGATCCTCCATATTTCTAAACAAATCCCCAACCTGCTGAAGACATAAAATACGAGAGACATGTACGTATAGAAAGAGAGGAGAATGATTTTGGAAAACGCTCAGCCTTCCAAACAATATAAAGTCATGCCGATCATGATTTCTTTGCTGACGGCAGGGTTTATCGGCATGTTCAGTGAAACGGCGCTGAATATCGCCCTGACTGATCTGATGAAGGAGCTACATATCACTCCTGCGACCGTCCAGTGGCTGACGACGGGCTATCTGCTCGTTCTCGGTATTCTTGTCCCGGTATCAGGTCTGCTTTTGCAATGGTTTACGACGAGACAGCTGTTTATCGTTTCACTCGCTTTTTCCATTATCGGCACGCTGATTGCAGCGCTTGCGCCGAGCTTTCCGTTTCTTTTGGCGGCAAGAATCGTGCAGGCTTTAGGAACCGGGCTGCTGCTGCCGCTGATGTTTAATACAATCCTCGTCATCTTCCCGCCGCATAAGCGCGGAGCGGCGATGGGGACGATCGGGCTTGTCATCATGTTCGCTCCTGCGATCGGTCCGACATTTTCAGGGCTTGTGTTAGAGCATTTGAACTGGCATTGGATTTTCTGGATTTCCCTGCCGTTTCTTGTGTTGGCTCTTTTATTCGGCATCGCCTACATGCAGAACGTGTCTGACATTACAAAACCGAAAATTGACGTGCTTTCCATTATTCTGTCTACGATCGGGTTCGGCGGCATCGTATTCGGATTCAGCAATGCGGGCGAAGGATCAGACGGCTGGTCAAGCCCGACGGTTATCGGTTCGCTCACTGTCGGCGCGATCGCGCTCATCTTATTTTCCATCAGGCAGCTGACAATGAAGCAGCCGATGATGAATCTGCGCGCTTTCCGCTATCCGATGTTTGTTCTCGGTGTCGTGATTGTGTTTATCTGTATGATGGTTATCTTATCGACAATGCTCCTATTGCCTATGTATTTACAAAGCGGACTGATGCTGACGGCGTTTACGTCCGGGCTCATCCTGCTGCCGGGCGGTATTTTAAACGGCTTTATGTCTCCGGTGACGGGGCGTCTGTTTGATAAATACGGGCCGAAGTGGCTTGTCATTCCCGGGTTTGTCATCACGGCAACTGTGCTTTCGTTTTTCTCAAACATTAACGGCGCTTCTACGGCGCTTCTGATTGTCGCGCTTCATACATGCCTGATGATCGGCATTTCCATGATCATGATGCCGGCGCAAACGAACGGCTTAAATCAGCTGCCGCCGGAATTTTATCCGGACGGAACAGCCATTATGAATACGCTCCAGCAGATGGCCGGCGCAATCGGCACTGCGGTGGCGGTCAGCATCATGGCTGCCGGCCAGAAGAATTATATGAGCACCGCGAAAAACCCGAATGATCCTTCCGCATACTCTCACGCGCTGATTGCGGGCGTCCAGCACGCCTTTATCTTCGCGATGATTGTCGCCGTTATCGGCTTGATCAGCGCTTTCTTTATGAAACGGGTCAAAGTGAATCATTCATAAGAAAACAGCAGGCTCCCCGTGAGTCTGCTGTTTTTTTTATATACCGCGCGCTTCAGCCAGTTCATCAATCGCATAGATCAGATCGTCAGCCGTGTTATAGAAATGAGGCGCCAGCCGGATGATTTGTCCGCTGGGTGCGCATACGATGTTTTTCCGCCTCAACAGCGCAGCCGTTTCCGCCGCTTTTTCATCCCGTATGGAAATCATGCCGGGTCTGTCATCGGCAGACGGCGGCCCTGTGAGATTCAGTCCTTTTTCAGAAGCGTATTCATACGCAAATGCGCTGAGTTTTTTTACTTCTTGGTGAATGCGGTCTGTGCCGGCATCGTTTAATAGAGATAAAGCCGCCTGTGCCGCATATATGCTGATAAATGCCGGGGTCCCGGTCTCAAAGCGTTTGGCTCCGTCCGCATAAGAAAAACGGGTTAAATCCAGCATCGACGCCCGCTGCTGCCCGAACCACCCGGTGACTTTCGGCTTCAGCCGTTCGGCAAGTTCCTTTCTGACATAAAGAAACGCCGTTCCCGGTATGCCGAGCATATACTTTCTCGCGCCCGCGGCCAGCATATCAACTCCCCATTCTTTTACATCAATCGGGATGTGCCCCGCCGATTGATAAGCATCGACAAAAAGAAGCGATCCCTTCTTTGCGGATATCTCGGCAATGCGCTTCATATCCTGGACAAACCCCGACGTATATGACACATGGGGCACACAGGTGAAAAGCGTCTGCTCCGATATGTACGTCTCATACCGCTCTAGCGGGATCATTCCATCTTCAGACGGCACGACTGAAAGCTCCATCTCAGTCTGTGCCTTCAAAATGTGGGCGATCGCAGGAAAATCCAATTCCGTATACACCGCCTGTTTCTTTCGGCAATCCGTTAAAGCAGAAACGACGGCAGAGACAGCAGCCGTTACTGAAGGTAAAACGGCGATTTCTTCAGGATGGGCGCCGATCAATTTCGCAAATTCACACCTTGCCTGCTCCGTACGTCCAATGGCTTCTTCCCAGTTTCCGCCATGCTGAAGCAGGCTTTCCTGATAGTCATTGACCGCTTTTGAAACCGGCAGGGCAAGAGCGCTTTGAGAGCAGCTGGCGAGCATCGTATGTGTGCGGAGCGCCGGAAATAAAGATCGGTATTGCACCAGAGGCGAATTCAAGACATGTTTCCCCCTTCGGCAGGAATATATGTCCATTATAGAGTATGGTAAAAAGAAAAGGAGGGTTTTATATGGAGAAAAAAGTATTGCTGACAGGCTTTGACCCCTTCGGCGGGGAAACGGTCAATCCTTCATGGGAAGCGGTCAAACGGCTGGACGGTTCCCATGAAGGCCCTGCCTCTATCGTATCTGAACAAGTGCCGACCGTTTTTTATAAGTCTCTTGCCATGCTGCGCGAAGCGGTCAAAAAGCATCAGCCTGACATTATCATTTGTGTCGGACAGGCAGGCGGCAGAATGCAGATCACGCCGGAACGGGTCGCAATCAATCTGAATGAGGCGCGCATACCGGATAACGAAGGAAACCAGCCTGTCGGGGAAAACATTTCTCAAGGCGGTCCCGCAGCCTATTGGACCGGCCTTCCGATTAAACGGATCGTTGAGGAAATCAAAAAGGAAGGCATTCCCGCGGCTGTATCCTACACGGCGGGGACGTTTGTATGCAATCATCTCTTTTACGGGCTGATGGATGAAATCACCTGCCATCATCCGCACATCCGCGGCGGGTTTATACACATCCCGTACATTCCGGAGCAAACCTTGCAGAAGTCTGCGCCGAGCCTCAGCCTTGATCTCGTGACAAAAGCGCTCAAAATCGCCGCGGTGACCGCCGCGGCGCATGAGGACGATATTGAGACCGGCGGAGGCGAACTTCACTAAGCTGCAGACGGCGGCGCCTCGGCCCATTTCTTCCGGTAAACGATGCGGGACAGCGTCACACTGATTTCATAGAGAACGAGCAGCGGAATCATGACGAGAAAGTCAGACATAAAATCCGGCGGCGTAATCAGCACCGAGACGACGATCAGCAAAAAATACGAAAGCTTCCGCGCCTTTGCCAGCCGGGTTGGATTCACGATTCCGAGCCGTGTCAGAAACATGACGGCCAGAGGCATTTCAAACAAAAATCCGAACGGCAATGTAAGATTCAGCATAAAGGTAAAATACTTGTCCGCCGTAAATACCATGTCAAAATGGCCGGCGGATAATTGTGTTAAAAATCCGAGCACAATCGGAAACAGCACAAAATACCCGAAGGAAATTCCGATAATAAACAAAACCGAAAGCCCCGGAATGTAAAGCAAAGCGGCGCGGCGTTCAAACGGGGTCAAAGCCGGCGCCGTAAAACGCCAGAGCTGAAAGGCCGCAACCGGAATCGCTGCCGTAAGGGCGCATATTCCCGCAATCATCATATACACCCATAAAATCTCGCTCGGCCCTAAAACGGCCAGCCTGCCATGCAAATCCTTGATCAGCCAGTCATAAATATCCTGCACAAACCAGCAGGCGCCGATAAAAAACACAAGAAAGGCGATAACGGTTTTAATGAGACGCTGCCGGACTTCCTCTAAATGCCCGATCAAGTGGGTTTCTTTTTTATCCAATCGTACATCCTCCTTATAGAGAAAGAGGCAGAAGCGGATTCGTCTGCCCCCATGTCAGGATTCAGCCTGCCGTTTTGTCTTTCTCAGCCGTCTGCTTGTCCGGCTCTTCATTTGAGACCAATGTTTTTGCGGCGCTTTTAAATTCAAGCAGCGTGCGGCCGGCGGCACGGCCGATTTCCGGAAGTTTTGAAGGTCCGAAAATGATGAGAGCGATGACGAAAATCAGGATCAACCCGGGAATGCCGATATTTGAAAACATGAGTGCGCCTCCTTATTGTGAGATTTTGGCCCGTTTCTTTCTCATTTGCTTTTCATGCGCATTGTTATGGGCGAAGAAACGATCCTCTTCCACCTCGTTTGACTGCTTTAAACCACCTGCAACCGCCGCTTGAGAGACCTTCCGAATCCCCGTCTGGTCTTTCTGATAAATGAATGAAGCCCGCGTGGATACCTCAGCCCCCGGCTCCGTCACGTACGGCACCACTCTGTAATCCGCTCTCCATTGGGCAGGAGTCACCGTACAGCGGACATAGCCGCGGTAATCGTTGAAAAACTTAATATGCGGGTTTTGTTTTAAGATCTGATCCGTATCGGCCCGTTTATCCGCCCCGTTTCCTCCAGATGTAATGGAAGTCCCGACGAATTCGGCTCCGAAAATTTTTGAATTCGTTTGATTAAAATCGGTATGCAGGTTTGACGCCCAGCTTGCATGAACATCACCCGTCAGCACGATGACATTGTTCAGGTTTTTGCTTTTTATAAAATTGATGACCCGCTCCCGCTGAGCCGGGTAGCCGTCCCATGAATCCATGCTGTATATCGGATTGGCGGTTGTTCCGAAATTCCATTGCGCAAAAAAGATTTGCTGCGCCAGCACATTCCACTTCGCTTTTGAGGCGGCTAAATTTTCGAAGAGCCATTGCTCCTGCTCTGTCCCCATCAATGTGCGCTTCGGGTCTCTCCACTCATCAGAAGGCGGCTTATTCCCGTCGCCGTTGGCCTGATCATCTCTGTACTGTCTCGTATCAAGCACATTGAACGATGCTAAATTGCCATAAGAAAATTGCCTGTACAGCCGCATATCAGGACCGTTCGGCAATGACATGCGCCTGAGCGGCATGTGTTCATAATAAGCCTGATAAGCTGCGGCCCTCCTGAGCACAAACGCTTCAACGGATTGGCCTTTTTCAGGGATAACATTGGCATAATTGTTTTCCACCTCATGATCGTCCCACGTCACGACCCACGGAAATGCGGCGTGGGCGGCTTTCAGATTGGCATCAGAGCGGTATTGGGCGTGACGGTTGCGGTAATCTGACAGTGTGTACACTTCGGCGCTGCTGTGCGTCCTGACATTTCCCGTTTTTGATACATATTCGTTCGGTCCGTATTCATAAATGTAATCTCCGAGATGGAATACGAGATCAAGCTTTTCCTTCGCCATATGTTTATACGCCGTATAATAGCCGTGTTCATACTGCTGGCATGAGGCAAATGCAAACGTCATGGCGGATACGTCAGCGCCGGGAGCGGGCAGCGTTTTCGTCCGGCCGACGGGGCTGAGCTCATGCCCGCTTTTAAACCGGTAATAGTACACTTTATTGGGCTTGAGCCCGTCCGCCTCGACATGGACGGAGTGTCCGAGATTCGGCTTGGCCATTTCCGTTCCGCGTTTGACGATGTGACGGAAATGTTCATCTGCGGCGATTTCCCATTTTACCGGCACGGCCTGCTTCGGCATGCCGCCCCCATTCAGCGGGTCAGGGGCAAGACGCGTCCAGAGAATGACGCTGTCAGACAGCGGGTCGCCGGAAGCTACGCCGAGGGTGAACGGATAGTTTGAAAATTTTGGAGCGGCATTCACTTCAAACGCGCCGATGGATTGCGCGATCGCTAACCCAAGGGAAAGACCGGCGATTTTCCCGGCGCCCTGTATAAATGCACGGCGGTCAAACGTATTGTTCTGAAAGCTTTTGTTCTCCAATTCCTTGATCCATTCATCTAAACGGCCGTCATGTGTCATGTCAGTTCCCCTTTCGTCTCATTGATCGCCCTTATTATAAAAAAGAAATGTTAAACCGCTATGAAGAAGTGTGAAGGGTTTGTAAGGCTGAAAAATGGACGGCGGGAGACATTTTTCACATTGTTTCGACAAACCTTGCCCCGCCGGAAGAAAACCCCCTCTGTTTCTTTTTGGCTTGTCATCCGTCAAGCGCACTTTTTTCCTATTTTTCTTCACAAAACATTAAAAAAACACCGTTCATTTTAAGAACGGTGCCCCCGGGATTAAAATGTATTGTATACGTTTTCGCACGTCTCACCTGTCGGCTGATAGAAGCAGTGGGATCTGAATCTGGCGACAAACGGCTGGCCATACCAAGTCTGCGGGCAGTTGCCCGGCGGCTTAAAGTACCACAGACTGAACTTAGCCGGCCAAAACCGTTCTCCGTTAATGTTCCTGCGGGCAAGCCTCCGCTCGGATTCACGCGGTCTCTGGTAAAAGTATCCGTGAGTCACCGCTTCAAACGCGTGCGGCTGAAACACCATCTGCCTGATGGTGCGCAGGCCTTTAAAATCAGAACAATTCGCCCGCACCCGATTGATTCCCACATTGCCGACCAAAAGCATTCCCTGCTTCCCTTCGCCTTCCGCTTCCGCCCTGAGCAGCCTTGCCATTAGATCGACATCGGCGCTCGACGCTTTTACGACTGCCATCATGACACCTCCCGTATTTTCTCCTTTCATCATATTCAGCCGCGGCCCAGTGATGACAGCCAAAAGCCAGAAAACAAATGTTCACGAAAAAAGGGTTTATATTTCACGTTATGAGGAAACATACTAACATGATTTCCATAAGGAGGAATTCGCATGGAACACATTAAAGCGCTTGCCATTAAAGGCATTATGACCATCATTATTCTGTATCTGATACTCGGCTTAGGTTTTCGCTTTACATTCGGTGACGTGCTGCTGATGACCATTGTGCTGGGAGCCGTTTCCTACTTTACGGGCGACCTGTATGTGCTTCCGAGATGGAATAATATCACGGCGGCGTCCGCTGATTTCGGAATCGCGTTTCTTGTTGTCTGGCTGATGGGAATGCCGCTGTCCATGGGCATTTCCGGAGGAAGACTGGCGTTTGCCGCTCTAATTTCCGCCGTGATCATCGCCGTCGGAGAATATTTTTTCCATATCTATCTGATGAGAAAAGACTTGGGCGGGTCCCGTTTTTTAGAACCCCGGTCCGAATAATGTAAAAAAGGCCGGATAACGGCCTTCAGCTTGTAGAGAAAATGATGTTTTTTCTGCAAGCTTTTTTGTTTTGTGCTGTTTCTTTACATATTCATTTGATTTCAGGTACAGAAAAAGGACATCTATGTATTTATCAATTTTTCGAAGCAGGTGATCCTCTTCGACGAGTTGGTCAAACAGAACGAATTCGGCTGTGTTTTGAGAAGCGTCTCTTGTGCGGGTCTTTTATTTTATGACAGGGGAATGGATATTTTAAGGGAAAAATAAAGGCTGTCGAGATTTCCTCGACAGCCTGAGCCCCTTAAAGGGGTGCTTTTTATTTGTAAAGTATAAACACTTTATACATCTTGATATAACTGATAAACCCTTTTCAGCCTTTCTTCGAGCTGTTCAAAATGAACAAAGCGGGCTTCTCTCAGAAACTCAGTCCCATCAATGAACAAAAGAAGCACGGGGACAGTGAAGACTGAAAACCTGCCGGCAACCTCTTCTACCTCGTCAGCGTTGGTATGCCCCAATTTGATATTCGGAAACTGATCCAATACGTTTCTGAGCTGCGGCAGAACAGCGTGACATACTGTACAGGCAGGTCTTGAAATGTAGATAAAACTGAATTGATGCTGCTTAATAAAATTCTCGATAGAATCTAATGAATGTAAGTCTGTCAGCTCTTTCATCAAAACCCTCCTTCAAATCGGCTCGTCTTTCATGACCAAGCTCATCAATACTCGTACATTCACTATACACATTTATATTGATCATATCCTCTTTTTTGCGATTCAGAGCACCTTAACGTCGTGCTTGAAAAATAAAAGAACAGTTACCGCTTTTCAGTAACTGTTCTTAGATACTTATATTAAAAATGCAAAGCGTACGCCCCTGAACCGATGAGTGCAACTCCGATGGAGACGGCAATCAGCACCACGTTATATTCAAAACCGCCGGCACCGTTCGCAAACCCTTTCGCTCCATGAACTTTTACAATGGCACCTAACATAATGATCGTTATGAGAGCAGCTCCAAGCGGGAGGAATACACCTAAAATAAATAAAATTCCGCTTGCGAGTTCCCCGAGACCTGATAAAGCGGCCGCGGCATTGCCTGGTTTAACTCCAATTGACTCGAACCATTGTCCGGTTCCTTTAATCCCGTATCCGCCAAACCAGCCGAATAATTTTTGTGATCCATAAAACAGAAACACCACACCAATCATGATTCGAATAAGTAATAGTCCTGCATCTTCCATTTTTATCTCTCCTTATTTTTCATATTATATGATGTGCTGCAAGGCAGGCAGCTTGTTTACCAACAGTCGCTTCCAGCAAACATCTGTTAAATGTATGTCTCTTTCTTTTTCTTCATGCGTCAGCAGTCATTAAGACTAATCTAGTTCCCTTACTTCAAACGGCAGCAGCCCTTGTTCAATTTGTGCCCGGTGCGGTTCATACTGCTCAGGGAGCATCAATTTTCCGCCCATTGTTTCTTGTGATTCATCATGTGCAAAGCCCGGCGGATCAGTTGCGATCTCAAATAAGATTTCCCCATGTTCTCTGAAGTAAACCGCATTAAAATAGTTTCTATCCTGAACAGGAGTCACACCATATCCGTGCGCAGCAATGAATCTTTGCCAATCTAATTGATCTTCGTCATCCTGAGCCCGCCAAGCGATGTGATGCACTGTGCCGACACCCATTTGTCCGCGGCCGATCGGCGTTAATTTAAGATCAATCACATTCCCGATATCACCGGCAGAACGATAACGAACGAAGTCTCCTTCCTTGCCGACTCGCTCAAGCCCCATGATGTTTTCCAGCAGTTCACCTGTTTTTTCAGGCTGTGCTGATAACAGGGTTGCACCGCCAAAGCCTTTAATGGCAACATCCGGGGTTACATCTCCGAAAGTCCACGTATTGGCCTCCCCTGCTTCTCTTTCCACGATTTCTAAATGCAGGCCATGCGGATCATCAAATTCTATATATTGTTCTCCAAAACGCTCGATTTTTGTGTATGGCACGTTGAACTTTTCAAGTCTCTTTTCCCAAAATGCCATGGCACCTCTCGGCACGACGTAAGATGTCACGCCAACCTGTCCGTCTCCAATGACGCCTTGACGGGCATCCGCCCACGGAAAGAATGTGATGATTGTTCCCGGCTTCCCGCCTTCATCCCCAAAATAAAGGTGATACGTACCCGGATCATCAAAATTGACCGTTTGCTTGACCAATCGCAGCCCCAGCACTCCAGCGTAGAAATCAGCATTCTCTTGAGGGTGGCCGACAATTGCTGTAATATGATGGATTCCCATCGTTTTTTTAGCCATTTCTATGCGCTCCTTTACAAATATTTAAATATATTCCACAAACTCATTCACAGGCTTTCGGTAGCCGCGCGGCCTTCTGCTTTCTATTTTTTCTTTCCCGATTGTAATCATCATGACGACCTCAAATTGATCATCTATATTCAAAATCTGTTTCACGGCTTCAGTATCAAACCCTATCATCGGACAGGTGTCCCAGCCTTTTTCCTTAGCAGTCAGCATAAACATCATCGCAGAAAGTGAAGCATTTCTTATCGCCTCATCTCTCTTAAACGGTTCTCCCCTGTTTTCATAAAACGAAACGGTGTTTTGAACCATGTGATCATACTCTTGTTTACTTAATACCCCCAGCACCTTCAACCCTTCATAGATGTCAGCCGCTTGCTGATATGCCTGCTTATCCCCTAAAACCAAAAGAACCGCTGATGAGCTGAACACTTTATATTGTCCGTTTGCGGCCTGCTTCAGCTTTTCTTTTACCTCCGGGTCAAGAACCGTCACATATTTTGTATGCTGCAAATTAAAAGCTGATGGAGCCAACGCAACCAATTCAAACATTTCGTTGAGCTCATCTCTTGTGATTGGATGTTCTGGAAGAAAGTTGCTTGCAGATCTTCTTTCATTCACCAGCTGTACAAATTCAGCCATTTCTCTCGCACTCCCCTTTATCTCGAATTCGAGATATTATGGTATAAAAAATCAAATAGCATATGATCAAAAAACGAAACGATCGGCAGGTTCTTATCCTGCACTCTAATTAAATTATCTCGAATTAAAATATCTTGAATTCAAGATAATAATAAAAGATAAATACTCAAATGTCAACAGTTCATTTTTAAATTCAGCGCAATTTTGTTTATGTACTATTTAGCCCTGCTCCAACTTTTTTTCTGTCACCTTATTTATTAGTAAACAGGAAACAACCTTGCTATAGACCCACTCGAAACTGAATTGATATGATAAGCAAAGTGATTACACAAGAAAGGATACGGAGAGCGAATCAAAAGCGCTCCTATTTTTTTGTGCAGTTTTATAGGAGGAAAAAATGACAAGTGAAAGAGAACAAATAAGCAAAAAAGTTGCTTTGATTGCATTGATAGCCAATCTGATCTTAATGGCAGGAAAGATCTTTTTTGGACTGATAGGCGATAGTGAAGCAGTTTTTGCCGACGGTATACATTCTGCAGCGGATGTCGTGGCTTCAATTGCTGTCCTGGCCGTCATCGGTATTTCTAATAAGCCGCCCGATCAAGACCATCCTTTCGGGCATGGCAAAGCTGAGGTCATCAGCGAAGCGATTGTAGGAATCATATTAGTGCTCGTTTCCGTGTATATTCTGATAGAAGCGATTTCGTCCTTTGTTGAAGGTCCAAGCATCCCGCAATACAGCGCATTGTTTGCGGCTCTGATATCCTACGTGGCTAAGCAGATCTTATATCGTTATTCGATCAAACAAGGGGAAAAATGGAACAGTAAAGCGATTATAGCGATTGCATACGATCATAAAGGCGATATCGTTGCCTCTCTTGCCGCTTTTATCGGCGTCCTATTGGCGATTATCGGGAACACACGCGGATGGTCCTATCTGTTGTACGCCGATGCGATTGCCAGTGTCATCGTGGCGTACCTCATTTTTAAGATTTCAATGGAATTAATCAGGCCGTCTGTTGATGTTCTCATGGAAAAAAGTGTCGATCCCGAACTGATAGAGGAATATAAAGCGGTTATTTTGCATTGTCCTCAAGTCAAACGGCTCGATAAAATCCGAGCGAGAGAACACGGCCACTATAAATTGCTTGATGTCCGGTTATCTTTGGATCATGATTTGACGATTAAGCAGGGACACGATATAGCCCGGGAAATCCGAAATGAAATCAAAAGACACTTTTCAGATGTTGAAGAAGTGCTCATCCATGTGAATCCTTATTTTGAAGAATGAAAAAGCAGCTTGTAGAGAAAACGATGTTTTTCTACAAGCTTTTTTGTTTTGTGCTGTTTCTTTACATATTCGTTTGATTTCACTGATCCATATGCTTTCTGATAAAATGCAGCAGCGTGTTTCCTTGAGCGGTCAATATGACGCCCTTCGCGCCGCACTTCGGACAGGGCGTCCCTTCTTTCTCCTCGCCGGTTCCTTCACAATGCGGACACGTGAGCTCAAGATCGTCGGTTGCGATCACCATGAATATCCCTCCTTTTTTGATTGTCTGTCCGTCTCCAGTCACTTTCCATGGCCATCACCTCCTTAACAACGCAAAAAAACCCCGTCCATCAAAGGACGAGGTTTTCGCGGTGCCACCTTTATTAACGGCTGAAAAGCCATTCTCTCAAAAAGTACAGAAACTCAGGGTTTCAATACTCCTTTCTTGATAACGGGGAAAGAATCCCGGCACCGCCTACTGTCATTTCAGCGCAGCAATTCAGAAGCCCATTCGGCACCGGACGGGGATCGGTTCACAGCGGCCACCGACTCTCTGAACCCCGCGCGCTGATGCGTACTTACTCTTCCTCAGCATTGTTCATCCGTTCTATGATTTTAAAATGTATCATACGCTGTCATCCGGCGGAAGTCAATAACCTTTCGGATCGGACAGGCCGAGCATGTCCCGCGCCATTTGCATATGCTCCTCTTGCCCCGTCTGAAGCGCGAACTTCGCCGTTTCCACAGGGTAAGCGGCCTGCCATTCTGTCACATGCTCCTGCATTTTCGGCCAGACGCGCCCGCCCTCAGCTTCGTAGCTCTTCATCAGCCGTTTTGTTTCTTTTTCTCCTAATATCACTTGATAAAGGACAAAATCCTTGGCCGGATCGGCAACCTTTGCCTCCGTCCAATCGAGGAGACCCGTCACACGCTGATTTTCGCCGATCAAAATATGCGGAGGATGCAAGTCGCCATGGATCAGCGCGGAAAAATCAGGCCAGTACGAGCTGTCATTTATCCACGTTTGCCATCTTTTCCAAAGCTGTTCTGAAACCCCGATTTCTTTTTTTATATGATCCATTGATTCCGCCGCCCTTTGCCTGACGTCATCCGGTTTTATGATTTCAATTCCGGATCTGGAGGCCGTATCCGGGTCTGCCCCGTGCAGCCCGGCTAATGCTGCGGCAAGCGAGCCGACAAAACCGTCTGAAGGCGGCTCGTGTTCCATATTCCAGACATACTGTTTCTTATCCAGATCAATTGCGGCAGCCGGTATTCCGTCCAGTTTCGGATAAGCGATCAGTTCCGGTGTATGAATCCGCCAATCGGGGACTGATACAGCGGCATGGCTGCGGAGAAACGCGAGAACATCGCTTTCTGCAGCTGCTCTTTCGATAACATCGGGACGGCGCGGCTTTCGGAGCACCCATGTCACGCCGCTGTCATCTTCAGCAAATACGACTTGGAAGTCCATACCCGTTTCATTTATGTCCGCCCCTTCATATTTTAACCGTAAGCCATTTTCCTTTGCGATGTTCAGAACGGATTCTATTTCCCTTTGTTTTGTCATTTCGTTTCCCCATTTCCCTTATTTACTGACACAGAGCTTCGCCTTTAGACGGAGGAGAAAGAGATATGTGAAGACGCCAAAAAGAGGGCGGCATAATCGCCGCCCCCTCACTATTACTGTCAGGTTCCTTATTCAGGCAGACAATCCCGGTTTCCTCCGCGCTCAAGGCAGAGACTTTGACACTATTTCATTAGTGCGAAAACCGGAATTTGATCAGCCATCAGGATCCCTCCGTTCCTTCTTAGTTAACATTATTTTACACAAAAACCTTATATACGTAAACCCTATTTATCAGCTTACCGGCTGCCTCCGCTGACAAATTTTGATCCTTCGCGTAAATCTTTCGCCTCCAAAAAAAAGACGTGAATGAATTTTTTCATATTCACTTTAACCGGAGAAAGCGGCACGGTTTCCTTAGCCTGCATTTCTTTCATTCTCTTGCTGACAGCGGGGAAATCAAAGAATTTCGAGGCGTAATATTCAAATTTGGGGTTTGAAAAATCAGTTGTGCCCAATGAAGCGAAATGGTTTAACGAATGAATGACGGCCCTTCTGATCCGCTGTTCCGAGGCTTTGATTTCTCTGTTAACCTCGGCTTGTGCCGCCGCAGGCCCCAGCTTCCGAATGGCGGCGTTTGTAAACATCTGCTTTAAAGACGGGATGTTTCTTTCCGCCTGTTCATCCTCAAATAAATAGTGAAGGACGGCCATGAGGTCATGCGCCCCGCTTTCTCCCACGATGCCTAATTCCGATAAAAGAAATTTTCCTGTTTCTTTGATTGATTTCTCGTGCATCCCCCCCGGCCCGCTTTTTTTCGGCTCATTCCGCTGAATAAGACGGCTTAACGAGTGTTGGATGTCGCCGATCGAGGTTTCCAGTTCAATCCGCTCTTTTACTTTTCGCAAAACGGTGACGATCTCGATTTTGTTGATCGGTTTATGGATAAAGTATTCGATGCCGAGAGAATAAGCTTCTCCCACCATTTCCTTTGCCTCCACCTGCGATATCATCACCGCTTTTCCGTTGTACGCCCCCTGAAGATGCCGTATCGTCTCAATCCCGTCCCGGCCCGGCATCAGCAGATCAATTAATAAAATATCGACTTGTTTGAAATGGAGATAATGCCCTTCAATCTGGCTTCCATCCTCTGCCTCACCGACGACTTCGCCTAAGTCCTCGTCCTCAATCATCTGTTTTAAAATGGAACGGATCGCCCGGTCATCATCAGCTATAAAAAAACGCATATTATGAGTTCATCCTTTCTGCAATCAAATGCTTCACCGGCAGCTTAATCGTAAATATGACGCCTTTTGGCTTGTTATGAAAGGAAATGTCTCCGTCAAGTTCGGTTACGATTTCCTTCACGTATGAAAGCCCGATGCCCGTTGAAGGTGTGCCGAATTCATCGTATTTGGACGTAAAACCGGGATCATAAACGACCTCTCCGATTTTTTCCGGAATGCCGGGACCGTCATCTTCCGCCTCAAATTCAGCCATCTCTCCCTCAGCCCTGCGCAGCGCGAGGCGGATCTCACCCCTGTCACCCATGGCTTCGACGGCATTGGCGGTCAGGTTATTTAAGATCGACAGGACGGTAAAGACGTGATAATCGGGGTGTTCTCCTTCAATCACGCTTTTGAATTGAATGTCTTTGCCTAAAGATTCGGCGTATTTTTCATTGATGCGGATAACGAGGCCGACCAGATCGGCGGCCTTCATGTAATCCCGGAATCTCTCATTTGAAATCAGCTTCGACAGGCCGGCGAATATTCGCTGATTGTCTTTTTTCACTTCATGAATTTCTCCCGCAAGGCGCAGCATTCGGCTCCCGAGCTCCCGGTCGTTCCCGCTCATTTCCCGATACAGCTGATAGGATTCTTTCGTCACATGCTCCGTCGTTTTTAACGTTTTTTTCAAATGAATCGTTTCTTCATATAAGTTAGATACAATCATCAGCATGTGCTCATGCTGCTTTCTCGTTTGTTTTTCCCTGACCTGAGATTCGTGCAGCTTCATCACGTTGAAAAAACTCAGCACAATAAATGTGTGAGAAACAGCGATAACCGCGATATCCGCCAGCTTGTCCGGGATCATAATCTGCTTGCCGCCGGAAAACTGAACCGTCATTTCAACGGCATCGGACGCCATTTCAATGAGAAAACCGAGAAACCCGATCATGAGCGGCCGATCCCAAAAAAGCCTGACCTTCAGCACATAAAACAAGCAGGCATATGTAAAGTAAAAAAAGAAACTGGGATATTGGCTGAAAAAAGCCGCCGTAAATCCGGCATGCTCTCCTCCCCAGCAAGCCAGGCCGATTCGGAATGCCACAACGGCTGCACCTGTCAACAGCCCTGACAATACCGCCGGCACATGCCGAAGCAGCAGCAGAAAAAAGAAAAAAGCCGGGGCGCCGAAGCTGATCCGATATACCTCATTCAGGGGGTAAAATTTCAGTTCCCCCGCCAGCGGCACGGTGATCAGCATAAGGGCGAAAAGATAGCCGTCTTTTTTCAGTAAATAGTCGAGCCTGATCATAATCACTTCCTTCTTCTGTCTATTTTGAACAAGACCGATACAGTCCGCAAATTTCTTTAGACCCGAATGGCGGGACACTCCGGCTGATTTATAAATCTATCGGCTTATTTTAAGAATGATTTTGTCGTATTTTGTATGATTCTGTAGATGTCATTATACATTAACATGGAACACGCTATTTTTGAAAACGTTTTCCAAGACCGGTTTCCGCTTCGGACAGGCTTGCAATAGAGGAGGAATGTTATGAAAGATATGGTCAGAGAGCGCCTTGAAAAAGAGGAACTGGCTTCACTTTTACAAGATTGGGTCGAGCATTACCGACCGTTTTCCGTCAATGGAAAAAGCGCAAATTATATACCCGCCCTCGGAGAAATCAACGACTCTCAGCTGGGCATTTGCATATTAGAGCCGGATGGCTCAATGATTCATGCCGGTGAATGGAATGTCCCGTTCACATTGCAGAGCATCTCAAAAGTCATCAGCTTTATTGCCGCCTGCATGTCCAGAGGCATTCCTTATGTGCTCGATCGTGTGGACGTGGAGCCGACAGGTGATGCGTTTAATTCTATCATCCGGCTTGAAATCCATAAACCCGGGAAGCCCTTCAACCCGATGATCAATGCCGGCGCCATTACCGTCGCCTCGCTGCTTCCGGGTGAAACGGCGCATAATAAATTAGAATATCTCTTTTCCGTTTTTGAAAAATTAATAGGAAAACGGCCTCACATTCACGAGGAGGTCTTCCGTTCTGAATGGCAGACCGCGCATCGGAACCGAGCGCTCGCCTACTATTTAAAAGAAACGAACTTTCTCGAGGCGGATGTGGAAGAAACGCTTGAAGTGTATTTAAAGCAGTGCGCCATGGAGAGTACAACCGAGGACATCGCTTTAATCGGATTGATACTTGCCCATGATGGCTACCATCCGATCCGACGGGAACAGGTCATTCCGAAAGATGTCGCGAAACTCGCCAAAGCCCTGATGCTGACGTGCGGGATGTACAATGCGTCAGGCAAATATGCGGCTTTCGTCGGCGTCCCGGCCAAAAGCGGGGTATCCGGCGGCATCATGGCATTGGTTCCCCCAAGCGCCAGAAGAGAGCAGCCTTTTCATAACGGCTGCGGCATCGGCATTTACGGTCCGGCCATTGATGAATACGGCAACAGCCTGACCGGCGGCATGCTGCTGAAACATATCGCACAGGAGTGGGAGCTCAGTATTTTTTAATCAAACGAACCAAGAGGTGATTGGATGCAGGAATTCCTTGAAAATGTAATCGGCTCGGCAAATGATTTTTTATGGTCAAAACTGTTAATCGTACTGCTTCTTTCTCTGGGACTGTTTTTTACGTTCAGATCAAAGGGTCTGCAAGTCCGCATGCTGAAGGAAATGATCCGGGTTTTGAAGGAAGGCGCGGCCGCCCGGACAAAAAACAGCATTTCCCCGTTTCAGGCATTTTGCATCAGTATGGCGGCGCGTGTCGGAACAGGGAATATTACCGGAATCGCCATTGCGATCGCACTCGGCGGTCCGGGCGCTATTTTCTGGATGTGGATTATCGCAGTCATCGGTTCGGCTTCAAGCTTTGTTGAAAGCACGCTGGCCCAAATTTATAAAGTAAAAGATCAAAACGGATTCCGCGGCGGACCTGCCTATTACATGGAAAAAGGCCTGAAGAAACGCTGGATGGGCGCGCTGTTCGCCGTATTAATCACACTGTCATTCGGGGTTGTTTTTAATTCCGTTCAATCCAATACGATCAGCGTCGCCTTTCAAAACGCATTCGGCACCAGCCGGCTTACATTGGGCATTATTTTAATCTTGGTTTTCGGCGGCGTAATCTTCGGCGGCGTCAAACGAATTGCGAAAATGGCGGAATACATCGTAGTCGTCTTGGCCGTTTTATATATCGGTGTCGCTTTCTTTGTCATTCTGACGAACATCACCCAATTGCCCGGCGTTCTGTCGCTAATCGTAAAAAATGCGTTCGGCATTGATCAGGCAGCGGGCGGCGCTTTAGGTGCGGCCTTGATGCAAGGTGTAAGACGCGGGATTTTCTCAAATGAAGCGGGTATGGGAAGCGCTCCGAACGCGGCGGCGACAGCTACGACGAGCCACCCGGTGAAACAGGGGCTCATTCAGGCATTCGGCGTCCTGACGGATACGCTCGTCATTTGTACAAGCACGGCGCTTATCATTTTATTTTCAGACGCTTATCACCAGCCGGGACTGAGCGGCATCGCGCTTTCTCAGGCCGCCTTGAGCGATCATGTCGGCGCGTGGGCGTCAGGTTTCCTTGCCGTCTTAATGCTTTTGTTCGGCTTCAGCGCTCTGATGGGCAACTATTATTACGGAGAAACCAATATCGGATTTTTAAGCCAGAACAAAAAATGGCTGTTCATTTACCGCATCTGCGTGCTCGGAATGGTACTGTTCGGCTGTATTTCCAAAGTCCAGCTTGTGTGGGATATGGCTGACTTGTTCATGGGTTTAATGGTGGTCGTGAACTTAATCGCGATTTTCCTTCTGTCGAAAAAAGCGTTTGCCGCTTTGAGCGATTATGCCCGGCAAAAGAAAGCCGGAAAGGACCCCGTCTTTTACAGAGATGTGCTCCCTGATGATGACGGGATCGAATGCTGGGAGTATTCAGATATCGCGAAAAGCGCGAAAGGCAAAAACATTTCCTAAACAAAAGGTGTTCGGGCAGCGTCCTGAACACCTTTTTTCCGCCGGTTCATTGACAAAGAGAATAGCGTCCATTACCCTTTTTATATATTTTCAGTAAAGTCAGAAAGGAAGGCCTATGAATCCCATTACACAAATATTAAATGAATACCCGGTTATGATCATAGACGGCGCGATGGCAACCGAGCTTGAGCGGATGGGCTGTGATTTACATGACGATCTGTGGTCGGCCAAAATTCTTTTGGAGAGACCCGAACTGATCAAACAGGTGCATGCAGAATATTTTGCCGCAGGCGCTGATTGCGCGATCACCGCCAGTTATCAATCGACAATTGAAGGATTTGCAGCGCGCGGCATCCCGGAAACCGATGCGATACGTCTCATTCAGACATCTGTTGAACTTGCCGCACAAGCACGCGATGAATTTTGGGCGCATGAAGAAAACCGTTTACACCGGCCCAAACCTTTGGTCGCCGCTTCTATCGGACCTTACGGCGCGAGCCTCGCTGACGGCTCTGAATATCGCGGGCATTACGGACTGACGGAAGATGAGCTGATCAGCTTTCACCGCCCCCGGATGAAAGCCCTCATAGAATCCGGCGCCGATCTTTTGGCCTGTGAGACCATTCCGTGCCTGTCAGAAGCAAAAGCGATCACAAGGCTGCTGGAGGAATTCCCCGGCACTTATGCATGGATCAGCTTCAGCGCTAAAGACGGACGGCATATCAGCGAAGGCACGCCTATTTCCGAATGCGCGGCCCTGCTTGACTCCTGCAGCCAAATCGCAGCGATCGGCATCAACTGCACACCGATCGAACATATTCCGCCGCTGATAGAAGAAATCAAACGGGCAGCATCCAAACCGATTATCGCCTATCCGAACTCCGGTGAACAATATGACCCGGTGACAAAAACCTGGAAAGGCGCAGCGTGCGAAAACCATTTCGGAAAAAGCGCGCAAAGCTGGTACGAAAACGGCGTGAGCCTGATCGGAGGCTGCTGCCGGACGAAACCTGAGGACATCCAAGCCATTGCCGATTGGGCCAAGACCTTAAAAACAACTTGACTAATCGGAATAGTTTGTATATTCTATTCAAAAAGCCGGTTCGCCGGAATCTCGTGCCGTTCGCCGGCATGAGATTTTTTATTAGAACGGCCCTCGCAGAAAGTTGGAAAACAATGAACAACAAGAACGAGACGAATTTTCAGAGAAGTATGAAAAGCAGACACCTCTTTATGCTATCACTCGGAGGTGTGATCGGAACGGGGCTGTTTTTAAGCTCTGGGTATACCATTCATCAGGCGGGTCCGGCGGGCACCATTTTCGCTTACCTTTTGGGCGCGGGCATCGTCTATCTTGTCATGCTTTGCCTCGGTGAACTGTCAGTGGCCATGCCGGTGACGGGCGCATTCCACACCTATGCGAAGACCTATATCGGGCCCGCGACGGGCTTTACGGTCGCATGGCTGTACTGGCTGACGTGGGCGGTGGCGCTGGGCTCTGAATTCACGGCGGCCGGGCTCTTCATGCAGCGCTGGTTCCCGCATACTTCAGTTTGGATGTGGAGTGCGGTATTCGCTCTTTTCATCTTTTTATTAAACGCCTTCTCCGTGAAATTTTTTGCTGAATCGGAGTTTTGGTTCTCAAGCATTAAAGTCTTAGCCATCTTACTGTTTATTTTATTGGGCGGAGCGGCGATGTTCGGCCTCGTCCCGATGAAAAGCGGTGAGGCCGCACCTATGCTGTCGAACTTTACGGATGGCGGCAGCCTTTTTCCAAATGGCTTTTTCCCGATACTGATGACGATGCTTTCAGTAAACTTCGCCTTTTCAGGGACGGAATTGATCGGAATCGCCGCCGGGGAAAGCGCCGATCCGGAAAAAACCGTTCCGCGCGCCATTAAGACCACAGTCTGGCGGCTGGCGCTTTTCTTTATCGGAACGATTTTTGTGCTGTCAGGGATGATCTCCATCAAGGAAGCCGGTGTGATTGAAAGCCCGTTTGTCACGGTATTTGACAGAGTCGGCGTGCCTTATGCGGCCGATCTGATGAATTTCGTCATTTTAACGGCGCTTCTGTCCGCGGCCAATTCAGGGCTGTACGCGTCATCACGTATGCTGTGGTCCCTGTCTAAAGAAGGGGAGCTTCATCCCGCCTTTGCCAGGCTGACCTCTAAAGGCATTCCTTTTAACGCTCTGATCTTCAGTATGATCGGCGGCATTCTGTCATTGTTGTCAAGCGTATTTGCAGCGGATACAGTCTATCTTGTTCTCGTCTCTGTCTCAGGATTTGCGGTAGTGGCTGTGTGGATGAGCATCGCCGCCTCGCAATTTTTGTTCAGAAGACGGTTTCTTAAAGAAGGGCACCAGCTTTCAGACTTGAAATACAGGACGCCGGGATATCCGGCCGTACCGATAGCGGCCTTTCTCCTATGCCTCGCCTCCTGTATCGGCATCGCTTTTGATCCGAACCAGGCCATCGCCCTTTATTGCGGAATTGCCTTTATGGCCGTTTGCTACACCGCTTATTACTTGAAAAACCGGAAAAGCAGAGCCCGCGTGCAAGCCGTAAAATCCCAATAATCCAAAAAAGAACCCTGCAGCGCAGGGGTTCTTTTTTCATTTATACTTCAACGACCCATCTGAACGAATCCCGCACCTTCCCGACTTGGATGCCGGCAATCGTTTCATAGAGCTTTTCTGACACTTCACCGATCAAACCGTTATTCAGCTCAATCGTTTCGCCGTGAATGTGCAGCGCGCCGACCGGCGAGATGACGGCCGCGGTTCCCGTACCGAATACCTCCGACACCTCGCCTCTCATTGCAGCCTCATAGATGTCATCAATGGCGACCTGTTCTTCCCTGACACGGATGCCCCAGCTTTTTAACAGCTCTATCACAGATGCGCGTGTGATGCCCCCGAGAATGCTTCCGTTTAACGCCGGCGTTACGGCCTCTCCGTTTATGATGAAAAAGATATTCATACTGCCTACCTCTTCGGCATATTTCTTTTCCACCCCGTCGAGCCAAAGCACCTGATCATACCCCAGTTCTTCGGCTTTCCGCTGAGCCTGTAAGCTGGCCGCATAATTTCCGGACGTTTTGACGTCGCCCACTCCGCCGGTGACGGCGCGCACATACTCATCCTCCACATAAATGCGGATCGGTTTCAGCTGATCGCCGTAATACGAACCGACCGGCGTCAGAACAACCATGAACTTGTAACGCTTTGAAGGCCGGACGCCTAAAGAAGGCTCAGTCGCAATCACAAACGGACGGATATATAAAGAGGTTCCTTTTTCTATCGGTATCCATTCCTGCTCCAGCTCCACCAATTGTATCAATGCTTCCAGCGCCAGCTTCTCGTCAAGAGGCGGCATGCTCATCCGCCGTAACGATTTATTCAGCCGTTTTATATTTTGGTCAGGACGGAACATCAACACCCGTCCGTCTTCTGACCTGTAAGCCTTCAGCCCTTCAAATACGGCCTGCCCGTAATGGAAAACCGATGCGGAAGGATCCAGATGGACCGGTTCATAAGGTGTGATTCTCGGATCATGCCACCCTCTCTCCTCTTCGTAATCCATGACAAACATGTAATCTGTGAAATACTTGCCAAATCCCAATGAAGCGGAATCCGGTTTTTCTTTTCTAGCTGTGACCTTACGTCTTTCAATCAGTTGATTCAACAAAAGCACACCTTTCTTCTAATTGTTTAAATTTTCAGTCTTTTCTGGGCTGCATGTTTTTTCTGTCCCGAATCTTGTATGCACAGATATATGAGAATGCAGTTGACCATATCATATCAAATATACCACTTATAAGAGGATAATTATCAAAATTTTTAATATTTTCAGCAGAAATCTTTCTTTATTTTTATGCTCCTTCTTTTTTTCCAATGCGGACTTTCTGTCATATTCAATGATTGCGCTTACATAATGTAAAGCAATCCTTCCTTTCGCACAGTCAATAATGTGACAAATTTATGGCGGAGAGGAAGGTGGTTGCCGCCTGCTTCACGAATTACGTAAGAAATGCGCAAGTAAAAGGGGGATTCGCTTGAAAAAATTTATCGCATTCCAGATTTTGATCGCTTTAGCCATCGGAGCATTGATCGGCCATTTCTTCCCGGATTTCGGGATGGCGCTGCGGCCCGTCGGAGACGGATTTATCCGCCTGATTAAAATGATTGTCGTGCCGATCGTGTTTTCGACCATTGTTATCGGAGCCGCCGGCAGCGGCAGTATGAAAAAAATGGGCAGTCTCGGCATCAAAACGATTATTTGGTTTGAAGTGATTACGACGCTCGTTCTGGCGCTCGGTCTGTTATTGGCAAACGTGCTGAAGCCGGGAGTCGGACTTAACCTCTCTCATCTTGCTAAAAAAGACATTCACGAGCTTTCCGGCTATACGGAAAAAGTAGTCGACCTGAAACAAATGCTTCTTGATATTATCCCCGTTAACATCATTGACGTTATGGCGAAAAATGATCTACTCGCCGTCATTTTTTTCGCGATCCTATTCGGTGTTGCCGCAGCCGGCATCGGCAAAGCCTCCGCACCTGTCATGAATTTCTTTGAATCCACGGCAAATATTATGTTCAAGCTGACGCAGATGGTGATGGTCACCGCTCCGATCGGCGTTCTCGCCCTGATGGCCGCCTCCGTCGGGCAATTCGGAATCGCGCTTTTGCTCCCGATGCTGAAGCTGATCGGCACTGTGTTTCTCGGGCTGTTCCTGATACTTTTTGTTCTGTTTCCGATCGTGGGGCTTATCTTTAAAATCAAGTACTTTGAAGTGCTGAAAATGATTTGGGATCTGTTTTTGATTGCTTTTTCCACGACAAGCACAGAAACCATTCTGCCTCAGCTGATGGATCGGATGGAGAAATATGGCTGCCCGAAGCGGGTCGTCTCCTTTGTGGTTCCGTCAGGTTTATCGCTGAACTGTGACGGCTCCAGCCTCTATTTATCGGTGTCCTGTATTTTCCTGGCGCAGGCGTTTCATGTGGAGATGCCGCTTTCTCAGCAGCTTCTGATGATGCTTGTGCTCGTCATGACAAGCAAAGGCATTGCCGCCGTCCCGTCAGGCTCACTCGTCGTGCTTCTGGCGACAGCGAATGCGGTCGGTCTCCCCGCGGAAGGCGTCGCCATCATTGCCGGTGTCGACCGCGTCATGGACATGGCGCGAACCGGTGTCAACGTGCCCGGCCATGCGGTCGCCTGCATCGTCGTATCCAAATGGGAAAAAGCTTTCAAATATAAAGGACCCGTCACGGCAGACCAGACCGCACGGACAGAAAGTATGTAAACACAAAAAAGACCACCTCATTGGTGGTCTTTTCTATTAATCAATCGCCGCATGATCCTCTTTTTCAATCAAAGCAAGGCGTTCATTGATTTCTTCCTGAGTCATTTCGTGCTCTTTCACATACATGTTGCGTTCGTTCGTACGGCATTCGTGACTGCAGCTGCGCATGTATTTGTATTCATTCTCAGGTGTGCAGATCATTTTTTTATTACATGCCGGATTTGCGCAGTTCACATAACGCTCGCACGGCTCGCCCGTGAAATAATCTTTTCCGATGATAACGTGCTCTACGCGGTTGACCGGTACGCTGATTCTTTCGTCAAACACATAGCACTGTCCGTCCCACAGCTGCCCTTGCACTTCAGGATCTTTACCGTAAGTGACGATACCGCCGTCAAGCTGGGACACGTCTTCAAAGCCCTGCTTTAGCAGCCAGCCGGAAAATTTCTCACAGCGTACGCCGCCTGTGCAGTACGTGAGGATTTTTTTGCCTTCAAGCATGTCTTTGTGTTCTTCAATCCAGTCCGGCAGCTCACGGAACGCCTCAATATCAGGTCTGACCGCTCCGCGGAAATGACCGAGATCATACTCATAGTCGTTTCTGGCGTCGATCACGATCGTGTCAGGATCCTGCATTTGCTCATAAAAGTCTTTCGGTTTCAAATGCTTGCCCGTCGTGACATTCGGATCAACATCATCTTCGAGACGAAGCGTCACCAGCTCTTTTTTATGGCGCACAAACATTTTGCGGAATGCATGGCCGTCAGCCTCGTCAATTTTGATCGGCATGTCGGCAAAACGCGGATCAGCTTTCAGCGCATTCATGTATTGATCCGTCTGTTCAACCGTTCCGGACACCGTACCGTTAATGCCTTCTTCAGAAATCAAAATACGGCCTAACAGACCGAGCTCCTTACAAAACTTCAAATGCTGAGCCGTGAACTCTTCAGGCTCATCAATCTTTACATATTTATAATAAAGTAAAACTCTATATTGTTTTTCCATGATTTATACACCCTGTTCAATTATATTAATGATCACGCACACTATACTATATCATACAGGAAAACGGGCGAAAGATGAACATTTCCGTCCGTACTCTTTCTTCCAGTCACGCTTCGCCTTTTAAAACCTGCTGAAAATAAAACCGATACGTATTGCGCAAAAAGGTCTCAAGCGAAAGGCCGGCCGCGGTCTGATACTTGCCGATAATAAACGGAAAACGGTCACGGCCTTTTGCCCGCAGAAGATCGGCGCTGTCTTCAGCCAGTTCTGAGATGAGCGCCTCAACAACAGGCCGGCATGCTTCCCGCACCGCTTCAAGAATTTGCTGATCGCCTGTATGCCGGTACTGTTCGATCAGCTTTCCCAAATCCTTTTCTTCCATAAAGTTCACTTCCTTACACCATATAAAAAAGAGGAGCAGCTTTTATAAAGCGGACGCCTCCTCCTGTGACTCCGCATAACCGATGATCTGACCGACCTGTAATTCACGGCCTTCAGTCAGGTTATCCGAAGGGGTAAACATATCTTTCTCGAATACTAAAATAACGGTCGATCCAAATGAAAAATAGCCCAGCTCTTCTCCCGTCTCAAGCCGGTTTCCGGTGTTTGTCTGAACGATCGAGTTAATATTCATCGCACCTACCGGAATCATGAGCATCTGCTGATCAGCACGGGTCAGCTCGTACACATAACGGTAATTTTTTGAGAGCACATCTTTCCCGTACTTTAACCCCATCGTATTAACGGGATAGGAGCGTTTCCCCAGCTCGGCCAGCTTTTGATACGTGCAGCTGACGGGAGAATGGAAGCGGTGGTAATGTCTCGGGCTCAGGTAAAGCACGGCAAAACACCCGCCGTTATACTTGTGATCGGCGCTTTTAAACCCCGTCAGTTCAGCGAACGAATAATCCTTCCCTTTTACCATGAAAGTTTGATTGGGATTAATCATGCCCACCGTCTGAACGACGCCGTCCACCGGGCTGACGATGGCGTTCTTCTCTTTTGCCACGGGGCGGAGATTCAAATTAATATCACGAATGAAAAATGACGCCAGTGAATCAAAGTCAGAAGCCGTGCGTTCCGTTTCATTCCAGTTAATGCGATAGTGTTTGGAAAACAGCGGAATCATCGGCTTGCTCAGTTTCGATTCACAGAAGTTTTTAATGAGATAAGACGTCAATCGATTATTAGTCAGTTCAATCAATGAACGGTAAAGAACTTTAGCGGCAGTATTAAACATTGATTACTCCTATGAATTTTCCTATAGTAATAAAAATAAAACACCATAAAAACGCTCCGATGGCGGCGAAGCATAAGTAGGTTTTGAATTCCATTCTGCCGATTCCGGAAAAGTAGCAGGTCACGTGTCTGATGCCGGGGATGAAATAACCTAAAATAATGGTGTACGGCCCGTACTTCTTCATCCACCTGTCTACTTTCTCCATCCTCTTTTCCTTCAGGCCGACCCATTTCCCGAACTTATTAATAAACGGCCGGCCGGCTTTTCTGCCGATGAAGTAGCTGATAATCATCCCAAGGAGCGCTCCGATAAAGCTGATCAGAATGGAGAGCCCGTAATTCAGCACGTTTAAATGAGCGAAGTAGCCCACAAGCGTCATCATGACTTCATCCGGAATAGGCAATCCGATAATACCGAGTGTCAGCATAAGAAAAATCGCGATATATCCGTAATCGGATATTAATTGCTGAACTAATTCCATCTTCTGCTCTCCAGGTTTTCAGGCGCCTGTTTTTTAAAGTGCGGAAATTTAATATTGCTGACCATTAAATAACCGAGCGCGATCGTTCCCGCCCCCAGAAGAAAAGCGTTATTGATAAAGCTCAAAATGACAAGACACATACCCGCAAACGGAATCGGCATCCCGATAAACGTCGGCAGCTTGCTTTGTTCAATATTAAATCTGGAAAGACGGATCATCCCGCAGATGCTGTAGGAAAGCGCGATTAAAATTCCGATGAACGGAAGCGTATATAGTGAAACACTGTAAGCGAGCATGGACGGCGCTACGCCGAACGTCACGAGATCAGCAAAAGAGTCAAGCTCTCTTCCCATCTCCGATACCGCGTTCAGCTTACGGGCGGCCAAACCGTCAAAGAAATCAAGAAACATCCCGGTGAAAATAAAGATCACCGCAGAGTGTATATTATGATACAAAAGGGAATGAATCGATAAGAGCCCGCAAATGAAATTTCCAATTGTAATCATACTAGGTATATAATTCACAGTTTACACAAACCTCCAATTAAAACCATATCAAATCGGACTGCGTATGCATAAAGAATACATTTTAAGGAAACATAAAATGAAATTCTTTCGATGCTATCATTCAAATTCTTTTATTATACAGCATTTGGTGTTATTTGAACAATCTAATCTGGTGATTTTTGTTTTTTCGCCGTTCATATTAAGGTAAGCAATCATGGTTTCCTCTATTCCGGATTACCCTGCTTAAATATTCCATGCTGCGATCCGGATTGTCCGTTCTTGATGAATGAAAAGCCGTATGATGTATTGTTATTTCCTTCTCCGTCAAATGAGAACATTACATATAACGATTGCGGACATAAAAAGTTTCAAGAATTAAAAAACCAGCACAAAACGGCCTCATACATTATCTCACAACCCCGTTTTCCAGTATATAGTCTGTCCAAACAAAAAAGGCGCCTTACCATTACGGTAAAACGCCTTTTAAGATCATTTTATGTAATTGATAAATGACTGAGTGCTTCGGCCGCTCTTTCTCTGGCCTCTTCAACGGTCTCGGCTGCAGAAAGCGCAACCGCCATACGGCGTCCGACTTTCGTGACGGGTTTACCGAATACGCGGACCTGAGTGCTTTTTACCGCCAAAGCTTTCTCCAAACCTTCAACCGCATAATCAGCAAGCTCTTTTGGCGCCTTCAGCGGACGGCTTGCCCCCGGCGACAGCTGAGTGATTTCCGGAATCGGGAATCCCAATATCGCGCGGACATGCAGCGCAAACTCTGACAAATTTTGCGTCACAAGCGTAACGAGCCCCGTATCATGCGGACGGGGAGACACCTCGCTGAAATATACTTTATCTTCAGTAAGGAAAAGCTCCACCCCGAACAAACCGTATCCGCCGAGCTCATCCGTTATGCTTTTCGCAATGTGTTTCGCCTCTTCAATCTGCTGTTCCGTCATATGATGAGGCTGCCATGATTCAATATAGTCACCGTCTTTTTGTTCATGTCCGATCGGCGCGCAAAAGGACGTACCGTTCGCCGCGCGCACTGTCAAAAGAGTGATTTCTGACTCAAATGGAATGAATTCCTCAACGATGACCCGGCCGTTTTTCACCCGGCCGCCTTCCATTGCCATGTCCCAGCAGCTTTTCAGCCCGGAAGCCGAGCGGCACACGCTTTGCCCTTTTCCGGAAGAGCTCATCAGCGGCTTTACCACGCACGGAAAGCCGATTGTTTCCGCCGCTTCTTTAAATTCTTCATATGTATTCGCGAATTCATAGCCGGCAGTCGGAAGATGAAGCGTCTCTGCCGCAAGCCGTCTGATGCCTTCACGGTCCATCGTCAGCTTTGCCGCACGCGCATTCGGAATGACGTGAAACCCTTCTTCCTCAAGCTTCAGCAGCTCATCCGTCGCAATGGCTTCCACTTCCGGCACGATCAAGTCCGGTTTTTCTTTCTCAATGACTTCTCTGACCTGCGCTTTATCAAGCATATCAATCACATAGCTTTTGTGCGCGGCCTGCATGGCGGGAGCATGCTCATAGCTGTCAACGGCTATAGTGACAACCCCGAGCCGCTGCGCTTCAATGACGACTTCTTTCCCCAGCTCGCCTGATCCTAATAACAACATCTTCTTCGCCTGATACATGTCCTTTGGCCCCTCCCTTTCTATACCCCACTCATTATAACGGAAATATTCAAAAAATAAAGACAAGACAGATTACAAGCTCTATCCTGTCTTTTGTGCTGATTCGAGCGATTCAATCGCCGCTGACACGTCCTTCTCGCAATATTGCCCCATTAAGCATAGCGATTCTTCCGCCCGGCAGGCGTGAGAAGCGATGCGGCGCTTTGCTTCCTCATGGTTGTCAAGAATGCCGAGATCACAGAGACTGACGGGGAAACCGAGCCGGCGGTAAAACGGAAGCAGCTCTTCAATCTCATGTCTCCGATTCTCAAGCGCGAGCTGCACCAATATGCCGTAAGCAACCTTCTGGCCGTGCAGCACCTGATGTGTCTCCTGAAGAAAACTGAGGCCGTTGTGGACCGCATGCGCCCCTGCCATCCTGCACAAACGGCCGCCATACCCGCCGACCGTTCCCGCAAGCATAATGATCGTTTCCGCCGTATGGATGAACGGCACGGACAGCTCGCCTTTCTCCATGCTTACGACGGCGGCTTCACTGTAACGCAATAACAGATGACGGATATATTCCGCCTGTCTCAGCCCCGCCTGCGCCATCAGCGGCGGCGCCTCCTCCGTATTTCTGATGACCGCCTCGGCCTCATACCATTTCGCCAGCGTATCACCGATCCCGCTTTTCATATATTCAATGGGAGAGGAAAGCAAAAACAGCGGATCAACAAGCGTCAAATAGCTTGAACGCTTGTGATAATCAACTCTGATAAAATTGCCGCTCTCATCATATATGACACTCAACGGCGTACTTGCCGCACACGTCCCCGCAATGGAAGGAACCATCACAGCCTCAATATCAAGCCGGTCTGCCGCCGCTTTTGCCAAATCCAAAATCGTGCCGCCTCCGATACCGATGATCACATCCGCGTCTTCCGCCTGCTCACAGACCTTACGCACCGCCTCAGGTGAACAGTATCCTTTGTGCTGAATCACATCCCAGGAAGAACCGCCGCCGTAATCGGAGAACGCCTGATAAGATTTGATTCCGGTCACAATAACGGGTTTTCTGAATGTCTCCAGCAGCCCCGGAAGTTCTTTTGCGATTCCTTCCTTGCATATGTACTGATTCGGGCCGCTTCGCACGATATCTTCAGGCTTCATTCGAATCTCTCCTTTGGCTGGAATTTATATATATTTTCTCACTTGTCAGAAAATACATCAACCGGAGGTGCGTCAGCGCTTCGCTTCTTCCGCCTCCAAAAACAGCTCATCAAGCCGCTCCAAAGCCTCTGCCTTTTCAAAACTGCTGAACCACAGATCATCATAAGAATCAAGGATGCGGTAATGGTGGGAAATCAAATGCTGCTGCAAGCGGAACTCGCCTTTTTTCTCGATGGCTTTCCACCACACCTTGCCGCCCATCGTCTTCCCCTTCGGCCTGTCAATTGTGCGGTGAGCAACCGTTTCAATGACCTCCAGCGGATCATCTCCTAATACGGATTGCAGTGTTTCACTTGATCTGAAAAGCGCGCAAACCGCCACAACGTGCGGCCATTCCGCAAGCGCCCGCCCTTTCTCAATCTGCACCAGCGACTTTTTAGAAAGGCCGATCACATCCGCCATTTTCTCCTGTGTGTAGCCTCTCTCCGACCGGATTTTCTTCAGCTGGACTGAGACAAGCTCAGTCATATAATCTTGATCCATCTCAACCTCCATTTTTATCAATATAGCCATTTTACACCGCGGCACGCCTTTTTTATATCAGAACATTTTCAAACAAATCAAAAGGACCCGGGATCGGCTTTTCATTGAAGCGATGTACCTTTCCGCATAATCCAGAATGATGCGGTGAATACAAACGTACGCCCGAAGAGACAGGTGCGGGCTCCCTGGCGGTTGAGCTCCGGAAAAAATAAAAAGCTGCCGCAGCTGCGGCAGCTAAAACATTATAAGCTGAAAATCAAAATTATGAAGCGAATACAATCCAACTCGCACTATAATTGACACGTTTTTTCGAACCTTGATTGACCATTTTAAATCTGTATGAATCTCCTTTTTTTAACAAAGGTGTTTCAAAATAAGTCGTTCCATTTTTCTTTGCATTGGCGGTTTTGATTGTTTTCCAGGCACCTTTGCCGTTGACTTGCTTTTGGACGTATATTTTATACGTGCCCTTCCCTTTACTGTTGGATTTAAAAGTCACGGCTCTCAAGCTGTACTTTTTTGTCGTCTTAGTGAATTTAGGGTGATAGGTATTGATCACATAGTTAGTGAAATACCCGCTTTTATAAGTATGAAGCCAATCTTTAGCCTCTGCTTTTTGCGGAGAAGAAAAACCCATAAAACCAATTCCGCTGATTAAAAGAGTAAAAATAATGATGAGCGACTTAAAAATCTTTTTGCTTTTCATCGAGAAAACCCTTCCTTCCTGTAACTATTTACCCTATTTATGTTAATGACAATATAGCTAATCATAAATCCGTCCAACTAACCATTTTGACTGCAGGAAGAGATGAAAACAGCCCTGAAAATGACTATATGACTACTACTTATGATTCTTGTTATTTTTGATTAAGTGATAAAGTTACTTTAAAGCGCTATCCATTTTGCTGTTTTTGTATCAATTGTCATAGAGAGATCTTTTCCTATCAATGCCTCTCTATCGGCGTTTGTGCTGTGATTGTATGATGGGGCTGTCCCTGTTTGGACAAACTCATAAACCCATGACAAACTGTCATACGTTTGCCACCTATGAATGAACGCACACTACACGTAATGGAGGGATTGCAATGGACGAAATGGTCCTGGAAACACAACAATGGCTGAATGAGACGTACAAAGGCAGACACGGGTACAACAAGGTGCCAGAAAACGGAAAAACAGGCTGGGATACCATTTACGGTCTGACACGGGCGCTTCAAATTGAGCTCGGTATTTCAGAACCCGCCGATAACTTCGGACCGACGACACAAAGATTGTTTAAACCGCTGAAAAAGCAGGCTCCCGATTCTAAGCCGACAAACATGAATTACATTCTGCAGGGGGCGCTGTGGTGTAAAGGGTTTAACCCGGGCGGATTTTCTGGCGTTTTCTATGAAAATACCGAAAGCGCTGTAAAAGAGTTTCAAAAAGCGGCCGGACTTACTAAGCAAGACGGCATCGTCACGGCACTCATTATGAAGGCTTTGCTGGATATGAGCGCTTTTCGGTTAGTAGCGGGAGGCGACAAAAGAATCCGCCAAATCCAGCAGAACCTGAACCGGGATTACAATGACTACATCGGCTTGATGCCTTGTGACGGCTTATATGCCCGCGATACAAACAAGGCTCTCATCTATGCTCTGCAAAAAGAAGAAGGCATGAGCACAAGCGTCGCCAATGGATTTTTCGGGAACGGAACGACCAGCTTATGTCCTACCTTGACTCCCGGCGATTCACGGACAGGCTTTGTTTTGATTGTTCAATACGCGCTTTACTGTAATGGGAAATCATTTGACCCCGGTGAATTCGACGGAAAATACGGCGTCGGAGTTGTATCGGCAGTGAAAGCTTTCCAAGAATTTATGTGCCTGCCGCAGACAGGTTATGCGGACATGCCGACGATTAAAGCTTTATTATCAAGCTCAGGCGACACAACGCGGGCTGCTTCAGCTTGTGACACCGCTGCCATTTTGACGGCAGATACGGCTAAAACTTTGCGTGAGAATGGCTATAAAATCGTGGGAAGATATTTGACCGGGAATGTGCGGACGAGCAGCGGACTGACATCGAAAGCGTTAACGTCAAAAGAACTTTCCGCGATTTTCAATGCCGGCTTAAGTGTGTTTCCGATTTATCAGGACGGCGGCTATGAATCTTCTTATTTTGTAAAAGACCAAGGAACGAGAGATGCGTACAGCGCTGCATCAGCCGCCCGAAGATTAGGTTTTCCGTCAGGAACGACCATTTACTTTGCCGTCGATTTCGATGCGTATGATTATGAAGTTACGGATAAAATCATCCCTTACTTCCAAGAAATCAAGTCAGCTTTTATGAAAATGCAGGCGTTCTCAACTGCGCCGAAATATGAAATCGGGGTATACGGGCCGAGAAACATTTGTATCCGGACGTCAGAAGCAGGTCTGACCAAATATAGCTTTACGGCTAACATGTCGACCGGATTCAGCGGCAACCTCGGATACCCGATGCCGAAAAACTGGGCTTTTGATCAATTTTATGAAGGAACGATCGGAAGCGGAGCGGGAAAAGTCGCCATTGACAAAGACGGATACTCCGGAAAAGACTCGGGTGCAAGCAGCGTCCATCCGCCTTCTGATCCTGTGTATGATGCAAGAATGCGTACACTGACGGACATTTTAACAACCATTCCTGCTTTAGAAAATATATCGAATCTTGCGAATGCCATGTTTGAATTCGACAAGACAGAAACCATTTATACATCACCTGAAATGGATATTCTTTTATCCACTTCACTTTTGGCAACAGTGCCAAGCGAAGGTTCTCCTAACACAGTTACCATTACAAACGGCAAACCGGGAGCTTATATTACCGGTCTGATGGGAGATTCACAAGTCTCTTTTACAGCATCACAAATTGATTCCTATCAAAACCTGCTTAACAGTCTGAGCTTGTCAGTCCGCAACGGTTATTTAGAAGTGTATGTCAATCCGTCTGCGGGATCGCTGAATATTCAATTTAAAATTTATACACCTGATATTCCGGTCGGTGACAGTGCTACAACTGGACTAACAACTACCATTACATTTAAAATAAAACAAAAGAGCTTCAGGCTGCCGGATTCCGAAGAGGTGTACTCTCCGGATTGGGATTCTGTCGTGAATACCATGGCTATTGCAGGCGCAGGAATTATTGTTATTGTAGGGATCGGTGCTTTAGTCGTTTTAGCACCTGAATTAGGAGGAGCTGCAGCCTTGTTCAGCACAGTTTTATCACTATTTCTATAATTGAACAGGCAGCTCCTTGCTCCAGGAATGCTCAATGAGTATTCTTGGAGTTATTTTTAAAGGAGGATTCGCATGAAGATTGATATGGAGACATACAGGGAAACCGTTCAAAAAATAGAAAATGATTTGATTCCGCGAAGTCAAAATGACAAAGAACTGCTTACATATTTGATGAAACAAGATTCGCTCACACTGAATCAAATGAAAATGTGTTTCACTGAACCGCCCCTCACATTCCGACATACTGTCAAAATCGTATGTACAGTCACTTTCATCACATTATATATCTTTTTTTTCAGCACTCATTTTAATGAATTGATTGAAATGGTTCTGCAAATGGTTTTTGGCCTGGCCGGCCTTGTTTGGATTTTTGCTGTATTTCCGTTTTCAAGGAAAATCCAAGTGTCTGACCGTTTCAGACAAAAATCTGAAAACACCCGTATCACCGGAATGATAGACTTTGTCCTCGAACAACGATACAAAGACATGATCAGTTAAAAACCCCTCTGCTTAAGGGGTTTTTTTTATGATGCAATCCCTTCACCCCCCTTATCAAAAAAGGCTCTTCCCCTTTGGAAATAACCGGAACACCCAATTTCGTTTTCAATATAATGAGGTAGTGGATCTGCAAAGAAAGAAGGGCGACATGATGGGTATCATTAATGGCAAAATGTTCATTGACCGATTAAATCAGCTTGGAAATGAGATTTGGCTTGATGGTGAAAAGATCGAGGGACAGATTTCTGAACATCCCGCATTTAAGGGCCTTCTGGAAACGAAGCGCTCTCTTTATGATTTGCAAACGAAACCGGATATGAAAGATCAAATGACTTACAGTCTTCCCGGTAAAAAAGAACGGGCCGGGCTTTCATACCTGCAGCCGAAAACGAAAGAAGACGTAAAAAGAAGAAGAAACATGTTCGAACATTGGGCCAGACACACGCACGGAATGATGGGACGAAGCCCGGATTATATGAATACCGTGCTGATGAGCTTCGCCTCCTCTGCCGCGCTTTTGAAAGACCGCGATCATTGTTTTCCGGAACATGTTCAAGCGCTGTACGAACGCGCTGCCGCACAGGATCTTTCTTTTACGCACACGTTTATCACCCCTCAGGTGAATCGTTCACAAATGGGCGTAAACGTATCGCCGACACCTGTCTCGGCAAAAGTCGTCGATAAAAATGAAAAAGGCCTCATCATACACGGCGCGCGGATTTTAGCCACACAAGGCGGCCTGACGGATGAAGTGCTCGTGGTTTCTCTGCCTAAGATGTATTTTGAATCGGATGAAGCGTTCGCTTTTTCAATCCCTTCCAATACAAAGGGAGTAAAATTCATCTGCAGGGAATCTTTCGTACTCGGAAAATCATCGTTTGATTATCCGCTCAGCTCAAGATATGAAGAAATGGATTCTATCGTTGTATTTGATCACGTTTTGGTCCCTTGGGAACGCGTATTTTTTTACAATAATTACGAGGCGGCTTTTGATTTTAATATGAAAAGCTCTTTTAACGCCTTCGCATTTCATCAAGTTATCACGAGACAAATTGTAAAGACGGAGTTTCTCCTTGGCCTCGCCCAAACGCTTGTCGATGCGATAGATGTAGGCGAATATCAGCATATTCAGGCTAAGATGGCTGAAATCATCACCGGTCTGGAAACGATGAAAGCCCTTTTGGAAAAGTCGGAGAATGATGCGGAAACAGACGAATGGGGTTATATGCGTCCGAGTGTCACTCCGCTTCGTGTGGTCAGCGCGATTTTCCCTGACATCTACCCGCGCTTCACGGAAATCATCCAGCTGATCGGGGCAAGCGGAATGGTGACTTTGCCGACTGAAAAAGCGTTCCGTTCCGACATCAGAGGAGACCTTGACCAATATTTGCAGGCGGCCGAATTGAACGCTGAAGACCGGGTAAAAGTGTTCCGCCTCGCATGGGATTTGACCATGAGCCCCTTTGGAACAAGGCAGACACAATATGAGCGGTACTTCTTCGGTGACCCCGTCCGCTTAGCCAGCCATCTGTACAGAAGCTATCCGAAAGAAGAACAGACCGCGGTCATCAAGGAATTCCTGCACATGCATAAATAAAACAAAGCAGAGATGTGTTCTCTGCTTTTGATAGCTGGATCGGCTGCCGCCGATCCTATTTTTTATTTTGGCTGATCACCACCATCGTAATATGCGATAACGCGAAAGAGACGAGCGTGTACACGACGGCCCACCCGATAAACGAGAAATTCAATATGGTAAAGGTGCATATAAGGCAAACGGCCAAAGCGGCAGCCGGCATAATGAACGCGTTTTTAAACAGGTACGTTCCGGCGACTGACAGGATGATGATACAAAGCGGCAGAACACCGAACGCAAAATCCAATTCATCAATCAACAGATGCACTCCCTTCGCTTTTCTTAGTTCGGCCTAACACATCTTATGCCTGAGTACAAAATCGAGTACCTCAAATCTTTCGCGCTCCGGCTGATATTCCCTCCGGTTATTTATTCAAAAAAATGAAAACTTTCCTTAAAGCGTTTACATTCACGTCAGACTGTGATAATTTAAGAAAGCGCTATCATATACAAGTTAATGATTTTTGGATGGAGATGAGGAGAACCAGGAAACCGCGCCCTTTCATAAGGGTGATTTCTGGTTCTTTTTGTCATTTTCAAGGAAAGGAGTCATACATACATCATGATAGACGTTCAGCAAAGGGGAGGATATGATGTTTCAATTGTTCAAGCCGGCTCCGCATATTGAGAGATTGGATGATTCAAAGACGGATGCGGCCTATAAACGGCTCAGGCTGCAGGTATTTTTGGGGATTTTCATCGGGTATGCCGGGTATTATTTACTTCGCAAAAACTTTGCCTTCGCTATTCCTTATTTTCAGGAACAAGGGTTTTCAAAAGGGGAACTTGGCTTGGTGCTTGCGGCCGTATCAATCGCTTACGGCTTCAGCAAATTTATTATGGGGATGGTGTCTGACCGCTGCAACCCGAGGTATTTCCTTGCGACAGGTCTGTTTTTGTCAGGTGTCGTCAACATTTTATTTGTTTCCATGCCATGGGTCACGTCAAGCGTGACGATTATGTTCATTTTTATGTTTATTAACGGATGGTTTCAAGGGATGGGCTGGCCGCCTTGCGGACGGACGATGGCTCATTGGTTTTCCATCAGTGAACGCGGAACGAAAATGTCGATATGGAATGTCGCCCATAACATAGGCGGAGGTATTCTCGCCCCGCTCGTGACTCTCGGCATCGCCATGTTTGTTACTTGGAAAAGCGTATTTTTCTTTCCGGCGATTATCGCCATCGTCATTTCATTTGTGATTGTTCTTCTCGTTCGGGACACGCCGCAATCCTGCGGGCTTCCGCCGATTGAAGAATACCGGAATGACTATCCGAAACATGCGTTCAAAGACCAGGAAAAAGAGATGACGACCAAAGAAATTCTTTTTAAATACGTGCTGAATAATAAATTTCTGTGGTATATCGCATTTGCCAATGTCTTTGTTTATTTCGTGCGGTACGGTGTCGTTGACTGGGCGCCGACCTATTTGACGGAAGCGAAAGGGTTCTCTCCTGAAGACTCTAGATGGTCTTATTTCCTTTATGAATATGCGGGAATTCCGGGAACGATTTTGTGCGGCTGGATCAGCGACCGATTTTTCAAAAGCCGCCGCGCACCGGCCGGCGTGCTGTTCATGGCCGGCGTATTTATCGCTGTATTGGTCTACTGGCTTAACCCTGCCGGTCATCCGCTCATCGATAATATCGCGCTGATCAGCATCGGATTCTTAATCTATGGGCCTGTCATGCTGATCGGACTTCAGGCCATTGACCTTGCGCCTAAAAAAGCGGCGGGAACGGCAGCCGGCTTAACCGGGTTCTTCGGCTACATCGGAGGCTCTGCTTTCGCCAACGCCATTATGGGTTATGTCGTAGACCGGTTTGACTGGAACGGCGGCTTTATCATGCTTATCTCCTCATGTGTGCTGTCCATCGTCTTCTTGGCTATGACGTGGAATACAGGCAAGCGGGCGGAGCATGTGTAAGAAAACAACATAAAAGATTAATATTTTTGCAGTACAGCATTTACAACGATTTTCTACACTAGAGACAGATATTGATTTTTAAGGGGGAAGAAAACATGCGGAAACATAAGTTGTTTGCTTTGGTATTGCTTTCATTCGGTTTATTGTCATTCATCGTCACGCCTGTATCGGCGGCGGGAAAAGGAAACCTCTTGTCTCCTGACAGAATTTTAACCATTGCCCATCGCGGTGCTTCGGGGTATGTCCCGGAGCACACGATCCTTTCTTATGAAACTGCGCAAAAAATGAAGGCTGACTATATTGAGCTGGATTTACAAATGACAAAAGACGGCAAGCTGATCGTCATGCATGATGAAAAACTGGACCGCACCACAAACGGACAAGGCTGGGTGAAGGATCATACATTAGCAGAGATTCAAAAGCTCGACGCCGGTTCTTGGTTCAATAAGGCCTATCCGGAAAAAGCAAAACCGCAATACGCCGGACTTCGCGTTCCCACACTTGATGACGTGTTAAAACGGTTCGGCAGACATGCAAACTATTATATTGAAACAAAGGCGCCCGAAACATATCCGGGTATGGAAGAAAAACTGATCGCCTCACTGAAAAAATACAAATTGGCAGGTAAGCATGCGAAACTTGGACAAGTGATCATTCAGTCTTTCAGCAGGGAGAGCCTTCTGAAAATCAAACAGCTCGATCCGAAACTTCCCGCCGTCCAATTGCTTGAAGCGGAACAGATGACCTCAATGACTGACGCAGATTTAACAGACATCAAAACATATGCCGTCGGAATCGGACCGGATTACAAAGCGCTGAACGCTCAAAATGTCCGGAACATTCGCAGCCACGGCCTACTGCTTCACCCTTACACCGTGAACAGCGAGACGGACATGCGCCGTCTGCTGAATTGGGGCGTAACCGGTGTGTTTACCAACTATGCGGATATATTCCAAAAGGT
The DNA here is from genome assembly GCF_053663355.1 of Bacillus sp. JK106. Classification (NCBI taxonomy): domain Bacteria; kingdom Bacillati; phylum Bacillota; class Bacilli; order Caryophanales; family Bacillaceae; genus Bacillus; species Bacillus sp. JK106. Next base: position 50,276 of record NZ_JBSJQC010000004.1, on the reverse strand, counting down.
TAAAAAAGAATATAAATAATAAACCACATGGGTTCGGAGATGATGCCGAACCCATGTTTTTTTGCCCGATAATGCAAACGCCATCATGGGTTATATAGCGGGTGGGGCATGTTATTAAAAGGCTGAGATTCACCTTAATTGTAAAAAGGTATCACAGTAATGATGAATTACTTGTGATACCTTTTTAATCAAAGGAATATAATTATTTATTTCTATTATCTATTTTCTTTCTTATACTATTTGTAATATATGATAATATTATTGATACTAAACCATAGACAACAACCCATCCCCAGAAAGATAGATTAAAAACAGTAAACATTAGTATGACAGAAACAACTATGCTGACAAGCGGCATTATATACACTTTTTTGAAAATATACGTGAATATAATCGATAAGACAATAATAGAAAGTGGTAAAATACCAAAAGCAATATCTAGCTCATCCATTATTATTCTCCTTTGTGAATTTAATTTCCCCTTAAGTATACTCACTCAGCTGTCTAGCCATTTATATCTAATCACTCCATACTTCTTTGTTTTTCTTAATCATAAAAAAGTCATATTCAGAAACATGGGTATTGTTAATAATTTTTTCAAGTCCTCTGATAGGAGTAGATTTTAATTTTTTTCCGTTTTTATAAGAGTAAGAATTAATCACATATTTCCCGCCCTTGCTTATTTCTAACAAGAAAATTTCAGACTCGTCAAAATAAGTGAATTTTGCTTGGTTTTCAAATTTTGTTGACCTATGTAATGGGAGTTTTTTCTTCGGCTTCATACTTTTCAGATCGAAAGTATAAAGTATTGAATTAGCTGCCAAATGATATAAAGTGTCATTTTTTACAAAAAAGTTATTAGTAGAAAGAGGAATAGCCAGCTGAGAAATTTCATCAGGGATATGATAACTGCCTAAAGGATATGCACCTTTAAACTTATTATGCTTTAAATCAATTTTTGCTACTTTGAATTGTACTTTGTTTGATTTATCCGTTTGGTTATATAGTATAAAAAAGGCTGAGCTTTTTTTAACTATTATCTGTGAATAAACACTCCAATTTTCTTCATTTAATATAGGAATTGTTGTTCCTTTCCCAACTGTAACTTTATCTTTATCTATTTTAATACCCTGAAAAGTCGGTGTTTTGATTGAAGAATCTTCATTTATCACGTAAATATATTCACCGTCATTACCGGTACTTGTATAGAAACCCGGAATAACTTTTTCATGAAATCCACTGCTGTTACCCCATCTGATTAAACTATTATAATGGTTTTCACCGACTCCTTGATTATTCAAAAAATAAAAGATATTTTCTTTTATTAAATGGCCTGATGATTGCCCATAACTTGTATGTACTTGATGCTGCATCGGGAATTTTTTAAAGTTATCGCCTATCATATAAACTTCTTTTTTGTCCTGTCTAACTATGTTTTTTTCATCTTGTGCAATGGTTCCAACTTCAATAGCATCTCCTTTTACAGCTGTTGCTTTTCCTTTTTCATCAATATATACAGTATAACTCCCATCTTTAGGGTAATCTATTGTAGCTGAATAATATATAGCTGCAATTTTATCATTCAAGAAATTCTTTTCTTTTTCTGTTTCAGTTTGTTTAACATCAGAAACTGTATTAGTATATTTAAAAGTTCCGATACATATAAATATACCTATTAATACTATGACCGCAATTATAATTAACCACTTAATCTTGTTCAAATATAATCTCACTCCTTAAAATAATATGACTCCCTAAATAAACTTAGGGAGTGAAAATAATTCATCTAATTGTTTTAATAGTTTTTGTATAACCGGAATCTCTGATGTCTCTAGGGTAGACGCCCAGTCCTAATTTTCGCGTTTTTATACTTATTACCTCGTGCTATTTGTTTATTCTCCTATATTTTAATTCATTATACAATTATTGTAATCTAAACTTACGTACTGAATTTTTTCTGTGGTTAATTATTTGTTTTGTCTCTAAAACTTTGACTTAGGAGTACAGGAAAAAGGATGAAGCATGGAGAAGAAGAAACATAAAAGATTAATAGTTGCCCAACATATCTTTTACATTCATTGTTTAGTATGGAAGGCAGTTATTGATAAGGCGGAGAAATCATGAAAAAAAAGAATACTGGCCTTGGTTTTCGTCGTTAGGCTTGCTCTCAATCATCGTCAGCCTGTATCGAGCCAGCATGGGTTCGGGGATGATGCCGAACCATGTTTTTTGCCCGATTAAAAAACCTTGCGGGAAATGTACCGCAAGGTTTGTATCAATCATTATTCTTTTCCGGCGGCGGCTTCCGCCTGTCCGCCTTTTAATTGATCGTTGATTGCTTTGGCGTCTTTCAAATACTCAGTCTTGAATCCGCTCTTCAGCGCCCACGCATAGAAGGCAAGGGCAACGATTGCGATCAGCCCCATATCCCATCCGTACGGAATGATGTTCAGACCGCCGAATTTTTCACTTCCGAGCCATGAAATGACCATCATGCTGAGCAGATAGACAACCATCCAGACGCCGCCTTTAAAGTTTCTGCGGAATCCTTTCCACTTCACTTTCGCTTGGTAGTAGAAATAAATCGGAAGGCCGATCAAAATGATAAACAGCACCTGCCCTGTTAACGGCCAGCGCGCCCAATACAGCACGAGAGACGCGAACACGAAGCCGAGCGGTGCAACCACGCTGAGGCCTTTCAGACGGAGAGGCCTGTACAAATCCGCCGCCGTCCGCCGCAGCGTCATCACCGTCACTGGACCCGTGATATAAGAAATCAGCGTCGCAACGGAAATGATTTCAGCAAGCACGCCCCATCCTCTGAATAAAAACAGAAAGATAAACGATACGATCAGGTTGAAAATCATCGCTTGGCGCGGCACGCCGTACAGCGGATGAAGCTTTCCGAAAATGCTCGGCATATATTTATTTTTTTCCATGCCGTAAATCATGCGTGACGTCGTAGCGGTATATGTGATACCCGTTCCCGACGGAGATACGAACGCATCCGCATAAAGAATAATGACAAGCCAATTGATATTCAATGCGATCGCCAAATCGGCAAATGGAGAGTTAAAGTTCAGGTGACTCCAGCCGTGAACGATCATGGAAGGTTCAACCGCACCGATAAATGCGATTTGCAATAGGACGTAAATGACGGTTGCGACCAACAGCGAACCGACAACCGCAATCGGAATCGATTTGCCGGGATTTTTTGCTTCTCCGGCCATGTTAATCGGGCTTTGAAACCCGTTAAACGCAAATACGATACCTGATGTGGCCACCGCCGTCAGCACGCTCGCCCAGCCGTTCGGCGCAATGCTTGAACCGGATGTGAAGTTTCCGCCGTGAAAACCGGTAAACAGCAGCGCTCCGATTGTCAGCCCCGGAATAATAATTTTAAAGATGGTAATCAATGAATTCGCTTTTGAAAACAAGTTAACTGTCCAATAATTCAGTAAAAAGTAAATAATCAGCAATACGGATGCGAAGCCGAGCCCCTCTCCCGTAAGTGTGCCGTTGTGAACGAGATTGCTTGTCCACTTTGCCCAGTCCCACGGCCATGAGCTCATATATTGAACAGACGCAACCGCCTCCACCGGAATAACGGAAACAATCGCAATCCAGTTTGCCCATCCTGCGATAAATCCAATAAATGATCCATGAGAATATTGAGTATATTTTACCATTCCCCCGGCTTCGGGGAACATTGAACCCAATTCACTGTAAGAAAGTGCGATAAACAAAATAACGATCATACCGATAATCCAGGAAATAATTGCGGCAGGTCCCGCAATCTGAGCCGCCCGCCACGCCCCGAATAACCAACCGGAGCCAATCATCGACCCAAGTCCGACCATCATGAGTGCAAACGTTCCCATTCTGCGATGTAATTGATTCATAAAGTTAACACCTTTCAATTAAAATATGACTCCAGCGCTATCATATATTTATAATATTATTCTGAAAATAGTTTTGTCAATCTTTATCGCATTAAAGCGGCAAGCCAAAATTAACCTTCCGATGTTTAAACAGCCGTTAAGCGGGAATAACTACTGCAAGCCAGAAATAGAAAGGAGTTTTTATCGTGAAACAAAAACTGCTCATTTCAGGACTTGCCGTGTCGACTGTCGGAGTGACTTCCTACCTGCTCAAAGATAAATCAAACCGCCAAAAGGTGATGAACTTTATCCGCAATATGAAAACATCGCTCTCCGGGAAGCAGGATATTGAATCATTCCCCGTCAACAAAGCAGGCAACCCGCATCCCGAAGATATTGAAGATAACAAAATGGTATCCGAAGGCTCCATGTACCCGGTTCAATATTATGATGACAAGAAGAAATAATCTGTTCCCGGGCTGCCCGGCCGTATCAAACGGCGGCAGCTTTTTTTATGCAGACGGCGTTTTATAGATCCGCCAATATTGGCGCGATCCTTTCTCCCGCACGGTAATGCCCAGTTTGGATATTTCCGCTTTCAGCTCTTTCGCATCAGCCTTTTCCTCCTCTTTCAGCGCCTTTTCTCTCGCTTTTAAAAGAGCATTTGCCCCAGGCTCCAAATCCGGCGTGTCCGGCACCCACCGTTTGTATTCTTCTTTAAAAGGATCTTCCGTCCCCAGCCAGACATACCCATGCGCGCGAAACGCATCAGCCGCTTTTTCAACCGCCGGCTCAAGCTTCTCCCGAAAAAGCTCCTGTCCTTCAGTGCCTAATAAGACAAGATACTTCCCATCCGTAAACACACCGGAAATGCTGTCTTTCGAAAACACGCTTTCTTCATTATATATGGTTAAGGACACCTCGCTGTCCGTCACGACTGCCACAAGACTTTCTTTAAAAGCTGCCCGCGTCAGCCACACTCCCCCAATTAAGCCGATAACGGCAGTTGCAGCCGCAGCCTTCCATCCGTGAAAGGAAGCGATTATTTCCAGCGGCCCGTGAAAAGGCAGCCAATCCAATGTTACGGCCCACTTCGCAATGACCGGCAGAAACCATCCGATGACCAGCCCTAATAATGGCGGCACCAGAAAAACCAAAGCTTTTTCAACCGATGACAACTCAAGAACCGTCTGTTTTTTTATTTCGTTCATGTTTCTCCTCCGTCTGTGTTTTTCACAACTATCCATTATACAAAGGGTTGGATGATTCTGTAAACTGTTTCCGAAACAATAAAAAAGCCTCCCGGCCGCCGGGAGGCTTTTTAAAACAGGAGCTCATATACTTCATTCAATTCCATCGTGCGCTTCTCATCCTGCTCGTTCTCAGCATATTTGATTTCCTTTTCAAGCACCTGATTCAGCGCATCCATTTCCAGATCATTTAGATCTTTCACGAACTCGCCTTCATTTGCATAATGCTTCACCTGAAGCTTTTTATAAATCCCCCGGCACACATCATGCTCCAAGTGGTTCGAAAGCGACTCACGCAAATATCCGAGTGTCCTGTCCATCATGTAAGCCCTCCCTTTTCTTTAGGAATAGCTTCCCGGAAAGAGAGAAAAACTATACATGAAAGCACCGGGCGGCTGTTTTAACTCTGTACCTGAATGGAGAAAAATCCGCTGCTTAACGGCGTGTACGGCCCGTTCAGTCCCGTTGCGGAGAAAGAGAACGTTCCTGAACTGACATAAGAAAGAGGAACGCTGTAATATTTAATATAGCCTGTAACGATATTGCCGTTTTTCGTATATTCATCTTCCAGCGCTTTTGACGTAAGATTTGTAATATTCGTTCCGTTGTTAAACGCCTGAATCGTGTTATTGTTCGGATACCCTTGGAAATATACGGCTAAATAACCCGTTGTCCCCTTCATCGGTTTTGATGCGCTGATTTGGTTCGGCCCGATATTTTCCCATTGGTAATTCTGACCGTCAGACGTCACACCGATAATACGGATTTGTGTTAAAGCAGGAGCCGGCGCCGCAGACGCTGACGGAGCCCACAACCCGCTCACAAGCAACAAAGCAGCGGCGGCCGCGGCAAATAGCATAACGAGTCTCTTTTTCATGTTTCTTCCTCCTCTTATTCTTTTCGTAGAATCCTATACTATTTTACATGATTCCCAAGGAAAAAGATTACATTTTATAAAAGAGTCCGGAATATTTTGTGAACTAGATATGAAACGCTCTGGAAACGCCATTGATTATGAGAAAGATGCCGCAGATTCTTAACACGACTCTTGAACTTCTGTCATCTTTACCGAAAAAAGTTTTTCCGAGCCAGCCGATCCATACGTTCATTGCGGCTCCAGCGAGCACTTCTATGATTCCGATGATTTCTGCCATATACAAAGCAGCCATCCTCCTAACTGTGTTTTTTCATATTACGGTTTATCAAATAGAGTGATAAAACCAATGACGCTGCACCGGCGGCAAGAAACAGGCTCAGCGGCACTATCTGCATGCTGTCTCCGCCATTGTTTTGAAATGCGCCGATCGCCCATTTTTCAGGGGTAAACAATGACAGCATCCGCATGTACTCCGGAGCCGTGTCTAATGTGAAGAAAGCCCCTCCCAATAAACCCGTGACAGCTATAAAAACGGAAGCAAGCGACGTGAATTGCTTTTGGCTCTTCATGAACGGTATCACGGCCATCGTTACAGCAGTCAGCGCAAACGAGCAGGCCGCAAGCACCGCTCCAGCAGCAAAAACATGATCAGCAAAACGGATGTGCAGCATGAATGTTCCGGCAGCGAGAATCACGATAATATGGAGAAGTCCGAAAAGATACGCCGCCGCAAACTTAGAAATTGCATATGCCGTATAGGAAACGGGCGTGCTCAGCAATCTGTCATATGTATGATTTTCTTGTTCATCTATAAATGATCGCAGGCTTTGGACTGCAACGAACCAGATAAACATCACTAAAAATCCGATGAGTCTGTCGACCGCCTGCCCGCCTGCATAAACGTGATGGCGGTCAACGGTGACGGCGGAATGACCCTGAATATCCTTCAAGAGATCAGCTGCCGCCTGCTTCCCGTCGGTGTGCAGCGTGCGGGATATCACTTTTGCATCGCGGACTATTTTTTTCAGCGCGCCCGCCTGCTGCGCAATCAGCTGCTCTGTCAAAACAGCATCACCCTTTTCTTCATTCTGAATAAATGAAACGTTCAATTCATCTCCGGAAAATAATGTCTCTTCAAAATGAGAGCCGATCAGCAATCCAAAGGATATATCCTGATGATTAACCTTTGTTTTTAATACGTCCTCCGTGACCTTCGTGACTTTTATATGGCCGGCTGTCTGAATCATTTTCATAAATTGCGCTGAATAGGCGCTCTGATCCTCATCAGCTACATATACTTCCTTCTGCTGACTGCCTTCCGCAGAAAAGGAAAAGAAATATGTGAGAAGGAGCGGAGCGGAAATCGTCGCAAAGATGGCAGCCCGATTTTGCAGCATCAGTTTCAGCTGATGTCTGATCATGAATAACAGCTGCATCATGAAACCGCCTCCTTCCGTTTAAACACCCAGACGGTCAAACATAAAAACACGGCGCCGATGGCAGCAAGCTCTGCCAAATCCGCCGCAATACCGCTCAGACCGGCATGCTGCGTGACACTGATATAGCTGTTGATCGCTTTGCCGTTCGGTATCAGCTCCTGCACGATTTTCAAACTGTCAGGCAAGCCGTCTTTTGCGATAAAACTTCCGCCTAAAAAACTGAAGCCATACAGAATAGGAGCCGCCATGCTTGAGACGGTCTCGTGGTTTTTTGCAGCAGCCCCCCAAAGGAGCACAATACTGCCGATCGCAAATGAATAAACGATCGTCACCAGCAATACTTCAAACAAATTGCCCCATTTTACCTGATATAAGATGCTGCTTGCGATGATGACAGCAGCCATTTGCATCAGGATGGCAAACATGATTCCCAAAAGCTTACCCGCCACGTATTGGATACGTAAAACAGGCATTGATTTGATTCTGAATAACGTGTGCTGCTGTCTCTCTTCCACTATCCCGTGAATGAGCGCAAACGCGGTCATAATGGAGAACATGACGACCATTGCGATTGAATAATACTGCATCGCATCAATCGGAGCCGCGTGATTGCCTGCGGACTGTTTCGGAATGGTGACAGCCTGTCCACGTTCACCCGAAAGGCCGCTGACATCTCTCTTTGACAGATGTCCCGACTGCTTCAGCACCGCTTTTTCTTCGCTGAATTCCGCTTTTACTCTGGTGACAAACGAATCGGCCATCATTTCCACAATGTCTCCGTTTACAGAGCCTTGTTGGTCCGAGATGACTTTGATACTTGTTTTTTCATTGTGTTCCGCCGCTTTTGCAAAGCCTTTCGGCACGTATACAAAAACGGAGACTTTGCCGCTTTCGACCAGCTGTTTCCCTTCTTGATAACTGCCTATATCTTTTACACGGATGCGATCATTTTGGTTCAGCACGTCATTCTTTAATTGGTCACCCAAAGAACTCTCCGCGTGATCCGCATTATAAAACGCGGTCTGAAATGGCTTCACTTTCGAATCGCCGTGAAAAACCGTTCCTAAAATGAAAATCATCAGCGCCGGAAACAGAAGCAGTTTTATATAGAAAGACTTTGCGCCGGCCAATAACCGAAAATCTAATAAGATCAGCCTGAATAATATTTTCATGACGCCCCCTATGAATCCCGCAGCGTTTTGCCGGTGAGCCGGAGGAAAATGCTTTCCAGATTGGCTTCCTCGAAATGAATGCCCTTAATGGTGATACCGGTTTTCCTGATATCATCCGCAATATCAAGGATATTGCGATCTGCCGCAGAGACGAGCATCGTAATGGTCTGCCGGCTGACAGCAGCCTCAGCAACACCGGGAATGCGGCGGATTTTTTTAACGGCATCATCATTCAGCCCCTCTGCATTCACGGTCAGGGTATCAGAGGCTTTGGCTGACTGCTTCAATTCGTCTTTCGTCCCGCAGGCAATGATTGAGCCGTGATCCATGATCGCCGCTTTTTCACAGAGGTATTCGACCTCTTCCATGTAATGGCTCGTGTAGATGACGGTCATCCCTTTTTCTTGATTTAACGTCTTCACGGTTTCAAGAATGTGGTGTCTGGATTGCGGATCAATTCCGACGGTCGGTTCATCTAAAATGAATAGTTTCGGTTCATTCATTAGCGCGGCACCGATATTCACCCGTCTTTTCATGCCGCCCGAAAACTCAGATATCCTTTGATTTCGCTGTTCCTGTAATTCGATGATGTCCAGCACTTCATCAACCCGTTTACAAAGTTCCTTACCGGAAAGTCCGTACAGACTTCCGAAAAAAGCCAAATTATCCTTTGCGCTTAACGCTTGATATAAAGCGATTTCCTGCGGGACGACTCCCATCACTTTTTTTATGGCCGCAGGCTGCTCCTGCAATGAGGCTCCGTCAATACAGATTGTTCCGCCCGTCGGCGAGAGCACGGTGCTGATCATCGACACCGTTGTTGATTTACCGGCGCCGTTTGGCCCCAGCAGACCGAATATCTCTCCTTTTTCGATGCGCAGTGATATATGATTGACAGCGGTAAAATCGCCGTACTTCTTTGTCAAATCCGTTAATTCGAGCATTCGTGCAGCACTCCTTGTGTCATGTCTGCACTTATTCTACTCTTGGCGATCCTTGTTTTCTATTCACTTTCGTACTCGATATGGGTATTACTTTCGTCATATGTTTAGTGATAAAAAGGGAGAGAGGAGGGTGAAGCGGGGTTATAGCAATTTTTGCAAATATAAGGTAAGCTCGGTTCTGTTTGACACTTCAAGTTTATCGAGGATTCTGGATACATAGTTTTTCACAGTGCCTTCAGTCAGAAATAAGTCTGCGGCAATGCGTTTATTGCTTTTGCCTTCCATAATGTGTTTCGCCACATCAAGCTCTCTCGGCGTGAGAATCTCCTTCAGCTTTGACCGCGGCTCTTCCTGCACCGCAGGGATCTCCAAATTGTTCAGCGCTTTTACGACGGAAACCGTGATTTTGGGATTCAGCATCATCTTCCCTTCATAAACGGCTTGAAGGGAGGCGGTAATTTCATCTGAATCAGCATCCTTCAAGAGATAGCCGTCGGCTCCGCTTTTCAGCCCGGCAAAAATATAGTGATCATCTTCAAACGTTGTCAGAATGATGACTTTTACGGAAGGATATCGCACTTTTACCGCTTTTGTCGTTTCGATTCCGTCCATACCGGGCATTCTGATATCCATCAAAATCACATCGGTTTCGGTTTGAGAAAGCAGCCGGAGTACCTCTTCGCCGCAAGAAGCCTCTCCCGATATTTGAATTCCTTCGTGAAGACTCAGAATCATTTTCAGCCCCTCTCTCACAATGGACTGGTCGTCTGCAATCATGACATTCACTTGATTATTCCTCCTTGCATGGAATCCTTATTTTCACGTCAAAACCCGTTTCCTTCCCGGAAGAGAAAACAGCCTCTCCGCCAAGTGCGGCCGCTCTTTTCTCAATTCCTTTCAGACCATTTGATTTTATGATCGTTCCGCAGGCTGAGCCGTTATTATGAATGTGCGCCAATATCATATTTCGGTTTTTTTGAATCCGGACAGAAACATATGAAGCATGTCCATGCTTTATCGCATTCGTAATCGTTTCCTGAACGGATTGATAAAGACAATGCTTCACATCCGGCTGTTCCGCTTCTATGGCCGCGTCCGTCTCCAGCTCGAAGCGAATGCCTCCCGCCTCTTGAAAATGACTGAAAATGTCACGGAGCTCTTGCTCAAACGCCCGCCCGGCCAAAGAGCCCTGCAGCAGCGTAACCGCCTGGCGAAGCTTTAAAATGGATTCTTTCGTAAGATCATGCGCCTTATGAATGATCTGCTTCACTTTGTCCGGCTGATGCCCGGCTGTCTTCCCGGCAAATTCTAAATTCATTTTCAGAGCAGCCAGATAATGACCGAGAGAATCATGCAGCTCCTGCGCAATTCTTGTTCTTTCTTTCGTAACGGCCAGTTCCTCAATCCGGTCTGAATATTCCTTCAGTGTGTCATTAGCGGTTTTCAGCTCTCGGTTCAGCAATTCTACCTTCGACTTCTCCTGCAGGTTTTTCCGATATAAATAAATCACCGCAAACATGATGAAGTATGGCGGCACGATATCACTGACACCCGCTCCTCCGGCGTATAAAGCTGCTGCAAATGCGGCGGCATTCACCGTTAACAAAACAGCCGGAATCTGCTGATCAGTAATAAGCACCTCCGCCAATAAAAGCACCATTACGGCCTGTGTCCCCACACTATAGACATTGTACAAAAGAACTCCCGCGATAACGTTGCTCAGGAGAAAAGAGCCTTGATATACAGCAGGCCTTCTCTTCATATATAGCGGCCGCAGGCAGTCATTAGCCGTCAGCATCATCACGAGCACAGACAAAAAAACCTTCAGCTCCCCCCGGCCGGGAGGAAGCTGAAGAATCGCATGAAAGATTGATAGTAATGCAAAACCCCTGATCAGTAACTTCGTATGTGCTATCTTCATCGTATTCTCCTTACAGATGAGCGGCGGCTTTTCGCTCCACGTTCAGCACATCATACAGCTCATCAAGCGAATGAATTTCATGCGTCGGGATGATCCCGGACTCATTTGCTTTCTTTCCGGGATTAAACCAGCACGTATCCATTCCCGCCATCTGACCGCCTTTTATGTCCGCGCTCAATGAATCGCCGATAATAAGCCCGTGCCCGGCAGAAAAACCGGGAATTCTCGCAAATACATAATCAAAGTATTCCTTCATCGGCTTTTGAAAACCCGTGTCCTCAGATACAAACACATCTTTAAAAAACGGATACAGACCGGAGTCGCCCAGCCGCTTATATTGTGATGTTGAGACGCCGTTCGTCACGATGTATAAATCAAATAAAGGACTCAGCCGTTCAATCAGCTCATAAGCTCCGTCTATCATCTGGTGCCCTTCTTCTAAGTATTGGCGGTACGCCTGATTCATCAGCACGCCGTCGGCTTCGAGGCCGTATTCTTTAAACAAAAGGGCAAACCGTGTATTCACCACTTCATCGCGGGTCATTTCCCCCTCTTCAAACGCCTTCCACAGCCCTTGATTTAACGCTTTATAACGGGCTTCCACCTCTGCCGTCAGCTCCAGCTTTGAACCTTGAAACAATTTTTGAAGAGCATCGGTTTCTGAAGCGGTAAAATCCAGCAGCGTATTGTCTATATCAAATAATAACGTACGGTAATGACTCATCGATGTTTCCCCCGGTTCTGCTTTTTTTAACCAGTATACCACTCGCGGACAAGCCGAAAAAGACACCCCTGTAAGAGAGGTGTCTTTTTGAATTATACAGCGTCTTCTATTTTCGATTTTTCACCAGGCATGCGCTTGCCGATACCGAACGCATAATAGCTGACCGTCACAACCGCCAGGAAAATCACCCCGACAACCAAAGAAATCCGCGTATCTTTGTTAAACCACATGCCGATCAATACCATGAGTAAGAAAGAGATCGTCAAATAGTTTGTAAACGGCGCAAAAGGCATTTTAAACGGATGCTTATCAAGCTCAGCGCCCTTCGCTCTTCTGAAACCGAGATGGCTGATTAAAATGACGAACCACGGAATCATTCCCGGCAGCACACTCGCGCTGTACACATAAACAAAAATTTTCGGAGGCGCGATGTAGTTCAGCACGACACCGATCACAAGTCCGATTAATACCGCAAGCGTACCGAATATCGGCACACCGCTCGAAGAAACTTTCTTAAAGAATTTCGGCGCCTGTCCGTTCACGCCTAACGTATAAAGCATACGTCCCGCACTGAATATCCCGCTGTTGCATCCGGACATCGCAGCGGTAATCACAACAAAGTTAATCAAACCGGCCGCCGCCGTAATCCCGACTTTCGCAAATGTCGAAACAAACGGACTGCCGAGTGAGTGAAGCTCATTCCACGGATATACGGTAACGATCACGAAAATCGCACCGATGTAGAAAATCAAAATCCGCCAGATAATGCTCTGAATCGCGCTTCGCAGCGTTTTTTGCGGGTCCTTCGCTTCCCCTGCCGTAATTCCGATCAGCTCGACCCCTTGATAGGCCGCAACAACCAAAGACAAAGCAAAGAAAAATCCTGAAAAACCATTTGTAAAGAAACCGCCGTGCGACCATAAATTAGATAATCCGATCGCATGCCCTCCGTTACCGAAACCGAAGAAAATAATCCCGATTCCGGCAACAATCATCAGAATAATGGTGACGATTTTGATCATGGCAAACCAAAATTCAAACTCACCGAAAGATTTTACCGAAATTAAATTCGCCGCACCGAGAATGGCCATGGCGATAATGCCGGGAATCCATGCCGGCAGATCAGGAAACCAATATTTCATATACGAACCGACGGCGATAATTTCAGACATCCCGACGATCACCCATTGAAACCAGTTGCTCCACGCCGTCATATAGCCGGCTAACGGATGTATATACTTATGGCCGAATGTCGCAAACGACCCTGTACTCGGCTCTACATAGAGCATTTCGCCCATCGCACGCATGATAAAAAAGATAAAGATACCCGAGATCGCATAAGCCAGCAGGACAGACGGCCCGGTCCATCCGATCGTGCTGGAAGACCCCATGAATAAACCGACACCGATCGTGCCGCCCAGCGCAATCATCTGTATATGACGCGCGCCTAAGCCTCTCTTTAATTCTTTGTTTGCCACTTCGCTTCCTCCTCTTAACAGCTCTGATATATGTGAAATAATGAAGCAGAAGGTGCACCTGTTGAACCTAACTCAATCTTCATTTCCCGCAATATTAGAAATATTCTATCTTTCTATCGTTATATAATCTCCAATTTCCTTATTCCATCATAATAAATTTTCGTGAAAAATACAATTGTTTTTTTCAGGTAAACACCTTACACTCTGAACCAATGGAGTAAAAATAAAGCGCTTTCATTTTCATTGAATTATGAATATTGAGATAATAAATGCCGCAGCCTCCGAGAAACATTATTTCCCAGGAGAAACGTTTTCCGCCCCCTATTCAATATTATTTTTGCTAAGCAGAATGGCGTAAAGCCTTACTCTCTTCCATTCTCCCTTGTATACGCCATAATCCTGCTTAACCCGGCAAAAATCATGCATTAATCGATAAATGCCTCATTCAGCCGCAGCAAAAGCCGGCTGAACATTTCTTTTTCATCGCCGGACCAATCGTCAAGCATACGATGATACCGCTCAAGACGCATCTTTTTATCAGCTTTTAACCTCTGTTTGCCAAGCTTCGTAATCGCAAACAGACTGACCCGCCCGTCAGAAGGATCAGAAAAACGCTGGATCAGCTCTTTCGACTCCAAGGCCGCTGCCTGGCGTGACAATGTGGAAATATCCAGCTTAAATGATTCGGCCAATTCCTTCACACGCGCCGGCCCGAATTCATCCAGCTGCCGTAATAACAAATACGCAGCCCTTTCCAGATGTCCGATTTTACGGTCGGAGTTATCAAGATAAACAGCTCTCCTGATAAAAGTGGTGAGCTCATATTCAATTAATTCAATCGGATCTTGTTTTGACAAACGCCTCACTCCTTACATTGACAACAGCAACATTAGTTGTATAATACAAACATATGCACATTTACTCAGAAAACATATAGAAATATTTTGCATACATATATTTGTATAGTACAAATATATGTGCCAAAAGTAAAGAAACTTATAGAAACATCAAGAAAGGGGGAAGCTGCTCTTCTCCAAAGAACAGCATTGTCGTGAAAGTCATACGCATCATCTTGCAAATCATTATTTTATTCGCATTTTCCTTTATCGGGGGAACCGTTCAGCAGTTCTTTCACCTGCCCATTCCCGGAAGCATCATCGGTTTGATCCTGCTGATCATATGTTTATCGGTTAAGATCATTCCCGTCAAAATGATTGAAGACGGAGCCGGATTTTTGCTGTCTTTTCTTCCGCTCTTATTCATTCCGGCCATGACGGGCGTCATCAATTACCCGTCACTGTTTTCCGCCAGCGGGGCTGCTCTGTTTCTGATCATCGTGCTGAGCACCATCGTCACAATGATCGCCGCAGGATACGCGAGCCAGCTGTTAGAGCACAAAGCCAATCAGAGAAAGGAGAAAAAGAAGTGCAGCAAGCATGTATCGCAATCGTTATAATTTTGTTCACGGCCGCCGCCTATCTGGCTATGGTGAGATTATATGTGCGCTTTCCATATCCCTTTCTCATACCGGTTTTGACCACTACGATTTTCATTATCGCCGTGCTGCTTGTTTTTCATATTCCGTATAAAGCGTATATGATCGGCGGACAATGGATCAATTCACTGCTCGGACCCGCCGTGGTGGCTTTGGCATACCCGCTTTATAAGCAGCGCCGGGTGTTAATCAAGTATATGTTTCCGATCATCGGCGGCGTGTTGGCCGGTTTATTCTCCGGAATGGTCAGCGGCCTGCTATTTGCAGAGCTGTTCGGCATCAGCCGGAGTTTGATTTTGTCAATTATCCCAAAATCAATTACGACGCCTGTCGCCATACAGATTGCGTCCGGTATCGGCGGTGTCCCTTCCATGACAGTCGTGTTCGTCATGATCGCAGGGTTTTCCGGCGTTATCTTAGGACCGCTGCTTCTCAAGTGGATCCGCATCCGCAGCTCACTCGGGAAAGGAATTGCATTCGGGAGCGCTTCCCATGCGCTCGGCACCTCAAAAGCAATGGAGTACGGAGAATTAACGGTCTCCATGAGTTCTGTTTCCATGACGCTCTGCGCCGTGTTAGGGTCGGTCTTCGGCCCCGTTGTAGCATGGATGTTTCAAATTTAAAGCCGGCGGTTCTCCGTCAGCTTTTTTCATGTGCGGATCATCTCATTTCCTTCCATTATTATGTTTCATTTGTAAGAATAATGGTAAAGTAGAAAACAAGGAGGGATTTAATGATGACTGGGACAATTCCGCAAAAGAAACTGCTGGATGGGACAAGCATTCCCGCGATCGGCTTCGGTACATACGCTCTTAATGGAAACAATGGCGTTCATGCCATTACCAGCGCCATTGATATCGGCTACCGTCTGATTGACACCGCTTATAACTATGAAAATGAAGGGACGGTCGGAGAAGCCATCCGCAGAAGTTCTGTTCCGAGAGAACAGCTATACGTGACGTCCAAGCTGCCCGGGCGCTACCATGACTATGACAAAGCTGTACAAACCATCCAAGAATCTTTATACCGCGCCGGTCTGGACTACTATGACCTGTATCTCGTCCATTGGCCGAATCCGAAACAAGACCGCTACACGGAAGCATGGCAGGCACTGATTGATGCGAAAAAATGGGGCCTGATCCGATCCATCGGCGTCTGCAATTTCCTGCCTGAGCATATCGAACGGCTCGAACGTGAAACCGGCGTAAAGCCAGGCATCAACCAAATTGAACTGCATCCCGCTTTTAATCAGCAGCAGCAGCGCCAATGGCACGAAGAACAGGGTATCGTGACAGAATCATGGAGTCCGTTATCCCGCGCCGGTGAAGTATTAAACGATCAAAAACTCGGACAGATTGCGGACAAATACGGCAAAACCATTTCTCAAGTCATTTTGCGCTGGCATATCCAGCTGGGCGCCATCCCGATTCCAAAATCAGCATCGCCCGAGCGCCAGCTTGAAAACATCTCTGTTTTTGATTTCTCCCTTGATGAAAACGACATGAACATCATCGACTCGCTTACCCGCCCCGACGGACGCATAAACGGCCAAGACCCGGCGGAGTATGAGGAGTTTTAAGAAAACACATAAAGAAAAGCTGACGGCATCGTTCGTCAGCTTTTTTCTCATTTTATATACGCACACACAGCTCCCGTTTCCATTCAGAAAGCCAATCTGTATCCCCAGATCCGTATTGCCTGCTTTGACCGGCATCACGCAGAGATCCGTTTTTATACTCAATGGACAGCACCAAATCAGGAATGGCGTCATAACCCGTTCTCGCAAGCTTCGTGAGCGCCTGTCCGTAATGGGCGGCCGCTTCTGCCGCCGTATGTTTCAGCAAAGGATCGTGCTGCAGCGCTTCCTTATAGACGTCTAAAAGGTCACGGCCGTCTTCTGTGACGTACTTTCCGTCCACGATCTGCAAGTCTTTCAGATGATAGCCGGTCACCTCATACATTTCCCGAACGACTTGATATTTCTCATATGTTTCCGGCGTAAACTGCGAGGAGTCATCACTCCGGCTGCGAATGATGTGCGCAAACAGCTCTTTGCTGTTTTCCCCGGAGTTTAAGACGGCTTCAATCTGCTGAGTGAGCTCTTTATCGTCAATCCCGCTCACTTTTAACAGATAATCAATCGGTGATATCGTAAATGTAAGATTCGCACCCTCCGGAATCTGAATATGATTCCGATGAAAAAGCACACCGATTTGCTGATTGACCTGCCCTCTCTGAAACACCTTTTCATTTTCTCCTTGAATCTCTCCGTTGAGCGTTTCACCCCGAAACGCCGCATCACGGAAATCATAGCTCTGGGCTTTCCCCTTAAACAGCCATTCCGTTTCATTATGATAAGCGGCCTGACGCTCTGATTCTGTTAAATCACTCCTGAAATAAGGTGAATCGGGACGCTGGTATTTGTCCTTAATAAAACGCAAAGGATCTGATTTTCGTTTATTGATTTCATTGATACGGCTGTATTTCTCATCAAGAATCCTGCTTGCAATATCACTCTCAGACTCATACGGATTATCAGCGGCTATTACTGTCTCATTCCCATTATCCGCAATCGTTTTCTGATTTGCGGATTGATATAAACGGGACAGGCTGCTCCCTTTCTCAGTGACACCGCTCCTTGAATAATTCACCTGGCTGAGATCGCGGGTGCCGCTTGCCTGAATCAATAAGCTGTCCGGCCCTTTTGCCGCATCTTTCACATTTGTTTTGGAAGAATACCGCTGAAGCGCTTGCTGAGCCATTATTTGATTTTTTATATAACGAGCGTTTAGGCGCATGTTTTTAACCTCCGCTTGAGATAATGTTCTAGTGTTTGTATCGGCTGTTTTCCAGTTGATTTTAACCTAAAATAACAAATGTTTACATTATGGGGGTTTTTTATGTATGATGTAGTCAAAAAGGGGGATTTTTCCATGAAAAAGTATATATCTATACTATTTGTCAGTGCAATCGTATTATCAGGCGTATTGTTTGCACCTTCAGCCTCTGCCTCTGCGTCTCAAAAGAACTCATCACAAATAAGCGCTATTACAGGAAATCACTCATTTGAAACTGCCAATCCGGTAGGCTACTGGAAATATAAAAATATTGATACAGCCATATTGCCGGAAGGGGAAAAAGAATCGTACTTCACTTTCACGGCAAATAAGGGAGAAAGACTCTATGTCAGGAGCTCAACAAGAAGTGAATACAAGGGAATGAGCATTGAAATTTATAATAAAAATAAAGTGCTGGTCAGTAAAGGCACAGAAGTGATAAACCCTGATACGCCGCTTCCTTTTATCTATGCCATTACAAATGCGAAAGAGAATAACGAGATGTTCTACGTGAAAGTGTCCCGCGGCTCATACACTGATGATATATACTTTACACTCTCCATTTACGATCGAATCAAAGCTGGAAGCGAGACCTTCGCATTCAGCGGCGCAGCTGAAAATAAAGGAAATACAAGCCTCAGTCCGAACGGATCAGATTCAACCGTTCTCAGGCTCGACTTAACCAAACAGACAAGCATTCCAAAAGACGCCATAGTGAAAAGAATCGGCACCGCCGCGACTCAAATACCAAGTCAAGGAAACACAAGACACTGCATAATGTCAGAAGAAAATAAAGTGTGGCACCGCGCACTCGCAAACAGCTCCACTCAAGGAAATTACGATATCACACTGGAAGATAACCTCTCAGTCTCAAGCATCTGGAATTTTAAATACAACACACTCGCAACAGCTAGATCGACTATGAAAAATGTAAAATTGAAGATTGATTATGAGTATGATGTGACATCACAGTATTAATGAGAAGAACTGCCGCCCATTGTGCGGGCGGCTGTCTGCTTAAAGTTTAAGTGAATTTATGAGCCCGTTCCTTGCCTTATCCTGTTGTAAATTCTTTTTTATGATAGATAGCTGCGGCAATGAAAAATGAAATGATATATAAGATAACGCCGATCATGAGATATATAATCGGAACATATAAAGAAGGATTTATGTGCAAAAATGACAGCGGTACTTGTTCTGCTACATACCCAACGACACTTTGCAATCCAAAGGTAGCAAAAAGTCCCCCCATTGCCCCTCCAATCACGATAGCATCGGATTTTTCCGGACCTATCATGTAGAGAAGAGGATAAACGATTGCACCGGCAAAGAGAACGATGAACGTTCCAAAAGAGACAATATTAAATATGCCGTCAATTGGTTCATCAGAACCCAGGCTGTATACAACGAAAATACCATAAGATATTACGGCTCCGATCACAACAATCAAAAGATAAAAGAAATAGTGACTTTGAACAATATTTGTTCTGCTGACGGGTAAAGTCAAGACATACCTGTCATAGCCAGACTTGCTCTCATACTTTATAACCTCAAGTGCGGGCATAACGACAAACAAAATAATCAGCATAGCAACAAAACGATGCATTGAAGCATCCCCAAAATAAAAAATGACTGCTGATACCAATATGGCCAACCCTGTGTATGCAAAGAAACTCCGATAAACCAAGTAATAGTTAGTCAGTAACAGACCTCTCAATGTTTTCACTCCTCGTTAAAAAGACGCTGATTTCTTCTATGGAAATGGTGTTGGCCGTTACGCCATTCGGCAACTTCTGTTGATCCGATACAAGCACACTCCAATAAGATCCATAATTCCTTTTTGCTAGAACGATATCTTCGTCAAGCTCAGCCAATTGGCCTTCATCAACATCTATAACGGTATAGCTTTCAAGAACCTTATCTTTCTCTTCATTTAATAAAATTTCGCCATCTTTCATCATAATGATATGGCTGGCTATCTTCTCGACATCAGTCATAATGTGCGATGAAAGTAAAATACCGCCGTTGCTTTTACTCACAAAGCTTTTTAATTCATTTAACAGATCATCTCTTGAAGAGGGATCAAGCCCTCCAGTTGCTTCATCCAGGAGTAATAATTTTGCATTATGCGACAAAGCAACAGCTACAGATAACTTCATTGACATGCCGCGCGAGAATGTATTCACTTTTTTGTCCATAGGTAAAGAGAAAGAATGAACCAACCGGTAAAAATGGTCTTGGTCCCAAGCGTCGAATAGTTTCTTAAATACATGGTTCAGCTGCTTTATCGTAAGGTGCGCGGGAAGATTCATCGCATCAAATACGACACCAATATCTTCTTTGAACTTTATATGTTTATCCAGATTCTCTTTACCAAAGATTCTCACTTTACCTCTATCCTGAGAGATTAATCCTAATATCGTTTTAAATGTTGTTGATTTGCCTGCGCCGTTATCACCGATAAAACCGACAATTGATCCGGCAGGCACATTGAATGTAACATCCTTTAAAACAGCTTTATGACCAAAAGATTTGCTGATGTTTCTGATTTCTAAAAGGTTTGACATCATTCCACTCCTATCATTGTTGTCAGGACTTTTTTAAGAATTGAACCGGAGTATTGCAAAATGTTGTTATTTTCATATCTAGTCTAGGTATTCATAATGGATCAGGAGCCGACAAATACAAAAGGGATTTTAAAGTCTTTTTTAATCATAATTTGGAAGTGTAATCGATTGATTACATTTATATAATGGATATTCATGATGAAAATTACTGGAGGTGATTACTTTTCGATGAGACATACACAAAAATGATTTACTAATGATTACATTTATGGATGTTAACCGGAATGCATCTCGTATTATAAAGCAGGTGTTATTCCTTTTCAATATATAAAAGGGGATTTCTTTACAATCGCAAAGAGTATGTATTTCTCATTTCCGCATTAAAAAACCCCTCTGGCTAATAACCAAAGGGGTTAAATATATTATTCCACCGTAACACTCTTCGCAAGGTTGCGCGGTTTATCAACGTCACAGCCGCGGTGCAGTGCAGCGTAGTAAGCGATCAGCTGCAATGGCACAACAGATACCAGCGGAGCAAGCGCAGGGTTGACTTCCGGCAGGATGAATCTGTCGTCTGCGTCTTCTAAGCCTTTCAGCGAGATGATGCAAGTGTTGGCGCCGCGGGCTGCGACTTCCTTCACGTTTCCGCGGATGCTCAGGTTGACGTGTTCTTGTGTCGCAAGCGCAAAGACCGGTGTTCCTTCTTCAATCAGTGCAATTGTTCCATGCTTCAGCTCGCCGCCGGCGAAGCCTTCCGCCTGGATGTAAGAAATCTCTTTCAGCTTCAGGGCGCCTTCGACACATACGAAGTAGTCAAGGCCGCGGCCGATGAAGAAAGCGTTTCTTGAAACAGTCAGGTACTCACGCGCGATCATTTCCATTTCGTCCTTCTGGTCGCAGAGGGCTTCCATGGCGTTTGCCGCGATACCTAATTCTTTGACTAAATCAAAACCGATATCAACGCCGTTGCGTTCTGCCGCAACTGATGCAAGGATCGCGAGGACGGCAATCTGAGCCGTATACGCTTTTGTTGATGCCACGGCGATCTCAGGGCCTGCGTGCAGAAGCAATGTGTAATCCGCTTCACGGGAAAGCGTTGATCCCGGAACGTTTGTAATCGTCAGCGCTTTGTGACCCAGCGCTTTGACTTGAACAAGCACGGCACGGCTGTCCGCTGTTTCTCCGCTTTGAGAAAGGAAGATAAAGAGCGGCTTCTTAGACAGAAGCGGCATGTTGTAAGAGAATTCACTCGCTACATGCACTTCAACCGGTACGTTTGCCCACATTTCAATATATTGTTTCCCGACAAGACCGGCGTGGTAGCTCGTTCCGCAAGCCACGATATAAATGCGGTCCGCTTCCGCCACGGCGTCAGCGACATCGCCCGCCACGGCCAGTCTGCCGTTTTCGTCCTGATACGTTTGGATGATTTTGCGCATAACAAGCGGCTGCTCATCCGTTTCTTTTAACATGTAGTGAGGGTATGTGCCTTTTTCGATATCACTGGCGTCAAGCTCAGCGATATAAGACGCACGTGTCATGACTTCACCGTCAAGGTTTTTAATCACGGCTTCGTCTTTTGTCACGATCACCATTTCTTTGTCCAAAAGCTCAACGTATTCATTCGTTACTTGAAGCATAGCCATCGCGTCAGATGCCACGACGTTAAACGTATCTCCAAGACCGATTAACAGAGGGCTTTTGTTTTTTGCAACGTAAATGGTGTCTGTGTTTTCACCGTCAAATAATGCAATTGCGTAAGAGCCTTTTAACAGAGTCAGTGTTTTACGGAACGCTTCTTCTGTGCTGAGTCCTCCCGCCACAAATTGCTCAATCATTTGAACGACTACTTCAGTGTCCGTGTCGCTTTTCAGTTCAACGTTTTCAAGATATTCGCGCTTCAGCTGAACATAGTTCTCGATCACACCGTTATGAACAAGTGTAAAGCGGCCGAGTGCGCTTTGATGCGGGTGAGCGTTCAGGAAGCTTGGTTCGCCGTGAGTCGCCCAGCGTGTATGGCCGATTCCCGCTTGAGATTCAACCGTGTGATCCACCACTTCACGAAGGTCGGCGATGCGGCCTTTTTCTTTGTACACATGCACGCCCTGCTCATTCGCCACAGCGATACCGGCAGAGTCATAACCGCGGTACTCAAGCTTCTCTAATCCTTTTAACAAAATCTCTTTCGCATCAAGCTGACCGATGTAACCTACAATTCCACACATATTTTCTTCCTCCTAAAGGTGTAAAAGGAGACGAAGAAAGTCAAATTACAAGGGGACTTTCAATCGTCCCCTCCCACATGTTTTTTTGGAAGATCATGTGATTTCTCTTTGTTCGGAGAGTCGCCCCTCCGGTTTGAAGAAATCCTTACGGCTGTGATCTAAATGAATCAGCCGGGAGGCATCCGCCGAAAATTCGATAACCTCCATCCTCGTCAACTAAGCCGTTTTTCGGGCGCTTAGTTCGGGCGCTGTAATTATAAAAGATGCAAACAATCCCGCCTTTCCTGCAAGTGAAAAACAAAGGCTGAACAAGCTTGATTTTACAGCATGTGCCAAGGACGGTCAATTATTTTTTGCCGCCCCGGCATCATGTTTACTATCATTTTATGCTGATCGCACTTGTCTTGTTCGCTCTCTGCTTATAAACTTCGCTACTCCGCTCCCATTTCTGTCCGCACGACATCCACGATTTTTGTGACATATTCGTCACAAAGCTCTTTTGTTCTCGCTTCCGCCATCACGCGTACGAGCGGTTCGGTGCCTGACGGGCGCACTAAAATCCGGCCGTCTCCGTTCATTTCTTTTTCCACTTCAGAAATAACGGCCTTCACCTTAGCGTTTTCTTCTACCTTATATTTATCCGTCACTTTCACGTTCACTAAGAGCTGCGGGAATTTTTTCATTTCATCCGCAAGTTCTGAAAGGGTTTTGCCGGACGCCTTCAGCGTATTCACAAGCATGATCGCGGACAAGAGACCGTCGCCGGTAGTGTTGTAATCAAGGAAAATAAGGTGCCCTGACTGCTCGCCGCCGACATTATAGCCGTCTTTTTTCATCGCTTCTACGACATAGCGGTCGCCGACTGCCGTTTGAACGCTTTTGATTTCTTCTTTTTCAAGCGCTTTGTAGAAACCGAGGTTGCTCATCACGGTCGATACGACGGTATCATCCTTCAGACGGCCTTCTGATTTCAAATACTTCGCGCATATGTACATAATCTGATCGCCGTCGACGATGTTTCCTTTTTCATCAACGGCAATGAGGCGGTCGCCGTCTCCGTCAAACGCAAGGCCGATATCGGCGTTTTTTTCTTTGACGAAAGCACTCAGCGCTTCCGGGTGTGTAGAACCGACGCCATCATTAATGTTTAATCCGTTCGGAGACGTCCCCATTGTAGATACGTCAGCATCGAGATCGGCAAAAAGGTGCGTCGCAATGGAAGATGTCGCACCATGGGCGCAGTCAAGCGCTACATGAATGCCCGTAAAATCTTCGTCCGCCGTCTGCTTTAAAAATTGCAGATACTTTTGAACGCCTTCAAAATAATCGTTCACAAGCCCGAGGTCCGCGCCTGTTGGTCTCGGCAGCTTATCTTCCGGTTCATCCATGAGACGTTCAATCTCGGCCTCCTGTTCATCAGAAAGCTTAAAGCCGTCCCCTCCGAAAAATTTAATTCCGTTATCCTGTACGGGGTTGTGAGAAGCGGAGATCATGACGCCCGCCTCAGCATCCATGGCTTTCGTTAAATAGGATACCCCCGGCGTAGAAATAACGCCGAGGCGCATCACTTCAGCTCCGATCGATAAAAGTCCGGCGACAAGGGCTCCCTCCAGCATATGTCCGGAGATACGTGTATCACGGCCGATCAGCACTTTCGGGCGCTGCTTATCTTTGGTCAGGACATAACCGCCAAAACGCCCCACTTTAAAGGCCAGCTCTGGCGTAAGCTCGCTGTTGGCAACACCTCTTACACCATCTGTTCCAAAATACTTGCCCATTTTGTATCGCTCCTTTTTCATTCTGTTGAAGAAGAATCAGCGCTTGATCCGTCTTCATCCTGGTCTTGATTTTGATCCTGGTTTTGACTTTTATTCTGATCGCTGTCAGTGTCGTCTTCCCGGTTCTTGCTCTTGTCTTTGTCTGCGTCTCCGCTTGTGCCGTTATTATTGCCGGAATCAGCGGAGCCGCCGTCATTTTTATTTGAACTTGTGTTTTTCTTAGAAGTCAGCTTGATCTTAACCGTGTCTTTTGACAGGGACCATGTGACGTTTTGCGGGCCGTTTACTTCAAGCTTTACAGAGTGCTCTCCGTCATCCAAGTCCGAGACATTGGCATACAGTTCAATGTCCGACTTTTTCAGCGCCTTAATGTTGGCGGGAGAGCCTTTGGCCGTAATATTTATCGCCTGCGATTCAGGGTCGAGAAACTCAATCTGCTGTGAGCCTCCCAGTCCGACCGTCTTGATTGCGACATTGTCAAAATCCTTTTTGTCTTCACTGTCCACTTTAACATGAAGCGTGATTTTTTCCGGTGATACCTTAGTGACACCCTTAGGAAGCGGGATATCGGCATTGATATCGGTATCTTTATCAATTTTGCCTAAATCAAGAGATACGCCGTCAATAAATTCCAGTGAATCCAGCACATCCTGCGGGCCGTAAACCGTCACCTCACTCGGATTCGAGTCAATGCTCGCAACACTCACCCCGTCCGGAAGACTTCCCTTTCTTTCGATTTTGAAAGGAAGCTTTTTGCTCGGACTGGCTACGGGAACCGTCACTTTAATGACTGACGGTTCAACATCAACAGGAAGTGCGTTGCCGTCTTTGTCATAGACGGTCACCTTCACTTCCTTTTCAATGGTCTCATTTGCATTTTCAAGGTTCACGGATGCTTTGACAAGTGAAATGTTATCAATCACATTTTTCGAACCTGTAATCTGCACGTTTTTCGGGCTGATAATCGGCTGCTGAGGGGTATATCCCTTTTTCATTTTGCTTTTATTGTAGTATTCAACTTCCACGGGAAAACTCTCAGCCGTTTTTTCCTGAATCGTAACCGTCGTGACTGATGGGTTAATGGAGATCGTCAGTCCGTCCGATACGTTTTTCGCCTTCAATTCGACCTTATGAGTCCCGGTCTTCAGCTTATTCATATCGGCGTATATCTCAAAATTCTTCGTCTGTCTCGCCTTTTTCACCGCGCTTGTCGAGCCTTTAATCGTGACATTTACCGTCTGGGGCACGCCGGTGACGACATAGTTCGCTTCATCGTAGTATGCTTTTACAGGAATATCAGTAAGCGTAGCCTCGTCAGTCGTTGATGTCGGAAAAAAGGATTCCCCCGGCTTTTTCGGAGTCGGCGCCTGGTTGTTGTTAACCGCAACGTAAAGCAGCAGCGCCAAGAGCAATGCAATGATCTTTACAGCCCAGCGGTTGTTTAAGAATTTATCCATTTTTCTTGCCCCTCCAGTACCAGCGGTTAGAAGAAGTATCTCTGGCGTTCTTCTTAAACTCGGCTTCAAGCATTTCTTTCAGTTCTTCTTCCGTCAATTCTCTGTGAAGGTCTCCGTTTTTGGCCACACTGATGGCGCCCGTCTCTTCAGATACAATAATGGTTAAGCTGTCCGTCACTTCACTGATGCCGACAGCCGCTCTGTGACGTGTCCCCAGCTCCTTTGAAATAAACGGGCTTTCAGAAAGCGGCAGATAACAGGCTGCCGCCGCAATCTCGTTATTTTTCATAATGACCGCTCCATCATGCAGCGGTGTATTCGGGATGAAGATATTAATCAAAAGCTCCGAGCTGACCTGCGCATTAAGCGGGATGCCCGTCTCAATATAATCGCCCATTCCCGTATCGCGCTCAATGGCGATGAGTGCGCCGATGCGGCGTTTCGCCATGTAGCTGATCGATTTTGTAATCGCTTCAATTGTCTTATGCTGCGCTTCTTCCACGGGGGTTCCGCTCCTGGAAAAGAACCGGCCCCGTCCGAGCTGTTCAAGCGCCCGTCTCAGCTCAGGCTGGAATATAATGATGATCGCTAAAAATCCCCATGTTATCGCTTGGTCCATCAGCCACTGAAGCGTGCTGAGTCCCAAATATGAACTGGCCATCCGGACCAATACGATGACGACGATTCCTTTTAAAAGCTGAACCGCCTTCGTCCCGCGTATGACCATGATTAATTTATATATCACATACCAAACAAGGAGAATATCAACGGCATTGCCGAGGTATTGCAAAAATGGGATGTCCTCAAAAGCCATTTCCTCGTCCTCCAAGAATTCAGTCATTTCGTTTTTTCCGTTATGAATTGTGCTGCATGAGCAATATGTACATCATATAGCGTGCTCATTATACCACATTTTGATTTCTCAAGTGAAATGGGCCGGCACGGCGATGCACAAAAAAAGAGTAAAGCGATTATACGCTTTACTCATCTTCATTCGGGTCCAAAGCGCTTACGACGCCCTGGCCCGCCGATTTCAGTTCGTACCAGACCCAGTCAAACAATTGGTTAATCTCTTCAATCTGCCCGGTGACTTGTCCGGCTGAGGCCATGTATTTTTCTCCGTTGACGACGGTCACATTGCCGTCGACTTTTCCTTCAATGAACAGCTTGCCGTTTTTTACTGTGACATCGCCCTTTACGGTCTCGCCTTCAGGGACGGTGACCGTGTGATTCTGCACGACAAGGTTCGGCTGTTTGGACACACTGAAATTGTGGTCATTATGCCAGCTGTTGAAAAAACCGCCGCCCATTAAAATCACAAAAACCGCTGCGGCTGCAATCATCGGATGAGTTTTGATCCATCGTTTTACAGAAGCGCGTTTTTTCTCTTTTGGAAGATTCGCCATAACTTTGGCAGTAAAATCAGCAGGGGCCGTGACATGCGATGTGCTTCGGACGAGTGCTACGGATTTCTCCATTTCATGAAAATGCCGTTTGCAATTCCCGCATGACTGCAAATGTTGTTTTAATACGTTTTCATCTTCAGGAAGGATATCTCCATCAAGATGCTTATGCATAAGCTGCACAATCTGTTCAGGACAGCTCATTTCATCACCCCACTTAAAGATCCCTCAATTGTTTTCTAAGAGCCTCTCTGCCTCTGTGTATCCTTGTCTTGACGGTGCCGACAGGGATATTCAGAATCTCCCCGATTTCAATTAAAGAGAGTTCGTCAATATACTTTAATACAATAACTGTTCTGTACTTGTCCGGCAGCTTTAAAATCTTTTTCTGAATTGTGTCCGACAGCTCCAATGACAATACGGCGTCTTCAGGGAGAACCCCGTCCGCGGCGATCTGCGAATACATCGTCAGCCCTTCTGCTCCCGCTACTTCTGCGTCCAGATAGTAATCAGGCTTTTTCTTGCGGATGCGGTCAATGGTCAGGTTGGTCGCAATTCTGTAAAGCCACGTTGAAAACTTTCTGTTGATATCGAAACTGTCGATATTGACATACGCTCTGATAAAAGCTTCCTGCGCAATATCTTCCGCTTCGTGAACATTGCCGAGCATGCGGTAGCAAAGCTGGTAAATCTTATCTTTATAAAGGTCAACGATTTCTGCAAACGCATTTTGATCGCCTTTTTTGACTTGCTTGATTCTTTTTTTAATCAGGTTTTCCATGTTTTATCTTACCTCTGCCCTTCACCGGTCTGTATCTATACGTTGATTGTTTTAAAAGGTTTCATTTTTTTTATTACATTTATTTTACCAAATTTCAGGCAGGGTGTAGATGGAAAATACAGAATATACTGCCTTAACAGCAGCTTAAAAATAGTATATCTGATGAACAATCAAAAATCGAAACAAACTGCTGATAAAAAAAAGACACCTTTATGCAAAAGGTGTCTGAGACTGGGCTAGCTGGATTCGAACCAACGCATGACGGAGTCAAAGTCCGTTGCCTTACCGCTTGGCTATAGCCCAAAGATGGTGGAGGGGGGCAGATTCGAACTGCCGAACCCTGAGGGAGCGGATTTACAGTCCGCCGCGTTTAGCCACTTCGCTACCCCTCCGTATTTTTTTGGAAAACAGTGCCGGCCAGAGGACTTGAACCCCCAACCTACTGATTACAAGTCAGTTGCTCTACCAATTGAGCTAGGCCGGCAAATATGGTGGAGGATGACGGGCTCGAACCGCCGACCCTCTGCTTGTAAGGCAGATGCTCTCCCAGCTGAGCTAATCCTCCATATGACCCGTACGGGATTCGAACCCGTGTTACCGCCGTGAAAGGGCGGTGTCTTAACCGCTTGACCAACGGGCCGTTGTGTCCGCGTCGAGCTGACAAAAGTTATTATATACAGGTTGTACCCTATTTGTAAAGAGAAAAATTATTTTTTTTATTTTCAAACTTTTTTACTCGTTTTTTAACAAGAAAAACTCATCCCTCCTCTCTTATTTCATTTATGATGAAAGTATCAAAATATTGAAGGGAATGGACACAGATGATCTTAGTCAGCTCTTGTCTCGGCGGTATCGAATGCAGATATAACGGCTCTCACGCCGCTTCGGAAAAAATCCGCAGACTCGTAGAAGAAAAGAAAGCTGTTATGGTCTGCCCCGAACTTTTGGGCGGCTTCACCACTCCCCGCGAACCGGCGGAAATCATCGGCGGCACGGGTGAAGACGTGCTGAACGGAACGGCAAGAATCGTAACGGCATCAGGCGAAGACGTTACAGCTTTATATATGGACGGCGCGGAAAAAACGTTAGCATACGCAAAAGAAATAGGCGCCGCAACGGTCATCCTTAAAGAAAACAGTCCGTCCTGCGGCAGCAGCTTTATCTATGACGGCACTTTCTCAGGAAAAAAAATACTCGGAGACGGCATCACTTCCGCTCTTTTAAAACGGGCAGGCTGCCGTGTTCTATCAGAAGATGAATTGGATCAATT
The DNA here is from genome assembly GCF_053663355.1 of Bacillus sp. JK106. Taxonomy (NCBI): domain Bacteria; kingdom Bacillati; phylum Bacillota; class Bacilli; order Caryophanales; family Bacillaceae; genus Bacillus; species Bacillus sp. JK106. The sequence continues at coordinate 20,777 of NZ_JBSJQC010000004.1, read as the reverse complement.
ATAAAAAAGGAGAGTAGATATCATGGATGTAGCCCTGTCCTTTTATAAACCGGAGCATGCAGACGGGCTGAACGGGTTTGTGCTGAGTGAAGAAGATAAAAAGTTCACAGCTCTGCCGATAGATGTCCTGCCGCAGGCGCTTGTCATCCGGGATCGCTACCCGACAGTCATTTTAAAAGAAGACCGCCCCGTCGGTTTTTTTATTTTACATACCTCAAAAGAAACCATTGCCCCGTATTCGAACAATGTGTCTGCCATTTTGCTGAGTGCGCTGTCATTACATGCGCCGCATCAGGGAAAAGGTTATGCCAAACAAGCGATGCTGCAGCTCCCCGCTTTTGTCGCAAATTACTTTCCTTGGTGTGATGAAATCGTGCTTGCTGTAAACCATCGCAATCAACGTGCAAAGAACCTGTACCGGTCTTCCGGTTTTATTGACAAAGGGCGGCGCAGGATCGGCCCGATCGGTGAACAGCACATTCTGCATCATTTTTTGTGAAAGCGCTTGATTATTCATCTCAACCCTGCCGATTTTTCTTGAAACATCTATTCAGATGCCCATATACTTCAAGTATTAACGACTTGGGAGGGTACAATCATGACAGACCGGCTTAACATTCACAGATTGACCACAGAAACCAGAAACCCGCAGACCGCTTCAATCCATCAGGCAGACACGATGGAAATTCTCCGCATCATTAACGAAGAGGATTTCAAAGTGGCTGAAGCCGTTCAGCAGGTGCTGCCCGATATTCAGATTGCCGTTCAATTCGCCCATCAGTCCTTACGGCGAAACGGCAGGCTGATTTATGCGGGAGCGGGCACAAGCGGCAGACTCGGTGTACTGGATGCGGTTGAATGCCCGCCTACATACAGCGTAAGTCCCGACACCGTCATCGGTCTGATGGCCGGAGGGGCAGACGCCTTTTTGCAAGCGGCTGAAGGTATAGAAGACAGCGAGGAAACCGGCGCTCTCGATCTCAAAACGATCGGGCTTACCGCAGAAGACACCGTGATCGCCATCGCGGCAAGCGGGCGCACGCCGTATGCGGCCGGTGCACTGAAATATGCAAAAACAATCGGCGCCAAAACCGTCGCGCTCACATGCAATAAGAACTCATTGATCAGCACCTTTGCCGATCACAGCATTGAAGTCATTGTCGGCCCCGAAGTGATTACAGGGTCAACACGAATGAAAGCCGCGACGGCACATAAAATGATTCTGAACATGATTTCCACGGCCGTGATGATTAAAAGCGGCAAAGTGTACGAAAATTTAATGGTGGACGTTCATGTCAGCAACGAAAAATTGAAAGAACGCGCAATCGGCATTATCCAAAGCATCACTGGCGTTCCGTACGACAAGGCAAAAGAAACGCTTGAGGCCGCAGGCAGCCATGTCAAAACGGCAATCGTCATGCTGAAGACGAATTCGGACGAAACACACGCGAAGGCACTGCTCAAAGAATCAGAAGGATTCATTGATAAAGCCATTGAACAGCACGTTTCAAGAGAAAAAGAACGCTGATCGTTCTTTGGTGAAAAATAATGTGCTTTTACGAGCCCGCGCCGTTTTCATGTTCGGCGCAGGCGCTTTTAGGACGCGTTTCAGGCATAGCTCCCCGGGAAAAATCGTACGGAAAAAGGAGGATCTCCATGAGCAAAGAGGCATTTTATCAGTCACTGGCCAAAGATATCCTGGACAATTGCGGCGGTTCATCGAATATTTCAGGCTTTACCCACTGTATGACACGCCTGAGGATTACACCTTTAGATCGGGATAAAATGGATATTGAGGCGCTGAAACGGCTTGACGGGGTAATAGGCGTCGTCGAAGCTGAAACACTGCAGATCATTCTCGGCACGGGTGTCGTCAATCATGTCGCCGACGCTTTCGCAAAACTTATGCCATCCGGAAAAAACATTGATTTAAAAGAAGCCGCCTCACGGAAAAAAGCCGATCTCAACAGAAAAAACACCACACCCATCAAATTGTTTCTGAGAAAAATATCAAGCATCTTCATTCCCCTTATTCCCGCACTCATTGCATCAGGTTTAATCACCGGTATTACGAAAGCCGTCATTCAGGCCGGCTGGCTCCCGAAAGAATCTCAAATCGCACTTATTTTAACGGTTATCGGTTCAGGCTTGTTCGCTTACCTCGGCGTCCTTGTCGGCATCAATGCGGCGAAGGAATTCGGCGGGACACCCGCGATGGGCGGCCTTGCGGGCATATTGATCCTTAACCCTGAGATCGCCAATATCAGTTTGTTCGGAGAGAATCTGCTCCCTGGCAGGGGAGGATTAATCGGCGTTCTTTTCGCTGCGGTTTTTATCGCTTATACCGAACGGTTTATCAGAAAGTACGTCCATCAATCCATCGACATTATCGTCACGCCTACATTGTCTTTACTTATCACCGGGCTGGTGACATATGTCGTTTTTATCCCTGCAGGCGGTTTTATTTCTGATCTGATTACATCAGGTTTATTGTCGCTGCTGAATGTCGGGGGAGTGCTCTCAGGGTTTGTACTGGGAGCCGCCTTCCTGCCGCTTGTCGTCACCGGCCTGCATCAGGGCTTGACTCCCGTACATTTGGAATTAATCCGATCAATCGGAGATGACCCGCTTCTTCCGATTCTCGCGATGGGAGGCGCGGGTCAAGTAGGCGCGGCCTTCGCCATCTTTATGAAAACAAAAAAAGCCTCATTAAAAAGAGCGATCGGCGGCGGACTTCCATCCGGTCTGCTCGGAATCGGAGAGCCGCTCATCTTTGGCGTCACGCTCCCGCTCGGCCGGCCGTTTTTGACGGCGTGTTTAGGGGCGGGAATCGGCGGCGCCTTTCAAGCCCATTTTCAAGTGGCTACTTTTTCAATCGGTGTCTCCGGCCTTCCGCTCTCGTTTCTCGTACAGCCGGCTCAAATCGTTTTGTATATCATCGGTCTCTTCATCTCTTACGCGGCGGGCTTTGTTTTCACTTATACGTTCGGATTTAAGGATGACATGGCTGCTGAATTTGAATAAACCGGGAGGGATCAGAATATGAAAACACTGACAGCCGCCGTACTCACAATCGTCATCAGCCTCTCTTTTCTGCCGCAGCACAAAGCCGAAGCCCAATCCAAATTATACGACGCAGCAAAGCTCAGAAAGGTTGATCAAATGATTGAAAAAGACATCGCAGCAGGATTCCCCGGAGCCGTCCTCGTCGTCGTAAAGGACGGACGGGTGATCAAAAAGAAAGCATACGGCTACAGCAAAAAATATGACGGGAACACCCTTTTATCCCGTCCGAAAAAAATGAAAACATCAACCATGTTTGATTTAGCTTCCAATACAAAAATGTACGCGGCCAATTTTGCACTACAGCGACTCGTCAGCCAGGGAAAGCTTGATGTGTATCAAAAAGTCTCGGCTTACCTTCCTGATTTCAAAGACAGAAAAAGCGATCCGATTCAAGGAAAAGACCGCATACGCGTCATCGATGTGCTCCAGCATCAATCCGGTCTGCCGGCAAGCTTTTATTTCTATCAGCCGGACACCGCAGGCCCTTTATATTCACAAGAACGGGATAAAACGATCCGTTTTCTCAACCAAATCCCGCTTGAATACAAGCCGGGAACAAAACACGTATACAGCGATATCGGTTACATGCTTCTCGGCTGCATCATTGAAAACATAACCGGAAAAACCCTTGATACCTATGCTGAACAAGAACTGTACAAACCGCTGAAACTGACGCACACACTGTTCAATCCGCTGCAAAAAGGTTTTAAAGAAAAAGCATTCGCAGCTACTGAACGTTTAGGCAACACACGTGACGGAGTCATCCATTTCCCTCACATCAGGACGTATACGCTGCAGGGGGAAGTTCACGATGAAAAAGCATTTTACTCAATGGGAGGGGTGTCCGGTCACGCCGGGCTGTTTTCCAGAGCTGATGATTTGGCCGTCCTTCTTCAAGTCATGCTGAACGGCGGCAGTTATAAACATGTTTCTCTCTTCAATAAAAGAACGGCCGATTTGTTCACAACCGCGGCATCCTCTGATCCGACATTCGCTCTCGGCTGGCGGAAAAACGGCAGCCCGGATATGGAGTGGATGTTCGGACCTTATGCAAGCAGGCAGGCATACGGCCATACGGGATGGACCGGCACCATCACGATTATTGATCCCGCTTATAAGCTGGGGATCGCACTTTTGACCAATAAAAAGCATTCCCCCGTCGTCAGCCCCGGTGAAAACCCGAATGTTTTTGAAGGGGATCTTTTCCCGACCGGAAGCTACGGCAGCGTCATAAAAGCGATTTATGAAGCCATTGAATGACAACCCATGTCTTTTGTCCAAACTATGACGGCAGGAGGGCACCATTATGAAACTTTTCATCTCAGCTGTATTACTGTTGTTTATTGTTTTCGGCACGCATCATGCATCGACAAAACCGGATATTCCGTCACAGGCGGAACAAGCGGTATCCCGTATGACATTAGATGAAAAATTAGGGCAGATGCTCATGCCTGATTTTCGTAATTGGCAAAAAAAGGGGCAGTCATCACCTGAGGCTCTTACCCAAATGAATGACGAAGTCGCAAGGCTTATTCAAAAGTACCGGTTCGGCGGCGTTATCTTTTTTTCAGAAAATGTAAAAAATACTGAGCAAACGGTACGCCTGACAGATGCCTTTCAAAAGGCGAGCCCTGACATTCCGCTATTATTAAGCATTGATCAGGAGGGCGGCATCGTAACTAGACTTGGTGAGGGCACTCATTTCCCAGGCAATATGGCGCTCGGGGCTGCTAGAAAAACAGCCTACGCGTCCCAGACCGGCGCCATTATCGGGAAAGAACTGAAAGCACTGGGCATTAATACGAATTTCGCTCCCGTTCTCGATATCAATAATAATCCTGGAAACCCTGTCATCGGCGTCAGGTCGTTCAGTTCAGACCGTGATCTGACAGCTTCACTCGGCCTTGCCTCAATGAACGCTCAGCAAAAGCAGGATGTCGCTTCCGCCGTCAAACATTTCCCGGGACACGGCGACACGGATGTCGACAGCCACTACGGCCTTCCGCTTGTCACCCACAATCAAGAAAGGCTGCGTCAGATTGAACTTTATCCGTTCCGGCAGGCCATTCAGGCCGGAGCTGATATGATCATGACAGCCCATGTGCAATTTCCCGCTTTTGACGATACAACCTATAAAAGCAAGCTGGACGGTTCAGACATCCTCGTACCCGCCACACTCTCGAAAAAAGTGATGACTCATCTTCTCCGTGAGGAAATGGGATTTAACGGCGTCATCGTTACGGATGCATTAAATATGAAAGCCATTGCCGATCATTTCGGCCAGGAAGAGGCGGTCGTCATGGCAGTAAAAGCAGGAGTCGATATTGCCCTGATGCCGGCCCAAGTGACATCGCTGAAAACGGAAAACCGCTTTGCCCGGGTTCATTCCGCTTTAAAACAGGCGGTGCAAAAAGGGGAAATTCCGCTTCAGCAAATTAACAAATCAGTTGAACGCATCATTTCCCTGAAAATAAAACGAGGGATATATCCCGCACCGAAAGAGACAAATCTGAAAAAGAAGATTGCAAAAGCAAAGAAAACCGTCGGCAGTAAAAATCACCTGAAAACTGAAAAACAAATCGCGGAAAGATCCGTCACCGTCTTACAAAACAAAAACCGCACGCTCCCATTCAAACCGAAAAAGAACAGCCGCGTTCTCATTGCCGCTCCTTATGAAGATCAAACAGCGTCAATGGAACAAACCATCCGGCAGCTCATCAAGAAGAAAAAAATCCGGCCGGTAACCATCAGTAAAATGAACTTCGCCGAGCGCACATTTCATGATGAACACAAAAAGCTGGTATCCGACGCGGATTACGTGATTACAGGCTCATATGTCGTAAAAAATGACCCTGTCGTAAACGACGGCGTGATTGACGATTCCGTCACAGATCCCGGCAAGTGGACGACTGCATTTCCGCGGGCCGTCATGAAAGCCGCACAATCGAACCAAAAACCCTTTGTGCTGATGAGCCTGCGTAATCCTTACGACGCCGCGAATTTTGAAGAAGCTGAAGCCCTTATCGCAGTCTACGGCTTTAAAGGATATACAGACGGACAATTCCTCCAGCCAAACATTCCGGCAGGCATTGAAGCGATATTCGGACAGACAACACCGCAAGGCAGGTTGCCCGCTGACATTCCTTCCGTCACGCATCCGGGAACGACACTGTATCCTTATGGTTTCGGTATCAATCTGAAGACCGGAAAACCGCTTTAAACAGGAGGGCTGATTATGAAAACACATACGGCTGCACTTCTCGCCGGACTTGTCGTCATCAGTGCTATGACGGCAGTCTCGGCGGCTTCTGACAGAAACCTTCATACCGCCAAGAAACCAAGCATCCAAACAGGAATCGACCGCCTGCTGAAAGATTATAAACAGGAACTGAAGGGAAAAAGGGTCGGGCTGATCACCAACCCGACCGGTGTGAACGCATCATTGAAAAGCAGCGTTGACGTGCTGTATGAGGCGCCAGACATCCATTTGACGGCATTATTCGGACCCGAGCACGGTGTCCGCGGCGATGCTCAGGCCGGAGACAAAGTCACATCCTATATAGACGAAAAAACAGGGCTTCCTGTCTACAGCCTATACGGGGAAACGAGGAAACCGACGCCTGACATGCTGAAAGATACAGATGTGCTGATTTTCGATATTCAGGATGTCGGAACGCGGTACTACACGTACATTTATACAATGGCCTATGCCATGGAAGCGGCCAAAGAAAAAGGCATTCCTTTTTATGTCTTGGACCGGCCGAATCCGCAAGGCGGACGAAATCCGGACGGCCCGGTTCTTGAACCGGATTACGCTTCATTTGTCGGACTGTATCCGATCCCGCTGAAGCACGGCATGACGATCGGTGAGCTTGCTCTTTTATTTAATAAAGAGTTTCATATTGGCGCCGACCTCACCGTCGTAAAAATGAAGCGCTGGAAGCGGACGATGACGATTGAAGATACCGGTCTGCCGTTCGTCCTCCCTTCGCCAAATATCCCGACCCCGGACAGCATATTCGCATATTCGGCGACAGGACTAATCGAAGGCACAAACGTGTCCGAAGGAAGGGGCACGACAAAGCCGTTTGAACTTATCGGCGCGCCTTATATGAAAAGCACCGAGCTCGAAGAACGCCTGAACAGTCTCAAGCTTCCGGGCGTCACCTTCAGAGCCGCTTCATTCATCCCCAGCTTCTCCAAACACCAGGGCAAGCTGTGCCACGGCGTACAAGTCTACGTAACAAACAGAAACACATTTGAAGCGGCAAAAACAGGGCTCTCCATTCTGAAAACCATGCATGACTTATATCCGAATGACTTTTCATTCTTGCCGACAGGCTCTTTTGACAAGCTGATCGGTAACGGCTGGGTACGCAAAAAAATAGAAAAAGGCGCCTCCATTGAAGACATCACCGGCACATATCAACGCCGGCTGGACCAATTCAAAACTCTAAGAAAACAATACCTCATATACTGACAACATTCGTGTTACACGTGTAACATTTTGTCGCATTTCACATTTCCGCTTTTTATAGGAAAACATTCATTTATTTGGTACAATTTAAATGATAACAGTTATCATTTAAATGAATGTTTCCTAAAAGGTGGTTTCTCATGAAAAACACATTATTCTTTCAGCCCATTGATATCATCTCCGTAAAAAAAACAGCCGACCTTCTGTCAGAGCATCAGCTCACTGATTCCCCCGTATTGATCTTTCATGTGAAAGGCGAGGGACAAATTGATATCGGCACAGACAGCTTTCCGCTGCAGAAGGAAACGCTCTACATCTGTCCTTGTGATGAGACATTCAATATTGCCCCTATATCGTCAGGCGGCATCCATTTGTATATCGTCAGACTCCGTGTTTTCTCCTATTCCTCAGATGATGAAGCGATGCTTCCGGATAACGGGGAAGACATCTTCCACGGACTTCAGCAAATGAATTTACAAACGATTGATCATTTGACAAGCCGGCTTCAATCACTTTCTGAAAACGTGCGATCGGCGGATGGATTGCAGAAAATGAAATATACAGCCGACTTTCAGCAGCTGATGTACGACCTTTATGCCGCAAAAGTATGCCATCAAAATAATACGAAAGCGGCGATCGAACAGACAAAACAATTCATACATGCTCAGTCCGACACAAAAATCACACTCACCCAGCTCGCTCATATGGCGGGAATCAGTCCCAAGCATTACAGTGAAACCTTTAAAAAACTATACGGGCAGAGCGTAACTGAATATATCACAGACATCCGCATAACCAATGCGAAAAAACTGATGGCCAAGGCAAGCTGCAAACTGCGGGAAATCGCTCATCAAATCGGCTACCAGGACGAATTTTATTTCAGCCGCATCTTTAAAAAACATACCGGCAGCTCACCTACAAGCTACATGAAAAAAAGGCGCACAAAAATGGCCGCGTACGGAAAAGAAACGATGGGGCATCTGATTCCCCTGCATCACGTGCCTTACGCTGCGGCGCTGCACCCGAAATGGACGGCCTATTATTACAAACAATTCTCTTCCGATATTCCGGTTCACCTGAGCGCTTACCGCTATAATGCAAATTGGGAAGAGAACCTGCACACGCTGTCTCAAGCTGCCCCGGACATCATTTTCAGTCTCGATTCTGTCAGTGAAGAAGAAAAACAGCTCCTGAATGACATCACTGAAGTTTTTTACCTTCCGGCTCAAGAGAATTGGAGAGACCAGTTTCTTCGCACAGCCGCATATCTGAATGAAGAGCAGGAAGCGCGGCACTGGCTTAAAACTTATCAAAGTCTCGCCCATTCAGCGAAAGATGCTCTTAAACACGTGCGGCACCAGCGGTTCTTATTTGTCCGTGTATATAAAGAAAATATGTACATCGCCCATAACAACAGTATTGAGGAAGTCTTCTTCGGTGATTTAGACTTTGCCTCCGCAAAACCGGAATCTTTTGCTCCTGACGAAAAGATTTCCTTGGAAATGCTGGCGGATTGCCAGGCTGACTGCATCATGCTTTTCACTTGTAAAGAACCGGAAACGCTTCGCTATTTTCAGCGGATTCAGCAGACCGGGATATGGCAGAACCTTAGTGCCGTCAGCAATAAACGCGTGTTTCCCATTTCATCTGACCCGTGGATTGAATATTCTCCAAGCGGACATCAGCGGATGATCGAGCAAAGCATTTCCATTTTATCCGAAGATCGTCCATGGTAATGCCGGAAATTATCCATGGTCTTATCCCTATTCATTCTCTATAATTCCAATTGATAATAGTTATCAATTGAACAGGAGGAACAATAGATGAAGAAATTGGCATTCGCTTTCATGATTTTGCTTTTGGCTTTCACGGCCGCGGCTTGCGGAAGCTCAGAAACATCTGATACAGCAAGTAAAGGAAAGGACGCTTCTTCAGATAAAAAGAAAATCGAATATCTCGGAAAAACATATGAAGTCAAAGCGCCGACTGACAAAATCGCCATTACAGGCAGCGTAGAATCAATGGAGGACGCCAAATTGCTTGACGTTCATCCGGCAGGAGCAATTTCTTTCTCCGGCAAATTCCCGGAACTGTTTAAAGATATTACAGATAAATCCGTATCAACGGGAGAAAAAATGCAGCCGAATATGGAAAAAATTCTTGAGCTGCAGCCGGACGTCATTCTGGCATCAACCAAATTCCCGGAAAAAACCTTGAAAAAATTGAGCGGCACCGCTGAAACCATCCCTGTCTCTCATATCTCATCAAACTGGAAAGAAAACATGATGCTGCTCGCCCAGCTTACAGATAAAGAGAAAAAAGCGAAAAAAATCATCGCAGATTACGAACAGGACCTGAAAAAGACAAAAACAAAGATCAACAGCAAAGCGAAACAGTCAAACGCACTGGTCATCAGAATCAGACAAGGCAATATTTATATTTATCCTGAGCAAGTTTATTTCAACTCCACGCTTTACGGTGATTTAGGCCTGAAGGCGCCGGACGAAGTGAAAGCGGCGAAAGCGCAGGAACTGATTTCTCTTGAAAAATTAAGCGAAATGAACCCTGACCATATCTTCGTACAATTTTCTGATGACGAAAACGCAGATAAGCCGGACGCTTTGAAAGACTTAGAGAAAAATCCGATCTGGAAGAGCCTGAAGGCAGTCAAAAAAGACCATGTATACGTCAATACGATTGATCCATTAGCCCAAGGCGGAACCGCGTGGAGTAAAATCAGCTTCTTACAGGTTGCGGCTGACAAATTGACTCAAGACTAATAAAGAGTAGGTTTTTCACATGTATGCAAAACGGCGGACACACATTATTATCATTGCTTCACCGATTGCCATTGTTCTGTCACTGCTGCTTTCCGTTTTATACGGTGCAAAGCAGCTTGACTTCCATACCGTGTTCTCCGCATTGCTGCACTTTAATCCGGAGAATACCGACCATCAGATCATATGGCATTCAAGAATCCCGAGGGCTGCCGGCGCTATGTTTATCGGCGCCGCCCTTGCTGTTTCCGGAGCGCTCATGCAGGGAATCACACGGAACTATCTGGCCTCGCCTTCGATCATGGGTGTGTCGGACGGCTCCGCTTTTATCATCACCCTTTGCATGGTATTGCTCCCTCAATCGACATCCATTGAAATGATCATATACTCGTTTATCGGTTCCGCATTCGGCGCGGCTCTTGTTTTCGGGCTGGCCTCCATTCTTCCCGGCGGTTTTACCCCTGTGCAGCTTGCCATTATCGGAACGGTAACCAGTATGCTTCTCAGCAGTCTGTCGGCTGCGCTTTCGATTTATTTTCAAATTTCGCAGGATCTCAGTTTTTGGTACAGTGCGAGACTGCATCAAATGAACCCTGATTTTTTGAAACTGGCCGTCCCATTTTTTGCGATCGGAATCATCACGGCCATGATTCTCAGCAAAAAGGTCACTGCCGTATCATTAGGAGACGACATTTCAAAAAGTCTGGGACAGCAGAAAAGAACCATCAAACTCATGGCGATGGCAGCCGTTGTCATATTGACCGGAAGCTCGGTGGCGCTCGCCGGAAAAATTGCCTTTGTCGGTTTGGTCGTTCCGCACATCACACGTTTTCTCGTCGGATCGGACTACAGCAGGCTGATCCCATGCGCGTGCATCATCGGCGGCGTCTTCCTGACCCTTTGCGATCTTGCCAGCCGATTCATCAATTACCCGTTTGAGACGCCTATTGAAGTAGTTACTTCTATCATCGGTGTTCCTTTCTTTCTTTATTTGATTAAAAGAAAAGGAGGGGATCAGCGTGGTGCGTAAAATGGCCGGAATTTATATCATTCTGATTGCTCTCATATTGCTCGTAAGCTATTTCAGCATGACAAGCGGTTCTTTTTCCGCAAAGCCGGGTGAACTGCTCAGTACGCTTTTCCGCATCCATCCGAATCCGCAATATGACATTTTGCTGTTTCAGCTGAGGCTGCCGCGCATAGTCATGGCTGCTGCCATCGGACTCGGATTGGGGATAGCCGGAGCCGTTATTCAGGCCATTACCAAAAACGGTCTTGCCGATCCCGGTATTTTGGGCATTAATGCAGGAGCCGGAGCGGGAATCGTCACGTTTATGCTTCTGTTTCAGGGACAATCTGAAGCGACGGCACTTGCCTCTGCGATGGGTATGCCTGTCTTCGGCCTCATCGGAGGATTGATGGCAGCCGTGCTGATCTATATTTTCGCCTGGCACCGGGGGCATCTGGAATCGGGCAGAATTATTCTCGTCGGGATCGCCATGAATTCCGGATTCAGCGCGCTGTCTTTATTTCTTTCATTAAAAATGGACCCGCAGGATTATGAGATGGCGATGGTTTGGAAAAACGGCAGCATCTGGTCGGCAAACTGGATGACCATTACGGCAATCCTTCCGTGGCTGATCTTGTTCATTCCTCTTCTTATGGCGAAAACGTCATTGCTGGATACCATTCGTTTCGATGAGGACACGGTGAAAAGCCTCGGTGTTTCAACCAATAAAGAAAAAACCATTTTACTCATTGCCTGCATCGCTTTGATCAGCGCATGTGTAACCGCAGCGGGCAGCATGGCATTTGTCGGACTGATCGCGCCCCATATTTCCCGCAGGCTCGCCGGCATTGAGCACAGATACTCATTACCGGTCAGCGGACTGGTCGGTATGCTCCTCGTCATATCCGCCGACTTTGCGGGCAAATTGTTCTTTCAGCCTTCAGAAGTGCCGGCGGGAATTATTCTTGCGATTCTCGGCGTTCCTTATTTCTTTTTTCTTCTGTTTAAGCAAAAGAAGGGGCTGGACGCATGAGAGGCACCCTTACAGAACACCGGATAAACGGAAGGGAATGCACTGTGTATCTTCCTCCGTCCTATTCGGTTCAAACGGGGGCTTTACCCTGTGTGTACGTACTTGACGGAGGATCTTTGTTTTTAGAACAGATAGATAAGCTTGAATTCCAATTTGCAGACGGAACACTTTCCGAATTGATTTTCATCGGCATCAAACCGGCTGACAGACTCGATGAGTACACACCGTGGCCCGCGCCTTCCCTGAGCCCTGCGTTTCATGATTTCGGCGGCAAAGGGAGGCTCTTTCTTGAGGAGCTGACAAATGTCATCATTCCAACTGTTGAAGATATGCATCACATTTCTGCACATTCGGAAACGAGAGGACTGATCGGCGCGTCATTAGGCGGACTGTTTTCGATATACGCGATGCTGCAAAAGCCTGAAATATTCGGCAGAATCGGCTGTATTTCCGGTTCCTTCTGGTATGAAAAATCAGCAGATTATGTCCGCTCCGCACCTTTGCGGCCGGCACGGCGGCGTATCTATATGTCTGTCGGCAGCCGTGAAGCAGAGCAAAAATGTAACATCCAAAACACCATGATCGGACAAAATAAAGGCGTGTACAAAAGCCTGAGGCAAAAAGGCTTTTCTCAATCTCAGCTCTCATTTACGATCGAAGAGGGTGCCGTGCACCATCAAGAAGCGTTCAAACGACAATTCAATTCAGCACTAAGCTGGCTGTACGGAAAAAACCGCTCACGTAGCTGAGCGGTTTTTTTCATACTTGATCACGACCGGCTTAAGTTCAAAGCGTCTCAGCAAATAGCCGAACAAAGCGGCAAGGATTTGCTGAAAGAGCATCCCGATGACGACCGGAACCGCCACTTGAGACGGAAAAAAAGACACGGCGAGAACAGCTCCGGCGCTGATATTGCGCATGCCCCCCGTATAAATCAGAGACACGATTTCATCCTGGCTCCGCTTCATCAGTCTTCCGATCAGCCAAGCCACGGCATAACCCGTCATGGCAATAAAAAATACCATGCCAGCGATGCCCGCAAATTTGATATCCACATGCGTGACATACGGCGCGATTTCCGAACTGTTAATGGCAATGACAATCATCAGACAGATTTTTGAAAAAGGAGACAATGACCGGCTTATCGCCTGAGTCCTTACCGGCGGGGAAAACTGGTTGACCATCATCCCTGCGATGGACGGAATCACCACCATCTCCGCCAGCCCTTTCATCATGCCCCACACATCCATCTGAACATTCGCCCCGGCCAGGACAGACAGGCTTAACGGTACGATAAAAGGAGAAAGTACGGTATCAACCAGGATAATAGACAGCGTCAATCCGACATTTCCCTTATACATCGCAGCCCAAATCAAACTCGTAATTCCGGTCGGGATCACCACACCCATAATCAGCCCCGTCACAGTTAAAGGGTCACCGCTGAAAATCAGATGGCCGCTTCCCCATGCAAAAACAGGCATGAAAATATGCAGAACAAACAATGCCATGATCATCGGGAGCGGCTTCTCGATACTGCGCTTCAGCGATTGAAAATTGGCACTCAGACTGCCCGTAAATGTAATAAATGCAAATATCCACGGCACAGCGCCGGCCATCCAGCTGATATGCTGAGATAACAGCACACCCGCCGCCACACTAGACGGAGTCAAAAGCGGCATGATTCTCCCCAACACTTGGTTCAACTTCTGAAGCCACATCATATGCAAGTCTCCTATATACGGTTTTCAAGTCTCATTCATTATAACAATGCACACCGGCAAATTTAACCGAAAAAAAGCCCGGATATATTCATCCGGACTTCACAAATTCTATGCCATTTGTTTCATTAAATCTCGGCTTTTCTGATTTAATCCCTTTAATTCAGCCTGAATTCCGTATTCTTTACATTTGGCGACAATCTTCTCAAGAGCCGCCGCTCCCGAATCATCCCACACATGGGCATCGGTCAAATCAATGACAATCCGCTTCACGTCTTCATCATAAACGATGGCATTCATCAGTTCAGACACGGAAGCAAAAAAGATCTGTCCCGTGACCTTATAAGTTCTGACATCTTTCTGTTCGGAATGTGACACAATCTTCAGCTTAGAAATTTTCGCCGTAAAAAAGATCGCGCTTAGCAGCACACCCGCGAAAACACCCTTCGATAAATCATTTGTCAGAACGACTGTCACGACGGTAATAACCATAACGATCGAATCAGTAAGGGGCGCTTTCCGCAAACCTTTAATCGACGACCAGTCGAACGTGCCGATGGACACCATAACCATCACGGCCACAAGTGCAGCCATCGGAATTTTCACGACGATACCGCTTAATACGGCAATTAAAAACATTAAAAACGCTCCGGCCGTAAAAGCCGACAACCGGCCGCGTCCGCCGGCTTTCGTATTAATGACAGACTGGCCGATCATGGCGCATCCGGCCATGCCTCCGAAAAATCCGTTCACAATATTGGCGATGCCTTGTCCACGGCTTTCTTTGTTCTTATCACTATCCGTATCCGTCATTTCGTCAATGATCTGGGCCGTCAGCAACGACTCAAGCAATCCGACGAATGCCAGCGCCAGTGAATACGGGAAAATAATCCGCAATGTCTCAAACGTCCACGGAACATCCGGTATCAAGAAATGCGGAAGTGAACTTGTAATCCCGCCCATATCACCGACCGTGCGGACATCCGCATGGAAGACCACCGCAATGATCGTCATGACAATAATCGCCACCAGCGGAGACGGCACAGCCGTCGTAACCTTCGGCAAAAGATATATGATAGCCAGTGATCCGGCAAGCATGGCGTACATGACCCATGAAGCTCCTTTGAACTGCGGCAGCTGCGCAGAAAAAATCAAGATCGCCAAAGCATTCACAAATCCGATCATGACCGAACGCGGAATAAATTTCATCAATTTCGCTATCTTACTGACACCAAGAATAAATTGAATAATACCTGTCAAAATGGTTGCCGCAAACAAATACTGCAGCCCGTAATCAGCCACCAATGTCACCATGACAACCGCCATTGAACCCGTAGCGGCTGAAATCATTCCCGGTCTGCCGCCGAAGATAGAAATAATAATCGCGATACAAAATGATGCATAAAGCCCGACCATCGGATCGACACCTGCAATAATTGAAAATCCGATCGCCTCAGGGATCAGAGCGAGAGCAACCAGAATACCGGCCAGAATGTCTTTACGGACATTTCCGAACCATTGCTGCTGTAACGTATAATCTTTCAAATGATAACGACTCCTTTTCACTATAAAAATCCGCACCTTATCAGTTGGAAACATTGATTTTTATCTGGGGAATATGAGGCAAGCTTACGGGGAAAAAGGGGACACGCTCAGAGTATAATGTCGTTGAGGAAAGGAATGGTTAACAAAGAGTATCATATTAAACTTTAAAGAAATGTGCAAGACCGTATAAATAAGAAAAGAAAACGGCTCTCACTGGAGCCGTTTCCGCTTTTATAAAAGTTCCGGATCAGACACAAGAATCGTTTTTATTGCGCTGATATCCTTTCTTTCTTTTGTCACCGGGTCGATGCCCATAAGATGATCAATGGCTTCTTCATAATTCTTCAGTTCCGTCTTTTCCGTAATAAAATCATAGAGCTGCGGAAGGTCGGACGCGCATGCTAACGCAGCCTCCATGATCTGACGGGCTTCACCTGTGCCCACAATCGTTACGCCGTTTGACAGCAGCTGGTACGGCCTGACTGTCATCTCATACGTATCATCAAAGCCCATCGGCACGATTCTGCCTCCCTTTTCAATAAAAGGATAAGCCCAATCAAGCTGATTGCCGATCGCGTCAAAAATCACATCAAATTTTCTTCCTTGATTAATCCGTTTCACTTCATCCACGGTTAATGCTTCAGGGTGGTAGACATAATCCGATATCCGGCTCGCCGCTTCGCTTCGGAAACTGCCTATTTCAGTCGCAACCGTCAATCGCGCCAGTTTTTTCACCATCATTTGCACAAGCAGTCCGATCGGTCCGGACCCCAAAACCAAGACCGAGTCCTCCGGCTGAATCGAAGCTTTGTCCACAACATTCAGCACACAGGAGAGAGGCTCAACCAATGTGGCCCGCTCCCATTCCATTGAATCCGGAATTCTGTACATGAACCTGTCTTCTCCCACGTAATATTCCGCAAACGTTCCGTGCGCCCCGATTCCGAGCTGCCAATCCTCGAAGGTTTCGCAATAACACGTCAGCCCTCTCCGGCAATAATGACATTTCCCGCAAAACTGCGTAGGATCTATCACGACGCGGTCTCCGACTTTTACATTTGTCACGTCCGGTCCGATTTCCACGACCGCTCCCACCGATTCATGCCCCATAATCATATGATGGGTTGCATTCATTTTTCCTTTCAGCACATTTAAATCCGTTCCGCATATACCGGTGCCGAAAATTTTCACTTTCACATCATTGGATTTCCGAATTTGAGGCTCGTCCACCTCTTGATATTCAAGCTTATCATTAGGAGTCCAGACCAACGCCTTCATATTTCTCTTCCTTTCTGCCCCAGCGGATTTGGTCTAACAATGTTTGATGAAGCTCCTTCGTTGATGCCGCAATACATGATTGCTGATTCTGATAACTTAAATCTGTCAGAAGCGTTTCGTCCAAAGACCGGCCGTATGCATCCGTAATGACCACTCCCGCTTTCTTCGCCAAAAAGACGCTTGCGGCAATATCATAAGGAAACAAATGCAGCACCTGTCCGTTCCCGACCTGCTGAAAATCTGAAAGCAGCTTCGGATCATCTTTCAGCAGACGATTGCCGATATCCACATAAGCATCCATTTGCCCCGTGATAATTCGTGAAATTGAATAAGAAGCGCTGTTGAAAACAAAAACCCCGCCATTATTAGCCGATTGGTCAATCAGATGGCCGTATGCGTCCGTCATCAGCTTCGCCGGATGCCCGTTAAATTCAAGGCTCCAAAACATATTCTTAATATCCCGCACTCCGCTCAAATTGGGCAATTCTCCCTGATACCCCTCAAATTGAATGACATCGCTGTAAATATCACCGTACATATAAGCGCCCGATTTCAATTCAAGCAAAAAAGCAAATTCGATATCCTTAATCTTTGCGTTTGGCTTATATGAAGCAAGCGCAATCGAAATACACGACATTTCAAGCCCCGCGGCGGCTGGACGCGTTCCGTCTATCGGATCTACAATTAAAATATATTGCGGATCTTCTCCAATCAGCTTCAGGCCGCCATCCTCCGTGTAAAAAGCAACCGGATGGCCCTTTTCTTGAATATAATCCAGCACCGCCTCCTCAGCAGCGGCGTCTATGTTAAATTGGGCGTCGCCTCCCGGAGAATAGCCGTTTACGAGTCGGTTTTTCAGCGTGCCTTTTTGATTTTTCACCTTATGATAAACAAATTGTCCAAGCTCAATGATATAGTCTCTCACTTGATTTCCTCCAATAGCTTGCGAAGTCTGTAGCAGAGCACTTCGGCTTCACTAAGTGTAATGGTTAAAGGCGGACGGATTTTAAATACATTTCCGAACCCGTAACGGGATGTCCGGAGAATCAGCCCGTAATCCATCGCCCGTTTGGCAATATAATTGGTCAATTCCACATCCGGTTCATTGTTCTCTTTGACAATTTCCACACCGATCATAAGACCGACGCCTCTTACCTCAGAAATAAAAGCGAAATCCTCTTTCATCGTTTCTAAGCGATCCATAATATAATGACCGACCGTCGTTACATTTTCCAAAAATCCCGGACGCTGCATGATATCTATGGTTTTACACGCGGCAGCGGCGGCCATCACATTTGAGCCGTACGTGAAGGAGTGCGTATACCCCGGAAGCCCGGTATACTTGTCCTCCGTCAGAGTGGCGGCGACTTGGAAGCCTGTGCCCCCGAGCCCTTTTGCTACCGTCATCATATTAGGTTTCACATCGAAGTGGTCCGCGGCAAACATTTTGCCCGTCCGTCCGAACCCGGTCTGAATTTCATCAAAAATCAGGGCGATATCGTGTTCATCACAAAGCTGTCTCAGCTGTTTAAAATACTCTTTAGGCGGAACGACGTTTCCACCGTTGCCGGATATCGGTTCAATAATCATGGCGGCAATTTTTCCATTGCTCGCATACTCAATAAAATCATTAATTCTTTCTACACACAGCATACCGCATGAATCAGGTTTCTGATTATAAAAACAGCGGCTGCAATACGGATCAGGGACTTGAAGGCCAAAAGAAATTTGCGGCGGGAAAGGTTCTTTTCTGAATGAGTTGCCGGACAAAGCGGAAGTCATATACGTTTGTCCGAGGTGGCTTCGAAATAAGGAGATGACATCGGTTTTTCCGGAGTAATACTGAGCCATTTTAATAGCTCCTTCATTTGCACCGGAACCGCTGCTGACTTTAGGGTGTACTTTTGTGAGATTATCGGGGGCGATTTCTACTAGTTTTTCTGCCAGTTTATTTACGGCGTCTGTTTGAAAAGATGATGTCACATGGATCAGCTTATCGGCTTGTTCTTTAACCGTATCAATGACTTCTTTGTTACCGTATCCTAAATTCAAGTTAAATGTGGCAGAAGCGCAATCAATGTACTCATTCCCCTCTTGATCGTACAGGTAAATCCCTTCTCCGCGCTCCATTACTACATCGTCAACACTGTAATACAAGCTGTCTGGATTCGTGATTTCCTTCGTTCCCACAAATACCACCCCTATGAAATTATTAGAATTTCGCTTTTTATCGTATTAATTATTGAAAATAATGTCAACGATCTTTCTTGTAAAAAATGTTAACAATTTGTTAACGTTACCATAAGGGATGTACGAGAAAAAGTTATGTGATATAGTAACAATACTTGGATTTTTTGTAAAAACGTCATGTCATACGAGTAGAGAGAAATATTATTTTACCAATAAGGAGATAAAATGATGAAAACTCGTCTGCTGTGGATAAGCTGTTTTTCTTATGGATCGATTGCTTTTACACTTGTTATTCTGGGCGCCGTACTGCCTGAGTTACTCACACATTATTCACAAAGCTACAGTAATGGCGGTGTATTGGTATTCTCTCAGTTCATGGGCTTTCTCATCGGTGTCATCGGAATGCCTTACATGGTGAAAAAGCTTGGGCGCAAAAACGTCGTTATCTTTGGCATGGCACTCATCAGCTGTGAAATGTTCATCACCTTCCTGCCGCCCTGGCCGCTGCTCTTTCTTCTCGTCAGCATCGCGGGGCTTGGCGCCGGATTGGTGGAATCCTGTGTAGGCACGATCATCCTCACCGCTATTAAAGAAAGACAGGCTGTGGCCATGAGCAAGATGGAAGTGGCCTACGGATTAGGTGCGCTTTTCATGCCTCTGCTCTCAGGCTTTCTTATCAACAACCACATGTGGACAATTGCTTTTTTAGTATTAGGGTTATCCAGTTTTGCACTTTTAATCGCATGGAAGCAGATGAGTTTCGGCAGTATTGATCAGCTTCTCATCCGAAAAGAGGTCTCTTCCGATGACACTAAAAAAGAAAGCACCGGTTATCAGTCACACGGATTGCTTTTTATTACCTTGGCGGGGGCTTACTTCTTCTTTTATGGTGGCAGTGAAGTTTCAATTGTACATTTTATCCCTTCCATTTTCGCTGAGAAATGGGATATCCCCAACTCTTTGGCAACGATAACAGTTACAGTGTATTGGACGGGGATGATCATCGGAAGGTTATTAACAGGCCCGGTATCAGAAAAGCTGACATATCACCGTTATCTTCGTCTCATAAGCATTGGAGGTCTGGCTGCACTTACCGTATTGGCACTAAGTAAAAACGTATGGTTCGGCTTTGCCCTTTGCTTCTTTTTAGGGCTGTTCATGGCAGGCATGTTTGCAATAGCCCTAATCATCACGAATCATTTTTATCCCGGAAAGACAGAAACGACTACCAGTATTCTGCTCGCTTCAAACGGATTAGGAGGTTCACTCCTTCCGATCGCCGTCGGCTGGAGCTTAGATGAATATCCCGCACAAACTGCATTCTGGCTGTTTACTGCACTGATGGTCCTTATGCTGCTGATTGTGTTCAGTTTAAGAATGCTCGAGACAATAAAATCAAACAATCTTCAAAATCACAACAGCAAAGCAAAATCAATGTAAACAAAAAAGCTAATGCCTTTCAAGGGCATTAGCTTTATATATCTATGTGATCTTTCATATAAAAAAACCAGTTCATCATGAACTGGTTTAAGACAGCTTGGCGACGTCCTACTCTCACAGGGGGAAACCCCCGACTACCATCGGCGCTGAAGAGCTTAACTTCCGTGTTCGGCATGGGAACGGGTGTGACCTCTTCGCTATCGCCACCAAACCATTGAGAGTGTTCTCTCAAAACTAGATAACA